>JARYMM010000017.1 GCA_029907105.1 Anaerolineae bacterium | reverse complement strand
GGGCCGCGCCATGGCCAACTCGCAATGACACAGGCCAGGCTGGCTCTCGCTCTCGCCACTAAAGTGAAATACACCCCACTCAGAGGTGTTACTTGACGTGCGACCAATTGCGGTGTATACTATGGACACTGGCGGTGGCTCCGCCTCTCCATTCTCACTTCCACACCTGGCGCGGAGCCACAAAGCAGCAAGGTGATGGTGTTTCCGCGTGCACCGGCCATAATGGAGAGAGGGCTATGAAAGAGAGAATGGATGAGCAAGGCAAGCCGCTCGAGGGGCTGGAGGGACTGACGGAGGAGCATCTGCAGCGCTTTCAGGCGCTATGGATCACCACTTCCGAACAGCTCCTCTCCCTCAGCGCCACCCCTGGAAACCGCAGGCGATTGGCGACGTATCTGGGGATGTCAGAAGAAAGGTTCGAGACCCTGTTGGCCCTGGTCCGGACCCAACTCCTGCCCGAAGTGGCCGAGGAGATGGAGCGCCCGGTGCGGGGCGGTTTCCTGGGCGAAGTCACCCCCATCCCTCCCGACAAACGGCGTGGCCGCTGGCCCTCGGGGGGCAAGACCGAACCAGAAGATACGGAACAGTGCAAGGAGTGAACAATGGCCAGGAGGAAGTTGATCAGGCAAGCCGTGCCGGTGGAAGAGCTGCCTTCGCTTTCACCCCAACAGGCTCAGCAACTGAAAGCACACTGGATCGAAAGCGCCCAGGAGCTGGTCGCCATCGCCGCTTCCCCGGCGGGCCGCCAGGGCCTGGCCACCGCCCTGGACGTGGATGACGAGCAACTGGACGACATCGTGAAGGCCGCGCGCCGGCAGATGCCAGAGGTGAGCTCGCGTCGGTTGCTGGCAGCAGCGGAAGCAGTGGACCGCATTCAGTATTTCACCGGCAGCATCCCCCCGTCGCCGGAGCAGGTGACACGAGCGCGGGCCCGCAGCCGCTTCGTCACCGTCGCCTATCCCGTGGACCTGCCCGCCTCGGTAGACCATCGGGAGAAACTGCCGCCCATCCGCAACCAGGCCCAGCGGGGGACCTGCGTCGCCCACGCCGCGGTGGCCGTGCGCGAGCACATGGAAATTGCCGCCGGCGCGGCGAGCACGGACATCAATCTCTCGGAACAGTTCGTTTACTGGTGGTGCAAGGAAAACGACGGCATACCGTCGGTCTCCGGCACGTACGCCGAGCTTGGCCTGGAGTGTATGGCCAAAGCGGGTGTGCCAGAGGAGCAGCACTGGCCCTACAATCCCAATTCTATCCCCGGCAACGAGGGCCAGGGCCCACCGCCGCCAGCGGCGCTCGACAACGCCGCGCGCTTCAAAATCAAGCGCGTCATCAAACTCAACCCCAGCCGGGTCCTGGACCTGAAGACCTGCCTGGCCGAGGGCAAGATCATCTGCTTCGCCATCCCTGTCTTCGATAGCTGGTACCTTTCGGCGGCGGTGAAGCGCTACGGCAAGATCACCATGCCCCTGCCCGGCGAGGAGGCCAACGGCGGCCATGCCATGGCCCTGGTCGGCTACCAGGACGACGAAGAGGCCCCCGGCGGCGGCTACTTCATCCTGCGTAACAGTTGGCAGCCCTGGGCCTATGAGAGCGCCTGGGGCAACGGCTATGGCACCATCCCCTACGCCTACATCGAGAACCACTGCTACGCCGCTTTTAGCGCCGACCGCCTTCCCAAAGCCGATGTCTATATTCGCGACAACCCGGAGGACAACGGGACGGTGCCCAGCGAGGGGGCACGCTGGAACAGCCCCGACATCTGGGTGCGCCACGCGCCCGACGGCATGGAGCTTCATCAAAACCCCATCCCCGGCCGGCCCAACTACCTCTACCTCCGCCTGCACAACCGGGGAGCCGAGGCCAGGAACGTGAAAGCGCACGTCTACATCTGTCCGCTCTCGCCCTCCATCTGGCCGCGCAACTGGCAGTTGCTGCAAACGGTGAACGTCCCCACCGTGCTGCCCGATGCCCACCTGGTCGTGGGCCCCCTGGAGTGGCAGCCGGAGGGCACGATGCTGTTCTGTTACCTGGTGCGCCTGGAATCGGACGAGGACCCCATCCAGCACGACTGGTCGGTGCAGTGGGACAACAACATCGCCCAGAAGAACCTGGCCGTGATGGACCTGGCACCGGGTGAGCAAGGCACCTTGCGCTTCGTCATGCACGGCATCTGGCGCAAGATCAGTTATGTCACGTTGGAGGTTGACCGCGTCGGCCTGCCGGCTGGCGCCAAAGTGGAACTGCACACGGCCACGCGTCGCCTGGCGCCCGATTCTCGAGTCACAGGCGTGAGCGTGCGGCGCGACGCGCGGCGTTCGCGCGTCCAGATCACCGCCCCCACGGCAACGCTGGATGGCCTGGAGGTACGCTCCAGCGAGAAAGGCATGGTGACCATGAAGATTGCCTTGCCGGAGGACGCCCGCCCTGGCGAGAAATACGAGATAGTGTTGACGCAGCGCCTTGGCCCGCTGGTGATCGGCAAGCTCTCCTGTCTGATCAATGTCAGGCAGCCGTAGCCGGGCCCGATTATCGCACTGGCGGCCTGAGGACGCTCTTTTGTGAAAACGACGCTGAGGCATGCCATTGCCTGCCTCAGCGTCCTTTTTCAGCCTGGATGCCGGTGGATTGAACCTGTCGGCCGTCTGCCCGGTGTCAGAGAGCTGTTTCGACTGCCTTGCCTTCGCGCCGGCCGAAAACGCACAGCTCAGCCAGGTGTCAAATGCTGCTCCCTAACTTTTGAAATCGTCCCGCATCTTCGAACATGCTCACGTTGTTGAACAGGCAGTATGCCTCGTCGTAATCCCCGCACCAGGCCAGGAGCTGCGCCAGGTCCTCATCGGTGTAGCGGTAGCGCCAGCCGGTGCGCCCGTGCAGCCGGAAGTAGGCGATGCCCTCTGTCACCGGCCGCCTCTGGAAAGGATCCACGGCATGGATGAGGTCCAGCTCGCGGCAGAGGGCAGCGATCACTTCCTCGTCCCATTCCCCTCGTGGCTCCCAGGCAAAGCGCAACCCGCCACGATCGGCTTTCCGAAAGAAAGCCCGCAGGTTGGCGATATGCTCCTCCGTGGGCGTGAAGCTGGCCGGGCATTGGAAGAGCACAAGGCGTGACCCCAGGGCCCGGGCGATGGCCCGCGTCATCTCCCAGGCCGCGTGCACCTCTGACGTGGGGCGGAAAGCGCCGTAGTGCTCCGGCGGCCCCTCAAGGCTCAGCCTGGCTTTGCCATAGGTCGGCGACGAGGGCTCATGGGTAATAAGCTGCCAGGCTTTCAGCGTGAACTCGAAGCGCGGCGGCGCTTCGGCCCGCCAGCGCTCCGCCGTGGCCAACCCAGGCAGCTTGTAGAAGGTCTGTTGAACCTCCACCAGCCGGAAGTGCTGATAGTACGTGGCCCTCGCCCGCCCGTAACCGCAGCAGCCAGTGTGGATCATCCCTCGAGCAACTCCATCAGTTCCCACGCGTTGACCAGGGCATGGCCGAAGGCGTCATTGTTGAAGTAGACATAGACCCGGCGCCCTTCGGCCAGGAAGTCGGCGATGCGCCGCGCCCAGGCGGCCAGCGTCTCCCGGCTATAGCGGCCGGCGTAGAGCCAGCCAGCACCATGGAAACGGATGTAGACCACATCGCCGGTCACACGCAGGGGGCATGCCAGCCCCGGCATGTCGAAAATGCAGAAGCCCAGACCGTGCGCCTGCAGGACCTGGAAGACCGGTTCGACGAACCAGCGTTCATCGCGGAACTCGAAGACGTGGAGCAGGTCTTTCGGCAACAGGCGGGCAAAACCCTCCAGCCGCTCCACATCGGCTTTCCAGCGGGGCGGAAGCTGGTAGAGGATCGGCCCCAGCCTGTCGCCCAGCCGCCGGGCGCGGCCCAGAAAACGTTCCAGCGGCTCCTGGCAATCCTTCAGCCGCTTGATGTGGGTGAGGTAACGGTTGGCTTTGACGGCGTAGACGAAACCCGCCGGCGCCTGCTCCCGCCAGTTGTCGAAGCTCGCCTCCGTCGGCAGGCGGTAGAAGGAGTAGTTGATCTCCACCGTGGGGAAGTGGCGGGCATAGTGTTCGAACCAGCGCGCCTGGGGGAGCTGTTCAGGATAGAAGATGCCCTGCCAATCAGGATAGACCCAGCCGGACGTGCCGATCAGACAGCGCGCTATCATCAGGAGGCTCCTGTTTCTCCGTTTCTCACATCACCTGCCGCAAGGTGACACACACTCATACCGCTCGTCGCAAGGGCGCAGGGTCGGTCAAATGCATTTTATGCCAACTCTCGATGGCTGTCAAGGCGCGTATGAGTGCGCACCGGGTCAGCCCTGTGTTGCCACTTTCTGAGGATGGTGGTATACTGTATCGCAAATGCTCATGGCGAGACGCAACGTGGCATGAAAGGCCCCGTATCTCTGGTGCGATGCCCCACCTATGAAGACGACACCGTTCAGGCGGCAGTGCGCCGGGCCGTAGACCTCATCGGCGGCATAGGCCGCTACGTGCAACCCGGCCAGCGTGTGCTGCTCAAGCCCAACCTGCTGCTGGCGTCGGCGCCCGAGGAGGCGATCTGCACCCACCCTGCCGTGGTCAAGGCCGTGGTCCGGCTGGTGCAGGAAGCAGGCGGCCAGCCGGTGATCGGCGACAGCCCCGGTGGGCCGCTGCGCAAGCCCTGGCTGAGAGCGGTGTATCACAGGTCGGGCATGACCCAGGTGGCCGAGGAGACCGGGGCGGAGCTGAACTGGGACTGCGGCGAGACGCACCTGTCACACCCGGCAGGGCATCTGATCAAGGCCATGGACGTGGGCACCTACGTTGCACGCGCCGATGTGGTCATCTCCCTGCCCAAGTTGAAGACGCACGGCCTCATGCGCTTCACCGGGGCTATCAAGAACCTCTTCGGCGTGATCCCCGGCACGGCCAAGATGGGCTATCACGCCAGGTTCCCGCAGCCGGAACGCTTCGGCGACATGCTCCTGGACATCCTGACCCTCATCCGCCCGGCGCTCTCGCTCATGGATGCGGTGGTAGGCATGGACGGCCAGGGGCCTTCTGCCGGAGACCCTTTCAGCATCGGGGCTTTGCTGGCCAGCGCCGACGGGATCGCCCTGGACGTGGTAGCGGCCACGCTGGTGGGTATGGACGTGTCCAGCATCTACCCGCTGCGGGCGGCCATGGCGCGGGGGCTGACCACCGGCCGGGTTGCCGACATCGAAATCGTGGGCGACGCGTTCGGCGATTTCCACGTTTCGGGCTTCCGCGTGCCGGACACCCAGGCCCCTTCCGACGGAATGACCGCCTTCCTGGGCCGGTTGGTGAAGCGGTGGATGGTCGCCGCCCCAGGTTCCAACGAGCGGTGCATCGGCTGCGGCGTGTGCGTGCAGAACTGCCCGGTGAATGCCATCACCCTGGTCGAGAAACGCGCCCGCATGGACCTGGACATCTGTATCCGCTGCTACTGTTGCCACGAGCTGTGTCCTGAGCGGGCCATTGACCTGCGCAAGCCCTGGCTGGGCCGCCTGCTCTCGTGAGCAGACTGTGTGGATTGTGGATTGCGGATTGCGGATTGCGGATTGCGGATTGCGGATTGGCGATTTTGGACTTTGGATGTAACTGCTGGATTTTGAAGTTGGAGGTAGGAGATGGCCTATCTGTTCGACCGTCAATGGTCTCGGGCGGAATTGCTGTCCTACATGGGCGACCTCTCGCAACTGGCCGGCATTCGGCTTGCCCGGTGGGACGAGGGCGTCGAGCGCGGCGTGCGCGTGGCCGAGGTGCGCACGGGAGCCGGGCTTGACTTCACTGTGTTGCTCGACCGGGGCATGGACATCGGCCCGGCGGCCTACCGCGGCTTGCCTCTGGCCTGGCTCTCCCCGGCCGGCTTCGCCCATCCGGCGTACTTCGAGCCGGAAGGCCTCGGCTGGCTGCGCACTTTCGGCGGCGGCCTGCTGACCGGCTGCGGGCTGACCTACCTGGGCGCCCCCGACGAGGACGAAGGGCAAGCGCTGGGGTTGCATGGCCGGCTGTCGCTGCTGCCGGCGCGCCACGTCCAGGTCGGCGAGGCATGGGAGGGCGACGAGTGCTCCTTCTGGGTGCAGGGGGAGATGCGGGAGGCCCGTCTGTTCGGCGAGAACCTGCGTCTGACCCGCCGCATCATCGCCTGGCTGGGCCAGACCCGGCTGGCTATCGAGGATCGGGTGGAAAACCTGGGAGCGACGCCCTCGCCGCTGATGATCCTCTACCACATCAACCTGGGCTTCCCCTTGCTGGACGAGACCTGCGAGCTGCTGGCCGAGCCCCATGCGGTGCGCCCCCGCGACAGTGTGGCCGCACCCGGCCTGGAGACATGGATGCGCTTCCAGCCGCCGACGCCCGGTTACCGCGAACAGGTCTTCTACCACGACCTTCCGGCGGACGCCGAGGGCTGGGCAAGCATCACCCTGCGCAACCCGACGCGCCGGCTCTCGCTGACCGTGCGCTACCAGAAGGCCATGCTGCCCAACCTGGTACAATGGAAAATGATGGGGGAAGGAGCCTACGTGCTGGGCCTGGAGCCGGCCAATTGCCGGGTGGAGGGGCGCAGCAAGGAGCGGGCGCGGGGCACGTTGCAGTTCCTTGCGCCGGGGGAGCAGCGCGATTTCCGGGTGGAGATCGCCGTATCCGTGTAGAGGCAGGTCTGAGACCCACCTGGGGCGGGTCTGAGACCCACCTGGGGTGGGTCTGAGACCAACCCCTACTACCACCCATAGGCCAGGCGGGCGATAAGGCGATACGGCAGGTTGGCCGTGCGCATGCGCGCCTGGGTCAATTCGTAAGGGTAAGGCACCCGCCGGTAGTGCCAGATGGCCTGCTCTGTGTCCAGCATGGCGTAAGCGGCGCGGGGGTCGCTATCGCGCGGCTGGCCCACGCTGCCCGGATTGAGGATCAGGCGATGCTCCCCGGCCAGGCCCAGGGCCTTGTCGTAGAGAGGGGCCAGGGCCCGGCAGACGTTCTTGCTTTCCCCGCTCTGTGTCTCCTGCCGACAGAGGAAAATGACCGGCACGTGGGTGTGGCCGATCAGACAGTAGGGGGTATCGAAAAAGGCGAAATTCTCCCGGGCGGTGGCGGGATGGATGATGTACTCCCAGATGGGATGGCGAGGGCTGGCGTGGGTGATGGTGAAATCGCCCCGCACCAGTGGTTCGTCCGGCAATTCCTCCAGAAAGGCCCGGCTGGCCGGCGTGAGCTGCTCTCGCGTCCACAGCACGGCGCGGCGGGCCTCGGGGTTGAAATCATCCACCGGCAGTTTATCCAGCACCGCCCAATCGTGATTGCCGGCCACACAGAGAAGGTCATCGCCAAGGGTGCGCAAGCGGGCCACGCACTCGTTGGGGTCGGGCCCATAGCCCACCACATCGCCCAGGCACCACACCTGCTGAAAGCCGGTCTCCCCCAGGAACTTTGTCTTCTCGGCGTGGGCCAAGACCGTCTCCAGGGCGGTGAGGTTGGCATGGATATCGGAAAGCACCAGGACGCGCATCACTCCTCCTCGGACAGCCAGAAGGCGTCGCTCATCACCGTGCGGCGCAGCAGCCGCTCCAGCCGCGGGTCGGCCACGTTGAAGGCCCGCCGATCGCGGCAATAGGCTGCCAGCCCCTGGGCGAAGTAGGCGTGTGCATCCTGCCGCGCCGCTGCGCTCTGGCCATAGCCCAGGGCGAAAAGCTCTTGCACCTGCCGCCCCACCTCCCGCCAGCGGGGCGTGATGCCGCCGCCGTCGGAAAGCCACGCCCCCGCCAGCGCACCGCGGCAGCCCAGCAGGTGGTCCAGCAGATGGCCGATGAGCACCAGCGGGCGTTCGTTGGCCGCGGCCAGGTCGGCCAGGGCCACGTGGGCCACGCCATCCAGCATGCGCCGCCCGCACGGCTGGGGCCCCGGCACGTAGCCGCCGTCTCGCCGGCCGATGAGCACATGCCCCCGCTCCTGGGCAGCCCAGAAACGCAACAGCCCCGTGGGAAAGGGGCATAGCTGCTGTGTGAGCGCCTCCACGGCAGCCCAGGGGTTTTCGAAGTGCTCGCTGACCGCCGTGCCCACCTGGGCCAGCGCCCCGGGGGTCAGGTGCAGTTTGGCCCGCTTCAGGGCACGCAGCGCGGCCGCGTGTTCATCTCGATGCCGGCAATTCCGTTTGGGCATGAATAAAAATGCTCTGCGAACTCGCCATTCTCGGCGGTGAAACAGGGGCACACTCTACAGGGAGACCACCTGACAGTCCGGCGAGAGCAAACGGTGATCTGCTGATCC
This sequence comes from Anaerolineae bacterium, assembly GCA_029907105.1. GTDB lineage: Bacteria > Chloroflexota > Anaerolineae > UBA3071 > UBA3071 > JARYMM01. The sequence goes on along the minus strand of JARYMM010000017.1, from coordinate 61,176 downwards.
TCCATCCTCACGCTGGCAAGAGGGGCAGAAGTGCGTGCTGCGGCCATTCACGCGCATGCGTTCCAGCGCCGTGCCGCAGCGGGGGCAGGCCTCGCCCTGGCGGCGGAAGACCTGCCACTGCTCCTGGAAACGCCCCGACTGCCCCGAAGCGGAACGATAGTCGCGCAGTGTGCTGCCCTGGGCGGCGATGGCCTCGCTCAACACCGCCCGCACGGCGGCATGCAGACGGGTGATCTCTTCGGCGGTCAGGCTTTGGCCCAGGCGCAGGGGATGGATGGCGGCGCGGAAAAGCGCCTCGTCGGCATAGATGTTACCCAATCCCGCCAGGAACCGTTGGTCGAGGAGGAGGGATTTGATACGGCCCCGCCGGCCGGCAAGCTGCGCCGCAAGCGCCGCGACGTCGAAATCCGCCGCCAGTGGCTCCGGCCCCAGCCCACCCACCACCTCCTGCGCATCGCCCACCAGGTAAAGCCGCCCGAACTTGCGCGGATCACGGTAGTGCAGGCACTGGCCGTCGTCGAGGGTCAGCACAACGTGCGTGTGCCGATCAGGCCGGACGGCGGAAGGCAGCAGCCGCAGATGGCCGGTCATGCGCAGGTGGACGAGCAGCGTGTCGCCGCGGTGCAGGGGGAAAAGCAGGAACTTGCCCCGCCGTTCCGCGGCGACGAAAGTTTGCCCCACCAGCCGCCGACAGAACTCCGCGACGGGCGGCCGGTCCACGATCCGCTCCCAGCCCACCCACACCGCCGCGATCTGTCGGCCCCGCAGGTGAGGCCGCAGTTGATTGACGATGGTCTCGACTTCTGGCAGCTCCGGCATGGGGCCCGCGTCTATTCCTCTTTGTAGACGGTGTCCCCAGGGCGCGCTCGTTCCACCACCAGCAGCCCGATCTCCTGCCCCTTCTTGCCCACCTCGATGGGCTGGTGGTCCAATTCCATGGAGGTCACATCCTGCTCGAAATCGCTGGTGCGTCCCAATATGTAGATGTGATCCCCTACCTGCAGCCGGTCGGTCAAGCGCACGCCCGCCACCTGGAGGCGGTTGAAGTAATGAATGACTTTGCCGACCTCTTTCCAGGCCATGACCTTATCCTCCCTCCTGCCTCTTGCTCTCGATCGCAGATTGCAAATTCAGTACATCACGATTTGCTCCTGCTGCAGATTGCAAACTCCAAATTCGCACTTTGAGCTTTGGAGTTTGACCCTATTCCTTTCCCTGCTGCGAAACAACCACTATCCCCAGCGTCCTCGGCCCGCCGTGGGTGGCGATGGCCATGCCCGTTTCGGCCAGGAAAATCGCCTCTTCAGGAAAGCCGGTCTGCGAGGCGACCTCCGAGATGAACTCCCTGGCCTCCTCCTCACAGGCGATGTGGGCGACGCCCAGGGCCTCTGCCGGGAAACAGGCATGGGCCAGGTCAATCAACTTCTGTTTGGCCGCCTTCCTGCCCCGCGCTTTGTCCAGCAGCGTCAACTCGCCGTCCACCAGGGTCAGGATCGGCCTGATTCTCAGCAGCCCGGCCATGATCCCGCTCAGCCGGCTGGCCCGTCCTCCCCTGACCAGGTACTCGATGGTATCCAGGGCGATGAACAGGTGCAACCGGCGGCGCAATTCGTTGACCACAGCCACGATCTCTGCGGGGCTTTTACCGGCCTTGGCGGCGCGGGCAGCGGCCAGCACCAACAGCCCCTGGCCCACGGAAAGCGACTGCGAATCCAGCACGGTCACCTGGCCGGGAGCGAACTGCTGGCTGGCCGCCACGGCCGTAGCGTAGGTGGCGCTGTGGTTACTGGTGATGGTTATGCACACCACCTGATCGCCGGCCTGCACACCGTCACGGAAGGCCTGGGCGAAAGTCCCCATCGAGGGTACCGAGGTCGTCGGCCAGACCTCTGCCGCGCGTTGCAGAAACTCCGCCATGGAGATGGTCTTGTCCGGGCATTCCTCGAGCCCGAAGAAGAAGAGGAGAGGGATAGTGACAACTCCAAGCCCTCGCAATTCGTCTTCCAGATGTGGCGGCAGATCACAACTTGTATCGGTAATAATTCGCACCCCCACGTCCCTTCCTCCCCAGCGAGCCTTCGGCCTCTACGGGATCGGCGTGCGGTACAGCGCATCGCCGGTGAGCACGTAGAAGACGCCCTTGACCTCGTCCACGAAGAGGCTGCGCACGAAGCGCAACGCCTCCCCTTCGGCCAGGCGATACTGGCGCACAAAGCCGCCGTCAGCGTTCAGCTCGACGATGCGGTTGTTGCCTGCGTCGGCCACGTACAGGTGACACTGCTCTGGGCCGGAGAAGAAGGCCGGGGTATCTTGCAGCCGTTTGTCCGGAACCTGAAGCGCAAAAGGCTCCGGCACGCCGCGGGCATATTTGGTCAGCACGCCGTTGCGGTAGAGGAGATAGACGTAGCCGCCACAGGGCTCGCTGCTGATGGCCATGTCGGCCACGCCGCCCAGGTTGACCAGGGCTTCCTCTTCAAAATAAGGGGTGGGAGGCTCTTCGTAGCCCTCGCCGCTTGGCACGTAGCGGAAAATCTGATTGCGTGAAGGGTCGAGCACGTAGAAATTGCCCATGTAGGTCTCCACCGACTGCGGATAGCGCCATTGCTCAGGTGGCGTCAAAGGCAGGCGAACCGGCTCCCACATGCCCGACATCTCACTCAGGAACAGCCGCCACGACTGATCGAGCACCAGCAGGCCGCTCCGCGTCTGATTGCCCGATGCCATCAGCCAGGTCATATCGGCGATGTCGCTCACGGCGACCTGCCCGGCCTGCTGCCCCTTGGCGATCAGCGGCCCCTCCCCCACCGCCTGGGCCAGGTCAGGCAGTTCCGCATCCAACTGATACTGATAGACCTCGTCCTTCCCCCGATCGAGCACGAAGATGTTCTGTCCCTGCACCAGCACGCGGGCCAGCTCACGCCCCAGGCCCGAGTATTGCTGCAAGGGCATCAGCATGGGCAGGGTCACCACATGGTTGACGCGGTCCAGCTCCTCCTGGATCTGCTCGTACAGGCGGAGGGCCTCGCCCTGGCCAGGCTTGAGGGCCAACGCCGCCAGGACACGCTCTTCGGCCTGATGCAATTGCCCGCGAGCCGTGGCCTCGTCTGCCGCCTCTTCCGCCGCGTTCCAGGCGGCAACAGCCCCTCCCATCAACTCGTCGAACTGTTTTTGCAGTTCCCAGCCCCGCTGCCACCAGACGGCCAGCGCCACCAGTGCCACCAGCAAGGGGATGGCCAGGGCGGCGATCACCGGCCAGCGGGAAGGCCGGCGTTCCCCGGCCTGCACCCGCCTCCGCTCCCGCCGCGGCGCGACCGGCTCCGCCTCCGGCAGCATCCGTTCGCCCAACGCCCTGGCCCCTTCCGCCAGCCGGGTGGTGGCCGTTGCCAACCCCTTGCCGATCCCGCGGGCCACCTCACCGGCCACCCGGCCGGGCTCCACGCCTCTGCCGGGAAGCTCCTCCCATTCTCTCCCGGCGACTTCGACCTCGTAGAGCTCCTCCTCTTCCTCGGCCTCCTCTGCCCACACCTCCGCCTCCCGCAGGACAGGCGCACCGACGGGCACGTCCAGTCCCACCACCAACGCCGAGAGGTCAGAGGTGCCGGCCAGGTCCTGCAAGACGTCCAGCACGCCAGAGAGGGTGGGCGCTGTCGCCGCCCCGGCCAGCACCCGGGGTTCGACCTGTGACAGCCAGCCGCTTTCGGCCAGCACGATGGTGGTGCCCGCTTCCACAGGGGTGTGGAACAGCCCCACGTCGGGGGGCACCCTGCCGCCCAGCGGCAAATCGTACCGCTCCGGAGAGTCCGGGAAGAGTTGCACGACCCGGGGATGGGCGATCAGCACCAGAGATGGGCCAGCCTGGGCGATGTAGACGTCGCTATCTCGCAGGACGACGCAACTCACACCGCCCGTGGCTCCGGCCTCCTGCAAAAGCCGGTGAGCTTCCCCTATGGCCTGCTGCAAGGCCGCGGTGACGCTGCTGGGGGCTTCGTAGTAGACGCGTTGGATCACGTTCAGCATCTGGCGGAAGAGTTGTCGGCGCGCCGGTGGTGCGTCCTGAAGTTCGGCCAGGATGTAGAGACTGCCCTTACGCTGCCCCAGCCGGTCCGTCACCGTCGGCTCCACAGCCCTGGCATTGGCCAGGCGGGATTGACGCACGCCCCTGGCCATGCCCAGTTGCCCCACGGTCGTCTGAAACGAGGTCATGGTCACCCTCCCTTTTCGCCTGTCTCGGCGAACAGTTCGTCGGCATAGTGCAACAGCACCTCTGCCCGGGCAGCGGGCACCTGCCTGGCCTGAAGATAGCGGGCCAACAACTCCCGCGGCGTCAGGGCCTCGATGGTCTCCTGACCGCCCAGACGCAGCCGCGTGGGCCGCTCCACTTCCCTGGCCACCGCTGCCACGTAGAAGGCGGCATCGAGGCTTTTGCGGATCGCCCCCTCATCCAGCAGCGGCTCTGCCTCGGCGGGCAGCTCGATCTGCAGCCGCACCACGGCGTCGGTGATGTCCCGTTCGGCAATGGCTGCCAGCACCTGAGCCATGGGATCGGGGGCCGTAGCCCTGACACGAATGGTGACGAAGGGACGCGTCTCCAGGGGCACGAAGCGGTATTCGGCCCTTCCCCGCGCCAGGTCTACGACGACAAAGCCCTTGGCTTCCTTCTCCTCGCCAAAGTCAAGGCGTTCCAGGCTGCCGGCGTAGACCGCCGGCGGCGCTTCGCTGACCACCTGATGCTTGTGAATGTGGCCCAGAGCCACGTAGTCGAAGGCCGAATGACAGATCAGGCTCCTGGGCAGGACAAGGTCGCCGCCCAACATCACGCTGCGCTCGGAGCCGTAGACCGCCCCCTGCACCGTGCCGTGCGCGACGAGCACGGTGGGCACCTGCGGGTCAAGCTGGCTCACCAGGCTGTCCTCGCCCGTCACCAGCAGTTCCTCCAGCCGCTGCAGCATCAGTTCGTTGATCTCCTCCAGGTTGCGCTCCTTGTACGCTTCGTGGGTCAGGATGGCGCTGCGCACAATCCAGGGCAGGGCCACGATCTGCAGCGGCCCGTGGCGCGTCTCGACAGGCCACACTGCCGGTTGGCGGGTCACGTACACGTTTTGCACCTCCAGGGTCTGGAAGATTTCGACGCTGTGGGCGCGGCCGGCAGCGAGCGGCAGGTCGTGATTGCCTACCAGCAAGAAGGTAGGGATGCCGGAATCCACGGCCAGGCGGCGGATGCGGCTGGCGAACTCTCGCTGGTAGGTGGGCGAAGGCGTGCGCGTTTTGAAAGCATCGCCGGCGAAGAGGACGAGATCAACACCTTCGGTCAGGGCATATTCCACCAGGGCATCGAAGGCGCGCAGGAAATCGGCCACGCGGCTGGAAAGGCCCGTGGCCGGGTCCAGCCGCCCGTAGTTCTCGACCCCCAGGTGCAGGTCGGCGAAGTGCAAAATGCGGATCAAGGCCTCAGCCGCCTCCTCGACATCCATCAACCGATAAAGCCGACGAAAACCCTCCTGAAAATTATCGGATACATCGGCTCAATAGTAGGACAACTGCTCGCAGTTGTCCTACTACCAACCGCACAGGGGCAGTTTTTCGGCACGGCACATCACGGCCAGAGGACAAAGATGCAGCAATTCCTGTCCCATTTTACGACAAGTGACCATTTTTGTCAACCTCGTTTGTGCTGCTGGCCCTACCTGAGTATAATTCTGCTGGTTGGTCGTTGAAGGTTGGAAGTTGGAGGTTGGGATCAGATCATGCCTCTTGATTTTGCTGTCATCCAACCGCATATCGCCCGCATGGCTGCCCAGGCGCATACGCAGTCGCTGGCCGATCGGCTGCGGGAGGCCTGTGAGCTGTTGCGCTCCGTGGATACCGACCACCTCCGGCAGGTGCTGCGGGAACGGGAGCAGAGTGACCGCATCCCCTGGCTGGTGGCCAGGCCGCGGGAGGAGGTCGGCGCCGCCTACCCGCCGCCGCTGCCCTGCTCAGACTTCAGCGTCGTGGCCAGTGATGGCTCCGTCATCCCGCCCGACCGCCACAGCCCGCTGCGTTTCTTCGTGCTCAACACCGGTCTGGCCCGTCTGACCTACGGCCAGCGGCCTGATGCGCACCTCTGGGCGCGCAGCCTGTTCTGCGCCGGGGAGGAGGACCTTTACATCAACGCCGCCGGCCGCCGCATCCCCGTGGAAGACGCCCGCTTGGGATTGCGCATGGCCCTGGAGGAATTGCGGGCGCTCTTCGAGGCCGCCCAGGAGGCCCCCGCCAATGGGCCCGTGCTGGCCCTGCGCGACGGCTCGCTCATCTTCTGGGCCTTGCAGAACGAAGAAGAAGCTGTAGTGCGCCACTTCCTGCCGCCGATTCTGGACAGCCTGGAGCGGTTTCAGAAGGCGGGCATTCCCATAGTCAGCTACATCAGCTACCCGGGCGCGCAGGACGTGGCCAACAGCCTGCGGCTGCTGGTCTGCGGGAAGGATCCTCCCCATTGCGGGCAGTGCGCGGAGGCCAGCACTGAGGAGCGTGCCCTCTGCCGGGCCCTGGCCGACTTCCGCGATCAGGCGCTTTTCCTGCGCCACCTGCAGCCCGGCCAGCGCAGCGCCCTCTTCGACAGCACCTCGGCCATCCTCGACCGCTATGGCGAGCAGCGGGTGCAGTTCTTCTACCTGCACACCGGCGAGGAGATCGCCCGGCTGGAAGTGCCGCAGTGGGCGATGCAGGACGAGACGCTGCGCGGCTTTCTGCACGCGGCGGTAGCCGATCAGTGCCGCCGCGGGCGCGGCTATCCCCAGGCGCTGATCGAAGCGCACGAAGAGGCAGTCATCCCCAGCACCGAACACCGTCTGGTGGAGCAGTTGGTGGAAGAGGCCCTGGCCGCGCAGGGCGTCGTCTACGTGCGCTCGGCCAAAGACCGCAGCAAACGCGAGCGAGGCATATAGCCAAGTTCAGAATCCAAAGCTCAAAGCGCAAACTTCAAACTCTAAACTTCAAAGGGATCTGTGCGCAGAGGGGGAAAGAAAAGGGGAGTGGAGATGGAACGTATCGGGGAGATTGTGGCCACGAGCAGCAACAGCCTGACGGCCGTCAGTTTCACGCTGCACCAGCCGCCGGCACTGGGCAGCCTGGTCAAGGTGGAGGAAGGCCGCCGCACGGTGTATGGTGTGGTCAGCTTCGGCACGACGACGGGGCTTGACCCTGGCCGCCGCGTCGTGCGTCGCAGCACCGAAGAGGTATTCGACGCGGCGATCTACGCCGAGCACCCGCAATTAGAGAAGACGCTGCGCACGGAGTTCGCGGCGCTGCTGGTGGGCTACTGCGGCCCCGATGGACGGGTGCACCAGCACCTGCCGCCGCAACCGCCGCCGCTGCACTACTCCGTCTGCACCTGCGAGGCCGACGAGGTAGTGCGTTTCAGCCAGCAGCGCCTCTACTTTCGCCTGCTGCTGGCTGCCGTCGGTGAGCTGCCGCCGGAGCAGCTTCTGGCCGCCCACATCCGTGAAACGACATCTGCCCGCGGCGACGACCAGGAGTGGCTGGCGGCTGCCGCTCGCGAAGTGGCCGCGCTGCTCAAGGGAGACTATGACCGTCTGATGAGCCTGCTACAGACCATCGAGCCCGAGCGGTAGCTATTCACCCCGTCCCGCAAGTTCAGTACATCACAATATGGGCTCAAAAGGGTGTCCTCGCCCATGTGCATCAAGTTTAAGCCGGATAGACAGGAGAGCTGGCGAGTCCCTCCCCCTTGATGGGGTGGGGGTGCTGCCCCTCCCCTAACCCCTCCCACCAGGGGAGGGGAAACTTCGTGACCGTTAACTTGATGCCTGCAGCGTCCTCGCCCCGTTTTGTCGGCGGGGAATCCACCTTTGAGCGACAAATTGTGATCTTGTGCTCAACCGCTTGCATAGGCCCTCAGTGTTCCTTGACCCAACGGCTTTGTCAAGTTATAATGGGGGTGGAGAGGTTGGGTTTTGAGGGTGCATGAGGGGTGTTTCGGATGGATAGCAAGCAGATGGGGACAGAAGATAAACGGCGGGCGGAAGCGCAGGCAGCAGCCAGGGTGTGTGCCGCGTTGCTGAAGGAGCGTTTCGGCGCCCGGCGGGTCATTCCCTTCGGTTCTGCGGTCGGTGAGGGCCCCTGGCACAGTTCGTCGGACCTGGATCTGGCGGTAGAGAGGCTCTCGCCCCGCGCCCTGTGGGAGGCGGAACGGCAACTGGAAGCCATCGTGCCGGACTGGCTGGAAGTGGACCTGGTGCCACTGGAACGGGTTTATCCGCATATACGGGCCCGAATCCTGGGAGAGAAAACTATGCCTGAAGGACCCTATCTGTCTTTGAAAGAGCGACTCGAGGATGAGCTGACTGTTCTGCGGCAAGTGGTTGAGGGCCTGGCGGCAGCCTTGAAAACGGGCCGGGGAAGCACCGGATGAATACGACGCTCGTGCTCTGGCGACCTACCTCGACGATTTCTACCTGCGTTGTGAGCGCATCTGTGAGCGGGTGGCCGTGGTATTAGATGGGGGTTTGCCACAGGGGGAGCGATGGCATCAACTCTTGCTGGGGCAGATGGGCGAGCCAGGCGGACAGGGGCGGCCACCCCTGTTCGGCGGGCGATTGTTGTTGGAACTGGACGGATACCGGCGGTTCCGTCACCCTGTACGGCATCGCTACGGACATGAACTAGATGTCGAAAGGGTGCTAGAACTGGCACGGGCCGTCCAGCCGACGCTGAGGCAGGTGGAGGCTGCGGTGGAGGCTTTCGGCGTCTGGCTTGCAGCCCAAGCGGCAGGCGAGTGTTAGTGGCAGAACAGGAAGAAGGCGTGTTGCTGTTGAGACCGTAGCTGAGGTGAAACCCACTATGAGCGCAGCCAAACGGAAACGCCAGCGCAAGACACGGAAACCGCAGCCTCGTCGCCCCTCGACCAGGCCGGCCATGACGAGCGCAGCCAGGACCGATAACCGCCTGCGGGAGAGGATTCAGGCCTTTGCCTTTCAACCGCGCTTCAGCGAGGAAGTGGACCCGGCCTTATCCCGTTTCTTTGGCGAAGAAGCGGCCCGTACCCGCACCCTGATCGCCGATGAAGAAGACTTCCTCGATTTCCAGGAGTGGTACTTCTTCGACTACCTGACCGGTTCGGGCGAGCCGATCATTGACATCTTTGCCCGCGAGGAAGGCCCCCGGTTGCCCGAGAAGGAACGAGAATTCCTGGAGCTTTGGCGACACTGGAACCGCTACCACCTCTTCGAGGTGCAAAAGGTCATGCCCGGCACCGGCGTGATCGTCGAGGACCTGCTCAGCGGCGAGACCCTGGAAGTGCACGATCGCTCCGCCTCGCGCAGTCTGCGGCGCTGGCAACTCCTTTTGGCCCGCCCTATCTACACCGATCGCCTGCATTTCACCGGCGCGGCTGCCATTTTGCCACCCACGAAGAAAGACGCCGTGCTCACTTACAGCCGCCAGTTGCTGGCCGACTTCCAGGCCCGGCACCCTCAGGCCACGCTGGACGAGTTCTATCAACGCCACGGCCTGGACATCCGCCAGTTCATGCAGCGCAAAGCCAGCGAGCGCCCCGTCTTCATCACCCCCGAAGGCCACCCCCTGGAGGCCTGCACTGCCCTCTATCAGGTAGCAAATGGCAACGCCGTAGCCAGGCGCCTGACCGAAGCCGAGGAGTTCAATTACACCGGCCACTCGGCCGATCATCCCGGCGCGCTGCATTTCGCCTGGCTGCTCCGTGGCCGCTCTCATGTGCCAGAGCAACCCGAACCCCAGGGCGAATTCTTCATCCACGATGTGCAATGGTTCACGGAACAAGGCTCACCCCAGTGGCGCTCCCTGGGCGATGTGACCCTGTGGCCGAATCGGCTGGAACTGAGCTGCCTGTCCAGGGCACGCCTGGAAGCGGGCAAAGCGCTGCTGGAAACCCTGTTGGGCCACCTGATCCGCCATCACCGCGACAGGATCGAGCCCCTGGAAACGCTCATGGAGCCTCAGCCGGCGACACCGTCGAAACGCTGGCGCCCCTCGCCCGAGGAGGCCGAAGCAAGAGGTTGGGAAATCCTGCGCCAGCAATACGAGCAATGGCCCGACCAACCCAACGAAGCCCTGGGGGGAAAAACGCCTCGTCAGGCTGTCCAAGACGCGCAAGGACGAGTCAGGGTGGTCGAGATGCTCAAAGTCATCGAGTACCTCCAGGAACAGCGCAGGCTCGCCGGCCAACCGTGGTACGACGTCAACCAGACCCGCCGCGACCTGGGCCTGCCTATTCCCTGAGAGTTCAGGGGGCGGAGTTGTCGAGCGCCCGCGCCGAACCCTGAGCCTCGAACCCCGAGCTCCAAACGATGGCCACACTCAGCATATCACACTTTGCTCCTGCTGGATCGCCAGATTCCAGCAGATCGGCGGCGGATCCTTCACTTCATTCAGGACGAGTTTGGCAATCCGCCGTGAGCAATTTTGATCTACTGACACTCAGCGGACAGGGATCGGATCCTTTCGGTCAGGCGTTGTGGGATGCCTGCCAGGGCCGCCCGGCGTGCCTGGTCTTCCACCGCGACGACGGCCTGGTCACCGAGCAGGACGCCACCCTCTACCTGGCCGGGCCCGAAGCTTTCGACCCCACAGAAGCGGCCGCCCTGGCCTTCGCCCGCGGACGAGTGCTGGACATCGGTTGCGGCGCTGGCCGTCACGCCCTGGCCTTGCAGGCGCGGGGCCATGCCGTGATGGGGCTCGACATCTCACCGCTGGCGCTGGCGGTGGCGCGGCGGAGGGGAGTGTGCCACACCATCCGGGCAACGATCACTGCGCTGCCCTTCGCTGCGGCCAGCTTCGATACGTTCCTGTTGCTGGGAAACAACCTGGGGCTCGCAGGGGACGTCGAGGGAACAGTGGCCATGCTGCGCCAGTTGCGCCGACTGGCCCGGCCGGGCGGTGTGCTCATCGCCAATTGCCGCAATCCGGCGGCTACGGACGACCCCGTGCACCTGGCCTATCACGCGCACAATCGCGCCCGCGGGCGGCCCATCGGCCAGGTGACCATACGTGTGGAGTACGGCGGCCAGGTCAGCCCCTGGTTCGACCTGCTGTTGCTGACCCCTGCGGAGGTGGCCACACTGGCTGAGCGAGCCGGCTGGCAAGTGAAACGGCTCCTCAGCGGCGCAAGGGGCTTATTCACCGCCATATTGACTGCCGAGTGATAGGGGCTGCACTGAAGGCTTTGCCAGGTCAGGTGGATGCCTTGCCTTTGGCACCCCGCACGCCCTCATAAGCCTGCTCCAGTCTCTCGGCGCAGGCCTCGATGGAATAGCGCTGCGCCGTGCGCCGCGCCTGTTGCGCCAGCGCCGCCCGTTGCTCTTCGTCGCGCAGCAAATGCACCACTGCAGCGGCGAAGGCGGCCTCGTCGGCCTCGACCAGAACGCCATCCACACCCGGTGTGAGCATCTCCTCCGTAGCCCAGGTGCGTACGACCACTGCCGGCAGGCCAGCGGCCATGGCCTCCAACAGCGAAAGTCCCTGGGTTTCCGACCAGGAGGCAAAGACGAAGAGGTCGGCCGCCGCCAGGTAGTCAGGCACCTGCACGTGCTCCACATAACCGGCGAACACCACCCGCTCGGCGATGTCCAGTTCTTCCGCCAGCCGCCGCAGGTGCTTCTCCTCCGGCCCGCTGCCCACCAGCAGCAGCCTGCCGCGCGGTTCCTGCGCCAGCACCCGCCGGAAGGCCCGCAACAGGAACGAGATGTCCTTCTCCAGCGCCAATCGCCCCACATAGACCAGGACGCGCTCGCCCGCGCCAAAACCATGCTTCTGCCGCACCCACCCCCCTTCCCCGTGTGCGAAGGCATCCAGGCGCACGGGAGAAGGAACGATCTCCATAGGCCGGGTGACGCCATATTCTTCCAGCAGTCGCCTGACGTGTTGGGCGGGACAGAGCACCAGATCGCACTCGTTGGCGTAGTCAGTCACAAGGCGGCGGATGGCCATTTTCACCAGGGGGTCGCCAAGCTGGCCCACAGGCACGTACTCGGAAAAGTCTTCGTAGCGGCTATGGCAGGTGAAAACCAGAGGCACCTCCAGCTTGCGGGCCACACGCACCGCCTCATTCCCCATGATGATGGGGTGGTGGCTGTGGATGACATCCAGCCCCAGCGTGGGGAGAAGCCGGGAGATGCGCGGCGAGAAGGGCAGCGCCAGCGAGCTGTTCAGGCTTTCGGGCAAATCAATGGCCGGATAGCGGAAGATGCCTTCCTCATCATCCTCGTAGCCACGACAGGTGGGAGCGAAGACGAACACCTCATGTCCCCGCTCCATAAGCCCGCGCCGGAAGAGAGAGATGGAGGTCACCACGCCGCTGATGACCGGCTTGTAGGTGTTGGAGAAGATACCGATGCGCATCAAACCATCAACACCGCCTGCCCCCGGATATCGCGCAGCCGCCTGGCCACTGCTGCCTGCCCTTGCTGCTCCAGGTCCTCGGCAATGACCTGCATCGCCTCCAGCAAACTGGAGGTGACCTGAGCGCGGTTCCCTTCCAACATAGCCTGCGTGCCCTGGGGGAACTCCGCTTCCAACAAGCGGTTGATGAAGCGCACCTCCGGCGGCATGCTCTCCTCGATCATCTCCATGATCGCCTGCCAGATGGTGCGCAGCCGCTCCACAGCCGCTGTCGCCCCAACCCGCTGCGCCTCCCGCAGATTAAAGGAAAGCACAGACAACAGGACATCGTCAATCCTCTCGCTGTGCTCACGCACGGCGGCGCGGGGGTCCTCGCTCTCCAGCAGCTTGCGCAGCAACCTGGTCGCCTGCTCCACCTCTCGCTCCAGCTCTTTGTCCAGCTTTTCCGTCAGGCTGAGAAGGCGAGAGCGCAAGGTGCGCAGCCGCCGGGCTTCCTGCTTCTGCCCATCCCTGGCCGCCGCCTCCATGCGCTCCGTAAGGGCCTGGAAAAACTCATAGTCCAGGGCCGGGCGGGCCAGCCTGACCAGGAACTCCAATTCCTCGTCGTCCTCGACTTCGGCCAGCCTGTCCGCCAGTTCTTCGGGTGTAGACACACCCCCCAGCTTTTCCACCACCAACCGCTCCAGGCCAGCCTTTTGGCCCCAGGAGGTCATGTCCAACAGCCTGTCGCGCAGCGCCAACATCTGCCGCGCCCTGATCTCCTGACCGTTCTCCTTCGCCTCCTGGGCCAGGGAACTGAGCAACATGAAGAAGCCATAGTCCAACTCCTCGTCGTGTTCTTTAACTATGGCCTGCAGCACATCGTCCTGGCCCAGGGCATCCAGCAAGCGCTGGATGAGCCGCACGCGTGCCCGATGCGCCTCCAGTTGCTCCGCCGTCACCCCGTCGGCCATCAAGATGGCGTCCAGCAGGCTGGCCAGGGTGAGGAACTGTTTGGGTTGGAAGAGGTAGCCCTTGCGCTGCTGCGGCGGCAGGCTGTTCATCAGCGTGTTGGTCATCTCGCCGATGATCCTCTGGCGCTCCGCCTCGCCCATGCCCAACTGCTGGGGCAGGAAAGCGCCCAGGAACTCCCTGTCGGCGTCGTGATACAGGAGCGGGCCGAACATGGCCCCCCTGTACTGACAGGCAGGGCAGACAGCCATGTTCAGTCGCCCTTCCAGGAGCTGTATCTTCAGCTCCGGCTGCCGCCCCACATCAACGATGGTGTGTAACTTGACCGTGATGGGCAGGCCGCAATTGGGACATTGCACACGCACAGGGTGAGGTGTGAGAAGAGGTATAGACATGATCGTGTATCCTTTCGTTGGTTGGCAAACTGAGAGATTGGAACGTAAAGCGCAAAACGTAATCCTTGCGCTTGCGCTTTACGCATTACGTTTTAGAACGGCCGGGCAGGCGGGCGAGCAGAGCCAGGGGATTGGTCACCGTGGCCATTTCCACCTCCGCCTGAGTGAGGCCGGCGCCGGCGGCCACGCGGCGGGCAAAGGCCTGATCAATCAACTCCGCCGGCGTGTGGGCGTCGGTGTTGACCAGCAGACGCGCCCCCGCCTGGCGGGCCACCTGCGCCACATGGCCGTTAGCCAGGCAGTGCCCTTGCCGGGCGGAGAGCTCCAGATGAATGCCGTTTTCGGCGGCCAGCTTCGCCTCCCGCAGGGTGATGAAGCCGGGATGGGCCAGGATGTCCACCTGCGGGCAGGCGACCGCCGCGGCATTGGTGCCTGCCGCCACCGGCTCCACGGGGGTCTCGCCGTGCACGACCACCAGCAGTAACCCCAGCTCCTTGGCCCGCTCGGCCAGCGGAGCGATGCGCCGCGGCGCCACATGGGTCAACTCCACGCCGGGCACGATGCGCAGCGGCCAGTCGCCGCCTTGCCCGGCCAGAAAACGCAGCAACCACTCGGCCAGCGATTCCAGGTTCGAGCTGTCGGCATGATCGGTGATGGCCAGGGCGCGGTGCCCTCTGGCCACCGCCCGCTGGATCAACTCGCTGGGCAGCAAAGCGCCGTCACTGAAAAACGAATGCACATGCAGATCAATACGTTCAGCTCCGTTGGACATGGTCCCCCTTCACGTTGTCCAATCACCCTGTGCTCGCTCATATACGGCCACGGTGAGCGCGGCGAGGCGATCCCAGTGATACTGCTCGCGCACCAGGCGATAGGCGGCGGCTGCCCACGTCTGGGCCTGTTCCGGTTGCGTCAGCACTTGCAGGATGCCCCAGGCCAGCGAGTCGGCATTGCCCGGATAGACGGTGATGCCCGTTTCGTAGCAGCGTACCACCTCCTGCAGACCCCCTATCGCACTGACGACGACCGGGCAGCGGGCGGCCATGGCCTCCAGGGCCACGATGCCGAAAGGCTCGTACAGGCTGGGAAACACCGCCGCATCGGCCACCCGGTAGAGGCGATCGCGGTCATCGTCGCTGATCAGACCGGTGAACAGCACCCTGGAAGCGATCCCCAATGCCCCGGCGCGGCCGCGTAAGTGCTCCAGTTCACCGCCGTTGCCGGCGACAACGAACCTGGTTTGCGGGCATTGGGCCAACACGCGCGGTGCGGCCTCCAGCAGCACATGCCACCCCTTCACGTACTCCACCCGCCCCACGGAGAAGACAAGCTTCTCCTCCGGCAGCGCGTACAGCCTGCGGAAGGACGAGAGGTCCGGGCCCTCGTAACGATCGAAACGGGCGGTGTCCACGCCGTTGGGCACCACGTGCACCCTGTCCGCCGCCACGCCGAACTCCTCCTGCACCTGCCCGGCCATGTACTGACTGGTGACGATGATGCGCTGTGCTTCGCCCACCAGCCATTGCTCGGTGCTGTGGATGGCCGCGGCCATCTCGCCGAGCAGATGCCCGCCCCCTCGCCCTCGCTCGGTGGCGTGCATCGTCACCACCAACGGCAAGTGGAACAGGCGCCTGAGCTCACAGGCGGCAAAGGCCACCAGCCAGTCGTGGGCGTGGATGATATCGAAGCCGCCCACTTCGGGCCATAACTGCTCGACGTACCGTTGCAGCTCCTGGTTGGTTCGCCAGGCAGTATCATGGATGTTGTCGCCGACCGGCACGGGCGGCGGCACGCGGTGCACCGTGATTCCATCCACCACCTCCCTCGGCTCGCCGCCGCTCCAGGCCGGGGTCACCAGATGCACCGTCACACCCTGCCGGACGAGGGCAGGCATCAGCTCCATCACATGTTTGCCCAGTCCCCCGACGACGTGAGGCGGGTATTCCCAGGAGAACATCAACACACGCATGATGATCCTTCGTAAAGCATAATACTACAACCGTACTTGTCATGCTGAGCGGGTTTCAGGCGTCAAACCTCATTGCCCGGCCGACTCCAGCGAAGCATCTCCTGCCTGCATGGTGACGCGAGAACTTGTCCGAGCGCAGCGAATTGTATTTTACGTTTCACGCTCCACGTTTTACTCATGGCCGGGCGAAGATGTCCTCTCCGGCGATGCGGTAGGCAAAGACAGGGGCCTGCAGCCAACAGCCCTGCTCGTCAAAGCGAACCTCGCCGCCGAGACCCTCCAACGCCGTCGCCGACAACGCCGCCACCACCCCTGGCCGCGTCGGGCGGCCATGTTGCTCTATATCGAGCTCTATGGCGTCCAGCAGGACGTTTGTGGCATCGTAGGCCAGGAGCGCATACGGCCCCGGCGGGCCACCGGCCAGCGCCTGATAGCCACTCACAAACGCCTGCGGCAGCCTCTCGGCGGGCGGCGCGCTGCTCACCCAGATCAGCCCTTCGGCCGCCGTTCCCGCCCGCTGGGCCACCACCGCCCGCCCCGCTTCCGGCCCGGCAACAGCGACGACACCAGCGGGCAGTTCCAACAACTCGTCGGCCACCTGCTCCGCATTGCCACCCAGGGCCACGGGGCTGCTCCCCCCACCGTCCCTCCCCCACTGGGGGAGGCCAGGAGAGGGTCGGTAGACCCCCAGCCGCTCCGCCGCCGCCCGCAACGGCGGTGCAAAGTCGCCCGTGGGGCTGACCGCCACCTGCCGAGCAGCAGCGGCGGCCAGCGCCTGCCGGATAGCCGCCTCGGCCAGCTCGGCGTCGCCGGCAAAGAGGCGAAACGCGTTGGCCTGGGCAGCGATCACCTCGTCGGGCGCCGAGGCGGGCACAACCCAGGCCAGCCCTGCCGCCGCCAGCGGTTCGGCGACAGCCCGCACCGTCGTCCGACTGAGGGGGCCGATAACACCCAGGACGTCGCCATCCACGTCCAGCTTGCTCGCCTGGCGGGCGGCGTGCCCGGCATCGTCGTCATCGTTCAGCGCCACCAGGAGCACCCGGTAGCCGGCCACGCCGCCGGCCGCGTTGCGCTCCTGCAAGGCCAGCTTCACCCCGTATAGCACCTCGTAGCCCACAGGCCGCCCCAGCCCCTCGAACGGGGCGATGAGCCCGATCTTCACCACTGGCCGCGTGCTCTGCGGTAGCACACAGCCGCTCAGCAACAGAACACTCAGGATCGCCCAACAGGTCGCAAGGGCGCAAAGGCACAAAGGCGCAGAAGAGCAAAGTTGCAGAGGGGGTCTCCCCTGCGACCCTGCGACCTCGCTCCCCTGAATCCGAGCTTTGAACTTTGAATTTCTCTCCATGCGGCTACCGCTGATAGCGCGCCACGTTGGCCTCGTGCTCTTCGAACGTCTCGGCGAAGGCGTGACTGCCGTCCCCTGTGGCCACAAAGTACAGGAAATTGGTATCCGCCGGATAGACGACAGCCTCGATAGCCTTCAGGCCAGGACTGCAGATCGGCCCCGGCGGCAGGCCGGGATAGAGATAGGTGTTGTATGGCGAGTCCACCGCCTCGTACTCCTCCAACTGCACCGGCGTCTTCCACCACTGCCCGCTGGCCGGCTGATAGCCCATGGCGTACTGCACCGTGGGGTCGGCCCGCAGGAACATGCCCTGCTCCAGGCGGTTGAGGTAAACGTCAGCGATGACCGGCATCTCCTCCGCCAGCAACGCCTCCCGCTCGACGATGGAAGCCAGGGTGACCACCTCGTAGAGGGAGCGGCCCGCTGCCCGCGCCGCCTGGCGCAGCTCCGGCGTCACCTGACGGTCGAAGTTGGCCAGCATACGCCGCAGCAAATCCTCCGGCTCGGCGGGCACCGGAAGACGATAGGTATCGGGAAAGAGGAAGCCCTCCAGCGTGGCGCCGGCCGGCAGATCGTCCAGGAAATCGGCGCTCCCCAGGCCAGCGGCAGCGGGATTGGCCGCCCGCACCAATTCCAGGAAGCGTTCGCCGTCCAGCGCACCCTGGGCCGTGAGCAACTCGGCGACCTCCTCCGCCCGCAACCCTTCGGGAATGGTGACCACGATCTCGTCGGCGCGGGCCCGCTGCAGCCGCTCGGCAATCTCAATCATGTTCATGGCCGGCGAGAGCTCGAACTGTCCGGCTTCCAGGTGGGCATCCACGCCCGTGTAGCGCATGTAAAGGCGGAACAACTGGGCATCGCTGATGAGCCCCAGTTCCTGCAACCGCTCGGCGATGGTGGCTGCCGTTTCCCCCGGCTCGACGAAGAAGGGCACCGGCTGTGCATGGATGCCGACAGGCGTCTCGATGCGCTGTTGGTTCAGGCGCAGGTACATGCCCAACAGCGTGTTTTCCAGGCTCTCCAGGCTGAATCCTTCCCAGGCCGGCAGCCCGGCCGACGGGGCTTGTCCTTCGGGGAGGGTAACCACACGGCCGGCCTCCAACTGCCCGCGCAGGTGATCCAGGCCGACGACCGCCAGCAGCCCCACCGCGCCCAGCACGGCCAGCGTGATCACAAAGCGCAGGATGTTGCCCGCGCTGAAGATGCGACGCCAGAGAGGCGACCTCGGCCGCTCCCGACGCCATCGTTTTTCCTCGTCCCGCAGCCTACGCGTTCTCCTGTCTATGGGCCTGTCTTTGCGCATCCAGATACTCCTGCAAGATCACTGCTGCCGCGGCGTCGTCCAGATGGCTTCGCCGGCGACGGCTGCCCCCCGCCGCCCGCAGCCGCTGCAGAGCCTCCTCGCTGGACAGCCGCTCGTCCCAGAGAACGACGGGCACAGGCAGCACCCGCTGCAGCGCGGCGGCATAGCGGGCCACCCGCCGCGCCTGCGGGCCGATACTGTCATCCATGTTCAGGGGATAACCCACCACCACCGCCGTGGCCTCCTGCTCCTCCACCAGTCGGGCGATGGCGGCGAAATCCTCCCGCCGGGAACGGCGCGTGATGATGGTCAGCGGCCGCGCCAGCCAGCCGGCGACGTCGCTCACGGCCACGCCCACCCGCCGCTCCCCCACGTCCAACGCCAGAAGCCGCCCCGCTCTCTCCTTCACCCCTGCACCACTCGCACGTAGATACGGAAAGGCAGCCAGGGCACGCGGCCCAGCCAGTCCGGCCGCAACGTGAGACGAGGCTCGGCGCCCCACTCGAAGTCGCGGCGCAGCACGGCCAGAGCTTCCGGCAGCTCCAGACCCCGAATGGCCGCCCGTACCGCGTCGCTGTTCACACCGCCCACCACCGTGGCCGTGGCCGTGACGTCGAACTGCACCCGGCCCTGCTCCTCGTCCAGGATGGTCATCGGACCCAGGGCGAAGCGCGGCCTCTCGTCCAACAGCCGCACATCGGCAGGGACCTGCGCCCGCAGGGCCCGCCCGGCTATCTCCTGGCCGCCGTGGGTGTCCACGGCCAGGCCGCGGGCCAGAAGCTCCAAACGCAGGCCCAGCGTCTCGGCGTCCTCCCCCGCAAAGCGGTCGAAGGTTTCGGCCAACACGTACGTCTTCACCGTCTCCGGCGGCACGAACTCCCCCTCCCGCAGCATCTCTCCCAGCCGCTGATAGGACTCCTGGCGCACCTCCGCCAGCAGGCTGGCCCGCAACTGCTCCTTGTCCGCCTCCGTGACCACACCCACCTCTCGCACGCTGCCGCCTTGCGTGGCCTGGTCGTTGATCACCCGCAGCACCAGGCCGAGAGGGCCTTCGATGCGGGTGATGGTGAAAGCCGGCACATTGCCGCTCGGACCAGGTTGCAGCGCCTCGATCGGCGCTTCCACGGTCATGCCTATGCCCGCCGGCACGGTGACCGCCTGCGTGACCCGGAAACGGACGTTGATGCCTGTCGAGGTGCCCACGACGGTCAGCTCGGGCACCTGGACCTGGTTGGTTCCCCGGTTGATGAAGACCACCCGGCCCGTAGCCGGGTCGGCGGGGGCGTTGCGGCGGCCTGTCGTGGCGATGGAGCCATACCCTTCCACCCGCGTCTGTACGACGCGGGCAGGCACCTGGCCTGCTGTGTAATCCACCTCCTCCACGCCGACAGCAGCGACGACGGGCACGGTGACCGTAACCGACTGGCGCGGGGGCACCAGGGTCACGGTGGCCGCGGGCACCACGAAGAGGAGCAGAGCGGCCAGGCTGGCCAGGCACAACAGCAAAAAAACGAAGAGCCCCAGCGCTTCCGCCCAGGGCCGCCAGCGCGGCGACCGGCGATCGGGCAGCGGCGGTGGGTCCCGGCGCAGCAAGGGCTGGGGGCGCCCCTTTCGCCGATGACCCACCCGTCCCGGCGGTGGGGCGTGACGCGGGCCCGAAGGGTCGGGCAGAGGCTCCTCCGGCCCTGGCTGCCGCCAGCGGCGGGCGCGTTCCCCGCGGCGCACGGTGGCGAAGACCTGGAGCCCGGCCTCGCCGGCCAGTTGCCGTGTGAGCCGGTCGCTCGTTACCAGCGCCACCTGCAAGCCCTGCTGCCGCGCCTGGCGGCGGATCACCCGCAACCGGGCGGGATTGGCCAGAACCTGGCCGCCGCGCGGCAAGACCAGCAGGACCCGTGGGCCCTGGGCACGGGCCAAGCGCCTCTGGATCGCCGGCAGCGACATCTCCTCGGACAATTCAATGATCTGCGTGACCACACTCATGGACAAGACAAAGGGAAGCCGTGGTCACCCGTTCCAGGCCCACGGCTTGCCGATCTATCCGGCTACTTCCTGGAGAACTGTCAGCTACAACAGTTCCAGGAACTCCTCACGTGTCAGCCCTGCATCCTTGATGATTCTACGCAGCAGTCCCCGTCCCATGTCCCTGTTGTGCATCGGCACAACAACCAAACGACAATCAGTATCGCGGCGCATCATGTAGCACTACCAGTCTGACGATCAACGTAGAAGCCGATCTCCTGCAAGACGCTCAGCACCTGGTGAGGTTTGACCGAAGGCAAACGCCGAACTCATGCAGGAACTCTCAAAGACACAGGTATGTTGCCGATAAAGGCCTCAGCCCACGACTCTTGCGGAATGGTTTCTCCATGGGCTAACAGGCTCTCGCAATAGCCCTGGATCGCATCCACGGCCATCGCCTTGGCTTCTTCCAACGTCCGGCCCTCCGTATGGCAACCAGGCAGAGCCGGAACAGAGACAACGTACATGCCATCCTCGTCTCGCTCAATGATCACTGTGAAGTTGTGCACCACATGTGTAGCCACAGCTTGTTCCTCCGAAAACTACGCCAGCTTCTCCGCCACCCAGGCACTGACCATGGCCAGCGCTTCGGGCAGGCGGCTGAGATCGCGGCCGCCGGCCTGGGCCATGGTCGGGCGGCTGCCGCCATCCACCACCTGTGCCACAGCCCTTACTACCCAGCCAAGGGCTATCACCGCTCTTATCGCTATTCTCTCTGCAGGTCAAGCTCCCGCTCAATCCCCTCTGCCAAAAGCATCTTCATTAAAGATTGATAGGGCACGTCTTTCTTGTGGGCCAGAACCCTGATCGATTCAAGAAGAGACTCTGGGAGCCGGATTGAGACCCTTCTTAGGGTGGGTCTGAGATTAGGCATAAGCGCTTGCCTGGCTTGAGAGAAGTCAATAAAATCTGTAGCGTCGTGGTTCGCCCAGAATTCTCGCTCCTCTTCCTCAGAAGTGAATACAGGAATCTGCTTTGTCTTCATCGTGGATAAAACGCCCTTTCTCGCTTTGTCATCTCCCTTGCGGAAATGACGCGAATCTTGCCTTCTCGGGGAGTAAAGACCACAAATAGACGCCGGCCTCGGTCTGTTCGCCCCAGAACGTAGTAGCGCTGTTCCTCTTCCGAATGCTCTTCATCAGTGAAGATCAAAAGGGGTTGATTGAAAAAGACCTGTTCACATTCCGCATCGGAGACCCGATGCCTGTCCCAGTTCTTGCCCCGGTTCCCCTCATCCCAGTCGAAGCCGGTGAACTGTTCGAAAATGCGCACCATCTATTGTGAACCATCCCCGAAGACTACGCCAGCTTCTCCGCCACCCAGGCGCTGACCATGGCCAGCGCTTCGGGCAGACGGCTGAGATCGCGGCCGCCGGCCTGGGCCATGGTCGGGCGGCCGCCGCCGCCGCCATCCACCACCTGCGCCACCGCCTGGATCAGCCGGCCGGCGTGCAACCCTCGTTTCACCAGGTCCGGCGTGACCGCGGCCACCAGCCGCGGCCGGCGGTCAATGGCCGCGCCGAGGACGATGACGCCCGAACCGAGCTTGTCGCGGAACCAATCGGTCATCTCCCGCATGATGCTCTCGTCGGCCACGTCCACCTGGGCGGCCAGCACCTGCACGCCCCGAACGTTCTGCACGCGGTCGAGCAGCAACTCGAAATCCCGTCTGGCCACCGCCTGTTGCAAACGGGCCACCTCCTTGCGCAGGCTCTGCACTTCATCCAACAGGCTGAGCACCTTGCGATCCACGTCACCGGGTTGTGTGCCCAGGAAAGTCGCCGCCCGTTCCAGCTCCGCCAGGCGCGCCTGCACCAGCCGCTGCGCCGCCCGCCCGGTCACCGCCTCAATGCGCCGGATGCCCGCACCGACACTGCTCTCGGAGAGGATATGGAACAACCCGATTTCGCTGGTCCAGGAAACGTGTGTGCCGCCGCATAACTCGTAGCTGAACTCCTCCTCCGGATAGCCGATCTTGATCGTCCGCACCTGGTCGCCGTACTTCTCGCCGAAGAGGGCCATCGCCCCCGCTTCCACCGCCTCCTTGTAGGAGGTGTGCTCCACACCCACGGGGTAGTTGGCCAGGATGGCATCGTTCACCGACTGCTCCACAGCATCCAGCTCATCCTGGGTCAACATGCTGGAGTGGGTGAAATCGAAACGCAGACGGTCAGGGGCCACCAGCGAGCCCGCCTGGTGCACATGCTCTCCCAGGATGTAGCGCAGCTCCGAATGCAGGATGTGCGTGGCCGTGTGGTTGCGCATGATGTCCAACCGTCGTTCGTAGTCCACCACGGCTACCGCCTTGTCCCCCCGCCGCACGGTGCCGTCGGTGACCTCACCGATATGCACGATAAGCCCAGGCACCGGTCGGCGAACATCATCTACCCGTACCTCCCACAAAGGCTCCTCCTGTCCCTCCACATAGCCCAGGATGAAGCCCGCATCGCTGACCTGGCCACCGGCTTCCACGTAGAAAGGTGTGAGCGGCAGAACGATTTCCACGGCCTCGCCCGGCCGGGCAGCATCTACCGGCTTGCCCTCCTGGATGATGGCCGCCACCGTTGTGTCAAGTTGCACAGTCTCGTCGTACACCTGCCCCACGCCCTCCTCGCTCACGACCCCTTGCCGCCGCAGACCCTCCAGCACGTGGAAGTAGACCTGCAGGTCCTCGGCCTCGATGGAGCCGAACTGCGCCGCCGCCCGTGCCCGCGCCCGCTGCGCTTCCAGCGCCTCCTGATAGCCGGCCTCGTCCACGGTGAAGCCATGTTCCCGGGCCACATCGCGGGTGATGTCCAGAGGGAAGCCATAGGTATCGTACAGGCGGAAGGCATCCTCGCCAGCGATGGTCGTCTCGCCTTTGGCCACCAACTCAGCCATCAGTTCATCCAGCCGCGCCAGGCCCGTGGAAAGCGTCTGCTGGAAGCGCTCTTCCTCGGCGGTGATGGTCTTGAGGATGAACGGCCGCCGGTCCACGATCTCCCGGAAGTACGGCCCCATGATCTCCATGACCACCTTGGCGATCTCGGCCAGGAAGGGCTTCTGGAAGCCAAGCTTACGGCCATAGCGGGCGGCGCGGCGGATCAGCAGCCGCAGCACATAGCCCCGGCCCTCGTTAGCCGGCAACACACCGTCGCCGATCAGAAACGTCATGGCCCGGCCGTGATCGGCGATGACACGGTAGGCCACGATATGCTGATCGCGCTGCTCATCCGTGTGGCCCACCAGCTCCTGAGTGCGCCTGATGATGGGCATGAACAGGTCGGTGTCGTAGTTGCTCCTGGCGCCTTGCAGCACGTTGACCACGCGCTCGAAGCCCATGCCCGTGTCTATGTGCTTGGCCGGCAGCTCATCCAGCTCACCGTTCTGATGGCGGTCGTACTGGATGAAGACCAGGTTCCATAGTTCGACGAAGCGCTGGCAGTCGCCGTTGACCCGACAGACATGCTCGGGATCCCCACGCCGGTCACAGTAGTCGGGGCCGCGGTCCAGGTGGATCTCGCTGCAGGGGCCGCAAGGGCCGGTGTCCCCCATCTCCCAGAAGTTATCCTTGCGCCCGAAGAAGGAGATGTGCTCCGGATTGATGTCCGTCTCCGACTGCCAGTACCGCGCCACCTCCTCGTCCACGCCCAGGTCGCCCTGGTCATCTTCGAACACGGTGGCGTAAAGGTTCTCCTTGGGCAGGCCCCACACCCCGGTGAGCAGCTCCCAGGCCCAGGCGATGGCCTCTTTCTTGTAGTAATCGCCGAAGGACCAGTTGCCCAGCATCTCGAAGAAGGTGTGGTGGTAAGGCGATGGCCCCACGTCCTCCAGGTCGTTGTGCTTGCCGGCCACGCGCATGCACTTCTGCGTGTCGGCGGCGCGGGTGTACTCCCGCCTCTCCAGGCCCAGGAAGATATTCTTGAACTGGTTCATGCCGGCGTTGGTGAAGAGCAAGGTGGGGTCGTCCACCGGCACCAACGAGGCGCTGGGCACGATGGTATGCCCCTTGCTGGCGAAGAAATCCAGGAAATCCTGGCGAATCCTGGCGCTGGTCAATCGTTGCGTTTGGGACATGTGTCGTTACCTCAGATTGGGATGTACCTCTGACGGGGATGAGAGTGAACTCTGCCAGCACTGTCAGGTGTCACGTTTTACGTTTTACGTTTCACGCCGCCTCATGCCTTGCAACCCGTGCAAACGGGAATTACCCCCACCACCCATTTCGTTTTTCATATCGTCTCATTGTAAGCGAAGTTAGCACAAATGTCAAAAAGCGGCCCACGCGGATGGCAGCGCTGTTCAGGATCCTGCCGGGCCTGATCCCTTCCGCTCACCTCTCTCAGTGCCCTGGCGCAAGCCTGGCTGAGCTTGTATTTGACAGCTTTGCCGTTTCGGGCTATAATCTTGCCGCTTCAACTGAACAACCGCACAGACTGTGAACCGGAGGAGTAGGCGGGAGGCCGTCGCCAGAGAATGGGGGTCACCGGCTGCGAGCCCCCTCCGATGAGAGCGCCGCTGAAGGTCGCCGGGGAGTCAACTGGCTGATGGCAGATGGCCAATAGCTGATGTTCTTCTTGCAGCAGGTCAGTTCGGGTGAGCCCGTTACAGCGCTGAGTGGGCGGATGGCCCTGAATATCGGCCATCCGCCAAGCAGGGTGGTACCACGGAAGGAAGCCCCTTTCGTCCTTGACGAAGGGGCTTTTTGTGTGGCCGAAGCCGGAGGTTGGAGATTGGAGGTTGACAGGAAGGTCGCTTGGGGGTACAATGATGCCACCTTTGGCAAGGGTTGACCCTCAAACGGGAGAAAGCAGCTCCTTCAGAGCATGAGCGTGTTCTGGCGGCCGTCCGAAAAGCGGGCCTGGGGCCTGTGGAAATCGGGCCGTGGGCAGACAAATACATTGAGGCAGCATCCGATGTCACCATCGAGGAAGTTCGGGAGATGTGGAAAGGGCAACGGCCTCTGTCTGAAGACATTATCGCCGATAGAGGAGAGCGTTAATGGCTCTCTACTACTTCGACAGCAGCATCTTGGTGAAGCTTCACATCAGTAGCATCATTTCTGGAGGTAGTCGTCATGCAGCAAACAGCCAAACTGACGGTGCGCTTGCCTGGACTTTTGCACCGACGGCTGAAGAAGCAAGCGCAAGCGACAAAACGTTCGTTGAATAGAGTCATCGTGGAAGCGTTGTGGCGCGATCTGGGAGGGGAGGAAACTCAGCCTCTCTCGGAATATGAGCGCACTATGCAAGTCATTCGCGAGAGCGGCTTGCTTGCCACCCTGGGGCCGGAGTGGGATAGGTACATCGAAGACGCACCAGATATGACCCACGAGGAAATCCGAGAAGCCTTGAGAGGGTTGTCGCCACTTTCCGAAGACATCATCGCCGATAGAGGACCACGCTGATGGCTCATTTCTACCTCGATAGCAGCGCGCTCGTCAAATACTACGTCATCGAAAGGGGCACAAACTGGGTGCGGGAGCTCATTGACGCTCGCCTGGAAGATCAGTGGCAGCATTCCATTTCGACCACTCTTCTCAGTGTGGCTGAGGTGACAGCAGCCTTCCACAGACGTCGTCGCATGGGGGAAATCACGAAGAAGCTATGCGCAGCCCTGGTATCCCGATACTTGCGCGACGATAGGGAACGTCAGGCATTGATACGTGCCGACGAATCTGTCGTCAATTTGGCGGCAGAGCTTACCGAGCGCCACCCGCTACGGGCTTATGACGCCGTACAGTTGGCCACAGCTTTGATTCTCAACCGCAGCCTTCTCGCCGAGAGGTTGCCGGCTCTGACTTTCGTCTCAGCGGATGATGTGCTCTGCGCCGCCGCCAGGGCCGAAGGGCTGCTGGCCGAAAATCCCAACGAGCACGAAGAGCTCATGAATGGAACCTGAACCTGTTTTCCGCACCGCTCGGCGTGGACTGCCAAGTCCACGCCCGTGCCGCCGGACTTGGCAGTCCGGCGGGAACAGATGAAACCTGGAACATTGGAACCCTTCGGGCTGAGCGCCTCGGCCGACGCCTCGGCGGAGGCCCTCAGGGCGAAGCCTGAAACCTCAAGAGGAAGAGATCATGCCTGAATTCACTATGCCCAAGACCTATGACCCCCAGGCCACCGAGCAGCGGCTCTACGACTGGTGGGAAGCGCAGGGCTATTTCCAACCGGAACAGCAGATCGAAAGCGGCCTGGCCGATCCCAACCTGCCGCCCTTCGTCATCACCATGCCGCCGCCCAACATCACCGGCGCGCTGCACCTGGGCCACGCCCTGACCGCCGCCCTGCAAGACCTGATGATCCGTTACCACCGCATGAAGGGGCACCCCACGCTGTGGCTGCCGGGCAGTGACCACGCCAGCATCGCCACCCACGCCGTGATCGAGCGCGGGCTGAAGCAGCGCCAGTTGGACAACCTGCTGCAGGAGATCGGCTTCCCGCTGCCCGAAGGGAAGGCAGGGCTGAGCCGCCAGGACCTGGGGCGGGAATGGTTCATGAAACTCGGCTGGGCCTGGAAACGGCACTACGGCAGCATCATCACCGAGCAGCACCGCCGGCTGGGTGCCTCCTGCGACTGGCGACGGGAGCGCTTCACCCTGGACGAAGGGCTGAGCCGCGCTGTGCGCACCGCCTTCGTGCGCCTGTACGAGCGGGGGCTCATCTACCGCGGTGAGTTCGTCAACTGGTGCCCCACCTGCGTGACCGCCGTCTCCGATCTGGAGGTGGAGTACGAGGACACGACGGGCACCCTGTGGACGGTGCGTTACTTCCTGGAAGGCGGCGGCTACATCGAGGTCGCCACCACGCGGCCGGAGACGATCCTGGGCGATACCGCTGTGGCCGTCCATCCCGACGACGAACGCTACCAGCACCTGATCGGGCGCACGGCCATCCTGCCCGTGCTGGGCCGCCGTATCCCCATCATCGCCGACGAGTACGTGGACCCGGCCTTCGGCACCGGCGCGGTGAAGGTCACACCGGGTCACGACCCCAGCGACTACGAAGTGGGCAAGCGGCACGAGCTGCCCATGATCAACATCCTGAACCGCGACGGCACGCTCAACGAGGAGGCCGGGCCGTACGCCGGCCTGGACCGCTACGAGGCGCGCCAGGCGATGGTGCGCGACCTGGAGGCAGCGGGCCAGCTCATCCGACGCCAGCCGCACACCCATGCCCTGGGCCATTGCCAGCGCTGCCACACGGTGGTGGAGCCCATGCTCTCCGCCCAGTGGTTCGTGCGCATCCAGCCTCTGGCCGAGGCTGCCCTGCAAGCCGTGCGCAATGGACGCATCCGCATCGTGCCCGAACGGTTCGCCAAAATCTACTACAACTGGCTGGAGAACATCCGCGACTGGTGCATCAGCCGCCAGCTCTGGTGGGGGCACCGCATCCCCGTCTGGTACTGCGACGACTGCGGCGAGCAATGGGCCGCTTTGGAGGACCCGACAGCCTGCCGACAATGCCGTAGCACCAACATCCGCCAGGACGAGGACATCCTGGACACCTGGTTCTCCTCCGGACTGTGGCCCTTCAGCACGCTGGGCTGGCCCGACGACACCGAGGACCTGCGCCGTTTCTACCCCAACTCCGTGCGCGAGACCGGCTACGACATCCTGTTCTTCTGGGTGGCGCGGGAGATCATGCTGGGGCTGGCCATGCTGGACGAGGTGCCCTATCGCCTGGTCTACCTGCACGGCCTCATCCGCAATGAGAAGGGGGATAAGGTCAGCAAGTCCATGCCTGACGCCCAGAAGTATGACCCGTTGTATGCCATCGAGGAGTACGGGGCTGACGCCCTGCGCTACGCCCTGGTCACCGGCTCCACGCCGGGGATGGACACCAGGCTCAGCCCCAAACGTATCGAGGCGGCGCGCAATTTCGCCAACAAGCTGTGGAACGCGGCCCGGTTTGTCATCAGCAATCTGAACGGTTTCGGGTTTGAAGGTTCCGGGTTTCAGGTTGAACCTGCAACCTTCGAACCTTCGAACCTGGAACTTGCCGACCGTTGGATCCTCAGCCGTCTCAGCGGCCTCACGGCCAACGTCAACCGCCTGCTGGAAAACTACCAGTACGGCGAAGCGGGGCGGCAGATTCACGACTTCCTGTGGGGCGAGTACTGCGACTGGTTCCTGGAGATGGCCAAGCTGCGGCTGTACGGGGACGACGCCGCGGCGAAGGCCACGGCGCAGCAGGTGTTGACCTATGTGCTGGAGCGCACGCTGCGCCTGTTGCACCCCTTCATGCCCTTCGTCACCGAGGAAATCTGGCAGAACCTGATGCAAGAGGCAGGAGGCAAGAAGCAAGAGGCAGGGGATGGGTATCCGCCGGAGGCATTGATGGTGGCCCGCTGGCCGGAGGAGGCGGGGCTGGCCGATGCCCAGGCGGAAGCGCAGATGGGCCTGATCATGGACATCGTGCACGCCATCCGCAATGCGCGGGCGGAATACGACGTGCCGCCCGGCCGCCGCATCGCCGCCCTGGTCAGCGCCGGCGAACAGACGCCACTGCTGAGGGAACAGCAGGCCATCCTCGTCTCGCTGGCCAGGCTGGACGAGGCCCGGCTACAGATCGCCCCGGCGCTGGAGGTGGCCGAAAAAGCGGTGACCCTGGTGGTCGGTGGCGTGACCGTGCATCTGCCGCTGGCGGGCATGGTGGATCTGGAGGCGGAGCGCGCCCGCCTGAGCGGCGAGCTGGCGCAGACAGTGCAGCGCATCGCCCGCGCCGAGGCGCTCCTGGCCAATCCCGGCTTCACGGGCCACGCCCCGGCGGAGGTGGTGCAACGGGAGCGGGACAAGCTGGCGGAATTGCAGGCCCAGCGGGAGAAGCTGGAGGCCCAATTGCAGAGCCTGACAGTGTAAGGGCAGAAAGGTACCGCGATGCCATCGTCGTCCAAACGCATCATCGCCGCAGCCTTGCTGGCCCTGGCTCTGCTCCTCGCTGCCCTCAGCGGTGCCTTCATCCATACCGCCGATCCTTCTTTCTGCGCCCGCTGCCACAAAATCCTGCCTGCCTATGAGGGATGGCAGCGCTCGCCGCATCGTCAGGTGAACTGCCATCAGTGCCATGCAGACCCCGGCTTAATTGGCGAGCTGCGCGCCCGCGTGAAGGGATTATACATGGTGTATGTCCACTTCAGTGACAGCGATGAACAGGCGCTGCCCACCTGTGAGTTCGACTGGCACCGTTGCTATGAGTGCCACTACGATCCGCCAGCCGACCTGACCTCCTTGCCGCCGTTGCCCGCATCGCATCTCCACTTCTCGGCCGAGGGGTTGCGGCAGTGTGCGGTCTGTCACGACGACGTGAGCCACGGCTCTCGTTGAGAGTCACGGATAAAGGGCCACTCCAAAGCGGAGTGGCCCTTTGCCTTCCCGTACGTTGGCCGGAGAGCCCGCAGAGCCGCCCCCCTGCCGCGGCCGGAAGCTTCCAGCCCCGAAGCTTCGGCTTGTGCCTTCTTCTACTGGTTAGGAAACGCTCTCTTGCCGCTCAATATCGAAGCCAACATCTCTGCGCTCAACGGGCCCACGTACCGTTGGCGGATGACGCCGTCGCGGTCAATGAAATAGGTGGTCGGCGCGCCGCGCACGCGGTAGAGCGTGCCTGCCGTGATCTCTTCATCGGTCAGCACAGGGAAGGTGAGGGCCAGGTCGGCGGCAAAGTTCTCCACCCGCCTCTTCTCTTCGCCCATGTTGACGGCCAGCACGACCAGGCCGTCATCGGCATAGGCGGAGTAAGTGGCCTGCAACAGGGGCATCTCCTGCCGGCAGGGCGCACACCAGGAAGCCCAGAAGTTGAGCAGCACCACCTGCCCGCGCCAGTCGCTCAGACTCACCGCTTCCCCATTCAGATCGGTCAGGGTGAAATCCGGCGCGTAGCGGCCCAACTCGACCGCCGGCCGGGGTTCGGCCGGCGGTTCCGCCAGCGACGGCAACAATGGCCCAGCGATCTCCGGCGCCACAGCCGGTAAGGCGACCTGGTCACTGCCACAACCGCTCAACAAAGGCACCGCCAAAACGATGAGGAGGATAGCAGGAAGCAAGAGGCAAGAAGCAAGGCGTAAGGGGCCATTTGCATCTTGCATCTTGCCTCCTGCATCTTGCCTCTTGCCTCTTGCGTCTTGCATCTCCCAGGGCCTCAGTAGGTATGCAGGCTTCTGAGCTTCACCAGCTTTGTCAGCCAGTTCACGCCGAACCAGGTGAACAGGACCACCGCAAAGCCGACGATCGCCGCCCAGGCCAGCCGACGGCCCCTCCAGCCCCGCACCACCCGGGCGTGCAGGAAAAAGGCATAGACCAGCCAGGTGATCAGCGCCCAGGTCTCCTTGGGGTCCCAGCTCCAATAGCTGCCCCAGGCGTACTGCGCCCAGACGGAGCCGGTCAGAAGCATCGCCGTCTCGAAGACGAAGCCAATGGAGACGGCTTTGCTCATCCAACCGCTTAGCGATCGCTCCTCCGGCAAACGCTCCGCCAGCCCCGGCAGCCACTCGCTCAGCAGGACCATGATGGCCAGGCCGAAGGAGACCAGAAACGCCGAGTAAGCGATCATCGCCGTGGCCACGTGAACCTGCAACCAGTAGCTCTGCAACGCCGGCATCAGATGCCTGGGCACGACCGCCTCCCAGTTCTGGCGGGCGACGTAGGCGGTCAACAGCAACGGGACCGGCAGGAAGAAAAGCCCCGCCCGCAGCCGCCATTCCACCAGGACTTCCACCGCCAGATAGGCCAACGTGAACCCCCAGGCCATGGTCAGCGCCGTCTCGATGAACGTCGCCAGCGGCAGGCGCTTGTAGAGGATCACAAACTGAATCACACTGGACGTCAGCAGCAACAGGCTGGCGAAGGTTGCCGCGCTGCCCAGCCAGCCCGGCCAGCGGCGCAGCGGTGTCTCGCTCGCCTTCCCGCCGCCGGTGATGAATTGGATCAGGTAAGCCAACGTAGCCACCGCCAACGTGCTCACAGCGGCCCAAAGAACGGTCGTGTTCATGAGATGAGTCCTCCTAACCCAGACAAGCCAGAACCCAAAAAGGGCAATCTCACCACCAATCACAGAGGCCATCATTGATTCGGCAATAGAGGTGCATCGCACCCCTGGACCAGGGCTGTTGGAATCTGCCTACAAAGCGCTCTCTGGGCCCTCTCCGTCTCTGCGGTAAACAAATTGCCGACTATCTTTTGAAAATAGGCAGCAGGAAGGCCACTGCCCAACCCAGGCCCATGCCGACGAACCCGGCGAAAACCAGCGGCAGGCCCGGATTCCTGTCCACCTGCAACCCCGACCAGAAGCGCGGCTGGGCAAACGCCTCGGCGATCCTGTCCATGCCCAGGTCGGGATTCAGGTCCTCCAGGGTGATGACCAGCGGTCCCACGGTGATTTCCGACGTCGTGTCCACTTCCTCGGCGAAGAGAAGCTCCAAATCCTCGCCCATCCCCACGCTCTCGCCGGCCAGCACCTGCAGGATGACCTTGTCCGGCAGGGTCGGGTAACGGCTCAGCCACAACTGCCGCCCCAGGCCCGGCAGCACGACCACCTCGATCTTCTTGGGGCTGTTGGGCACCGAGGCCGTGAAAGCGAGCTCCAACTCCTCGCCGGACTGACCGGCGTTGAACATGCTCAGCAACTGCACAGGCCGGCCGTCCCGAGTCACCCGCAGCCGCACCGGGCTCAAGGGCAATGGCCCCTTCTGATCGGGCATCTGGCCAAATTGCGACTGGTAGAAGGCAAAGCCGCGGTGCTGCAACGGGCGGTTCACCTCGATGACGAATTGTTTCACCTCCTGGCCGTTCTCGATGACCGTCACGGTGGAGTACCAGTCGCGCACCGAGCCATCGGGATTGTAGCGCTCCTCCGCCCGGTCCAGGCGGATGGCGAAGTCGGCCCCGGGAACGGGCGCCGTCTCACCCTCGGCCAGGTAGATGGTATCCCTCAGCCCCGCCACACTGCCCAGCAGCACTCCCAGCATGACCACCAGGATGCTGTAATGGGCCACCAGGCTGGCGATGAAGGGAATGCGCTTGCGGCGGGCGCGCAATAATCGTCCGGTGCGCTTCAGCGTGCACAGAAACAGGCTGATCATCAGCAGCCCCAGCAGCAGCACGAACCAGGGCGCGCGGTAGACGTCGTACAGCCCGAAGGCATCCAACAGCGGGCTGCCCGCTTCGACCCCCTGCGCCCGCAACCCCTCCAGCCCGCCGGGGTATTGCGGGATCAGCGTGCCCAGCAGGGAGGCCATGCCCACGGCAGCGATCAAGACCAGCGCCGTGCCCGTGCGGGTCAGCCAATCGTAAATCCTGTCCAGCGTGCCCGGCCCAGGCGTGGATGACCGTATCTCTTCGCTCATCCGAACTCCCGCTCGTCTGCTCCGAAAACGTCACCCTGTGCTCCGAAAACGTCACCCTGAGCGCAGCGAAGGGTCTCCCGCTCATGTAACCGGGAGATCCTTCGCTCCCATTCGCTTTCGCTCAGGGCAGGCCCCTTCGCTTTTGCTCAGGGCAGGCCCCTTCGCCTTCGCGATACAGGCGACCGTATTATAGCACAGGGTCGGCCATCTGTCTACTACAAGGGACTCCCTCTACCCATCACGCCAGACCTTGGCTGGCCTGTCGAGATTGTCCCCAACGACATGACAGAGCCCCCGGCCTGAAGTCAGGCCGAGGGCTCACGACGACGGCAACACAAAGCTTCATGGACCCTGCACCGCGCCTCCCTGACCTCAGGGGCTGGCAGGTGCCGGCAACGGCACGCCGGATTCCTCCTCCAGGAGGCCCACCTCCCGCAGCAGGTCGAGGCTGGCCCGCGCCTCTTCCTCGTCCAGCAGGCTGATGGCGAAGCCGGCGTGCACGATGACGTAATCGTCCACCTGCGCTTCAGGCACGTAGGCCAGGCAGACCTCCCGTGTCACGCCGCCGAAGTCCACCGTGCCCATGGCCAGCAGGCCGCTCCTATCAACTTCAAGCACTCGGGCCGGAATGCCCAGACACATGTCAATCTCCCGATAGCGACCAATGCCATCCGGCTATGGCGTCGCCCGGATGAGCTCCTCCACCGCCTGCTCCAAGGTGGGTTGTGGCACCACCCCACGCAGCAGGCTGACCCTTTCCCCTTCCCTGTCCAGAAGCAACACGACAGGGTAACCGAGGATGCCATACCGATCGGCCAGTTCCCGGCCTTCCTTATCCTCCAGCGTGGCATATACGACGTTCAATTCGCCCCGGTACTTGCTTCGGATCCCATCCACGATGGGCGTCATCTTCTTGCAGTACGGTCAGGTGGAGGAACGAAAGTAGATCAGGGTGGGACGGTTCTCATCCCCGGACGAACAGGACATGCAGGCCAGGATCAGCGTCAGCATCAACATAGCCAGGGGCAACAGGAACAACACACGCTTCAACAAGAGGTCTTTCTCCTCGTTACTTGCGCAGAACGCCTTCCACGGCCAGCCGCATGGTCTCGACAGATTGAGGCCCCATGAGACGGCGCACCTCCTGGCCGGAGGAGTCGAAAAAGATGAACGTGGGCTGGCCAATGAAGCCGTGCTCACGGGCCAGTTCTTTCCCCCTGGCCGTATCAATATCCACACGCACGATGGTGAACTCTTTGCCGTACGTCTTTTCCAGCCCATCCACGATGGGCGTCATCTCTTTGCAGATCGGTCACCATTTGGCGTAGAAGTAGATCATATAGGGGCCCTTGATGTTCCCGGTCGGGCCCGCTCCGCCGCAGGCGGAAAGAATCGCACTGCCCACCAGCACAAGCAAAGCTATCAGGGCTATCCCCTTGGTCTTGCTGATCACGCTGTGTGCCTCCTCGTTATCTGTTGATCTCTTCCAGAACCGGGAATAGCAGTTCGTTGTCCGGCAGTTCGTTGAGATCGTGGATGTGCTTATAGCGGATGATGCCTTCCTTGTCCACGATAAAGATGGCCCGTTCGGTGAAGCCCTGGGGACGCAACACGCCGTAGCTCTGCGCCACGGCCCCGTGTGGCCAGAAATCGCTCAACAGCGGGACTTTGCTCACGCCCAGAGACTCCGCCCAGGCCGCATTAGTGGCCGTACTGTCCACACTGATACCCAGAACCTGGGCATCTACCGCCTCGAAGCGCTCCCAATCGGCTTCGTAGGCGGGGATCTCCTGTCCTCAAACGGGGGTCCAGGCCAGAGGATAGAAAGCGATGACGACGTTCTTCTTGCCCCGGTAGTCGCTCAGCCGGATGTAGCCTCCGGTGTGATCCGGCAGCCGGAAGTCGGGAGCCTTGTCGCCCACCTCCAGCCTGGCGTTTTTGATGCGGGGTTCACCGCTGCCGCCGCAGGCAACGGCCAGCAGCCCCACGGCAAGCACGACGCCCAGGAGCATCCACATCCTTGGTCTGCCCATGCCCTGTCTTCCTTTCCTTCAGATGTTATCGGTGTTGAAGAATAAGCATTCAAAATTATACACCAGTGCCCGGTCCTGCGCAAAAGAAAAGGCATGCTATAGATGGGGCGACCGAAAGCGGCCTTGCCAACGGCTACGAACGGTATCCTTCCCGCTGGGCGGCCACATCCATGGCTACGGTGGTGACGCGCTCTGCCTCCAGCACCACGCGGTGCGTGGCCTTGCGCAGGTCCATGCTCTTCAGGTAGTGGCGGCACTCCTGGCAGACATAGAGGCGATAGACCTCATCGTCGCTGAGATAGTAGAACAGCTTGCTGTAGTCGTTGGTGTTGCAGAAGGGACAGCCCAGTCTTCGGAAGGGCCACTCGGCGGCACACCGCGAACAGATCAGGTAACGAGCGCCCGTTTCTTCTTCCAGGACGGCAAAGTCCGGAGGCCCACCGCAGACCGGACAATAACCCCGCTTCCACCGCTCCAGGTTCAGGTGGGGCAGCACCTGATCCGCTGCCCACTCCAGGTAAGGTTTCAGCGCCAGGTCCACAGCCATCTCGGCCAGAGTGAGCTCCGCCGTCCTTTCCGCCCTCTCCGGGTTGACCCGGCCTTCCTCGAATCGCCTTTCGGCCAGGGAGAGCCAGGCCGCAGCGTCGTCGGGCAACGCCTGTTTCCCCAGGTCGGGGTCATACTCCGAGAGCACGGCAGCGACAGCCGTGGCCAGCGTAGCGAAACGCCCGGCGGCAATGGGCAGTTGGGCAAAGGACAACATGGGCAGGCCTTGCGCCGTACGGGCTTTCAGCGCCTCCTCATCGGCCAGCTCCAGGGCAGCGGCGATGTCTGCTCTGGCTTCACCCTGCAAGCGAAACAGCTTCTGATGCAATTCGTAGAAGCCGCTCAGGTCAGGCGTTTCCTCCGCCGCTTCCGCCAGACGTTGAAGGATGCGTTGTGTTCTGTCCTCAGTGGTCAAAAGCGTCTCCTTTCATCCGTTTTGCTCAGCATTTTCTCCAGGCACATGCCCGATAGAGAGCGGAGGGACACACGAACGGGTCGCGTGTCCCTCCGCGCCATGCCATTCACGCAAGCCGGATACGACTGTCTTACTCAGTGTCCCCCCTCGAGCACCGGCTTGCGGAGTGTCTGCAGGTAACGCACGCCCAGGGAATAGAAGCGGTTGCCATCCTTCTCGTTGTAGGACTGGGTGAAGATCCAGCAGGAAGACGAGGTGGAGCCATCGTCTTTGAGATGGGCGAAGGAGGCCAGGAGCTGGCCCGCGGTGTACTGATCGGGGATGTCCGCCTCGGCCCAGCCGTTGATCTCGCGGGAGACCAGGTCAACCAGGCTCTTGGCGCCGCGAGGCAGCGGGTTGGCGTCATACCAGCCCTTCCAGCGCAGTTTGGTGATGGGCTCCGGCAGCACGCCGCCCTCAGCCTCGTACAGCCCGATCACCTTGAGCATCAGCTCGGTGATGATCTCCAGGTCGGGCCGCGCCTCGCCGGGCGGGTCCACCGCCTTCCAGCGTCATTGGCTCCAGCGCCCGCTGTTGGTGATGGATCCTCAAAAGGAGGCCGCCGCCGGCAGCACAAACACTTCCGTCTGGATGCTCGCCGGGTCCACACCAGGCTCCTGCCAGAAAGCGCAGGTCTCCGTCTCCCACAGGTCCACCGTGACCAGCCACTCCAGGTTGTGCAACGCCCGCAACTCGGCAAAGGCATTGGGGCCGCCCACGGCCGGGTTCTGCCCCCAGCAGAAGAGGCCCTTGATCTCGCCGCGAGCCATGGCCTCGAAGAGGGCGATATGCGAGTAGTTGGTGCCGGGGTTGAGCTTGGGCAGCCATTCGTAGCCAAAGTCGTTCTCCGGCGTGGCATTGTCGCCATACCAGCTCTTGAGCAGGCTGACGAAGTACTTGGGGTAGTTCAGCCACCAGGACGCGCTCTTGGGATCGGAAGTAACAAAACCGGCCAGTTTGGCATCCAGGTGGTCCTTCAGTGTCGGCTGGGTGGCAGTGGGCGGGGTCAGGTAGCCCGGCAGGATGTGGTAGAGCAGGGCGTGGTCGGTGGAACCCTGCACGTTGGACTCGCCACGCAGGGCGTTGATGCCGCCGCCGGCTACACCGATGTTGCCCAGCAGCAACTGCAGGATGGAATAGGCGCGGATGTTCTGTGTGCCATGGGTGTGCTGGGTGGTGCCCATAGCATACATGATGGTGCCCGACTTGCCCACCGGCCCTGTGAGCCGCGCATAGGTCTCGCAGATCTTCAGGAAGGTGGCCTTGTCCGTGCCCGTGATATTGCACACGGTGTCCGCATCGTACCGCGCGTACTGCTTCTTGAGCAGTTGGAAGACGCAGTTGGGGTCTTGCAGCGTCTTGTCCTTGAGTGGGATGCCGTTCTCGTCCTTTTGCCACTTCCAGGTGGCCTTGTCGTACTTGCCGAAGTTGGGATTGTCGCCGGGCACAAAGCCGGAGAACTTGCCATCCAGCTCGGCAGCCGTCTTGAACTGGGGGTCAATCAGGAATGCCGCATTGGTATATTCGGTGACATAGGTCATGTTATAGAGATGCGGGTTGACCTCCATGTCATCGAGGACCCATTTGATCATGCCCCCGAAGAAGGCGATGTCGGTGCCCGAACGCAGGTGGGCAAAGATATCCGCTTTGGACGACGAACGGGTGAAACGGGGATCAATGCTGATCAGCGTGGCCCCGTTTTCCTCTTTGGCCTTGGTCACCCACTTGAAGGAGATGGGGTGATTCTCGGCCGCGTTGCTCCCCACGATGATGATGCAATCACTGTTCTGGATATCGCACCAGTGATTGGTCATTGCTCCTCTGCCGAACGACTCTGCCAGAGCCGCAACAGTGGAGGAGTGTCAAATGCGCGCCTGGTGCTCGATGTACACCAGGCCCAGGGCGCGCATGGCTTTGCTGATCAGGGAGCATTCCTCATTATCCAGTGCCGCGCCACCCAGGGAAGCAATGGCCTCCAGCCGATTGACCGTGCGGCCTTCGCTGTCCCGGGCGATGAAGTAGCGGTCACGTGTGGCTTTGACCCGTTTGGCGATTTCTTCCAGGGCCCAGTCCCAGGATTTCTCCTCCCATACCGATGACCCAGGGGCACGATATCTCACCTTCTGCAAGCGATGGCGGTTGATCTCGCCGTTCACCGTGTTGATCTGGGCCAGGGCCATGCCCTTGCTGCACAGGGAACCCCGGTTGACCGGGTGATCGGGGTCGCCTTCGATGTTACGTACTTTGCCATCTTGCGCCGCCACGATCGCCCCGCAGCCCACCGCGCAGAAACAGCAGATGGTGGGGGTCTCACCGACAGGCTTGTGCAGCTTGAAAGGCCCGCCCTGGGCAAAAGCAGGGCCAGCCGATAGGGAGGAGAGGAGAACTCCGCCAAACGTCACACCCGAGAGCTTCAGGAAATCTCTTCGGCTGAGCTCCATAAGTTACCTCCTTAACGACGTAGTGACAGAATGAACTCCTCTCAGAGCTATACAACGTGCATGCATTCTCTATGACTTTGGGCGAACATCACCTCCTTTTTCCCCCTTGACTAACCCGGCGTATTCACGCCATGTCGCGCCTGCGTCTCCATCAAGCCCCGCAAGAACATAGCAGCGGAGACAGCTTGGCCGACACAGTGATCACGCACCAGTGGGGCAGGATTCTCCCCACCGCGCCATTCTAGCACAGATGCCCAGGCACCAAAATGACTTCGCGCATATCTCAGGCTTTGCGAAACATCTAACGCTGCCGTCCGCAATAACACCGCCCCCTACGCCCTTGCCCCTTCTCCGCCGACCTCTCTCCGCCAAAGCCAGACCAGTCCCACCAGCAGGGCCAGCGCCGTCGCCCCGCTGAGCGCCGCGCCCAGGCGGAAGCTGGCCGGCGTGTAGACAAAGCGCAGACGCTCCCTTCCCGGCTCCACGGCCACGGCGCGAAAGGCAGTGTTCGCCCGCTGTAACGGACGCCTGCCCCCGCTTTCGTCGAAAACCCGCCAGCCGGGATAGAAGACCTCGCTCAGCACGAGATACCCCGGCGCGCTGGCCTCCACCTCGACCACGATCTCGTTGGGGCCGTAGGCCACGATCTCCGCCCGCTCCGGCCCCGTCGCCGGGGCCAATGTCGGCGTTTCCCCTTCCACCACCACCGTCGTCGCCGGATCGAAATCGGGCGCGTGCACCGCCGCCCAGGCCGCCTCGTGATCGGGCACGGCGATGGCCTGGTGCACCAGGTACGCCCGCGGCAGCGCCCGGCGGTTGCGGTAGACGTTGAGCTGCGGGTCGCCGTCGAAGGCCAGCTCGAACTTGTCCCAGTCCAGCACCACGTCCTTGCGGGCGATGACGAAACGGGCGTTGAGGAAATCGTACAGCGGCGACGAACGACTGCCCATCCCCTCCCAATAACGTTCGTAGCCGGCCAGGACAAGCGGGTTGACCACGCCCCACACGTCGTCCAGGCCATACACCAGCGCCGTGTCCGGCTGCCAGAGCTGCTCGATGCCCGTGCGGGCGTCAATGCGGAAAGGCCCGGCCTCGCCGCGCAGGAAAGCGATGATCTGCGGATGCTCGAAGGTGCGCGTGGGGTCCTCCGCCCCCAGGTCGTTGTAGGCCCCCGTGCTGCCCAGATCGAGGAAGATGAGCAGCACGGCCAGCAGGCCCAGCGTGCGCGGCCGCGCCCAGCCGTAGCGCCGCGCCGCCAGCAGGGCCAGGCTGGCCAGCAGCAGGCCGGCGAAGATGGCCACGGCGATGACGGCCACGGAGAGGCGCGAGAAAATCTCCGCGCTTCTGTCCTGCCCGGTGATGAGGGCGAAGTAAGCCAGCGGCAACCCCACGCCGCAGGTGACCCCGGCCGCCCAGGCCGTCAGGCGGAAGACCCGGCGAAGGGGAGCCGCGTCGCCTTCCGTCGGGCGCAATAAGGCATCGAGGCCCAGCGCGGCCAGAGCCGCCAGCCCGAAGTCCATCACCAGCACCAGCCGCGCCGGGGCGCGGAACTGGCCAAAGCCGGGCACAAGCTGCACCAGCCAGCCGTGGGGCAAACTGTAGATGCCCAGGGCGATGAGAAACGCAGCCACAGCCAGCCCCAACAGCGCCCACATGCGCCGCGGGCGGCCGCGCAGCACCGCCAGCAGGGCCAGGAGCAGCGGCAGCACGCCCAGGTAGCCCACCTCCACCCGCGGCCACAGCCCCCAGTGAAACTGCGGTCCCCGCCCGAAGTAGCCGGGGATGAGCAGCCCGATCCACTGTGCTGGCGAAAGGGAATAGCCCACCGTCTGCTGGTAATCCCAGCCGAGGCGGGCGCTGTGGCGGGTCAGCTCCAGGCCAGGAAGGAGGACGACGGCGCTGAGCAACAGGGCAACCAGGCAACAGGTCAACAGGTAAAAGAGGTAACGAGGTAACAGGGAGGTGAGGCACCAAGGCAACGAGGCAACGAGGCGGTGAGGAGCTTGTCCCCAAGCCAGGTAGAGGTCCAGCGCCGTGTAGAGCGCCAAGGCCAGGGCGATGTACAGCGTCACCTGGGCATGGCCGGCCAGGGTAGCCACGCCCAGCAGCACTCCAGCAACCACCGCCCATCTCATCCCTAATTCTACAACAATGGTCCGCTGCTCGCTGTCATTCTGAGCGACCGTAGGGAGCGAAGAATCTCTTCGGGGCCCACACTTTGTCACTCCAGAATGAGATTCTTCGTCGCTGCGCTCCTCAGAATGACAAAACCGTCGTTGTAGTACTAATACCTGATCTCCAATACCGCGAAGATAGGCCCAAAAGACCCAGGGCAGCCAACTGGCCACGGCGATGAGGTTCAGGTTGCCGAAGTGGGTGAGGAAGCCATCGGAGAACATGAAGGCCAGCGCCCCGGCCAGGCAGGCCCAGCGAGCCAACTTCAAATCTGAAACCGTAAACCGCAAACCGCCAGGCCATGACCGCAGGAAGAGGTACATCCCCGCCCCCGCCCACCAGAAGTGGAAGATGCTTAAGCCTTGCATGGTGCGGTAGGTCAGCGGGCGGGCCAGGAAGAAGGCCAGCACGTTGACCGGGTAGAACAGCCCGGCCTGAATGTCACCGACGAAAGGAGCGCCGCCGTAGAGGTGCGGGTTCCAGAGGGGGAGGACACCCTGGCCAAAGCTCTGGGCGACGAAGCGATAGGTGGGATAGAGGAACGAGGCCAGGTCGCCGCCGTCGGCGGGCATCCACGACCCGCCCCAGAGGATGCGCCAGAAGAAGCTCACGGCAGCCAGGGCCAGCGCGCCCAAGGCGGCCACGTCGCGGTGATAGGGTGCCGACCAGCACCCGCGCCGCTGCCCCTGCCAGGTGAAGAGATAGGCTGCCAACCAGAGCAACGCGATAATGAGCAAGAGCACGGATGGCTATCCTTCCGCTGTCCCGTCCTGGTACATTTAGATTGGTACATTGGTAGATTGGTAGATTGGTAGATTGGTAGATTGGTACACTGATCACTAAAGCTTGGCCTGCCGACTGACACAACTACCGATCTACCAATTTACCAACCTACCAGTTTCCCAACATACCACCCTACTTGCATCACACCGCTGCCTGTGGTATCATAACAACGACCAAAAGCGACACACGGGAGCCACGCGGAGGCAGCGATGAAAATCGTCAGCGTCGAAGAGATGCGGTATATCGAACGAGCCGCCGACGCCGGCGGCTGGTCCTACGCCACGATGATGGAACATGCCGGCCGAGCTGTGGCCACCGCCCTGCTCGAACGCATCGCCGACCTCCGCCAGCGGCAGACGCTGGTGCTGGTCGGCCCCGGCAATAACGGCGGCGACGGCCTGGTGGCCGCCCGCTACCTGCACGACGAGGGCTGCTCTATCGCTGTCTACTGCTGGAAGCGCAACACCGAGGGCGACGAAAACTACCGCCTGGTGCAGGAGCGCGCCATCCCCATCTTCCACGCCGCCGACGACCCCGAGCTGAGCGAGCTGCGCCGCCTGGTGCGCCAGGCCGACGTCATCGTGGACGCCTTCCTGGGCACCGGCGTCACGCGACCCATCGGGGGACAGCTCAAAGACCTTCTGGAAGCGGCCAGGCAGGAACTGAAGGAAAAAAGGGAAACGGGGAAACGCGGCCGCTTGCTCCCCTCCTTTCCCTCCTCTCCCTCTTTTCCGTCCCTTCCTTCTTTCCCCTTCGTGGTGGCCGTAGACTGCCCCTCCGGCCTCAACTGCGACAGGGGAGAGATTGACCCCGTCGCCCTCCCTGCCGATCTGACGGTCACCTTCGCCAATCCCAAGCGCGGCCACTTCCTTTTCCCCGGCGCGGCCTGGTGCGGTGAACTGGTGGTGGCCGACATCGGCACCGACCCGGCCCTGGCCGCCGATGTGCAACTGGAACTGGCCACGCCGGAGATGATCGCCCGCCTGCTGCCCTCGCGTCCGCCCGATGCCCACAAAGGCACCTTCGGCAAGGCCCTGCTGGTCGTCGGCTCCGTGAACTACACGGGGGCAGCCTACCTGGCCGGCGCGGCAGCCACCCGCGTTGGGGCCGGATTGGTCACCCTGGCCGTAGTCGAGAGCCTGCACGCCATCCTGGCCGCGGCGCTGCACGAACCCACCTGGCTGTTGCTTCCCGAGGACACCGGCGTCATCGCCCCCGACGCCGTCAAACTGGTGCGCGAGCGGGCCGCCGACTATCAGGCGCTGTTGCTGGGCTGCGGCCTGACCCAGGAGAAGCCGGCCGTGGAGTTTGTGCAGCAACTGCTGCACGCCGGCCGGGCGG
The DNA here is from genome assembly GCA_029907105.1 of Anaerolineae bacterium. Classification (GTDB taxonomy): domain Bacteria; phylum Chloroflexota; class Anaerolineae; order UBA3071; family UBA3071; genus JARYMM01. The sequence continues at coordinate 18,729 of JARYMM010000017.1, read as the reverse complement.
CGCAACTGCGCCTGGGCTTCGTCCCCGGCGGCGAAACGGGGACCAAACCCACGCCCGCGCTGCCGCCCCTGGTCATAGACGCCGACGGGCTGAACATCCTGGCCCAAACCCCTGATTGGCCGCGGGCCGTCCCCCCGAACAGCGTGCTGACGCCCCATCCAGGAGAGATGGCCCGGCTCTGCGGCTGCCAGACGAAAGAGGTCAACGCCGACCGCTGGGGCATGGCCCAGGCCAAAGCCGCCGAGTGGGGTCAGGTTGTGCTGCTGAAGGGGGCATACACCGTCGTCGCCGCTCCGGATGGCCGCACCGTTGTGCTGCCCTTTGCCAACCCAGGGCTGGCCAGCGGCGGCACCGGCGATGTGCTGGCCGGCGCCATCGTCGGCCTGCTGGCGCAGGGATTGGCCCCCTTCGACGCTGCCGTCGTCGGCGGCTACCTGCACGGCCTGGCCGGCGAGATGGCACGGCAGGAACTGGGCAGCGCCGGCATGGTCGCCGGCGACCTGCTGCCCCGACTGCCCCTGGCCATCCGGGCCATCACCTCCCTTTGACCTTTGAGCTTTGCCCCGGCCTCAGGCCGCCGTCTCCTCTTCCAGCTTGCCCAGCATCTCCTCGCGCTTCTTGACCGCGGCCTGTTTTCCTTCCTCGATGGCCTGTTCGAGTTTGGCCTTCTGCTCCTCCAGGACAATGCGGCTCCGCTCCTGCAATTCCTCGGCGCGCCGCCGCGCCTCGGCCGACAACTCCGTCGCCCGATCCTTCAGCTCGATGCCCCTCTCCTCCAGCAGTTTGCGGGTTTCCTCGCCCGACTGCGGAGCCAGGAGCAAAGCCGCCGCCGCACCGACGATGGCCCCGATGAAGAAACCGGCGAAGAAGCCGCCTCCGTCTCCACGTTCGCTCATCTTCTCACCTCCGTGTGTTGATAAATCGGTGAACTGGTAGATTGGTCTACCAATCTGCCAGGCACAGCTTCCGCTCAGGCTGGGTCATCGCTTCGATCATGAGAGCGGAACCCGGCCAACACCTTCGCTGCCTGGCGCAGGCCGGACACGGTGCTGGCCACGCTCACCACCGGAGACACCAGGTGTTCGCTGAGAAAAGCCGCCGTCCCCTTCACCGTGCCCACCGTCTCCTGCGTGGCCTCCAGCATGGGCTTGATCTCCTCGCGCAGCATCTTCACCAGCCTGGACACCTGGATCGTCAGCACACCGAGCAGGATGCCGACGATGATGGACTCCACCGCCAAAATGATAATGGCTATGTCCCGTACAACCTCATGCACAGTGGTCGTCATTTCACACCTCGATGGCCTGTGCCAAATGGACACAAGAACTGGGACGAGTACCGCCTCCCTAATCCGCCGTCAGCCGCGATACGCGAAACGTGACAAGCCACTCACGCATCACGCATCATATCCCCATGCGAAGCCCTTAACGCAGCAGGCTCTGCCCATGTGCAGATTCCAGATGCATCCAAGTATATCACACCTTCAGCCGTTTGGCAATGAACAGGGCCAGCCAGGAGAACAGGCTGGCCACCAGCACGTGCACCTGCCCGACCCGTTGCCACTCCAGCCCTGGCCCGTACACCCATCGGCCCACGCCCTGGCCCACAGCAAAGCCCAGCAGCGCGGCCAGGATAAAAATCCCCAGGTCGCGCAACGTCTGCCCCTGCCACAGGTGAAACAACGTGGCGTAGATCAAGGCCGCCACCAGGCTCAAAAGCAAGGCAGGCGACAGCAAGAAGTCCAACACGTCAACGCCCATCTTCGATTTGCTGATTTGCCTCTTCGCTGATTCGCCGAATCGCTCACTCAATGATCCCCCCGCCGAGGCACACCTCGCCCTCGTAGAACACCACCGCCTGGCCTGGGGTGATGTCCCGCAGCGGTTGCTCAAAGACCACCCGTACCCGCCCCGGCTCCAGCGGCCAGACCATGGCCGCCGCATCTGGCGCCCGGTAGCGGATTTTGGCCGTCACCGCCAGCGGCTGTGTGGGCCACCGGCCGGAGACGAAGGACACGTCGCTGGCCACGAGCTCGCGCCGGCCCAGCGCCGACCGCGGCCCCACCACCAGCGCGTTGCGGCCGGCATCCATGGCCAGCACGTACAGCGGCTCACCGGCAGCGATGCCCAACCCCTTGCGCTGGCCGATGGTATAGAAAGCCAACCCCTCATGTTGGCCCAGCTCTCGCCCCGCCTGGTCGAGGATCGGCCCCGGACGAACCGCCCACGGCCCATAGCGGCGCAGAAAATCCCGGTAATCACCCCCGCCCACGAAGCAGAGGTCCTGGCTCTCGGCCCGCTCGGCCACCGGCAGCCGCCGCAGCCGCGCCATGTGCCGCACCTGTCGTTTGCTGAACCCGCCAAGGGGAAAAAGCAAGTGCGCCAGCTCCTCCTGCCCCAGCATGTGCAGCACGTACGACTGGTCCTTGGAGCGGTCCACCCCGCGCAGCAGGCGGTAGCCTGTGGACTCCCCCTCAGGCGGCTGCACGCGGGCGTAATGCCCGGTGGCCAGAAACTCCGCCTCCAGGCCGAGCGCCGTGCGCAGCAAGGTGCCGAAGCGGATGTGACGGTTGCAGGCCACACAGGGGTTCGGCGTGCGGCCGGCAGCATAGGCGGCGACAAACGGCTCCACCACATGCCTGCGGAAAGGCTCCTCGGCGTTGACCAGGTAGAAAGGGATGTCCAGCAGCGCCGCCACGCTGCGGGCGCTGTCCACCGCCTCGGGCGTGCAGCAACGATTGCTGACCCCTCCCCACTCCCCCATACCCCCTCTCCCCTCCCCTGGCAGGGGAGGGGAGAGGGGGCTGGGGGGTGAGGGGAGGGGTTCCGCCCACAGGCGCAACATCACGCCGATGACCTGGTACCCCTGCTCCACCAGCAGCGCGGCGGCAGTGGAACTGTCCACACCGCCGCTCATGGCCACCACGACCCGCTTAGCGGAAGCCAAAGATCTCCCTCCCCACAGCGATGGCCGCCAGGTTCCCATCGTAGGCCAGCGACATCTCCACGTGGGCGGCGAAGCCACACCGCTGGCAACTGATCGTGGCCCGGTTCTTCAGGTAACAGCCATAGTTCACCGTGCCATCGGGCTCCACGTTGGCGATGAGCCAGGGATGGCAGCGCCAGGAATTGTCCTCGAGTGCCTTCAGGGCGGGGATGGAATCGGCCACCGCATAGCCCGCCCGCTTCAGGGCGATCAGCTCCTCCAGCACCTGCCGCCGCTCCGCCCGGCCCAGAGAGAGGTCCTCCGTACCCTCGTAGGGATAGTAGAACTGGATGGTAATGCCTTTGACCCGCCCGCTCAGGAAACGCACCAGCTCCGGCACCTCCTGCCAGTTCAGCCGGTTGATGGTCACGTTAGCCAGGATCTTGGGATGCGAGGAGGCGGCGATGTGCGCCATGGCCCGTTCGAACGAGGGGCCACGGGCGCGATCGTGCGTCTCCGCCAGCCCGTCCACGCTGACCCAGATGACATCGGCCGGCACGTCCAGCGGCAGGGTGCCGTTGGTGGTCACGCCGACGCTGAAGAAGCGCCGCTTCGCCTCCTTCACCAGGTCGGCCAGCCGATGGTCGCCATCGCGCCACAGGAAGGGCTCGCCGCCCTCGAAGATGAGCAGCCGCACGCCGGCGGCATACAGTTCGTCCAGCGCCCGCCGCGCCTGAGCGAAGCTGATGTCCCCGTCTTCCAGCCGCCAGAAGGGGCAGGCGCGGCAGCGCAGGTTGCAGCGGTGGGTGAGCTTGAAACCGGCCAGCAGCGGCCGCCGCCGGCCCAGCAGGCGGCTGGCCAGATTATGCTGCAGGAAGCTGACGCACGGCGATTTCGCGCAGTTGCTCTCTGGTAAGCAATTGCAGGGAGAAGATCTCGCTCACCACACGCAAGGACATGAGGTCCAGGTCCTCGAAGATGGTGATGGGGCGACCGGTGAGGACGAAAGCACAGCGCTCGTCTCGCAACAGACCCAGCACATCGTGCAGCATCTCTCTGACGGCCTTTTGATCAACGATCTTGTCCAAGTCATCAATGGCCACCACCACACGCCAATCCTTCTTGCGCGCCTCCCCCAGCAACTCCTCCAGGAAATACAAGGGGTGCCCAATGCGCAAAGTACGGGCCGCTTCTCCCCCCAGCTCCACCGCCATCTCTGCCTCGCCGGCCGTGAAAGCATGGAAACCCAAACCCGCCTTCATTGCCCCTTTGCGGCCACGGACGACTTCCTCCCCCACCAGCGCACCCAGAATCTCCCGTGCCCGCCGGCTGCGGGGGGCCATGCCCCGGGCCAACCCATAGAGCACCACCCGGTAAAACGCTTCCGCCTCTCCCCCACGGAACTCGGCAATGTGTATGGGCAACACAGGCGCACCTCTTGCCTGGGCATCCTGTTGCAGCCGATAAAGCGCGGCGAGGATGAAGGCCGTCTTGCCGATAGAGCGGATGCCCCGTACCAGGATGTTGCGGCCGTCGTACAGAAGCGGGATGGCTTTCTCCATTTCCACTTCACGGCCTACGAAGTAGCGCATCAACTCTGTCGGATCGGTCGGTGGCACATCTCGAAAGGGGATCCGTTCCAGGCCCCAGAGTTGCTGCAGCACCGCGAGTTCCCGTCCGAGGATGTTCATTGGTCGCTCAGCCACGTGCTTTACTCCTTCACTCGCTTGCTGAGGCAGAGGCCCATTCGGCCAGGGCCTGACGCGCCTCGACCAGGGTTTTGCCTACATGAGTTGCTTTCTCATCCATCCCCGCTTCCCTGTACAGGTTCACGGCATCATCCAGGTCGCGCACGGCTCGGGGGAGTTGGCGGACGTAATACTCCAACGTGCCCAAGGCCTCACTGGCGCTGGCCATGCCCACGCGGTCGCCCGCGCGCTGATACAGGCGATAGGCATCCAGGTAGTGCAGCCAGGCCTCCGTGTAGTTGTTAAGAACCTGGTAGATGTAGCCGAGTTCCATAAAGGCATCAGCCTGCCCCTGGAAATCCTCCGCACGCCTGAAGAGGTCATAAGTCTGTTCTTGCTGGCGGAGTGCTCGGCTCCATTCCCCAGCCTGCCGCAAGGCAAGCCCAAGGCGCAGGCTAACAGAGGCGCGTTGCGCCGGCTGGACATCGTCTAACTGCGCCAAAGCCTGTTCGTAAGCTTCAATAGCCTGTTCTATCTCCCCCAATTTGCGATAGGCGTCTCCAAGGCGAGTGAGTGTGACACCCTGTGTCCGCCGGTCACCTGTCTTTCCGGCAATTTGCAACGCCTGTTCGTAGCAACCGATGGCCTGTTCTACCTGCCCAAGTTGGAAGTAGGCGCTCCCCAGGTTGCCCAGAATGTTACCCTCGCCCCGGCGGTCCTTGATCTCCCGGCTGATCTGGAGGGCCTGCTCGTAGTACCCGATGGCCTTCTCCACCTGCCCCAGCTGCATGTAGGCACTCCCCAGGTTGCCCACCACAACCCCTTCCGCGCGGCGGTCTCTTGCCGCGCGCAGGGCCTGGAGCGAAGTCGTGAAAGCCGCCACAGCATCCTCTGCCTGGCCCAGCCGCAGGAGCATGCTGCCGCGCACCCCGGCCAGCTGGCCGATAAGGTAAGGTGTGCCTGCTCGACCTGCCGCAGCTTCGGCAAGCAATACCAACATATAGGCCAATGGCGGCGACTGGTCGGCGATCGCTTCCGCCAGTGCGCCAGCCTCTTGTACGCTTTCTTCGTCCAGCTCGGTCAGGCTCGTGGCCTGGGTCAACGCTTGCTCCAGGGTCAAATCGCCCGCCAGCACCTGCTGCGCCAGGGGGTAGAGCGGATTTTCCTCTGCCTCGGAATTCCCTCGAGTTCCCCGAAGCTCCCCCCGAGTTGCCTCAGACCCCGCAATGCCATAAGCTTCGCTCATTCAACCACTCCCGCGTTCCCTCGCTTCATACAGCGGCGAGATGGCCCGCAGCCGCTCCACGATGGGCGGCAGCACCTCCAACACGGTGTCCACATCCTCCTCGCTGTTCTCCCGCCCCAGGGTCAGCCGCAGGCTGCCGAAAGCCTCCTCCGGCGGCACGCCCATGGCCCGCAACACGTGCGAGGGCTCCACGGCCCCCGTGCTGCACGCCGAACCGCTGGATGCCGCCACCCCCAGCAGGTCCAACTGGATGAGAATCGCCTCCCCCTCGGTGTACCTGAAGGTGAAATTGGCGTTGTTGGGCAGCCGCTGCAGGGGATGCCCGTTCAGATGTGCCTCGGGGATGCGGTCGAGCACGCCAGCGATCAGCCGATCACGCAAGGCGGCGATGCGCCGATTGTTCTCCTCTGCCTCCTCGTAGGCCAGCTTCAGCGCCGTGGCCAGGCCCACGATGTAGGGAACGTTCTCCGTGCCCGCCCGGCGGTTCCGCTCATGCCCGCCCCCCGTCTGCATGGGCCAGAGGGGCACGCCATCCCGCACGTAGAGCAGGCCGACGCCTTTGGGGCCGTAGAACTTGTGCGCCGAAAGGGAGAGCAGGTCCACTTTCAGGTCGTCCACGTTCAGCGGCAGCACGCCGCCGGCCTGCACGGCGTCGGTATGGAAGGGAATGCCACGTTCGCGGGCGATGGCGCCGATCTCGGCGATGGGCTCGATGGTGCCCACCTCGTTGTTGGCGTACATCACGCTGATGAGCACCGTATCGTCGCGGATGACCCGTGCCACATCATCCGGGTGCACCACACCGTAGCGGTCCACGGGCACGAGGGTCAGCTCGAAGCCGAAGCGGTCGCGCAACTCCTCCGCCGTGTGCAGCACGGCGTGATGCTCGATGGGCGTGGTGATGAGGTGATTGCCCTTGCCCCGCGCCCGCTGGGCGAAGGCCACGCCGCGCAGGGCCAGGTTATCGCTTTCCGAACCGCAACTGGTGAAGACGATTTCCCGCGGCTTGCAGTTCAGGATGGTGGCCACTGTCTCCCGCGCCTGTTCCATGGCCCTGGAGGCCTCCCGCGCCAGACGATAGACGCCGGAGGGATTGCCGTAGTGGTCCGTCCAATAGGGCAGCATCGCTGCCAGCACACGCCGGTCCACCGCCGTGGTGGCAGCATGATCCATGTAAATCATTCGCTCTATCTCGGCCATGTTCACCTCTCTTGGGTTATTGCCACACAGATACTGCTATTTTAGCACCCTCGTCTCCTTCTGTCAAAAGCCCCTGGGCAGGGGTGGGTGATGAACGAGGGGCACCTCTGAACTCCCCTGGCTTTCGCCACGCACGCCCCGCAGCGGGTTGCGCAGCCGCTATGTGCATTTGACCTTATGCTCCATTTCTGTTACAATGGTCGTCGGCCAGCCCCCATCGTCTAGAGGACCAGGACACAGGCCTTTCAAGCCTGCGACAGGGGTTCGAATCCCCTTGGGGGCACTGGCAAATGCAAAGGGGCAGGCAATGTCTGACAAAGCGTTGTCTGCCCCTTTGTTATGTCTATCTGGAGAACGATCTGTCAGAAAACAGCTCAAGCTTCAGTCTGGTGGTCGGTTTGAGAGAGGGCGTTGAGCAGCGATTTGCCCTTGCCTCGCCCTCAGAATGATCAACGGCGAGGGCAGGATCAAGGGTGCTCCCAGCGCTCGATGAGGTACGGCTTCAAGGCCTCGAAGGCCCGGGCCTGGGCCTGGATCACTTCCCGCTCAAAGGTGTCGCTGTCCATGCCCTGGCTTTCGACTACCAGCCCCGCCGTGCGCCCGTAATACAGCGGGGTCATGCCCATGATCACCTGCTCCGGATTGAGCCCGCTCTTGTTGTAAGCCACGGCAAAGTCGAACACAATTTGTGCCCACAGCTCGGCCGGAAAGGTGTAGTTGGCGGCAGAGAGATGTGCGATCTGGCGCACCGCTTCCAGATTCTGGGGCGACAGGATGCGCGGCCAGAGTTCCGCCTGCTCCTTCACCCCGGCCCGCAGCTTCTCGATCATCAGCTCCAGGGTGACAGCCACCGGCTCTGGCTCCTGGGCCACCTCCGACCCATAGAGGGGCGTGTGCTGACTGCTCTTCACTCGTTTCCATCTGCGCTCATAGCGGGCCATCATGGAGAACAGCGTGCCCACCACCTGGACGAACATCGGCCCTAGCGCAGCAGCAGGGTCTTTAACGTCGTGGATTTTCGCTCCCATGCGCGCCTGACAGATCTTCACCCCGGCATTGATAGCCGTGGTCGTCATCCAGATGTCTATGCCATAGCGGGCCACGTCCGTCTCCCAGACATCCTGGCCAAGGTAATGGTCCAGCAAGGCGGCCGAGAAGCCGAAGTCTCCCCCGATGGGCTGCCGGACGTCCACTCCGTACAACATGCGCGTCATGGGATAGACCACATTGTTGGTGATGGTGCCATCGTACTTGTGGCGCGTGTAATAGGGGGTGACGTAGCCGTATCCCTCTTTGACCACAGGCCCGGCCAGGCGCTCGATCCACCAGGGGGCGATGCTGCGCAGGTCGCTGTCTACCACAACGCAAACCTTGACCCCCAGAGCCTTAGCCGCCTCGAAGATGGTGCGCAAGGCGCTGCCCTTGCCTGGGATGCCCTGGTATTCGGTGGCGATGACCTCTACCCCTGGCGGCACCGGTGTACTCAGAACCACCTGGCACGTGCCGTCAGATGAGCCGCCATCGGAATTAAGCAGTACCGGCCGCATGGCGGGGAAATACTCCACCATACCCTGAGCCGCTGCACGCACCACGTGGCCAATGGTTTCAGCGTTGTTATAGCTGGGAATGCCCACCAGGATATCCGCCTGGCCGACCTCCCGGAGGCGTCTCCAGGTGTCCTCACTTAACATTGTCACATGTGGCATAACTCACTCCTGGCCCGAGAGCCTTGCCGATTTAACGGCGGAATGGCAAGGCATTCAACAATACGCCCAGTTTCTCCCGCAAAACCTGGTAAGAAAAATGCTCCCGTCCCAGCCGGAAATTCCGTTCCACAGCCATGCGTCGCCGCTCGGGATCGGTCAAGAAATCCCGCGTCTCTTCCACCGCCGCATCCGTCACCGCACCGTCAATTTCCACGAAATCGAAGCCCAGCGGGCCGATGTCCGCCGCGTAGACCGGATAGCGGTTGACAAGGGCAGGCTTCTTAAAGTAGATGGTCTCAATCAGCGCGTTGCCGAAGCCCTCGATCCGGCTGGGGTAGGTGACGAAGTCAGCGTGCACGTAAGCATCCCATAAGACGTACACTTTGCCTCCCTGGGCATCAAGCCGCCGCGCCGTGCCGAAGCGGTCGGCCACGTGGCGCAGGTCCACACCAACCTGCTGAGCCCGGTTCTGCAATGCTTGCAGGTAGTCCAGACCCTCGTCACCCGCCTGATGAGTGATAACCAGCACCGGGTGCCTGCCGTCCACCTGACCCAGACGCCGCAACAACTCGATGGCCAACTCAATCCCCTTGCGGGGCACCACCCGCGTCGGCTGAAGGATGAACAGATCATCGTCGTCCAGGCCGAGGTCGGCACGCAGGTCGGCATTGAACTCGTCCACGCCTGGGGCGGGAGTGTCAAAATCGAAAACATTGGGGACGACTGCCGAATCAATGCCCCGCCGTCGTCTGAGCTCACCCTGGGCGATGGAATTGATCACCACATGGCGCAGGCCGGGCAGGTCCGGCGGAAAGGCACGGTCGAGCATATCACCCACGCAGTTGATGAGGAAGCGCTCACGTTCCCAGTAGAAGTCGTGGTGGTGGGCGATGGTGGGGATGTGGGTCTGAACAATGAACTCCGTCAGGGCCAGGCCCAAAGGGATGTTCATGGGAATGGCCAGGGCGTTTTCCACGATCAGAAGATCCAGCTCGAAGGCGCTCACGAAACGCTGCACGCTTTCCCGCAGGTGAGAGGCCAGGGAGGTAATGCGGGCTCCCAGGTCCGGCACAGCGTCTGCACTGCCAAAGGCGCGATCGTGGATCCATTGGACTTCGGGGTGGGTGAAGTGCATCTCGGGCACCGACAGGCCAGGCAGGCCCGGATCCAACTCGCCTGCGCAGTAGTAGACCTTGTGCCCCAGGCGTTCAAAGATGGTGGCCCACTTCCCGGTTTCCAGCGACACGCCGTCGGTGCCGGCCAGTCGGGTGGATACGAAGCCAACGTTCATCGCCGATCCTCCAGAACGATCACCTGCCCCGTCCGCGCCGATTCATAGGTAGCCAGAGCCATTCGGCTGATAGCCGATAGTTGAAGGATACATCAACTTAAGCTTTGCCTGACCGCCCGGATTATACCATCGGCTTCCCCCCAAGGTCAAGGCGATGGGCTTATCACATTTCCCTCAGGGCAGGTTCTTTGTGCATTTGACAGCCACTTTTATTTGATGTATAATTTTCACACCACAATCAGGGAGATAGCAATGGCTACAGAAGCGACCAAGCGAATTAACGTCACCTTTCCTGTCCTACTTCTGGAAGACCTCAGGCACTATGTCCCCCGCCGGGAGCGGAACAAATTCATCGTCGAGGCCACAGAAGAGGCACTCAAGCGCAGACGATTGCTCAAGGCACTGCGGGAGTCAGCCGGGGCCTGGTCGGATGAGGATCATCCCGATTTGATGACCGTCGAGGACGTGAACCGCTACGTTCGCCGGCTGCGGGAGACGTGGATGCCCCGCTCCTGGGATGAAATCGTTGAGGAGGCCAGGCGCAGTGGCTGATTACTTGCTGGATACAAATGTCCTGATCCTCCACCTGCGAAAGCGGCCTCAGATAACGGCTCTGTTAACCAGATGGGGTGAGGAAGGTGCCCTCTATATCTCCGTCGTCACCCGGACGGAGATCCTGGCCGGGATGCATCCCCACGAAGAGGAACGCACGATGGAACTGCTCGATTCGCTGACGAACCTCGCGGTGGACAAGGCCATCGCCGACCATGCTGGCCGCCTGATTTACCAGTACGCCCGCCAGGGCATCCAGCTCTCCTTCCCCGACGCCCTCATCTCCGCTACCGCCCTCCACCACGACCTCACGCTATCCACCACCAACCCCAAGCACTTCCCCATGCCCGAACTTCGCCTTCACCCCCTGGATGTTGAATGACCCAGCCTGACCAGTTGCCCCGCCTCGGCTGACCGCTGCGCCGCCAGGGCCATCTCCAGGGCCGCGCGGGCATCACGAGGGCCAACGGCCGGCGATCGCCCCCAGGACGCAGTATACGAAGTGGCGAATCTCGTCTCTGCCTACTTCGATCACCTCCCTGACCAGGATAGCTTATCCCTTCACCGCCCCGGCGGTGAGGCCCTTGGTGAGGAAGCGCTCAAAGAAGGAGAAGATCGCAATAACAGGGACGGAGATGATCACCGAACCGGCCATCAGCCAGGTCTTGGGGACTTCGAAATTGTCGAGTTGCTGGACGCCCAGCGACAAGGTCCACACCTGAGGCCTTTCCAGGAGGAAGAGCAGGGCAAAGAGGAACTCATTCCAGGCGATCATAAATGTATACAAGGCCACTGAAGCCACGGCCGGCATAGACAGAGGAAGAGTGATCCGCCAGATCACGGCAAAACGATTGCAGCCGTCTATCAGGCCAGCTTCCTCCAGATCGGCGGGGATGGTCTGGAAGTAACTGCGCAGCATGTAGAGGGCCACCGGCAGGGTCTGGGCCATGTAGACGATGATCAGGCCGCTCAGGGAGTTACGCAGGCCCAGGCGTTGGAAGACGACAAAGAGGGGGATGGCCAGCATGATGGCCGGGAACATGTAGATGAGCAGGATGCCCGAGGACATCAGGTCCCGTCCCCGGAAGCGCAGCCTGGCTACAGCATAGGCCCCCAGGATGGCCAGGAGCACGGTCAGGGTCATGGTGATAAGAGAGACAAAGGCGCTGTTGCGGATGAAGCGGGTGAAGCCCTGCTCGAAGAGCACGCCCTTGTAGGTGCTGAGGGTGCGGACATTCTCCCAGGTGGGCCAGAGGCGAACCGGTTCCAGGAGCACCTCCTGCAGGGGGCGGAAGGAGAGCACGACCATCCAGTAAAAGGGGAAGATGGCCATGAGGCCGAAGAACAGGATGCCCAGCACCTTCAGAACTTTGATCAACGTCAGTTCGAAGCGTTCACGGCTCATCACGCTTCCTCCACCGCCAGGTAACGAAAGTAGATCACCAGGAAAACAGCCAATACCAGCCCCAGCACCACGGCCAGGGCAGCGGCCGCACCGATGTTGTAACGGCCAAAGAGGTATTCGTAGATCTGGACGGTGATGACCTGGGTGCCCGCGCCGCCGCCAGTCAGCAGGTAAACATCGTCGAACTTGTTGAAAGTCCAGATGAAGCGGAGCAGGAAGAGGGTGGCGAAAACGCCGCGCAACTGGGGCAGGGTGATGTACCAGAAGCGTTGGGAGGGAACAGCCCCGTCCACGGCCGCCGCCTCATAGAGGTCATCGGGCAGGGCTTGCAGGCGGGCCAAAATAAAAAGGAAGGCGAAGGGGAAGTAACGCCAGGCCTCGAAAAGGATGACCATGCTCAGGGCCAGAGGCCATTTGATGTGCAGGCCGGCCAGGCTGACCTCCAGCGTGCGCTGGGCCAGGAAGGCCGTGCGTTGCATCCCGAACCACCTCACCCCCAGCTCGTTGACGATGCCAAATTGGGCGTTGAGCATCATCCTCCAGACGAAAGCCACGGCCACCACCGGGGCGATGTAAGGGAAGAGCAGGAAGCCGCGGAAGACGCCGCGCCCGGGGAAGGCCTCGCGTACCAGCAAGGCGGCCAGGAGACCCAGGAAGATGGACAGAACTGTGCCGCCAATGGTGTAGACCAGGGTGGTGGTCAGAATAGGCCAGAAGTGTCGTCCCTGCAAGACCGTCTGGAAGTTCCTGAGGCTGAGGTCAAGGGTCCAGAAGTTAATCCTGGCCAGATCGCCCAGCCGCACGGGCTTGAAGCTGAGCCAGGCGTTCCACAGCACGGGCAGGATGACGATGAGCATGACGATGAGGAAGGTGGGCAGGATCATGATATAGGCCAGGCGCGCCTCCCGCCGGGCCAGGGTGGGAGGGCGAAGCTGGCTCGTTTTGGGGAGCACCTTCATTGTCCTATCCTTTTCGTTACCTCGACAATGTTAGAGCAGTCATTGCGAGTACTCCATCGCGCGGGGCGCATTCTTGCCGGTCAGAAACAGCAATCGTAGGACAACTGCTCGCAGTTGTCCTACGGATAGGGTAGCGCAGGCCACCCGGGTGGCCTGCACTACCTCTCCATCGAGCATGGCAAGCCAGGGCCTATTCTGGCTTCAGGGCCTCGACCTCGGCCTGCATCTCGGCAGCGCCCTGCTCAGGGGTGAACCTCCCGTCCAGCACATCGCGCAGGATGTTGGGCACAGGCAATGCCTCGTAGATGGCACCCACCAACACGCCCTGGCCCTGGGGGAAGCCCCAACGAGCGAAGTTCTCCGTGCCTTTGACCAGCAACTCGATCACCTCAGCGCCGTAGATGTCGCCCAGCTTGGCCTTGCGATCCACGCCGGTCGCCAGTTGCGACCAGCCGGTGATGAACTTGTCTGGCTCATCAGGGGTGCCACGACGCATGGGGAATTTGCCCTCCACGGAGACCGACAGCCAGTCCAGGTAGCCCTCGTTAAACCAGAACTCCAGGAACTTCTGGGCCGCCTCTTTGTCGGCATTGGTGGTGATGCCCATGTAGCTGATCTGACCATACTGGGCCGGGGCACCGCTGGGGCCAGAAAAGGCGGGCACAAAGCCGGAGTTCTTGGCCAGGAACTCCGGGTCATCCTTGCACTCCGGACAGGCCGGCAGCACGCTGTCGCGCAGGCCGGCCATCTCGTCCAGGATGAAGGGAGACCAGATGATCATGGCCGCCTGGCCGGCGAAGTAGGTGGCGCGCGTCTCCACCACCTCGGCCTCGCCGGGCGGGGTGAACTGGTTGACATCAGCGTAGAACTTGATGGCCTCCACACACTGCGGCGTGTTCAGGGTGACCTCGCCGGCATCGTTCACCAACTCACAGCCGTTGGCCAGGGCCACGTGCTCGAAGGTCTGCTGGGTCATGACCTTGCCGGCCGCATTGGCCAGGGTGATGCCGTAGAAGTTGTTGGCCGGATCATTCAGCGCTTCAGCCGCAGCCAGGATCTTCTCATAGGTCGTGGGGGCCTCCAGACCGGCCTTGTCGAAGAGGTCCTTACGGTAGATGAGCAACTGGCCCCAGCCATCACAGGGCACGGCGGCGTACTGGCCATCCACCTTCACCATGTCCAGGGCGCCGGCAGAGAAGGTCTCCTCGCCCAGGGCCTGAACCACCTCCGTGGCCGCTACGGGGTCCAGGATGCCCTCGGCCGCCCAGCCCATGGTGAAGTCCACAGGGTGGAACATGACGTCGGGCAGGGTGCCGGCAGCCACGGCGGCGGTGGTCAGCTCCGGCAGGGCATTCTCGTCGGTCAAGATCAACTCAACGTGAATACCCGTCTTTTCCTTAAAGCGATCCAGGATCTGCTGGGTCTTCTTGGCTCGCTCCGGCTGGGTCTCGGTGCTCCAGAACTGGATGGTCGGTGCCGCCACTTCCTTGACCACTTCCTTCTCCACCACAACGGTCTCCACGACGGGCTTCTCCACCACCACCTCCTTCTCGATGACCTGGGGGGTGGGGGCCGGGCAGGCCGCCAGGAAGGTGGCCACCAGCGTGAGCACCAACAACAGTGCAGCTAGCTTTTTCATCTTTCTTCCTCCTTAAGCAATGAACACCCGTGGTTCCGATCTCCGAAGGCTGTCTCGTGCGCCCCTTCGGTTTCCGACCAAACATGTTCTGTGGAATCGCCTCACCCCCTTTCCGTCGTTACAGTGGATTCCCGGATCACCAACTGGGGCTGCAGGATGACCTGGCGCTCTTGCAGTTCCCTGCCCTCGATGATCTGGATGACCATCTCGGACGCCATCTTGCCGATCTCATAAATGGGCTGGCGCACGGTCGTCAGCGGGGGATGGCAATGCTCGGCCAGGGGAATATCATCGAAACCCACCACGGCGATATCCCGGCCAACGGCCAGACCTCGCTCCTGGATGGCGTGAATGGCTCCCAGGGCCATCAGGTCGTTGCCACAGACAACGGCTGAGGGGGGATCGCCCAGGTCCAAAAGCCTCCCCATCATTTCGTAGCCGCTGGCCTGGGAGAGGTTGCCTTCCACGACCAGGGAAGCATCGAAGCCCAGACCGCTGCGCTCCAGGGCCCGCCGATAACCGGCCAGACGATGCTCCGTAAACATGAGGTAGACGGGAGGTGAAATGAAGCCGATGCGGCGATGGCCAGAGCCCAGGAGGTGCGCCATGGCCTGACCAACGCCCTCTTCGCCATCCACGTCTATGAAAGGGAAATCCAAAGCCAGCGCCGTGCGGCCAAAGGCGGCCATGGGGAAACCCTCCTGCACCAGATAGGAGATGCGCTCATCCTCCTTTCTGGTGCGGGCCACCACCATGCCGTCCACTCTCTTCCCTCTGATCATCCTCTCGTATACTGTGCGCTCTTCCGATGACAGGGGCGCGCAGGTGGAAACGAGAAGGTCAAAACCCCGTTGGGCCGCCCCATCCCCTATGCCGGACAGGAGCTCCAGGAAGAAGGGATCCGAGAGATAGCGCTCGGTGGCCGGGATGACGAAACCAAGGGTGTTGCTGCGCCGACGCTGTAAGCTTTGGGCGATGACGTTGGGGTGATAGCCCATCTCCCGCGCCGCCTGCAGGACCCGTTGGCGGGTCTCGGCAGCCACGTCAGGATAGCCTCCCAGGGCGCGCGAGACGGTGGTGATGGAGAGGTTTAAGCGAGCGGCAATGTCCTTGAGCGTGACCGGCATGAAGGACTCCTTCGTCCAGCAGGGTGCGCCTGTGACAAAGGGCGATGCCCCGCCGCACGTTCCAAAACGTTTTGAGAAGCACCTCCATTATATTCCAAAACCTTTTGGATGTCAAATTGCAGCTTCATGATGATCAGTACTTGCCCTCTTGCCCAAATCGTGATAAAATTGTGTTTGCACGCCAGCGCCAGGGAGCATAGTACACTGAAGCGCCAGACACTTTCGCCCGTCAAGACCTGGGAGGAGGTCAGGTGCCATAAGCGTGGTTGAAGAAGCGGGAGTTCCCTCCGCACCTCCCCAGTTATCAAGAGCGAGGACGCTCTTTTGGCCATGGCTGAATGCAGAGCTACCGCCCCAGACATGAACGCCTCCAGGAGTGGGCGTGACCGATGAAGCCCAACCAGCAAGACCAGGAGCATCTCATGGCCGAACTGGCCTGTCTGCGCCAGCGCGTCGCCGAATTGGAGACGATGCTGGCCGAACATAAGCAGCTCCAACAGAGGCTGCAAGAGAGCGAGCAGATGGTCAGGGCTCTCCTGGGCACGCCTTTTCATCTCGTAGGGTTCGTTAACGCCGAAGGCATCATCCTGGACGTCAACGAGATAATGGCCCGCCGGATGGGCTACCGCGTGGACGAGCTCGTCGGCCGCTATGGCTGGGACCTGCTTCCTCCCGACCTGGCCAGGAGCAGAAAGGCCTACGCCGATCATGTCTTTCAATCCGGCCAGCCTGTGCGCTTCGAGGACGAACGCCAGGGCATCTGGTACGATAACGTCTTCCAGCCCGTCTTCAACGGACAGGGAAGGGTCACCAAGGTAGCCGTCCTGGCCCGCGACATCACCGAGCACAAGCGGATGGAGCAGGAGCTGGAACGCCGGGTGCAGGAGCGCACCGCCGAACTGGCCGCCTCCGAAGCGCGCTACCGCGAAGCCGAGGAGCAGGCGCGCCAGGCCCAGGAGGAGACCCTGCGCGTGCACCGCCTGCTGATGGCCCTCAGTCAGGCCGCGCAGGCCGTACAGCAGGCCCGCACACGCCAGGATGTCTTTCGCCTCATGGGCGAGGAGATCAGAAAACTGGGCTTTCAGGCCGCCATTTTCGACGTCGCCGAGGACCACACTTTCCTGACCTTCCACTACCTGACGTCGTGGCGGAGGATGCAGCAGGTAACCCAAAGGCTGTTAGGGCTCTCCCTGCTGGAGATGCGCGTTCCCCTCGCCCCTGATGGGTTCTTCCAGCCCATTATCGAGGGTGGTGAAAGTCGTTTCTGCCAGGATACTGCCGCTCTGGCCACCAGGGGTTTCCCCAGGCTGGGCTACGTCGCCTTCGAGAAATTGCTGACCCTGCTGAGGATGAGGCACTCCATCTACGCTCCCCTGACCGTCGCCGGCCAGACGCGGCAATTGCTGGGCGTGTTCGGCGATGAGTTGCTGGAGGCCGACGTGCCGACGGTGACCGCCTTCGCCAACCAGGCAGCCATCGCCCTGGAGAATGCCCGGCTCCTGGAAGAGCTGGCCGCCAGCAGCGCGCACCTGCGCCGTCTGGCCCAGCGGGTCATCAACGCCCAGGAGGAAGAACGCCGACGACTGTCGCAGGCGCTGCACGACGAGGCCGGCCAGGCCCTGACGGCCCTGCGCATCAGCCTGGAACTGCTGCGCGACGACCTGGCCGGCGAGGCCGGTGCATCCGGCGGACGCCTCGACGATGCCATCGCCCTGACCACGCAGACCATGGAGGAATTGCGCTTGCTGGCCCGGGACCTCCGCCCTCCAGCCCTGGATGCCGTGAGCCTCGACCAGGCTCTGGCCGGCGTCTGCCAGGACTTCGTCCGGCGCACCCAGATCGCGGTGGACTACCTCGGCGCCCCGATGCCGCCCGTGTCGGAAGCGGTCAGCATCACCCTCTACCGCTTCCTGCAAGAGGCGTTGACCAACGCCGTGCGCCACGCCCATGCCAGCCGCGTCAGTGTTACATTGCGCTGCGATGGCCGGGCAATCAACCTGGCCGTGGAGGATAACGGAAAGGGGTTCGACAAGAAAGTCCTGCTGCCGGCTGCGGGACGCTCCGCCGGCCTCGGCCTGCTGGGGATTCAGGAACGGCTGGAGATGCTGGGCGGCCGGCTGGACATCACATCGCAGATCGGCCGGGGCACCCGCCTGGTCGGTTGGGTTCCGCTGCAGAACGCCGGCCTGGAGAGGGGAGGGAAACGATGAGAGTGGTCGTCGCCGACGATCATACCCTGGTGCGCCAGGGCATTCGGGCCCTGCTGGAGAGATCGGGCGACATCCGGGTCGTGGGCGAGGCGGCAGATGGCTATGAGGCTGTGGAACTGGCGCGGCGATTGGCCCCTGATGTGCTGGTGATGGACATGGCCATGCCCCGTTTGAATGGCCTCCAGGCCATCATGCAGGTGCGGGCCCTGGGCGTGAACACGCAGGTCATCGTCCTCTCCATGTATTCCGACGAGGCCCTGGTGCGGCAGGCGCTGCACAACGGGGCCAGGGGCTATCTGCTCAAAAGCTCGCTGGCCGAGGAGCTGGTGCTGGCCATCCGCGCCGCCGGCCGCGGCGAGACCTACCTCAGCCCGGCCATCGCCGGCTACATCGTGGATGAATTCCTGAAGCAAAAGGCCGACGAACCGCCCACCCTGGCCGAGCGGCTCACGCCCCGCGAACACCAGGTGCTGCAACTGATCGCCGAAGGGCACACCAATACCGGCATCGCCCGCCTGTTGCAGGTGAGCACCAGGACCGTGGAAAAGCACCGCACCAGCCTGATGTCCAAACTCAAAGCGAACAACCTGGCCGAGCTCCTGCGCGCAGCCTTCCAACACCGGCTGATCTTCCCCGACCAGTAAGCGACACCTCCCTCTTCCGCGTAAGTATCCCGCGAAGCCTGGCCTCAAACCGACGAGGATTGTCATTGCGAGTTGGCCATGGCGCGGCCCGCCATTCTAAAGGACAGAAACTTCCTGGTGTCATTGCGAGGAGGCGG
>JARYMM010000016.1:42768-69763 GCA_029907105.1 Anaerolineae bacterium | reverse complement strand
CGTGCCCCGGGCAGTCCACGTGGGCATAATGGCGCTTCTCCGTCTCGTATTCCACGTGGGCGATGGCAATGGTGATGCCACGCGCCTTCTCCTCCGGGGCGTTGTCAATGCTGTCGAAGGGACGAAACTGGGCCATCCCCTTGTAGGACAACACCTTGGTGATCGCCGCCGTCAGGGTGGTCTTGCCGTGGTCAATGTGACCGATGGTGCCCACGTTCAGGTGCGGTTTGGCACGCACGAATTTCGGCTTGGACACTTCAACCTCCTTAAGAAAAATTGCTTCCTTAGAGCAAAAGACGAGGAACTCGGAAACGCCTTCTAACAACACACGGCACCTGCTACAGCGTTCCGCGTTCCTCTTGGCCAGCGTACAGTCATTGAATGCCCTCGTGAGAGGGCACATATATGCCAAGATGCTCAATGATACGAACGCTTATTATACGCGCAATGCATATCTTGGCAAATCCAAGACCTCACTTTAGTCAGCAGCCAAGGACTCTCCGCATGATCTCCGGCGGCACAACGTCATAGCAGGCGAACTCCATGGTGAAGGTGCCCCGCCCCTGCGTCACCGAGCGCAGGCTGGTCGCGTAGCCGAACATCTCGGCCAGGGGCACCATAGCCCGCACGGCCTGTACCCCCGGTGAGTGCGGCTCCAACCCTTCGATCTGCCCCCGCCGGCTGCTCAGATCGCTGATCACCTCGCCGGTGAAAGCCTCCGGCACGACAGCCTCCACCTTCATGACCGGTTCCAGCAGCACCGGTTGCGCATCCTGCACGCCGTTGCGCAGGGCCATGGAGCCAGCGATTTTGAAGGCTATGGGCGAGGATTCCTCTTCGTCGTAGGAACCGTCCACCAGAGTGACCTGGATGTCGGTCAGGGGGTATCCTGCCAACACCCCGCTTTCCATCGCCTCGCGAATGCCTTCCTCCACCGCGGGGACGAACTCCGCCGGCACCGCCTGTTCGCTGGCCTGGTTATGAAAAACAAGGCCCTGTCCCTTTCCCAAGGGCTGCAACTCCAGCCACACGTGGCCATACTGCCCTTTGCCCCCTGCCTGACGGATAAAGCGCCCTTCGGCCCGCACCGGCCGGGTGATGGTCTCCTTGTAGGTGACCTGGGGACGGCCCACATTGGCCTTCACCCCGAATTCTCGCACCATACGCTCGACCAGCACCTCCAGGTGTAATTCACCCATGCCGGAGATAATGGTCTGAGCCGTCTGCTCATCCACCTTCACCCGGAAGGTGGGGTCTTCCTCGGCCAGGCGCTGTAAAGCGTCATTCATGCGGTCCTGGTCGGCCTGTGTCCGGGGCTCGATAGCCACCGAGACGACGGGCTCCGGAAAGGTGATGGGTTCCAGGACAATCGGCGCCTGGGGGTCACACAACGTCTCGCCGGTGAAGGTATACTTCAACCCCAAGACGCCAGCGATGTCGCCGGCTTCGACCTCATTGATGTCTTCCCGCTTGTTGGCCCTCATGCGCAACAAGCGGCCCAGGCGTTCTTTGCGTTCCTTGTTGGCATTACGGACGACTGCTCCTGGCGTCAGGGTCCCTGAATAGACGCGCAGGTAAGCCAGCCGCCCCACGTAGGGGTCTGCTACGATTTTAAAGACCAGGGCAGCCAATGGCCCTCTGGGATCGGGAGGGCGAGGCTCTTCTTTGTCGGTGTAGGGGTTAACTCCCACAATGGGCGGAATGTCCAGCGGCGAGGGCAGGTATTCCACTACGGCGTCGAGCAATGGCTGAATCCCCTTGTTGCGCAAAGCCGAGCCGCACAGCACCGGCACCAGAGTGCCGGCACTCGCCGCCCGACGCAGGGCGGCGCGCAGCTCACCGGCGGTGCACGGCTCCTCTTCCAGATAGCGACTCAGCACCTGATCGTCCACCTCGGCGAGCTGTTCCACCAGCTTTTCTCGCCGCTGCCGGACCTCTTCCCGCATCCAGGCGGGTATCGGCACCTCCTGCTGTCGAGCCCCCAATTCCTCCGCCGGAAAAACCCAGGCCCGTTCCTCCAGCAGGTCAATGACCCCCTCGAAATCGGCTTCCTGGCCCAGCGGGAGCTGGATCACCGCCGGATTGGCTGCCAACCGCTCGCGGATCATGTCCACAGTGCGGTTGAAGTCGGCCCCCACACGATCCATCTTGTTAATGAAGCAAATGCGAGGCACGCCAAAACGGTCGGCCTGCCGCCATACGGTCTCCGACTGCGGTTCTACGCCGGCCACGGCATCGAAGATGACCACGCCGCCATCCAGCACCCGCAGGCTGCGCTGCACCTCGGCGGTGAAGTCAATGTGGCCCGGCGTGTCCACGATGTTGATCTGATGCTCCCTCCAGACACAGGTGACAGCCGCCGCTGTGATGGTGATCCCCCGCTCACGCTCCTGATCCATCCAGTCGGTCACCGTCGTGCCCTCGTCTACGTTGCCCATGCGGTGCGTCCTGCCGGTGTAGTAGAGGATACGCTCGGTGGTCGTGGTCTTGCCCGCATCAATGTGGGCGATGATCCCTATGTTTCTTGTGCGTTGCAGGGGGTATTCCCGAGCCATCACTGCTCACCATACCCGATGTCGGAGAGAGCCACAACAGCGCCATACACGCCTACCAGCGGTAGTGGGCGAAAGCGCGGTTGGCTTCCGCCATCTTGTGGGTGTCTTCTTTTTTCTTGATCGTTGTGCCCACGCCCTTGGCCGTGTCCATCAGTTCTGCGGCCAGTTTCTCGGCCATGGACTTGCCGCTGCGGGCACGGGCATGGCGGATGATCCAGCGCATGGCCAGACTGATCCGGCGGTCCGGAGACACCTCCATGGGCACCTGGTAGGTCGCACCGCCCACACGTCGCGACTTGACTTCCAGGACAGGGGCAGCATTGGCGATGGCCTGCTCGAACACCTCGATGGCCGGGCTTTGTGTGCGCTTCTCGACGATTTCCAGCGCGTCGTACATGATGCGCTCGGCCAGGCTCTTCTTGCCTCGCAGCATGAGCTTGTTGATGAAGCGGCTCACCATTTCGTTCTGATATTTCGGGTCAGGGGTAACTTCCCGCCTCGGCGGACGATAACGTCGCGGCATAGCAGCCTCCTCACTGTGGTATGACCGTTACTTCTTCGCTCGTTTGGAGCCGTACTTGGAGCGGCCTCGCTTGCGGGCCTCCACTCCAGAGCTATCCAGGGCGCCGCGCACCACATGGTAACGGACGCCTGGCAGGTCTTTGACGCGGCCGCCACGCACCAGGACCACGGAGTGTTCCTGCAAGGTGTGCCCCTCGCCCGGAATGTAGGCGGTGACCTCGACGCCGTTGGTGAGGCGTACACGAGCGATCTTGCGCAACGCCGAGTTCGGTTTCTTGGGGGTCATCGTGCGCACCTGGACGCACACCCCGCGCTTGAACGGATTGCCCTGCAAGGCAGGAGCCTTCCCCTTTTTGCGGATAGGCTTGCGAGTGCCGCGCACCAGTTGATTGAATGTTGGCAACTTTTCCCTCCTGAGATACTCTTATGGTTTGGCCTTACTGCTCAGCCATTCCCGATCGCCAGATGCTATGAGCCAAAAGCCCACAAAAGACTATTGTAACACACCCGCTTCCAAGCGTCAAATCCTTCACCACATGGGCTTGCGCGGCGATTGGACGCAAGCCCCAACGTGCAGGGGTGGGGGGTAAACGAGGGAATACCCCTCGTACTCCCCGGCTTCCGCTGCGCACGCCCCACATAAGCCTGCCTCAGACGAGCTTATACATCGTCATCTTCATCGGCGAAATCATCGTCAAAGTCCGACTCGGCGCTATCGTCAAAGTCGTCAAGGTCTATGTCAATCCCTGAGACATCATCCTCGTCGTCGCCGTAGTCCGACCCGCCAAAACCCGCCCAGGCCTTTTCTTCTTTTTCGACCCTGGCCAGGGCCCTGGCCAGGGAGGGATGCAGCCCCTGCCCGGCGGCGATAGCCTCGGCCTCCTCCCCCAGCATCTCCGCGGTGACCGCCTCGGCGGCAAGCCCAAAGGCCGGCGCCTCAGCCGCTTTCTCTTCCTTCCGCCGCTGCCGCACGCGGAAGCCACTGCCCACAGGGATCAGCTTGCCGATGATGACGTTCTCTTTCAGGCCGCGCAGTTCGTCAATATCGCCACGCACGGCAGCCGCCGTCAGCACACGGGTCGTCTCCTGGAAGGAGGCCGCCGACAGGAAGCTGCTGGCATTCAGGGAGGCTTTGGTCAGCCCCAACAGCTCCACTCTGCCCTCCGCCGGTTGACCGCCCACGGCGAGCGTTTGCTCATTCACCTCGCGAAACTGGAAGCGGTCCACGAGTTCGCCGGGCAGGAAACTCGTGTCCCCCCCCGAACGGATGCGCACCCAGCGCAGCATCTGACGGATGATGATCTCGATGTGCTTGTCGTGAATGAGCACGCCCTGCGAGCGATAGACTCTCTGCACTTCCTCCAGGAGGTAAAGCTGACAGGCCTCGTCGCCCTGGATGCGCAACACCTCCTTCGGGTTCTTCGGACCTTCGGTCAACTGCTCGCCTGCCTGCACCCACTGTCCTTTTTCGACGTGCAGGCGGGCCGTGGGAGATATGGGCGTTTCCCACACCTCCGTTTCCTCACGGCGGGCCACAGCCAGGCGGGCCCCGTCATCCGTCTCCTCCCAGAAGATGTGGCCGTCTATGCCGGCCAGGATCTCGGACGGCTCGGTTCCATCCCTGCCGCGGGCGATCACCGTGTCCTCCTGCACCCGGTCGCCGATTTCCACACACATGTCATATCCGGCAGGGATGAGATGCTCTCGCTGCACCACGTGGCTATGGGTCACCTTGATCTTGCGCTCTTCTCCATCCCAGTAGACATCCACCAGGCCATCTATCTCGCTGATGACCGCCTCGCCCCTGGGGCTGCGTGCCTCCAGGAGCTCCTCCACGCGAGGCAGACCCTGAGTGATGTCCTCGGTGCCCGCCACGCCGCCCGTGTGGAAGGTGCGCAGGGTGAGCTGGGTGCCCGGCTCGCCGATGGACTGGGCAGCGATGATGCCCACAGCCTCGCCTACTTTGACCAGGCCGCCCCGGGCCAGGTCCTGACCGTAGCAATGGCTACATACACCAAAGGAAGCCTCACAGGCCAATGGAGAACGGACGTAGACCCGCGGCACGCCGGCCTTCTCCACCTCCAGGCTGGTCTGTTCGCTGATAAGCTGCCCTTTGGCTACCAGGACCTCTCCCGTCTCCGGATGGACAATGGCCTGAGCCGCCACACGCCCCATGATACGCTCGGCGAAACTCTCGCCAATGTCCACCTTCCGGTCTATCCAGATGCCGGCAGAGGTGCCGCAGTCCTCCATGGTCACGATCACATCCTGGGCCACGTCTACCAGACGCCGGGTGAGATAGCCGGCGTCGGCTGTACGCAAAGCGGTGTCGGCCAACCCCTTGCGCGCCCCGTGCGTGCTGAGGAAGTATTCCAGCGTGTCCAGGCCCTCGCGGAAGTTGGAGCGGATGGGCAGGGCAATGATGCGCCCCGAGGGGTCGGCCATCAGGCCCCGCATGCCAGCCAGTTGTCGAATGGGCTGAATGCCGCCTTTCGTTGCGCCGGAGGCCACCATGGCCCCCAGGCCCTCCACCGGATCGAGATACTTCCTCACCTCCTGAGCGATTTCGTCGCTGGCGCGCGTCCATAGCTCGATGACCTTGTTGTACTGCTCTTCTTCTGTGATCAGGCCACGGCGGTACTGCCGCTCCGTCTTCTCCACCAGTTCCTCCGTGCGTGCCAGGATATCCGCTTTCGTTTCAGGCACGCGGATGTCGCTGATGGCGATGCTCAGGCCGCTGCGGGTGGCGAACTCGAAGCCCAGTTTCTTGATCGCGTCCACCACCTCCACCGTGCGTTGCTCCCCCAGCCGTTGATAGCACTCCGCAACGACCTCGCTGACCCCCTTCTTATCCAGGGTTTCATTGACAAAGTGCAATTCCGGCGGCAAGGACTCGTTGAAAATCACTCGCCCCACCGTCGTTTCCAAAAGCCGTTCCCGTGGCCAGCGCCGGGGAGGCAGGTTGCGGGCAGCCAACCGCTCTTCCAATTCCTTCAACGCCGCCGGGCCAAAGCCGGAGATCTCCAGCAGGGTCCCCCGGCCAACCGCCAGGCGATCCAGCACCTGCCCCACCGTGGTCAGGCCGCCGTTCTGCAGCGCTTTGAGCACCCGCTCACTCAGCCCCAGCTCAGCCAGGGGCTCCTCGTCGAAGACGCTCTGAAAACGCACCTTGATCAGGGCGCGCAGGTCTATCTGGCCCAGATCGTAGGCCAGGCGGAGTTCGTCGAAATCGGCGAAAATCCGCCCCTCCCCTTTGGCCTTGGGCAAGACGCTGGTCATGTAGTAGCAACCCAAAACCATATCCTTGGAAGGGCCGACGATGGGCTCCCCATTGGCCGGCTTCAACAGGTTGTGCGAAGAGAGCATGAACTCCCGCGCCTCCTTCACCGCCTGGTCGGAAAGAGGCACGTGCACGGCCATCTGGTCCCCATCGAAGTCGGCATTAAACGCCGCACAGACCAGAGGATGGATACGGATGGCATAGCCGTCCGTAAGCACTACCTCGAAGGCCTGGAAGCCCAGGCGGTGCAGCGTGGGTGCCCGGTTGAGCAGCACAGGGCGCTCCTTGACCACCTCCTCCAACACTTCCCAGACCTCGGGCCGGCTGCGCTCCACCGCTCGCTTGGCGCTCTTGATGTTCTGGACGTAGTTCTGTTCCACCAGCCGGCGCATGACGAAAGGCTTGAACAGCTCCAGGGCCATCGTCTTCGGCAGGCCACACTGGTGCAGCTTCAGCTCAGGGCCGACGACGATCACCGAGCGGCCAGAGTAATCCACCCGTTTGCCCAGCAGGTTGCGGCGGAAGCGCCCCTGCTTGCCCTTCAGCAGATCGGACAGCGACTTGAGCTCCCGCTTGCCGGAACGGGACACGGCGCGGCCGCGTCGGCTGTTGTCAATGAGCGAGTCCACCGCCTCCTGTAGCATGCGCTTCTCATTGCGGATGATGACATCGGGAGCGCCCAGTTCGATCAGCCGCCGCAGGCGGTTGTTGCGGTTGATGACCCGCCGATAAAGGTCATTGAGGTCAGAGGTGGCGAAGCGCCCACCGTCCAGTTGCACCATGGGCCGCAGTTCGGGCGGAATAACCGGCAAGACGGTGAGGATCATCCACTCCGGCTTGTTGCCGCTCTTGCGAAAGGCCTCCACCACCTGCAGCCGTTTGACGGCTTTCCTCCGCCTCTGCATGGAGCGGGTAGAGGCGATCTCCTGCCGCAGCTCCTGGGCCATCTTGTCCAAATCCAGATCGCTCAGGATATCGCGGATGGCTTCCGCCCCCATGGCCGCTTCAAAGACGCCTCCCCACCGCGCATGGAGTTCCTGATAGCGGGCCTCGGTCAACAATTGGAGAGGGGCCAGTTCCTTCAGTTCGGCGAGTGCAGCTTCGGATGCCTGACGCAGGGCCTCTTTCTGCTCCTCCGTCTGCTGACGCAGCGTTTCGATTTCCTCCTCTGCCTGACGACGGCGCAGGTCTCGCCGCGCCGCGTACATCTGGCGCACTTCCTCTTGCTGCTGGCGGATGGGGGCCTCGATCTCATTCAGACGCGCCTGCACGGCATCGGTCAGCCGTTTCACATGCTCGCGGCCAATGGTCTCGCCGGCCTCGGCCAGGGGTTCCTCTCGCCATGGCAACAGGATGGGCTTGCGGATCTTCCTTCCCTGTCGCTCCTCCAGGCTGGACTGCACCGCGCTCGCCTGGCCCATCACTTCGCCCGTGGCCGCATCCAACTGCTGCTCCAGCTCAGCCAGCCTGGCTGCTTCTTCCTCGTCCAAAGCCAGCAGGGCTTCATCCCGCTCGTTTTCGACGCTCCCGATCCTGGAGGCCATCTCCCCTTCCAGACGGGCGAGGCGAATGGCCAGGTCTCGCTCGTGACGCTGGAGAGTGCGAGAGCGGGCCTGTTCATCCACACGGGTGACGATGTGCTGGGCAAAGTAAAGCACCCGCTCCAGTTTGCGCGGCGAGATGTTGAGCAGCAGGCCGATGCGGCTCGGCACACCCTTCACGTACCAGATGTGACTGACCGGCGAAGCGAGCTCGATGTGGCCCATGCGCTCGCGGCGCACCCGCGCCGGGGCCACCTCCACGCCGCACTTCTCGCAGACCACGCCACGGAAGCGCACGCGCTTGTACTTGCCACAATAGCACTCCCAGTCCTTGGTGGGGCCGAAGATGCGCTCACAGAACAAGCCATCCCGCTCCGGGCGCAATGTGCGGTAGTTGATCGTTTCCGGCTTCAGCACCTCGCCATAGGACCAGGAACGAATCTGGCTCGGCGAGGCTAAACTGATGCGAATGGCATCGAAATCACTGACTTGCACGATCCACCCTCCCAGAGAAAGCAACCGCTATTCGTCTTCGCTCTCTTCGTCTTGCAACAACTCCCGGCTCATAGGGCCAGGCACGCTGAGGCTGAAACCCAATTCGGGCAGCCTCTCCTGCTCTTCCTCCCGACCGAAGCGCATGACCTCGCCGTCGGCGTTGATCACCTCCACAGAGAGGGCCAGGGATTGCAGTTCCTTGACCAACACGCGGAACCCTTCAGGCACCCCAGGGGCCACGATGGGCCCGCCTTTGACGATGGCCTCGTAAGCCTTGACCCGTCCGGTCACATCGTCGGATTTGATGGTCAGCATCTCCTGCAAGGCGTGGGCGGCGCCGTAGGCTTCCAGAGCCCAGACTTCCATCTCGCCGAAGCGCTGCCCGCCAAACTGCGCCTTGCCGCCCAGAGGTTGCTGCGTCACCAGCGAATAGGGGCCGGTGGAGCGGGCGTGCACCTTGTCCTCAACCAGGTGGCGAAGCTTCATCATGTGGATGACGCCGACGGTCACCGGCTGTTCGTAACGTTCGCCCGTCCTGCCGTCGTAGACGAAGGCCTTGCCCCAGGTGGGCAAAGGAAGCCCTTCCTCCCGCGCCAGACGCAGGGCCTCCTCTGTCACCTCCTCGTCGGAGAGGGCCGAGATGCGGTCCATTTCCGCCATGAGTGCCGCCCGCTCGCCTTCATCTTCCGATAGCAGCCGATAGTCGGTCTTCACCGAGCCGCCCTCATCCTGGACTTCCAGCGGTTCATAGCGAATCACGCGCATCTTCTCCCGCACCTGCTGCTTCAGCCACTCCCGCAGGCAGACTTTGCGCGCCATGTCATCGGCCCGCCGCCGCTCCTGAGGGGAGCGCTCATCGCCGTCGAAGACCAGGATCTCATCCGGATCGTAGCCCTGCGGCCATTCCCGGAGCCACTCGCGCAGCATGGCCCGCCGCGCATAGGTGCGGTCGGCCATAACGCGGGCCGGGTCATAGCCCCGTTCGCCCAGCCACTGCCTCAGATAGAGGGAGCGAACGTGATCATCGTCCTGCAGGTGTTCCTCGGGGATGCCCTGTTCCCTGACCCAGTCCCAGGCACGCCTGGTGGCCTTCTCCCAGGCTCGCTCGATGAGCCAGGCCCGAGCCAGTTCGGCCTCGATCTCGCTCTCACTGGCTCCGTCGAAAACGGGCGATTCGGCGTAGAAGCCCAGGCGATCGGCCGCCCAACCCAGATGGGTTTCCAGAATCTGCCCGATGTTCATGCGTCCCGGCACGCCCAGGGGGTTGAGGATGATGTCTATCGGCGTGCCATCGGCCAGGAAGGGCATATCTACTACCGGCACCACGCTGGAGATCACCCCTTTGTTGCCATGGCGACCGGCCATTTTGTCGCCCTCTTTGATCTTGCGCTTCTGGGCCACCATCACCCGGGCCATTTTCTCCACGCCGGCGGGCATATCGCGATGCTCGTCACGGCTGAAGACCTTGACATCAATGATCTTGCCTTTCTCGCCGTGAGGCAGGCGCAGGGAAGAATCCTTGACCTCCCGTGCTTTCTCGCCGAAGATAGCCCGCAGCAACCGCTCCTCGGGACTCAGCTCCGTCTCCCCCTTCGGCGTGATCTTGCCCACCAGGATGTCCCCCGGCTCCACGCTGGCACCGATGCGAATAACGCCATCCTCGTCGAGATAGCGGAGGGCTTCCTCTCCCACGTTCGGGATGTCCCGCGTGATCTCTTCGGTGCCCAACTTGGTATCCCGCGCTTCGAGTTCGTGCTTTTCAATGTGAATGGAGGTGAACTTATCCTCCTGCACCAGACGCTCGCTGATGATGACGGCATCCTCGTAATTGCCGCCTTCCCAGGACATGAAGGCCACAAGCACATTCTGGCCCAGGGCCAGCTCGCCATCCTGGATGCTGCTGGTGTCCACCAGCACCGTGCCCTTTTCAACACGCTCACCCTTGGACACCCTCGGCCTCTGGTCAATGCAGGTGGACTGGTTGCTGCGATCGTACTTGCGCAGACGGTAGGTTCGCTGGGCTCCGTCATCGTACAACACCGTGATCTGATCGCCGGTCACGCTGATCACTTCCCCGCTGCCCTCGGCCAGGATCAACTGGCCGGAGTCGACGGCCGCCGGCCATTCCATGCCCGTGCCGACCAAAGGCGCTTCGGGTTGCAAGAGGGGCACTGCCTGCCGTTGCATGTTGGACCCCATCAGGGCGCGGTTGGCATCGTCATGTTCCAAAAAGGGGATAAGCGCCGCCGAAATGCCCACAATCTGCTTGGGCGAGATGTCCATGAAGTCCACTCGTTCCGCATCCTCGATCAGAACATGCCGGCTCTGACGCACCGAGACGCGCGGGGCAACCAGGCGATTGTGCTCATCCAAAGGCGTATTGGCCTGGGCAATGGTGTAGCGGTCCTCGTCACTGGCCACCAGATAGACGTACTCATCGGTGGCCGTGGGCACGATCTTCACTTCCGGTTTATGCTCGGCCAGGCGGCTGATGCGCTCGGCCAGGGCCTCATCCACCTCGGTGCCCGTTTCGGCGATCACCTCTCCCGTAGCGGGGTCCACTATCGTCTCCCGCAACTTCTTCCCCACCAACTCCTCGGCCCGGTTGGGCACGTGGCGGATCACGCGCCGATAGGGGGTTTCAATAAACCCATATTCGTTGACACGGGCATAGGAGGCCAGGCGGCCGATAAGCCCGATGTTAGGCCCCTCCGGCGTCTCGATGGGGCAAATGCGCCCGTAGTGCGAGTGATGGACATCGCGCACGTCAAAGCCGGCCCGCTCGCGACGCAATCCGCCGGGCCCCAGGGCCGAGAGGGTGCGCTTATGTGTCAACTCGGTCAGGGGATTGGTCTGGTCCATGAACTGGCTAAGCTGGCTGGCCCCGAAGAACTCCCGGATGGCTCCAGTCAGCGGCCTGATGTTGATCAGGTTGGCCGGGGAGAGCTGCTCGGGATCGCGGGTGGACATGCGCTCCCGCACCATGCGCTCCATGCGCAAAAGGCCGATGCGAAACTGGTTCTGGATAAGTTCATCCACTGTCTTCACCCGTCGGTTGCCCAGATGGTCAATGTCATCGGCCTCCTCGACCCCGTTGTTGATGAGGATCATGTGCTCGACGAGCTTGACCAGATCTTCGTTGGTCAGGGTGAAGACATCCTGGGGGACATTCAAGCCGAGCCGCCGATTGAGCTTGTAGCGCCCCACCTTTCCCAGGTCATAGCGGCGCGGCGTGAACAGGAGATTCTGCAAGAAGCTCCTGGCATTGTCCAGGGTGGCCGGATCGCCTGGCCGCATCTTCTTGTACAGGTCCAGAAGCGCGGCCTCAACCCCCGCTGCGGCATCCTCGCGGTTGGGCGTGGAGGTGGGGTCTCTTTCCAAAGTCGCCGCGATGTAGGGATGCTCGGGCATGTTGTCCACATGAGCGAAGAGGGCCAGCAACTCTTCGTCGCTGCCGTAGCCCAGGGCGCGCAGGAGCGTGGTCACCGGCAGCTTGCGCTTGCGATTGACCTTGACCGAAATGACATCGCGTTTCGAGGTATCGAACTCCAGCCAGGCCCCGCGATCCGGGATCAGCTTGGCCGTGCACAACCTGCGCCCCGTTCGGCGATCTTCTTCCTTGCTGAAATAAGCCCCCGGCGAACGGATGAGCTGGCTGACCACCACCCGCTCCGCCCCGTTGATGATAAACGTGCCCTGAGCCGTCATGAGCGGAAAATCGCCCATGAAGACGTCCTGCTCCATGACTTCACCCGTGTCCCTGTTGATGAGACGGGCTTTGACGTGCAGGGGCGCGGCATAGGTCATGTCCCGTTCGCGACATTCTTTCTCCGTGTATTGTGGCTCACCAAACCAGTACTCGCCGAAGTGGAGTTCCAGGTTCCTGTTGAAGCTCACGATGGGCGAGATCTCATCGAAGAGCATCCGCAACCCTTCCTCCTTGAACGAACGGAAGGATTCGAGCTGGACCTCGATCAACGGCGACAGCGGCCGCAGGTCAGGAATGCGGGCATAGGATTTGCGTGGCAAGCGTTGGTTATTTCCCTTCATCAATCGCACACTCCCGATAATTCGCTGCATCGTTCAATTCGCGATATACACGCCAGGCACAGAAGCAGAAGAAGTTGTACACCGGCCTGGAAAGCACAACTCCTCTGACGGACACAATGCTCACTTCAGGATCATCAACGGAACTCGGTGGCCCAGGAAAGGTCACAGCAGACAACGACGTCCGCCGCCCTCTCTCCTCCAGATGCGGCATCCTGCTGAGGATCAGTGGATGGAAATTTGCTCTGAGGGGATCGTCAGATCCCCGGTTTTCGCCAGGATCTGACGATCCTGGCGGAGCGATTTTCCATCTACTGAGGATGGAAAGGCAGGCTATTGAAAATGGTGCGCTTTGCCCTCAAACGTTGCAGCAACCAAAAGATAGGATACAAAAACAGCAATCTAACATTATAACACCTAATGCATATTCTGTCAAACCCACAAGCCTATGTGTGCAAGACCACGCCGCCCTGGCCCGCCTCAGTCCCCTGCCAGCACTGTCTGTCCATCCCGATTCGGACGTCCCTTCAACACCCCCTGTAGAAACTGACCCGTATACGATTTGGTCACCTTGACCACCTCTTCGGGCGTGCCTTCGGCAATCACCCAGCCGCCGCCATCCCCACCCTCGGGCCCCAGGTCAATGATCCAATCCGCGTACTTGATCACGTCCAGGTTGTGTTCAATGACAATCACCGTGTTGCCTTGATCCACCAGCCGTGACAGCACGGCCAGCAGTTTCTCCACGTCGGCAAAGTGCAGGCCCGTGGTGGGTTCATCCAGAAGATAGAGGGTGCGCCCGGTGGCGCGACGGCTGAGCTCGCGGCTCAGTTTCACCCGCTGTGCCTCGCCGCCGCTGAGCGTGGTCGCCGACTGCCCCAGCTTGATGTACCCCAACCCCACGTCGTACAGTGTCTGCAGCTTGTTGCGGATGCGCGGGATGTTCTGGAAGAAGCGCAGCGCTTCCCCAACGGTCATATCCAATATATCGGCGATGTTCTGGCCCTTGTAACGGATCTGCAACGTCTCGCGGTTGAAGCGCAGGCCGTGGCATACCTCACAGGGCACCCAGACATCGGGCAGGAACTGCATTTCGATGCGGATGGTGCCATCGCCGCGACAGGCCTCGCAGCGTCCCCCTTTGACGTTGAAGCTGAAGCGGCCGGGCTTGTAGCCACGCATTCGGCTTTCCGGCAACGAGGCGAAGAGCTCCCGAATGTAGGTGAAGACGTTGGTATAAGTCGCCGGATTGGAGCGCGGGGTCCGCCCGATGGGAGACTGGTCAATATTGACCACCTTATCCAGATTCTCCACGCCCAGCACAGCCTCGTGGCTGCCCGGCTTCTCCTTGGCGCGGTACATGATCTGCGCCAGGGCCTTGTATAGCACCTCGATCACCAGGCTCGATTTGCCGCTGCCGCTGACACCTGTCACGCAGATGAACTTGCCCAAGGGGAAGCGCACGTCAATGTGCTTGAGGTTGTTTTCCGCCGCCCCCTTGACGATCAGGTACTTCCCGTTGCCCTGATGGCGCACGGCAGGCACAGGAATGGAGCGCTCGCCCCGCAGGAAGGCGCCGGTAACCGAGCGCGGACAGGCCTCGATTTCCTGCAGTGGCCCGGCACACACCACCTCACCGCCGTGCTCTCCGGCCCCCGGCCCCAGGTCAACGAGCCAATCCGCGGCGCGCATCATGGCCTCATCATGTTCCACGACCAACACCGTGTTGCCCAGGTCGCGCATGCCCTCCAGCGTGCGGATCAGGCGGGCGTTGTCCCGCTGGTGCAGGCCGATGCTCGGCTCATCGAGGATGTACAACACGCCCATGAGCTGCGAGCCGATCTGGGTGGCCAGGCGGATGCGCTGCGCCTCACCGCCGGAGAGGGTCGCCGTTGGCCGATCCAGGGTCAGGTACTCCAGACCCACATTGACCATGAAGGTCAGACGGTCGCGCAGTTCCTTCAGGACCTGGCGGGCAATGGCATACTGGCGGTCCGTCAGCGGAGAGGCAGGAGGCCGGACGAGAGGCAACGTGGCGGGGGCACCGTTTCCATCACCCGACTCCCTGTCGCCATGGCCATCAACACCCTGCAAACGCTCAATCCAGCGCAGTGCTTCCGTCACGCTCATGCGCGTGACCTCATAGATGTTCTTGTCCTCTATTGTGACGGCCAACGCTTCGGGGCGCAGCCGCTTCCCCTCACACACGGGGCAGGGCCGCACAGACATGAAGCGCTCCAACTCGCTGCGGATGTAGTCCGAAGAAGTCTCCCGGTAGCGGCGTCGCAGATTGGGGATGACCCCCTCGAAGGTGGTCTCGTAGACGCCCTGGCCGCCATCGGCGCTGCGATAGCGTACGGTGATGTGATCGCCCCGCCGGCCACCGTAGAGGACGATTTCCTTCTGGCGAGGGCTCAGTTCGCCCCACGGCGCGTTATAGGGGATGCCGTAGTGGTGGCAGGCGGCACGCAGGATCTGGCTGTAGTACGTCTGCTCGCCCCGCTGACGGAGACTCCAACCCGGCGCATGCAACGCGCCTTCGCTCAGGCTCAGCGCGGCGTCGGGTACGATCAGGTCAGGATCGAATTCCATCTGCGTGCCCAGGCCGGTGCAGGCAGGGCATGCGCCGTGCGGGCTGTTGAAGCTGAAGGTGCGCGGTTCGATCTCCGGCAGGGAAACGCCACACTGGACACAGGCGAAATGCTCGGAGAACAGACGGTCCCTGGCCTGCTCCGGGTCGGTCACGTCGCTGACCACCACCACACCGCCGCCTAGCTTCAGCGCCGTTTCCACCGAATCGGTCAGCCGGCTGACATCGGTGGCGTCGCCTTCGCCATCCCGGATGATCAGGCGGTCCACCACCGCTTCGATGGTGTGCATCTTGTAACGGTCGAGCTGGATCTCCTCATCCACGTCGTGCACCTGGCCATCCACCCGCACACGCACGTAGCCGGCCCTGCGCACGTCGTCGAAGATGCCTCTGTGCTCCCCCTTGCGGTCTTTGATCAAGGGCGCCAGGATCTGGACGCGGCTGTTGGGGGGCATGTCCAGGATGGTGTCCACGATTTGCTGCGCCGTCTGCTGGGTGATGGGCTGTCCGCACTGGGGGCAATGGGGCTGGCCGATGCGGGCGTAGAGCAGGCGCAGGTAGTCATAGATCTCCGTCACCGTGCCCACGGTGGAGCGCGGGTTGCTGCTGGCCCCTTTCTGATCAATGGAGATGGCCGGGCTCAGCCCCTCGATCTGATCCACATCCGGCTTCTCCATACGGCCCAGGAACTGGCGCGCGTAGGCGGAAAGCGATTCCACATAGCGGCGCTGCCCTTCGGCGTAGATGGTGTCGAAAGCCAGGCTCGACTTGCCCGAACCGGACACGCCGGTGATGACCACCAGCTTGTCGCGGGGCATCTCCACGTTGATGTTTTTCAGATTATGTTCTCGTGCGCCCCGAACGATCAGCTTATCCTGCGCCATGCTTGCCCACTCTCAATCCGTCCCTTTTGACCGCCGGCGATATGGATTCCACCGCCTCTGCATGGGCGTTATCACGAACCCCATCATGGATCGCGCCCCAGGGATCGAACGCATGCTAAAGCCGCAATCAATCATTCTAACACGATATCCGCCAATATGCAAACCACACCTCTCGCTTTTGCAGGTGGAGATGAACAGCGTGTACCCCTGCACTTCAGAGCTACCAACAGCACCAGAGGCACAGAAGAAAGCAGGGCTTTGCCGCAACGCACAAAACAGGGCTACAGAATTGCTGCCAGACGAGGATTGTGGTAAAATTTCAGGGTCTCACATAGTGAGAGACGTCCCCGTGCTACCGCAGGTGGCGGATTGCCACCCCAATCACTCAAGGGATGCGCCCATCCCAGAAAGGAAGAGTACGACGATGTACAAGAAGCTCTTCATTCCTGGCCCGACGCATGTCCGGGACGAGATCCTGCAAGCCCAGGCGGTACCGATGATCGGCCATCGCGCCCCGGAGTATTCGGATCTCCAACTGGAAGTCACGCCCAAACTCCAGAAACTCCTCTACACCCAGCAGCGAGTCTACCTTTACGCCTGCTCCTCCACCGGTGTGATGGAAGGTTCGGTGCGTCAGGCCGCCACGAAGCCGATCCTGAACACGGTCTGCGGAGCCTTCTCCAAGCGCTGGCACGAGATCACTCTGCAGAACGGCCTTCCCTGCGACAAGGTGGAAGTGGAGATGGGGCAGGCCATCACGCCGGAGCTGGTGGACGACGCCCTCTCCAGGGGGGACTACGGCGCCATCACCGTCGTGATGAACGAAACCTCCACCGGCGTGATGAATCCGGTGCAGGAGATCGCGGCCCTCGTCCACGAGAAGTACCCCGACGTGCTGCTCCTGGTGGATGCCGTCAGTTGCATGGCCGGCGTGAAGATCGAGTTCGACGCCTGGGGGCTGGACGTCTGTCTGGCCGGCGTGCAGAAGTGCTTCGCCCTGCCACCTGGACTGACCGTTTGCGCAGTCAGCGACCGGGCGCGAGAGCGAGCCAGGCAGGTGCCCTACCCCGGCCACTACTTCGCCTACGCCCAGATGGACAAGCGCTACGACAAAGGGCAGACGCCAGCCACACCGGCCATCAGCCTGATCCAGGCGCTGAACAGGCAGATGGATGACATCCTGGCCGAAGGGCTGGAGAACCGCTGGCAGCGACACAAAGAGATGGCCGCTGTGGTCCAGGATTGGGCCCGCCGCTACTTCGCCCTCTACTCCGACGAGCGCTACCTCTCGCCGACGGTGACCAACATCAAGAACACGCGCGGCATCAGCGTGGCCAATCTGAACACCGAGTTGGGCAAGCGAGGGGCCATGATCTCCAATGGTTACGGCGATCTCAAGGAGAAATGCTTCCGCATCGCCCACATGGGCGACCTGACCCTGGACGACATGCACTGGTTGCTGGAGCAGATCAACGACATCCTGGGCCTATAAGACGGCTACGTTCGTAGACTGGTAAGCTGGTAAATCGGTAAATTCAGTACATGAGCGACAAATTTTGATGTACTGAAATTGGTAGACTGGTTAGCAGGAACCCAATCTACCAACCTTTCAATCCACCAATGCACCAACCTGCCCTGTGCGATAGGAGGGATGGACATGAGAGTGCTCATCTGTGATCCCACCGATCCCGAATCTGTCGAGCGTATGCGCGCCGCGGAGATCGAAGTGGATGTGCGCGACGACATCAGCGCCGAAGAGCTGATGGAGGTGCTGCCGGCCTACGACGGCATGGTGGTGCGCAGCCGCACAAAGGTGCGCGCACCGCTCATTGACAAGGCGGAAAACCTCAAGGTCATCGTGCGCGGCGGTGTGGGGTTGGACAACATTGACGTGGAACACGCCAGGGCCAAAGGCATCACAGTGTTGAACACGCCGGCAGCCAGCTCGGCGTCGGTGGCCGAGTTGACTATCGGCTATCTCTTCGCCCTGGCGCGGCGCATCCCCGATGCCACTGCCTCCATGCGCGCCGGCCAATGGGAAAAGAAAGCCTTCAGCGAGGGCACGGAGATCGCCGGCAAAACCCTGGGGCTGGTGGGCTGCGGCCGCATCGGACAGGAAGTGGCCAGGCGAGCGGCCGCCCTGGGCATGAATGTCATCTTCACCCGCCGCACACCCACCGAGCTGCCGTATGCCCGCCAGGTTTCCCTGGACGAGCTGGTGCGCACGGCCGACTATATCTCGCTGCATGTGCCGCACACGCCGGAGACACATCACATCATTGGCGCACCGGAGTTCGCCAAGATGAAAGATGGCGTGTATATCATCAACTGCGGCCGGGGCGGCACGCTGGACGAGGAGGCCCTGTATGACGCCATCGTCTCCGGCAAGGTGGCCGGGGCGGCGCTGGACGTCTTCGCCGACGAGAAGGAGGATCGGGGCAAGAAGCTATTCACCCTGCCCCAGGTCATCGGCTCGCCGCACATCGGCGCAGGCACGGTGGAGGCCACAGAGCGCGTCGGGGCCGAGGTGGCGGAGCTGCTGATCAACTTCTACCGAGAGAACTACAGTAGAGGGTGAGGCGCTGAGTAGTGCGTGGTGCGTGATCTGATTTTCACGGAGGAAAACCGTGGCCAATATCAAGCCGTTCCGAGCCCTGCGCTACAACCCCGAGCGCATCCCTGACCTCTCCGCGGTCATCACCCAACCCTACGACCGCATCCACGAAGCGGAGCAGGCGCGCTACTATGAGCTGAGCCCCTACAACTTCGTGCGCATCATCCTGGGCAGGCGCACAGCCGCCGATCACCCTGCGGATAACTCCTATACCCGCGCCCGCTGCTATGCGCAGACCTGGCAGGCCGAAGGAGTGCTGCAACGGGACGCCCAGCCGGCCCTCCACGTCCTGGAGCAGAGCTTCACCACTCCCGATGGACAGCGCCACACCCGGCGTGGCCTCAGCGCCGCCCTGCGACTGGCCCACTTCGATGAGGGGATCATCCTTCCCCATGAGCGCACCCTCAGCGGCCCCAAGGTGGACCGGCTTAACCTGACCCGCGCCACCGAGGCCGCCTGGGAGCAGATCTTCATCCTCTACCCGGACCCGGAGAACCGCGTCAACCACCTGCTGGAGCCCTACCTGAAAGCGCATGCGCCCGTCGTGGCTCGCGAGCAGGTCATCGAGACCGCTGTGGAGCAGCGCTTCTGGGTTGTAAACGACCCGCAGGTGATCGCCGCCGTGGTGGAGGAGATGGCCCCCAAGCGCAACCTGATCATCGCCGATGGCCACCATCGCTACGAGACCGCTCTTAACTTCCGAGAGGAGATGCGCCAGAAGCACCCCGACGCGCCCGCCGACGCCGCCTTCAACTTCACCCTGGTCACCCTGGTCAGCATGAGCGACCCGGGCCTGGTGATCCTGCCCACCCACCGCCTCATCCACTCCTATGGGCGGATGAAGGGACAGGAGGCCTTGCAGCAGGCGAAGGCTTATTTCGAGGTAACACCGATGGCGGACCGACCGGCAATGGAGCAGGCATTGGCCCAGGCCCAACCTCTGCATCCGCGTTTCGGTTTCTACGATGGCAGTTATGCCGTGCTCACCCTGCGCGACCCTGGCGTGATGGAACGGCTGCTGCCGGAGCGGGCCGCCGACTGGCGCATGCTGGACGTCACGGTGCTGCACGAGCTGTTCATCGAGCGGGTGCTGGGCATTGACAAGGGGGCAGTGGAGCGCAAGGAGAACATTGACTACCTGCGCGACCCCCAGCCCGGCTATCAGGCGGTGGACCGGGGAGAGGCGCAGTTCCTGCTGCTGATGAACCCAACGCGCATGGAGCAGGTGCGGGCCTGCACGGCCGCCGGCGAGCGCATGCCGCAGAAGTCCACCGACTTCTATCCGAAGGTCATCAGCGGGCTGGTGATGCTGCCCATAGGCCCGGAAGAGCGGCTGGGCTAGGAACCACAGGTCGCACCGATTACACAGAGAGAGCCTTGTCCGGATGAACCGGACAAGGCTCTCTATCCTTCTATAGCTACATCCTGAACGCAAATGTACGTCTCCTCCAGCATCTCACCTGACTGCTGCGTCCGCTTGCAGCATCCGTTCGATCTTCCCCACAAACTGCTGGGCGTTATGCCAGCATCTCTCGGCCCTGTAGCGATCAACCGTCCAGTACACATCGTAATCTGACTTCTGACGCCAGTCGAAGCCTTCAATGAGCAGCTTGTGATAGGCGGAATCCAACCTCCCATCTTTCACATAGACACGGCCCACAGCAGCCACCACTGCTGAGTGACTGGAGACGTCAACACCATCTCTCAGCAACAAAGCCTTGGCCGCGTAGAACATGGCGTAGTAGGCGCGGGAAATCGCTTCGGCGAAGAGCATATCCTCAATGAGGGTTTCAGCAGCCTTGAGGCTGGAGTGGGCTTTGTCCATCCACCGCTGGACCTCGTCTAGATGCTCGGCCACAGGACCCTCCCCTCACGCTGGACATTCTCCCAAAAGGACGCTCTGTGATTCCTCAGCCGCTCTTGGTGCTGCGCATCAGTGATATATAGGGAGAAAACGTGTACGAAATCGCTATCCCACATGGCACGATAGGCGATGTCGTAAACCCTGTCCTGCAATGCTTCCGGCATGTGACGCAAGACGACGAAAAGGTCAACGTCCGAATCGAACCTGGCATCACCTCTGGCGTGGGAACCATACAGGATCAGAGTTACTAACTCGTCCCCTAGTTCCTCTCGCAGTTCCTGAGTGAATCGGCTTAGAGTTTGGACAAGTTGAGCTTGCATTTCCTTTCACTCCCGTCAGGTTGATTATACCACGCTACCCGCGCTTCTGGCAACCGAGAGAGAACCACAAGGCCACAACAAACAGGCCGAACCCCAGCGGCATGAGCCACAATCCCCAGCCCAGGGTCACCGGCCGGCCGTAGACAGCGTCAATAGCCGACCGCACGCGCAGGAACTGCCAGACGGGGACGACCGCTGCGGCCAGCGCCAGCAGCGCCGTGATCGCTTCCAGCAACATGGGCGGCAACCGCCGCAGCAGCGGATGCAGGACGACGAGCGCCAGGCAGACGCCGATGGCCGCCGCCTGCAAGCGGAACTCCGGCGTCAGCATGAGCCGGGGCGTCCATGCGGGCGGGAGCATGGAGAGGGCCACGGGCACGGCCAGCAGTAATAGCAGCCAGCGCAGCCAACGGGGATAGCGCAAGCGGCGGTTGGCGGCCAGGCCCACCAGCCCCAGCGCCCCGGCCACCAGTGGCAGGTAGAAAAGCTCCCGCATCACCCGCAGCTCGCCGGCGCGCACCTCCGGCAGGAACTTGACGAACTCGGCCATGTCCTGGCCGGTGAGCACCAGCGCCGCCGCCTTGTGCGCCACCCAGGGGCCGAAATAGCCCGCCAGCGCCAGGAGGAGGGCCAAGATAAGCAAGACGTGCAAAGCATAAGCCTGCTTTGCCCGACGATTCCGTTTTTGCGCCGCGGCCGACTTTGTGGTATGATTTGCCCATGATGAAGCAAAATGCATCACTGGATGCCTCTTTCTGGTTCAATGCCTATGACCCCAGATGAAAGCCAGCAGGTTGCCCAGGTAAGCTGAAGCGAGCACATCTCTGAGGCTGCACTGATGAAGCGCTTTGTCTCGGAAGGATTGCAGCGCTATCGTCTGGATCGGGCAATAGAATTGTATCAAAGCGGCGAGACCGACCTGAGCGGCGCGGCTCGCTACGCCGGCGTCAGTGTGCAACGGATGATGCACACCCTGCGCGAGAGAGGGGTGGAATATGGCCCCTCGGCCGAGGATTTCCTGGACGGGCTGGAGGCTTTGGCACGAGACTTCAATGACGACGTCCTTCAAGAAGTCGTAGCCCAGTTGAGGGCCGAAGACCTCGATGCGCCGGTCTGAGAAGCTGGCGCTGTAGGCCGTTTCTCACCGTCTCTGCATTTCCCAGCGTTGCCTGTTTACGGTAACGCTGACAGTTTACCCGCTCCCCTTCGCCGCCAGGGGCAAGTATAACCTTCGCCATACCGGCGTCTCCTCCACGAAGACGGGCGTTTCGCCCACCTTCAGGACGACCCGACCGTCCGTGACTTCCACCACCTCCGTTGACGGCTCCGCCTGCCCCGTCTGGGTGATGACATGGGTCACGGTCACCACCGACGAGGCCACCGGCAGCGTGACCGTCACGCTGGGCTCGATCTCCCCCATCACCTGGCCCACCCCGTCCTCGCTCCATAGCACGTATACTGCCCGCTCCTCCGCCTGCACCCGATAGGCGTAGAGCTCCACGGAAGGGGAAGGAGAATGATCGGGTGACAGAGGGACAAGGTGAGAGGGAGACAAGGGAAGGTGGGCGATGAGCCAGCGCAGGGTGTGGAAGACGGGCCGGGGCCCCCGCACCTGGTAGCCCAGGGGGAAGCAACCAAAGAAGGGTCCCCAGTCCACCTCCACCATGCCGTGCAAGCCCCAGTTCCAGATGGTGTAGTAGTTATACCACCAGGTGGGAGTGCACAACAAGAGCCAGGGGAAGTCGGTCATGCTCGCCAGTTGCATCCCGGCAGCGCCTTCGGCCATGGCTGTCAGCAGCAGCTTGACGGTGAACTCCGCCTGCTCCCCGGAGTACCAGGCCCGGATGTCCAGATACTCCTGCGATGGCGTGTCGGAAGCGATGTTTTCGTGGATGATGTCCAGGTAGCCCTTGACCACCTCCTGGGGGTAGAGGAAGGTCTCCGGGTAGGCCCCTGTAGGCACCAGGGCCGGCGCCGTGGGGATGTCGCTGGGGTAGATGGGCTTCTCGTAGCCGTTGGCCCGCATCTGCGCCCGCAGCCAGCGGATGGTGGCCACGATCTCCCGGTAGTCATCGCCCAGGAAGTGGAACTCCACGGCGTCGAACAGCTCCGGGTGACGCAGCACTTCCTCGTTGAAGGTGACGATGCAGTCCACCGTGCGATACGCGGCCCGGCGGGCGGCGATGGTGGCCTCGTCCGGCTCACCACTAAAGAGCCCATAGAAGAGCATGGCCCCCGGCAGGATTTGCACATCGGGGTAGGCTTCGCGCGCAGCGCGCTGGGCTGCCTCCAGCAGTTGCAGATAGGTGCTGGCCCGGTCGGGGTCGTCGGGGTCTTCCGGACAGGGGGCAGGCCACCAGTCGTCGGCCTCGGTCTCGATCTCGTACTGGCGCACGGGATAGCGCAGGCCGGGCATGTCGTCCACCCCATCGGCGTCGTAGCGCTCCACCACCGCCCGCACATAGGCTTCGTAATCCGCCCAGTGCCCTGGCTTGGGCAGGGAAGGCCGGCACTGGAAGATGTCGCAGCCCCCTTCCGTCCCCCAGGAGGATTTGGATTGCAGGGTAAGATGGATCTCGCTGAAGCCGTGGGCCTGGTACTCGCTTACCGTGGCGTCCACACCGT
The DNA here is from genome assembly GCA_029907105.1 of Anaerolineae bacterium. Classification (GTDB taxonomy): domain Bacteria; phylum Chloroflexota; class Anaerolineae; order UBA3071; family UBA3071; genus JARYMM01. The sequence continues at coordinate 46,426 of JARYMM010000016.1, read as the reverse complement.
CCCAGTAGTAAGTGTGCACGCCGTTTTCCGGCGGGTCGGGTTCGATGTCCTCCCAATTGGTGTAATAGCCGCACTTGGCCTGGCGGGCGCCCAGGTCGGCGTAGGTGGCTGCCAGATTCGCCGTGGTGTAGCCGATGCCGATGAGAAAGTCGTCGGCATCACCACTATCGCCATCGCCATGCCGGGACGAGGCCCCAGGCTGCGCAGGAGTGCCAGGGGGCGGTGCAGGGAGGCGCGTCGCTTCCGGCAGCCGAAGCGAGCCGCCCCGTAGAAGGAAAAACATCCCCGCCAGAAGCGCCAAAACCGGTGCCCTCATCGCGGATTATGCTACTCCACAAACCATACCCCTCATCTTTGGAGAGCATCGGTGTCAACGGATGGTAAACGGATAAGCGGATGACGCAGTGGTGAGCATCAGCGGCAAGGGATAGTGAACGGAGAGCGCACCCGAACCATCCGTTTATCCGTTGCAATATCCGTTGACACCGACTGCACCCCTCCCATCTCTCAGCAAACACCCCTCATCAACTACCAGTTTCCCAATCTACCAATCTACCGGTCTACCAACCTACTGCCCCAAGTGCCTGTCCAGAAAATCTGCCACCTTCGGGTAGGCGTCCAATCGGTTCTTGAGCTTCACCAGGCCATGCCCCTCGTCCTCGTAGCGCAGGTACTCCACCGGGACACCGCGGGCGCGCAGCGCCTCCACGATCTGCTCCGCCTCGCCTAAGGGCACGCGGGGGTCGTTGGCCCCATGGATGACCATCAGCGGAGCCCGAATCTTGTCCACGTGATGGATGGGCGAGATGCTCTCCAGAAAAGCCCGATGGTGTGCCAGGCTGCCGTACTCCGCCTCCCGCAGATGGCGCCGCCAGGGGCCGGTGTTCTCCAGGAAGGTGACGAAGTTGGCGATGCCCACGATGTCCACGCCCGCCGCCCACAGGTCGGGATAGGCGGTCAGCGCCGCCAGCACCATAAAGCCGCCGTAGCTTCCGCCCATGACGGCGATGCGCTGCGGGTCGGCGACGCCGCTATCGGCCAGCCAGCGGGCGCCATAGGCCAGGTCGGCCACGGAGTCCATGCGCTTCTCCACATCGTCCAGGTGCGTGTAGGTCAGCCCGTAGCCGGTGGAGCCGCGCACGTTGGGGGCGAAGATGGCATAGCCGCGATGAATGAAGTACTGGTAAAGGGGGTTGAAATCGGGCCGCCGCTGCGCTTCGGGGCCGCCGTGCACCTCCACGATGACCGGCAAGCGGCCATCCCGCGCCGCGCCGGGCGGCAGATAGAGGAAAGCCGGTATCTCCAACCCGTCGAAAGAGCGGTAGCGTACCAGTTCCGGCTCGGCAAAAGAATCCTGCGGGATGCCGGCCCGCGAGCTGCGCGTGAGCTGCATCGCCGTGCCCGCCTCCAAATCAACGACCCAGACGTCCGGGTTATGGCGAGGGCTGCTGAAGGTCAAGGCCAGCTTGCGGCCATCGCGGGAGAAGGTCAGCCGCCACCCCCAGCGATAGAGGTAGGGAGGGTCCAGCACGCCGCCGGGGAGCGCGGGCAGCGGCAACGACCGGCCCGAGGCCACATCCAGCACGGCCAGCTCGCTGTACCCCTCGACGTTGGTCAGGTAAGCCAGATGACGACCATCGGGCGAGAGGGCCAGTGCTTCCACGTCCCACTCCCCGGCGATGTGCTCGTGCTGGATCGCCAGGTCAGGTGGCAAGGCGGCGGGCTTGACAGTCCGCCGCAAGCTTCCGTAAGAATCCGGCGTGACCAGGAGGCGCAGCGGCGCATGACTTCCGGCCTTCGCAGCGGTCAGGTCGAGGTAGGCCAGCGCCAGGAACTCCCGCCCGCGGTCGGTGACCAGGTAGAGCCCGCGGCCATGGGTCGCCCAACGCACGCTCTCGTAGCGCACCTGCCCTTCGTGCGGCGTGAGGTGGCACACCTCGCCGCTCGGCAGGTCGAGCAGGTAGAGGTCCTGATCGAAGCTGGAATGGGCGCGCACGACGAGGAGTTGGCGGTCATCGGGCGACCAGCCGGCCACCGTGTTCATCCCCTCCGTCTGCCAGACGCAGGTCGCCTGGCCGGAGGTCACCTCCTGCACATAGACGTCGAAGTGGCGCACGTCGCGGCGGTTGGCGGTCCAGGCGATACGCCGTCCGTCGTGCGACCAGCCGCCGAAGTGGTGGATGGCCTCCGGCTCCCCGGTGAGCGGGCGGATGGTCTGGCCGTCGCCGGAGAGGAGGAAGAGCTGCTGACGCTCGTTGCCGCCGGCGTCCATGCCGAAGACCATCTGGTCCTCGGTCGGCGAATAGGCGACGAAGCCGCAGCGTTCGCTGAAGAAGGTGAGCTGGTCGGGCCAGCCGCCATCGGCGGCGACGCGCCACACCTGCGGCACGCCGGTGATGTCGGTCAAGAAGGCCACGTGCCGACCATCGGGCGAAAACGAAGGCCCGTAAGCGCTGCGGATATTCAGGTAACGGGAGAAAGGGAACTTGTCGGCCTTTTGCAAGATCGGGCCTCCATGTCGGTAGATTGGTGGATTGGTAGATTGGTAGATTGGTAGATTGGTAGATTGGGAAGTTCGTGAGCGGCACCAATCTACCAATTTACCGGCGTACCAATGTACCAACCCACCAGCTAGACCGGCTTGAAGTACTTGATGTCAGTAATGGCTCCCTGGCGCTCCTCGGGCGGCTTCCAGACGGCCTCCACCCTCATGCCGATCTCCACCTGATCGGGGCTTACCTCCCCCAGCCGGTGCACCAGACCGCCATCGCTGCCGTCCAGTTTGACATAGGCCAGGATGTCCGGCTCGGCCAGCGGCTGCTCGTCCAGGTCCAGATACAACACTGTGTAAGTGAACACCGTTCCCGTGTTGGTTACCTCCACCCAGTCATCCAACTGAGCGAAACAGCGCTCGCAGAACAGGGCCGGCGGTACATAGGTCAGGCCGCACGTTTCGCAGCGGGTGCCCAGGAAACGGGCGTGATCCTTGATCTCGCGGAAAAACCGCTCGCCGGCGATGCCCACGGTATAGCGGCTGGCGATGGGGATCTCGCCGCGCCAGGCTCGCGGCTCGGTCGTCTTCGCTACCTTCTCCAATAAAGACATTTGGACCTCCTGATCGGCTGGTAGATTGGTAAGTTGGTAAGTTGGTAAATTGGTAGATTGGTGATCAACCTACCAATGTACCAGTCTACCAATCTACCAGTCTACCAATTACATTGGCTTGAAGTACTTGATGTCGGTGATGGCTCCCTGGCGCTCCTCGGGCGGCTTCCAGACGGCCCTGACCCTCATGCCGATCTTGACTTGCTCGGGCTCCACCTCGCCCAAAAGATGCATGATGCCCACTCGCGGCGAGGTGCCGTCAATCTCGATGACGGCGGGGATCTCCGGCTTCTCCAGGCGCTGCATATCCCAGGTCACGTAGCAGACGGAGAACGTGTTCACTGTGCCCGTGTCTTGGAGGGTGACCCACTCGTCCATGGGCTCGAAGCACCACTCGCAAACGATGCGCGGGGGCACCACCGTGCGGCGGCAATGGCGGCAGCGGGTGCCGACGATCCGCCCTGCCCTTAACTCAGCCAGGTAGCGCCCGATGGCCACCCCGGCGTCCCAGGCATAGCGAGCATGCGGGTCCCATTCGGTGTACAGGACGCGC
>JARYMM010000016.1:0-42668 GCA_029907105.1 Anaerolineae bacterium | reverse complement strand
TCTGCTCAAAATCGGCATTGCTCAGGCTCACGCCGGGGAATTCCTTGATATTGACTGTCATAGCTGCTGCTCCTGGTAGTATGCACACACTGCTGTGTTTTGTGCTCCTTGTGGCGTGAAAACTCCGACTATGCAAGGCTTCACGCATCACGCATCACGGATCACGGATCACGCATCACGGATCACGCATCACGGATCACGTGTTCACACCCCCATAACGATCACCGTGCCCACCTGCATCAGGTCGCCCCAGGCCTGGGCCAATCCCCGCCTGGGCCGGCCGGGCACCTGGCGCCGGCCCGCCTCGCCCCGCAATTGCCAGAAGATTTCAGCCACCTTCATCAGCCCGGCGGCAGCGATGGGGTTGCCCACGCCCAGCAAGCCCCCGCTGGGGCAGACGGGCAGGTCACCGTCCCGCTGGGTGATGCCCAGGGCTGTGGCCTCCGGTGCTTTGCCCCTGTCGAAGAGCATCAGTCCTTCCAGGTGGTGCAGTTCCTTGTAATCGAAGGGGTCGTAGGGCTCAGCAATATGGATCTCCCGGCGCGGCTCGCGGATGCCGGCCATCTCATAGGCCATGCGCGCCGCCTTCTCCACGTAACGTGGATAGCACAGGTCGCGGTTCGTCCAATAGGCCGTGTCCAGGTTCCAGCCCACGCCCTCGATCCATACCGGCCTGTCCGTGATCCGCCGGGCGACATGCTCGGCGGCCAGGACGATGGCCACCGCGCCATCGGTCACCGGGCTAACGTCCAGCCGCTGCACCGGCCAGGCCAGCACCTCGGAATTGAGCACATCCTCCACGGTGATGTGAGGGTCACCCAGCAGGCTGCAGGGGTGGTCGGCAGCGTTGCGCTTGTTCTTCACCGAAACGAGGGCGATATCCTCTTTCTTCAGCCCGTAGGTGTGCATGTAGCGGTTCATCTCCAGGGCGAAGATCCACAGCAGGTTGGGCTTCAGCGGGCGCTCGGTGGTATGGTCGAAGATGGTGAGGAAGGCCCCCTGCGGGTGCGGCTGGCAGGAGGACATCTTCTCCTCGCAGACCACCAGGCAGGTGTCGAAAAGCCCCGAGGCCACGTGATACCAGCCGTGGATGGGGGCGAAGACGCCGGTGCCGCCGCCCACGTAGCAGCGCATGTACGGCTTGCGCCAGCCGCCGGAGCCGTCGCTGAGGTATTCGCCTTTCATGTGCACACCGTCGAAGGAATCGGGAGCCGTACCATGCACGACGCAGCCGATGTCATCCAGCGTCATCTCGCAGGAGTCGAGGGCCATCTTGGTGGCCTCATAGGCTAGCTCTTTAGCTGTCTCCTGGGCGCGGCGGACGAACTTGGTCATCCCCGCGCCGACTATGGCAACTCTACGCATGGTCATCATTTCACCTCCTCGGTATAAACTTAGGACCAGCTCGTTTCTTGCTTGACTTTCTCCACGATTTGCATAAGTTCATGATAAGTTCCCTCCCCTCCAAGGGCATCCCAAAACTCGGGCCCAATGAGGACTTGGCGCTGAAAATCCATAATCTGGAAAGTGGGCCAGTGGCGATATTGCTCCCTGGTGATGAAGGGATTGTATGTGAGGCTAAGAAAGGCCTGCGGCTCGTGTCCTTTATCCAACTCCAGGGCTATAAAAAGGAGCATTGCCTTCTTCGATTCGGCGCAGATATCGAGGTTAGGCAAGGGGCTTTTTATTTCGGTAAAGAAGGGCCCGAGGTAGTAGTCACCAATGTATAAATCGGCGGCGGTGACGATATCTTGCCTGGCCCGGCTTTTGGCCTTTATAATCGCACCTATTTCCTCCTCATGGTCAGGCTTTCTCGATTTTCTTCTTAACTCATCAACAATCCCCTCGATGGTTTGCACCTTTGCCGCATCCAAGGTAGCTCGAATACGGTAGTTGCGGTGTACATCTGAATATCGGTCAAGGGCGATCATTTCGGCAAGCGTCGGGTAAAGCTTCTGGCCCATCCGTGTGACTATGTGGCGCTGTTGCTTGAAAGCTTTCAGGGCTTCTTCTCTGAAGAAGAGGGAATGGAAAGGATAGGCTTGCTCCAACTCCTCTAACGAGTAAGGAACAATTGTAAGCTGGGTGACAAATTCCCCTAGGAAAGCTTGAATGCGATTTTTGGTTTCAGTTTTCATAACTTTCAATCCCCTTTCCGCATAATCAAGATGTCTTCCCCAAATTCCGAGCTTCGCCGTCCGGTGCGGCGGTTAACCTGGCGAGTTATCCTCTTCTCCAGACGCAATCCGGCAGTGGAGATGATCTCATCGTATAAGCCGAATTTGTCGTTGACAATGAAGATGATCACGCCACTTTCGCGGATGTAAGGGAGGAGATTCCGGAAAACTTCCACCATATCCTGAACATAAGAGGCTTTGGCCCGCTCGCTTTGGCCCTCGGAGAGAGGCCCTATTTCCAAGTGGGAGAGATCCTTCAATCCTAGCAACTCGTAAGCATACCTGTGTTGCTCATGGTAATCAATCAAGCCAACATATGGAGGAGATGTCAAAATGCCATCGAATTGGCCTTCCAATGGCACCGTTCTGGCATCTCCATGGATGACCCTTACTTCTACTTCTTCTTTTCGGATGGTTTGAAAGGCTCTGATACGGCGGTAAACATCGTAACTGTAGCGCTCAAGGAACTTAAGGGCCTCGGTCACGGGATAGCAGATGCGCTTGTGCTTGTGGCAATAGTATGGCTCCCTCACCGGTTCTTTGGGCCAGTCCAACTCATAGTGGGGCACTTGCCGTGCCGAACGAGCAGCCCGTGAGAGTATCACCTTCAGCACATCTTGATATTCGTATTCCGGGATCAGGCTGCGATAAGTTAAAAGTTCAAGCCGGGCCTGCGGGGCATACCAACGTTCGAGATATTCGTTTGCAGCGATGTATTCGGCTGTTTTCTCTTGAATGGACGGTATAAGCTGAAGTTGAAGGGAAAATTGAGGAGAGACCGTTTGCTTTACACGCTCTAAAATGTTGAAAATCTCCTTCCGTAGTAGCATCAGGTCATATTTAGCCGTCTTAACCCTCGAAAGAAAGCAATTAAACTCCGAAATATCAATGCCCACCGAGTGAATCCCCAAGATATTGGCCTCCACCAGCGTCGTCCCACTGCCCACGAAGGGGTCCAATACCCTCTGGCCCGGCTTAAAGTAGTACCGAAGGAATATCTCCGCCAATTGAGGGATGAACTTGCCCAGGTAAGGGTGCAAGCCATGCACGTGCTTTGTCCTCAGCCTTTGCGGTAATTCCCGCTCCGTCCAGCTAAGGTTTATCTGCTCGATATCTAATTCGCGCAGGTCACTTCGCGCCCAGGAGTTCATAATAACCTCATCTCAAATGCTCAAAATTGCCACCGCCCCGCTGGTGGTTGGCACTCCCCTCCAGCCGAAGGCTAGGCCTGTCTCCACGCCGTCGAGCTGCCGCGGGCCGGCCTCGCCGCGCAATTGCAGGACCACCTCCACCACCCGCGCCAGCCCAGAGGCATCTAGCAGGTGACCGCAGCCCAGGCTGCCGCCGGAGACGTTCACCGGCAGATCGCCGTCCGGCCCGGTCATGCCCTCCTCGGTGATCAGCCCCGCCTCGCCGAAACGACAGAAGCGCAGCGCCTCCAGATGCTGCAATTCCTTGTAGGAGAAGGCGTCGTCAATTTCGGCGAAGTCAATCTCCTGCCTGGGATTGCCGATGCCGGCCATCTCGTAGGCCATGCGGCCCGCTTCCTCGGCGTAGATGGCACGGGCCCAGGCGCGGTTCTCCAGCGAGGGCGAATCGTTGCACCAGCCGATGCCCCGGATCCAGATGGGGATGTCGGTCAAAGCCTCGGCCACCTCCTCGGCGGCCAAAACGAGGACGATGGCTCCGTCGGCGTGGAAGCTGGCATCGAGGCGGGTCAGGGGATAGGAGAGCATCTCCGAATGGAGGACATCGTCTGGGCTGATAGCCGCGCCGTAGGCGGCGGCAGGGTTGTAGAGCCCGTTACGCTTGTTCTTGGCCACCACCATGGCGCACTGCTCGCGGGTCGCCCCTGTCTCGTGCAGATAGCGGTTCATCTCCAGGCCAGCGACGAACAGCGGATGGGCCGCCAGCGGGCGGTTGAGCACGGGGTCAAGGGCATAGGCGGTGATCCAGGGCAGCGTGAGCACATTGGAGGCCTTGCTGTGCCCCTCCACGGCCACGACGTCGGCAATGCCGCTGGCGATTTGCATATAGGCGGTGGCCAGGCCGTGGATGCCCTCGCCGGGGATGGTGACGTTGGGCTTGAGCATCCCGCCCAATTGGTCGGGTGTGTACTCGTCGAAAATGCTCGTGCCCTCGATGAAGTCCTCGGCCACGGTGACGAAACTGTCCACGTCGCGCCGGGGATTGATTCCGGCATCCTCGTAGGCCCTGACCGCGGCCTCGTACATCAGCTCCTTGTAGGAGACCTCTGGGGTCAGAGGCCGGAAACCGGTGTAGCCGATGCCCACAATGGCCACTCGGTTGGACATGTGCGCCTCCTTTTGAATGTTGTCGCTACGCCGATGATGGCCCGAGACTGAAAGCCGTCGGGCTGAAAGGGCAAAGCCCTGCGGGCTCAGCTTTGCCCTCTCAGCGCGGGGCTTGCAGCACCTCCTACGCAAACGCCTCGCCCAACACCTCCTCCAGCGTGGGTTGGCCGATGACCTGCAACTCGTAGCGCACCCGCTGGAAGGGACGGTTGATCCTCACCACGCGGCTCAGGTCAATGGGCGTGGCCACGATGACCAGGTCACAGGGCGTGTTGTTGATCGTCTGTTCCAGCTCGGCAATCTGCTCGGCGCCGTAGCCCATGGCCGGCAGCACGGCGCCCGTATTGGGATAGCGCTCGTACGTCTCCAGAATGGAGTTCACGGCGTAGGGGCGGGGGTCCACGATCTCCGCCGCGCCGAAGCGCTGGGCGGCCACAAACCCGGCTCCGTAGGCCATCTCGCCGTGCGTCAGCGTGGGGCCGTCCTCGATGACCAGCACCCGCCGGCCCTGGATGGCCCTGGGGTCTTCGACGAAAATGGGCGAGGCGGCCTCGATGAGCGTCGCCCGCGGGTTCACTGCCCGGATGTTGGCGCGCACGGCGGCCACGTCGGCCAGGTTGGCCGTGTCCACCTTGTTGATCACCACCACGTCGGCCAGCCGCAGATTGGTCTCGCCGGGGTGATAGCGCGTCTCGTGGCCCGCCCGGTGCGGGTCCACCACCACGATGTGCAGGTCGGGCTTGTAGAAAGGCAGGTCATTGTTGCCGCCATCCCAGATGATGATGTCCGCCTCCTCCTGCGCCGCCTCCAGGATACGCTGATAGTCCACGCCGGCGTAGACCACCACGCCACGGTCTATGTGCGGCTCGTACTCCTCCCGCTCCTCGATGGTGCATTCATAGCGGTCCAGGTCCTCGTAGGTGGCGAAACGCTGGCAGGCCTGCCGCACCAGGTCGCCATAGGGCATGGGGTGGCGCACGACCACAACCTTCTTGCCCTGCGAACGCAACACATCGCTGACGTGGCGGGTGGTCTGGCTCTTGCCGCTGCCCGTGCGCACCGCGCAGACGGCGACCACCGGCACTTTCGCCCGGAGCATCGTGGCCTTGCCGCCCATCAGACGGAAATCGGCCCCCGCCGCCAGCACCAGCGAGGCGCGGTGCATCACGTACTCGTGCGACACATCGCTGTAGGCGAAGACCACCTGGTCCACGTCGTGTTCGGCGATCAGGCGTGGCAGTTCTTTTTCTTCGTGAATGGGGATGCCCTGGGGATAGAGCGGCCCGGCCAGTTCCGGCGGATAGCGCCGGTTTTCGATGTAGGGGATTTGCGTGGCGGTGAAAGCCACCACCTCGTACTGCTCGCGGTTCCGGAAATAGACGTTGAAGTTGTGAAAGTCGCGCCCGGCAGCGCCCATGATGATGACGCGAGTCTTCGGCATTGACGAACTTGCTCCTTTGCAAGAATCAGAGGGCCGAGGCCCCGGGTGTCCGAGGTCTGAGGAAACTGACAAACCAACCCGGTCTCCCAATCTACCAACCCGCCAATCTACCAACCTCTAAATGTACAGCCTGTGTGGGTCCACCTCTTCCCGCAGGACACGCAACTCCTCGGCCGTGGGCGGCCCGTTGCGCCCCACCTCGTCGGGAATGATCAGTTCGAAGCCGGTATTCTCGATGACCTCCTCCAGCGTGACGCCAGGGTTGAGCGCCAGCAGCATCATGCGCTTGCTCGCCTCGTCGAAGCCCATCAGCGCCAGGTTGCTGACCACGCGGTACGGCCCCGTGCCCGGCGGCAATCCCGCCGCCTCCCGGGCGCCCGGCCCGGTCAGGTAGCCGGGGGTGGTGATGAAGTCCACCCGGGGCACGAAGCGGCGCCTGTCGTGGCGCATGATGGCGATGGTGCGCCAGCAGAAAGAGCCGACATCGTTGGCCCCGCCGCTGCCCGGCAGCCGTACCTTGGGCCGGTCGTGGTCGCCGATGACCGTGCTGTTCAGATTGCCGTAGGGGTCAATCTGCGCCCCGCCCAGGAAGCCGTACTCGATGAACCCCCGTTGTGCTGTCTCCATGATGTCGCAGATGCCCGAGGCAGCCACCGCCCGATAGAAGGTGCGCGCCTCGCCCACCGCCCGCGGCAGGTCCTCCAGCGAGCCGCCGGTGCCGCCGAACTCGAAAATGGGCACCAAGTTCGGCGCGTGCATCTTCTGGGCCAGCGAAGCGGCCAACATGGGAATGCCCGTGCCGATGAAGGCCGTCGTCCCGTCCTCCATGAGCCGGGCGGCGATGCAGATCAGAAGCTCGGTGGGGTTATATGCCTCGCTCATGCCTCACCTCCCCTTGACGATGGAGCGCACATAGTCCAGCCGCTCCTGGCCGACAAGCTCCAGATACTCCTGGTGGTTCTTCACGCCGTAGACATACTTATCCAGGTAGGCCTGCGCGCCTTCCGCCGTGCTGGAAGCCTCCACCCACTCCTTGATGCCCTCCTCGTCCCGCTCATAGAGATAACACATCTCGCCGGGATAGGAGCCAAAAGGCGCTTCCACCACCGCGTCCACCAGGTAGTAGGGGATAATGGTGCGGTCGGGGGTGCGGCGGATCTCCTCGTCGGGCACGATCTGCTCGGTGCTGATGATCAGCCGCTTACAGGCACGGGACATCTCAAAGGCGAAGCCGCTGATGCCATCAATCTGGGCATTGCCGTACTTGTCGGCGCGGTGTACATGGATGATGCCCACGTCGAGGATCAGCGCCGGCAACAAACACACCGTCTCGCCGGTGAAAGGACACTCCACGGCCTTGGCGGCGCTGTACTTGAAAGTGTCGGTGCCCAGCATGGCCCGCACGGGGATGAAGGGCACGCCCATGCTGGCAGCCTTGAAGCGCCAGGTGATGCCGCCGTTGCTCCATTCCACCACCTGCTCGATCTGGCCGCTCTCCACGGCGCGGCGCAGGGCGTTGGACACGCCGTACACCTCCAGGCCGATGTAGGTGAAATCCAGCTTCTTCACCAGCCCGGCGGCGATAATCAGATCCAGCTCCATGACCCCCTGCCCGGCCAGGCGCAGGTCCTTTTTGCCCTGGCGGATCAGCTCGCGGCACAGCGACATGGGGGCGCGCACCGTGCCATACAGCTCGGTGCCCACATAGTCGCCGTCGTGGACAAAGCGGGCGATAGCCTCCTGCTCGCTCATACGCTTGTCCACCAGCGCCTTGCTCTTGCGGCGGTTCCATTCCCGGAAAGCATCCATGTCCGGCGGCTGGATGAGCTCACCCACACCGGAAGCGATCACATTCATTCCGCTCCTCCTTACCGCGTGGAACATAAAACGTAAAACGTGAAACCGAAGAGGCGAGGGCAGTTCCTCACATCTTACGTTTTACGCTTTACGTTCTGTCTCGCCTGCAGCAGCCAGCTTTGGCGCCCACTTCTCCCATTGCGCCACAGCGCTGCCCAACACGCCGTTGATGAAGCGGGGGCTGGAATCGCTGCCAAAGACCTTGGCCAGCTCCACCGCCTCGTTGATGGCCACTTTCAGCGGGGTGCCCACCACGCCGAGCTCGAACAGAGCTATGCGCAAGATGTTGCGATCAATGACCGCCAACTGGCCCACCGGCCACTCGGGAGCATAATGGCCGATGAGCCGATCCAACTCCGGCTGATGGGCCAGCACGCCCAGGACCAGTTGACGGACGAAAGCCGCGCCGCTCTCCGGCAGGGCGGCGAAATCCAGCCGCTGTTCCAGGACGACCTCGGGATGGTGTCGGGCAATATCAATTTCGAAAAGGGCCTGTAGCGCGGTGATCCGAGCGCGGCGGCGAACTTTCACCCTCGACCTACTCCTGCAGCGCCGGGGCGACGGCCGGGAATTCGACGTCGTCAATGTGCACATTCACCTCCCGCACTTCCATGCCCACCATGTCCAGGATGGCCCGCGTGACTTCTGCCTGCACGGCCCGGCCTGTTTCCAGCATGTTCACCCCACTGTGAACGATGACGTAGAGATCCACAGTGACGGCGTGGTCAATGACGACAATACGCGTGCCCTCGCCGGTGCTGCCTGTTGCCAAAAGACGTGGCGGTGTGCGCTGCGCCATGCGGCACACACCGGGGATGCTCAGCGCTGTCAGCCGGGCGATGGTCACCAGCACACCGGGGTCAATGGTCACCTTGCCCGGTCGTTCGCCTGCCAGCTTGTCCACATGCTCATCCATGATCTGACCCCCTCAGCCAATAGCCAGACCGCCATCCACCACCAACACCTGACCGGTGATGAAACCGGCAGCGTCGGACACGAGAAAAGCGACCGCCTCCGCCACCTCCTCAGGGCGACCGGCGCGGCCCAGGGGTGTGCGCTCGATGGCCGCCTGCACCAATTCCTGAGGCAAATCTGCGGTCAGGGCTGTGGGAATAAGCCCCGGAGCAACGGCGTTGACAGTGATGTTGCGGCTGCCCACCTCCTTGGCCAGGCTCCTGGTGAAGCCAATAATGCCCGCCTTGGCCGCGGCGTAGTTGGTCTGGCCGGCGTTCCCCTGCAGCCCGGACACGGAGGCGATGTTGACGATGCGGCCATAGCGCTGCTTCATCATCGGGCGCAGGGCAGCCTGACAGCAATTGAAGACCGACTTGAGGTTGGTAGCGATGACCAGGTCCCAGTCCGTTTCCTTCATGCGCAGGAGCAGCGTATCGCGTGTGGTGCCGGCGTTGTTGACCAGGATGTCCAGGCGGCCAAAGGCAGTCATGGCCGCCTGGATCAGCGCTTGCGCCTGCTCGTAATCGCTCACATCTGCCTGCACGACGATGGCTTCGCCGCCGGCAGCAGTGATGGCCTCGACCACCTCCTGCGCCTGCTCACCGCTCTGCCGGTGGTTGACCACCACCCGCGCCCCGGCGGCGGCCAGCCTGCGGGCGATGGCCGCGCCGATGCCCCGCGAGCTGCCCGTGACCACAGCGACTCTGCCCTCGAAGCTCATCCGCCCTCCTCCGTCTCCACCCGTGGTTTTTCAACACTCGCCTGCTTCCGTTCCTCAACCTCGTAAGCTGCGGGCCTTTCGCAAAGCGCCGATGCCGAAAAAGGGACCTCCTGCTGACCTTGTAGCGGATAGTTCGCAGTGTCCCCACTCAAGCCTCCCAGAAGGCCCGCGTATCCGCTACACTGCCGACGTTCAGGCGCTGCACGCTGTGGTCAATGCGTTTCACCAGCCCGGTCAGCACCTGGCCTGGGCCCACCTCCACAAACGTGTCCGCCCCCTGGCCGATCATCCACTGCACCGACTCCGTCCAGCGCACCGGCGCCGTGAGTTGCTGCACCAGTTCGTCCATGATTTCGCCCACGCTCGTGAGCGGTCTGGCCGTCACGTTGCCCACCACGGGCGCTCTCGGCGCACGGAACGGCGTAGCCTCCACGGCCTGACGGAAAGCGGCGGCGGCCGAAGCCATGAGCGGCGAGTGAGCGGCTATGCTCACGGCCAGCCGTACCACCTTCCGTGCACCAGCCGCCTTTGCCCGCTCCATGGCCTCGGCCAGGGCCAGCTCATCGCCGGAGATGACCACCTGCCCCGGTGCGTTGTAGTTCGCAGCCTGCACCACGCCGCCGGTGGCCGCCCTGGCCTGCTCGCAGATGCCGTCCAGCGCCCGCTCATCCAGGCCGAGCACAGCGGCCATGCCGCCCTGCCCCTGTTCGCCTGCCGTCTTCATCAGACGGCCACGCTCCCGCACCAGCCGCAGGCCAGCGGCGAAATCGAGCGCCCCCGCCGCCACCAGGGCGCTGTACTCGCCCAGGCTGTGCCCGGCAAAGAGGGCCGCCGCAGATAGCCGCGGCTCGATGACGCGCCACAAGGCCACGCTGGCCACGAAGATGGCCGGCTGCGTGTTGATCGTATCGTTGAGCACCTCCTCCGGCCCGGCAAAGCACAGGCCCGATAGGGGAAAGCCCAGGAGAGCGTCGGCCTCGTCGAAAAGCTCGCGGACAACCGGATAGGCTTCGTAGGCGTCCCGGGCCATCCCTACTCGCTGTGAGCCCTGCCCCGGAAAGATGAAAGCGAGGGGAGACATCAGCAAAACGGGATAATAGACAATGGGGGAGCCAGGGGAACCGGTCCCCATGCTCCCCCTGTCACTCACAGACCCAGCGGTACTGGGCTCTTCTTTTCCTTCTTTTCCTTGATGGTGACCACCTCTCGTCCATCATAGCTGCCACAATACGGGCACACCTGGTGCGGGGGTCGCATCTGGTGACACGTCGGACAGGCGACCAGGTTCGGCGGGGTGACGGCATCGTGCGACCGTCGCCTGTCCCGCCGCGCCGCCGATGTCTTGCGCTTCGGTACTGGCATGGGGTCTACTCACTCCTTTCAAATCCTAGCTCTAATGCTGCCCAGCGAGGATCCATTGCCCTCACACACTCGCATGGGCCCTCGTTCAGATCCTGACCACATTCGGGACACAAGCCCGCGCAGTCGGGTCGGCACAGGGGATGGATGGGTAAAGCCAACAGCAGTTCTTGGCGGACCACCTCCCCCAGATCGAGGATTTGGTGCTCGTCAATGAATAGCGCCGGGTCCTCGTCCTCATCCGATCTTTTGCCTACGCTCCCCAAGGGCACGCGGGGCCGGTACTCCTCTTCCAATTCCACCTCCAGGGGCACGACCAACGGGGCAAGGCAACGGCTGCATTGCAGGCTCACCTTTGCCTGCACCCGCCCCTGAACCAGGATGCCCGCATCGGTGCGCAGAAAGCGCACATGCCCTGTCAAGGGGCCGAGGGGACTGATCTCCTCATCGAGGGTCGCGATGTCCGCCTCTATGTCGTATTGCCTGGTGGAGCCCACAGGCTCTTTGAGAAGCTGGGCTACGTTGAATCGCATGGTCTATCTTCGGCAGTCGGTTTTCAGGCTCTTAACCACGTCCCCGGCCAGGGACGCCGCATGATTATAGGTCACACGGCCAGAAGTGTCAAAACCGGCAACTACTTTGTATCACGAGGCCGAAGGGGCCGTTCCAGGTCGCTGCTCTGGCGTCGCTCGCGCGTCGGGGAAGGCACGGCCGTGGCAGACGATTCGAGATAAGCGATGCCCCCGCGCACCTGGCTCAGGAGGGCCTCCAACTGATCGCGCAGGCCCTCCAATACCTCGCGCGCGTACTGGTTCGCCCCATCGGTCAGGGCCTTCGCCTGCCGCTCGGCCTCGGCGACGATAGCCCGGCTCTGCTCCTGTGGGTTGACAACGGCCTCCCTGCCCTGCGCTATGCGGGCAGCCTCTTCGCGGGCGCGGGCGATGATCTGCTGCGCCTCCCTCTCCGCCTCGGCAACCAGGCGCTCCTTCTCCTGCAATACCCGCTGCGCCTGGCTGATTTCGCGCGGCGCCGAGACACGAAGCTGATCAATGATGCGCAGGCACGCCTCCTCGTTCACCAGCAGTGTGGATGTGAAGGGAACGCGCCAGCCCTGGTTCAGCACATCCTCCAGTTGATCTACCAGTTGCAGGATGTCCACCGAATCGCCCTCCTTTGTGGCCGCGTCGTCTGTTCGCCGCGTAGCCGCGTAGTCTCAGTGGATGGAAATTTGCTCTGAGGGGATTGTCAGATCCCCGGGTTTCGCCAGGATCTGACGATCCTGGCGGAGCGATTTTCCATCTACTGAGTCTATTCGTCGCGTAGTCTCCCCAGCCATACACACGACCACCTGACCACGCAGCTATGTCAATCACGCATGGTACTCATGGACAGCAGCGGTACCTCGGCATCGCTGGCGCTCTCAAAGCGGCGGCGCAGGGCCGCCTGCACGTGAGCCGGTGCCAGTGAGCAGATGTCACCTCCCAGAAAGGCAATCTCCTTCAGCGTCGTGGCGCTGAGATAGGCGTACTCCAGGCTGGTCATCAGACAGACGAACTCGATGTCCGGGGCCAGCTTTTTGTTCATCAGCGCCATGTGAAACTCAAACTCGAAGTCGGAAAGGGCACGCAGGCCGCGCACGATGAGCTGAGCGCCGACCTGGCGGGCGAAATCCACCGTCAGGCCACGATAGGCGCTGACCCGCACGTTGGGCAGATCAGCGAAGGCCTCCCGACACATGGCCACCCGTTCCGCCGTGGGGAAAAGGATCTGCTTGGAAGGGCGGTCGTAGACCGCCACGACCAGCTCGCCAAAGAGCGCAGCCGCCCGTCTGGCGATGTCTATGTGGCCGTAGTGCACCGGATCGAAAGTGCCAGGGTAAACTGCAATGGTCACGAGGAACTCCCAATCTCAAAGTTCAAAATCCCGATTAGCTGAGATCGCTTTGGCCGCGCCAGAAGCGGGCCACCTGCCGCGCCAGCAAGCGGTGCTCCGGCTGCTTCAACTCGGGATCTTCGGCAAAGAGCTTCTGCGCCTCCGCCCGCGCCAGTTCCAGCGTGCGCAGGTCGCTCAGTTGGGCCATGCGCAACTCCGGCAGGCCGCTCTGCCGGGTGCCGAAGAAGTCTCCCGGCCCGCGCAGCTCCAGGTCTTTCTCGGCCAGCACGAAGCCGTCCTGCGAATCGACCAACGCCTGCAACCGCTCGGCGGCCTCCCCCTCCCCGACCTGGGAAACCAGCAGACAGTACGAGGGCTGCTCGCCCCGCCCCACGCGGCCGCGAAATTGATGCAACTGCGCCAGGCCGAAGCGTTCCGCCCCCTCCACCAGCATCACCGTGGCGTTGGGCACGTCAATGCCCACTTCCACCACAGAGGTGGACACCAGGATGTCCAACTCACGCTCGCGGAAGGCCCGCATCACCGCCTCTTTCTCCTCCCCCTTCAGACGCCCGTGCAACAGCCCCAGGCGCAGGTCAGGGAAGACCTCCTGCTGCAAGCGCTGATGCTCCTCCACGGCGGCTTTGGCATCCAGCACTTCCGACTCCTCCACCAGCGGGCAGATGATGAAAGCCTGCCGCCCTTCCTTCACCTGGCGACGCAGGAAGCTATAGGCGCGCTCCCGTTCCGTCGGCCGCAGCCAGTAAGTCTTGACCGGCTGGCGGCCTGGCGGGAGCTCGTCAATCACCGAGAGGTCCAGGTCGCCGTAAATGGTCAAGGCCAGCGAACGAGGGATAGGCGTGGCGCTCATCACCAGCAGATGGGGATGGTAGCCCTTCTGCCGCAGCGCCGCCCGCTGCCGCACACCAAAGCGATGCTGCTCGTCAATGACCACGAAGGCCAGGTCATGGAAGTTGACCACTTCCTGGATCAGGGCATGGGTGCCGATGGCGATGTCCACTTCGCCGGCGGCGATGGCGGCCTGTGTGGCCTCTTTTTCCTGAGGTCTCAGGCTGCCGATGAGCAGGGCCAGGCGCAGGGGCCCCTGCCGCCGCGGATGGGGCAGATCAGCGAACAGGGCCGAGAGGTTGAGGTAATGCTGCTCGGCCAGGATCTCCGTGGGGGCCATGATCGCCGCCTGTGCGCCGTTGTTCACCACCACCCACATGGCTGCAGCGGCCACCGCCGTCTTGCCCGAGCCTACATCGCCCTGAAGAAGGCGATTCATCGGCTGCGGCCGGGCCAGATCGGCCAGGATGTCGGAAAGAGCGCGCTCCTGGGCTGCCGTCAAGCGGAAAGGCAGGGCCGCCTTGTACGTCTCCAGGCACGCCGCGTTCACCTCCAGAGCCCGTCCCGGCTGGCTGCGCCAGGCCTGGCGCTGCTGCAGCGTTCCCATCTGGATGAGGAAGAACTCGTCGAAGGCCAGGCGCCGCCGCGCCACTTCCAGCAACTCATGGCTGTCGGGGAAATGAATCTGCTCGATGGCCTTGCCCAGGGCGAGCAAACCGGCCCGCTCGCGCACGGCCTCGGGCAGGTAATCGTGTAGCCGTTTGGACCAGGCATCCACGGCCTGCTTCATCAGCCGCCGCAACTGGCGAGCGCTGAGCCCTTCGGTCAGCGGGTAGACCGGCACCAGCCGTCCCGTGTGGATCAACTCCTTGTCCAACGGTTCCCAGGCCGGCGAAACCATCACCAGCCGCCCCAGATGCTC
The DNA here is from genome assembly GCA_029907105.1 of Anaerolineae bacterium. Taxonomy (GTDB): domain Bacteria; phylum Chloroflexota; class Anaerolineae; order UBA3071; family UBA3071; genus JARYMM01. Next base: position 28,201 of record JARYMM010000016.1, on the reverse strand, counting down.
ATCCACCTTGCCGCTGAGCACCACGGTGCGCCCTGGGCGCAACTGGCGGGTGATGTAGGGATTGAACCAGGTCACCTGGATGGTGCCGGTGGCGTCGCCTACCACGGCATTGACAATGGTGATGTTACGCCGATGGGCCTGACGGCTCTGGATGTCCCAGATGTTGCCGATGATGGTGGCCTCTTCGCCATACTCCAGGCGGTCAATGGTTTTCAGCCTGCTGTAGTCGTCGTAGCGGCGGGGGAAAAGGTACAGGAGATCGCCCACCGTGCGCACGCCCAACCGCTCCAGCCTCCTGGCGTTGGCCAGGCCCACGTTGGGCAGGCGAGTTACCGGGGCATCCAACCCGGTGGCCTCCGGCTGAGAAGGCGGCAAGGCGGCGAGTCGCCGCGCCGGCCGCCGGGGGGCACGGGAAGGTTCCGCCTCTTCGGCAGAGGGTTGCTCCAACGGGAGCGATGGCGGTGGTGCGGGCAGCTCCGTCGCCGGCGCCGCTTCGGCCAACGGCGAGGTGATCTGCTTCACCCTGGCCAGGATATCCTCGATGAGGCGCTGACGGCCGGGGCGGTCCTCGATCGCCGCATAGCTGTTGAGCGAGGAGGCGATCTCCCGCACCAGCGCGGCCTGCTGCGCATCGGCCACAGCGGCCAGGGCTTCCTCTTGCCAGTGGGCGGCAAAAGCCGCCAGGCCGCCGCTGGTGACGGCCCGATTGCGATAGCCCTGGCGTCGCTCCAGATCCAGGACTTTCTGTAAACGTTCGAAGACTGCGGTCATGGATTGGTCACCAAACAGGCCACACCGACAGCGCCCGGCCCGGCATGGGCAGCGATGGTCACGCCAGCCTCGGCGATGACCATCCGCTCGCGGGGGAAGAGAGCGGCCAGCATGTCCGCCAGGCGAGCCGCCGCTTCCGGCGCCTGCGTGTGCAAAACCCACATCTGTTCCAGGGGGCCTAACTCGCGGACCCTTTCCACCAGGCGGCGCAGGGCAGCAGACAGCGTGCGCGGCCGCTCCAACAGGTCCACCTGCCCTTCCTTGAGCATCACCAGGGGCTTGATGGACAACAGCGAGCCGATCATGGCCAACGCCCAGGCCACGCGGCCGCCGCGGCGTATATAGTCCAGCGTGTCCAGCACGGCCAATACGCGCACCCGCCCGGCCATCTCCTGTACCTGGGCGGCGATGGTGGCCAGCGATTCCCCTCTCTGGGCCGCTTCCGCTGCTGCCACAGCCAACAGGCCAGCCCCCAAGGAGGCCGAACGGCTGTCAATCACCTCCACAATGGCCTGCGGCAAATTGCGCGCTGCAGCGCAGGCCGCGTTATAGATGCCGCTCAACCGGCCCGCGGCATGAATAGAAATGATCTCCCGGCCCCGCTCCGCTGCCTGGTGGTAGACCTGCTCGAACACGCCTATCGGCGGTTGCGATGTAGCCACGGGGCCCTTGCGCAGGAGGGCATAGAATGCCTCACGGGTCAGGTCCACGCCGTCACGGTAGAACTTCTCTCCGAAACGCACCAGGCAGGGGATGACGGTGATCCCCAGCCGTTGGGCCAGATCGGGAGGGATATCGGTCGTGCTATCGGTGATGATCTGCACGTCAGCAGACATGACAGCGCTACACCTTCTCCTGGATGGCCACGCCCAGGGCGTTGCTGCCGACATGTACGGCCAGAGATGGCGTATAGGTGAACACGGGAATGTCCCACTCGGGATAGAGGAGCTCCAGACCCTCCAGGAGCAGAGCTGTGTCCTCGCTGAAGCTGCTCTGCAGGATCACCAGTTGCTCGATCTCCACGAACTCGGAGATGAACTCCAGCAGCTTCTCCACGCCCAGGGCACGCGTGCGCACCTTCTCCATGGGCAGGAGATGGCCGTCCTCCAGGGTCAGCAGCGGTTTGATGCCCAGCATGGCCCCCAACACCGCCTGCGACGGGCGGATGCGCTTCTCTCGCTCCAGGTATTCCAGAGCATCCACGAGAAAGACCATGTACACGTGAGGGATCATGCCCCGGATGAGGCGCACGATCTCATCCATATGCGCCCCACTGGCCGCCGCCTCGGCCGCTCGCTCCACGAGCATGCCCTGGCCCAGGGAGATGGACAGCGTGTCAATCACCTGGATGTTGCAACGGCCCAACAGGGTCTGTGCAGCGGCCCGCGCATTCTGGCACGTGGCGCTGAGATGACCGGACACGTGCAAAGAGATGATCTGATCGGTCTGGCGGTGTAACCGCCGATACAGCTCAGCTATCGTCGCCACCGACGGCGGCGACAGCGTGGGCATCTTCGTCGTCGCCGCCATCTTCTGCAGGAACTCCTTGGACGTGATGTCAACGCCCTCCCGATAGGTGACCCCGTCGAGATGAACGTTCTGCGGGACAACGACGATGTCCAGGCGATCGGCAACGCCAGGGCGCAGGTGGGCGCTGCTATCGGTCACGATTCTGATCCGGCTCAAGGCTGCCTCCACCTATTCCACGGAAAGGATATAGTGATAATACGGCTGACCGCCATCAACCAGCTCGATCTCCTGCTCTGGATAACGATCACGCAATGCGGCCACCAGAGCCTCGGCCTCCGCTGTGGAAGCCGGCTCGCCACGGTACAGCGTGACGATCTCCGCATCCTCCGCCGCCATCTGCTCCAACAGGGCGAAGACCACGGCCTCAGGGTTGTCGCCGCGCGCGGTCAGTTCGTCATCCCGCAAACCGATGAAATCGCCGGCCGCCACCCGGATGTGCCCCAGGTTGACATCGCGCACGGCCACGGTGACCTCACCCGTCTGCACGCTGCTCAGCGCCGCCTCCATCATCTGGACATTGGTCTCCAGGTCGGCCTGCTGGTTCAGCGCCAGCAGCGCGCTGATGCCCTGAGGGATGCTCTTGCTGGGCACCACGCGCACCTTCTTGCTCGACAGTTGCTGCGCCTGCTGAGCGGCAAGGATGACGTTCTTGTTGTTGGGCAGGACGATAACCTCGTCCGTCGCCACCTGTTCGATGGCCTTGAGCAGGTCTTCCGTGCTGGGGTTCATCGTCTGACCGCCGGGGACAATGGCCTGTACGCCCAGGCTGCGAAAGACGCTCTCCAGCCCCTCGCCCACCGTCACGGCCACCGTGCCGATGGGCCCCAGGGGAACTGAAACCCGAGCTGCCGGCGGCACAGGGGCCGGCGCAGCGACAGCACCCTCCATGCGCGGCCCCCCCTCGCCCACGAAGCGCTCGTACTGCATCTGCATGTTCTCGACGATGACGCGATCCAACTGGCCCAGCGCGGCGCAGTAGTTGAGGGGAGTGCCCGGCCTGTCGGTGTGCACGTGCACTTTCACCGTACGGCTATCGCCGACCACGAGCACGGAATCGCCCATCTGGGCGATATCGTGGCGCATCTGCTCCACATCCAAGCCCATCCCCAGCACAACGCACTGCACGTCGTAGCCGTATTCGCCAACCAACACTTCGGCATGTTCAATCATCTCCACCGCCGCCGTCGGTGTCACAAAAACCTCCAGTCCCTGCAAACAGCGATGCATCCCCTCCAGGATCAGGAAAAGCCCCTGGCCGCCGGCATCCACCACCCCCGCTTCTGCCAGCACGGGCAGCAAGGTGGGCGTTCTTTCCACTGCCGAGGCCGCCACACGCACGATGTGGCCAAAGAGCGCGCGCAGGTCGTTGTCCGTGGCCTTGACAGGCAACGCCTCAGCCACCTCCCGGATGACCGTCAGGATCGTCCCTTCCACAGGACGCACCACACCTCTGTAGGCGGTCTCGGATCCGGCCTGAAAAGCGGCCACCAACTCGGCCGCATCCACCAGCGTTTCGCCCTCCAGGCGGCGGGCCAGGCCGCGGAAGATCTGCGAGAGGATAACCCCCGAGTTGCCCCGCGCCCCCATCAAGGCCCCGTGTGCGGCCGCCTTTATCACGTCGCCGGCATGGTTGCTCTGCAGCCCCCCGATTTCCTCAAGCGCCGACTGCATGGTCAGCAGCATGTTCGTGCCCGTGTCGCCATCGGGCACCGGGAACACGTTGAGGGCGTTCACGGTCTGATGGTCGCGCTCCAACCAGGCGCAGCCGGCGCGGAACAGGGCGCGGAAGTCCTCCCCATCCAGGCTGAGCACCGGGCTGCCCGGAGGATACTTGTCCGTCAAAAGCCCATGATCGTCTGCCGTGGGCAGGTTATGAAAAGTGAAGGCTGCCAAGGCTTTCCCTCGTCCTCCAATCAACCACAGGCTGCCTTAATACTACAACCGCATTGGGGGGTATGTGTCATGCCTTCGACAGGTTCAGGCCAGGGCTGAGCGGGTCTACACGCCTGTCCCCGTGGTGCACGCACCGCCAGCGAAGCAGCCGTTCACTGCGCTCAGGTTCTCGCGTCACCATGCAGGCAAGAGATGCTTCGCTGGAGTCGGCCGGGCAATGGAGTTTGACGCCTGAAACCCGCTCAGCATGACAAGTACGGTTGTAGTATTAATCGCTGATGCGCAACCCCTGCACGTGCACGTTCACTTCCACGGCGGGCAGCCCCAAAGCCTGCTCCAGGCGGTATCTGACGCGATTCATGATGCCGTGGGCCACCTCGGAGATGCGGGTGCCGTACTCCACGATCACATAGAGGTCCACGATGATGCGCTCGCCATCCACGCGCACCTCCACGCCGCGCCGCGCCCGTTCGGGGCGCAGGAGCTGCGCCAGGCCACCGATCAGGCTTTTGCTGGCCATGCCCACCACACCATAGCATTCCAGCACCGACTCGCTGGCGATCGTGGCAATGGCCGCCGGTGAGATTTCGATTCTACCCAAAGTCGTCTGTTCGGTCATGAGCATCTCCGCTCCCAGGTGCCGTTCAAAGCGCCGGAGAAGGCCACACATCACTATCAAGAGAGAGTAGAGCACAAAACCCTCTGCCCTCCGGCCGACAGACCAAAGCCTCGATAACAGGCAGCGCAGTTTGCGCAAATCAGCCGCCTGTGCTAAGATGGCCCTCGCTGCATGGGGGAGGAGCGCATTCCTCCGCCTGAGATTCGACCAACCCGGACGTGAGCCGGTGTTCCGAAGGAGTGTTCAGATGGCCAAATGCGAACTCTGCGGCAAAAGTGCACAGTTTGGACACAACGTGAGCCATTCGCACGTCAAGACCAACCGCCGCTGGATGCCCAACATCCAACGGGTGACCGTGATCGTAGACGGCCAGGCGAAACGCATGACCCTGTGCACCAGGTGCCTGAAGACATTGCACAAAACCCGCTAGCCAGACTCAGTAGACGGAAAATCGCTCCGCCAGGATCGCCAGGTCCTGGCGAAAACCGGGGATCTGACAATCCCCTCAGAGCAAATTTCCATCTACTGAGTCCCGAAAGGCCCTGGTCTGTGTTTTAAAACCCCCGACGTTGCCCCTGGTCGCGGCCAGGGGCATTGTCATTCTCCACACGCCCGCCGCAGCCGCCGGATGGCGGCGGCGATCCCGTCCTCCGCCCCGAACAGCGCCGTGCCCGTCACCAATACCGTGGCCCCGGCGGCCACCACCGCCGGCGCAGTCCCGGTGTCAATCCCGCCATCCACCTCCAACTCCGCCGACGAAGCCAGGGCATCCAGCATATCCCGCAAGCGCCGGATCTTGTCCAGCATGGTCGGGATGAACTCCTGGCCGCCGAAGCCGGGATTGACCGTCATCAGCAGCACCAGGTCCACATAGGGCAGGATCTCCTCCAGCGCCGCCAGCGGTGTGGCCGGGTTGATGGTCACGCCCGGCTGCATGCCCAGTGAGCGGATTTGCTGCACGGTGCGGTGCAGATGTGGGCAGGTCTCCACGTGCACCGTCAGGCGATTCACGCCCGCTTCGGCAAAAGCGGCCAGATGGCGCTCCGGCCGTTCGATCATCAGATGGGCATCCAGCGGCAATGACGTGCAGCGCCGCACCCAGGTCACCACCGGCGGCCCGATAGTGATATTGGGCACGAAGTGGCCATCCATCACGTCCACATGGATCCAATCGGCCCCCGCCGCTTCCGCTTCGGCGACCTGGGCGCCCAGGCGGGCGAAATCAGCCGCCAGGATAGAGGCAGCGATTTTGATCACAACCACACTCCTGAAAAACAATCATACACCTGTTTGGCGAAAAACGCAAAGCCACCACGTCAATTCCCGATGGCGCGGCGCTGGCGAAGCTGGCCGCAGCCAGCCTCGATGTCCAGCCCCCGCCGCAGCCGCACCGTGGCGGCGATGCCTGCCCGCTGCAAGATGTGCCGGAAGCTCTCTGCGCGCGGCCTGGACGACGGCTGGTAAGGCGAACCCTGCACAGGGTTGACGGGGATCAGGTTGACGTGGCACAGCAGCCCGTGCAGCAGCCTGGCCAACTGCTCCGCCTGCTCGTCGCTGTCGTTGATCCCCTGCAACAGCGCATACTCAAAGGTGACGCGCCGTCCCGTGCGCTGCACGTAGCGGCGGCAGGCCGCCATCAGCTCCGCCAGCGGGTAGCGGCGGTTCAGCGGCACCAGCCTGTTGCGCAGGCGGTCCGTGGGCGCATGGAGCGAGACGGCCAGGCCGACCTGCAACTTCTCCTGGCTCATGCGCTCGATCCCCGGCACGAGCCCCGCCGTGGAAAGGGTCATGTGGCGGGCACCCAGAGCGAACCCCTGCCCATCGTTGAGGGTCTCCAGCGCCTGCCAGGTGGCCTCGTAGTTGGCCAGAGGCTCGCCCATGCCCATGACGACGACATTGCTGAGAGAGGAGGGAACCTGTGGACTGGTGGCCTCTTCCTGCGCCTCCTCCCTCAATCGCCGGGCATAGTGCAGCACCTGGGCCACGATCTCGCCGGGCGTCAGGTTGCGCACGAAGCCGCTTCGCCCTGTGGCGCAGAAGGGGCAGCCGATGGCACAGCCCACCTGCGTGGAGATGCACACCGTCTGCCGCTGCTCGTAGAGCATGAGCACTGTCTCCACCGTCTCGCCATCGGCCAGGCGAAAAAGTGCCTTGCGCGTCCGCCGGTCGCGGGAGACGAGCTCTTCCACCAAGGCCAGCGGCTGGCACGATGCTTCGGCAACCAGCCGCGCCCGCAGCGGCTGCGGCAGGTTGCTCATGGCTGTGAAATCGGCCTCCAGATCGCGGTAGAGCCAGCGCCAGAGCTGATCGGCGCGGTAGCGCGGCTCACCCCATTGCCCCAGCAGCTCAGCCAGCTCCGGGCGGGTCAGGTCCAGTAATTGAACGCGGTGCGCATCCTTTCCAGACTGTGGTGGCATGGGTGAGAGTATACCCCGGTTGCGGAGGGAAGTCAAGACAGTGAGGCTACAGGTTCAAAGGTTTCAGGTTCCAGGTCACCGCTCGCCCTTTGCCGCCTGCCAGGCGGCCAGGAGCGCGGCCAGGTTCTCGAAGAGCCCGTCGGGTGGCGGGTTGGCCCGGGCAAACTCCTCTGCTGTGGTCACGCCGCTGAGCAGGCCGATGGTGCGCAGGCCGGCCCTCTGCCCGCCGTGGATGTCGGTATCCAGCCGGTCGCCGACCACGGCAGCATGCCGGGGCAGAACGCCGAGCCGGGCCAGCGCCTGACGGAAGATGACGGACTCCGGCTTGCCGATGACCTGGGGCGAGACGCCGCTGGCCGCTTCCAGGGCGGCCAGGATGGCCCCCGCCCCGGGCACCAGCCCCTCTTCGGTGGGCAGCGTGCGATCAGGGTTGGTGGCGATGAAGGGCGCGCCACGGCGGATGGCCAGCGTGGCCGCGGCCAGCTTGTGCCAGGTCAGGGCCGTGTCATGCCCCACCACGACGTAGCGAGCGACAGCATGATCTTCGCTGAGCACGAAACCCCGCTCTGCCAGCGCCTGGCGCAGCCCCGTCTCCCCGATGACGTAGACGGGGGTGCCTGGCGGCGCCAGTTCGGCCAGGTAGGCCGCCGTGGCCAGCGCCGAGGTCAGCACGGCCTCCTCGCCCACGTGCACTCCCATACGGGCCAGCCTGGCCACATACTGCGCCGGCGTGCGCGTGGAGTTGTTGGTGATGAACAGAAAGGGCATGCCCTGCGCCTGCAATGCGGTGACGAACTCCACGGCGCCGGGCAACGCTGCCTCGCCGCGGTAGACCACGCCGTCCAGGTCGAGCAGAAAGGCGCGGAGCGTTTTCAGATCAAGTTCAGTCTTCGGCTTCATCGGCTTCATCGTCCGAATCTGGGTGAACTGCGGCCAAAGCAGCCTCTATCAGCGGCTGCAGAGCAACGACGCCGCCTGGCGCTGGCCCCAGCACCAGATGCAGCAGGAACTCCACATTGCCCTTGGGGCCGGTGATGGGCGATGGGATGAGCCCCAGCACATGCAGGCCCCGCTCCACCGCCCAGCCGGTCAGCCGTGTCAACACCTGGCGATGCACGGCCGGGTCACGCACCACGCCGCCCTTGCCCACCTGCTTCCGCCCCGCCTCGAACTGCGGTTTGACCAGAGCGACGATGTGTCCCTGCGGCTTCAGCCAGCCCTGCACGACCGGCAGCACCAACTCCAGGCCGATAAAGGAGACGTCCACCGTGGCCAGGTCCACCGGCTCCGGCAGCCGCTCCAGAAAACGGACGTTGGTGCGCTCCATGACCACAACGCGGGGGTCCTGGCGCAGTGTCCAGGCCAGTTGGCCATAACCTACGTCAATGGCGTAGACGCGGGCCGCGCCGCGTTGGAGCAGGCAATCGGTGAAACCGCCGGTGGAAGCGCCCACATCGGCCACCACACAGCCGGCGACATCGAGCCCGAAAGCATCCAGCGCCGCTTCCAGCTTCAGCCCGCCGCGGGAGACGTAGGGCAGGCGCGAACGCAGCCGCAGCGCTGCCTCTGCGGCCACGCGGCGGCCTGGCTTGTCGGCCACTTCGTCGTCCACCAGCACCTGGCCGGCGCGGATGAGGGCCTGGGCCTGCTCGCGGCTTTGGGCCAGGCCCCGCTGCACCAGCAGCAGGTCCAAACGTTCTTTGCTCACAAATCTAACATAGCCACAAACGGTGAATTTGTCAAAACGCGAAATGCGTGCTGTAGATCAGAATTGACGAATCGGGTGGAATGAGGTATTATGAGTGCTATTACAGAACTCGAGGTGAGTCCCTATGCTGAGAGCTTTGCTGAAAGCCATGCGCCCGAAGCAGTGGCTGAAAAACGGCTTCGTCTTCTTGGCCCTCGTCTTCGACGAGAAGTTATTGCAGCCGGGGCCAACCGTGCGCACGGTGCTGGCCTTCGTCATGTTCTGCCTGGCCTCCAGCTCCGTCTACCTGCTCAACGACCTGGTGGACCGGGAAAAGGATCGCCAGCACCCCACAAAACAACACCGCCCCCTGGCTTCGGGCACCTTGTCGCCCCAGGTGGCGGTGGTAGCAGCCATCATTTCTGCCCTGATCTCCTTGCTGGCTGCCTTCTGGCTTGGCTTTGGTTTCGGCCTGGTCATCGCCAGCTATCTCGTGCTCAACATCGCCTACTCCTTCTGGCTCAAGCACATCGTCATCATAGATGTGTTCCTGGTAGCCTCCTTCTACCTGCTGCGCGTCGTCGCTGGTGTGTTCCTCGTCCAGGCCGAGAGGTTTTCCCCCTGGCTGTACATCCTCATCACCCTGTTAGCCCTTTTCATCGCCATCGGCAAGCGGCACCACGAACTGACCCTGCTGGGCGAAGACAACGCCAACGCCCACCGCAGCAGCCTGGAGGAGTACAACCAGCGCCTGCTGGATAGCATGATCGTCATGCTCACCTCCGCGGCTACCATCGCCTATTCCTTATACACCTTCTCCGCCCCCAACCTGCCGGCCAACCACACCATGATGCTGACCATTCCCTTCGTCCTGTACTTCTTTTTCCGCTATCTATACCTGATCTACGTGCGGCATGAAGGGGGCGAGCCGGAGGAATTGCTGTTCCGTGACCGCCCGCTGCTGGCCTGCGTCGCCCTGTGGGGCCTGGCCGTGGTCGTGGTGCTATATGTCTTCTGATGCCCCCACCTGATACAACGCTTCCGGATCCGCTTCCCGCAACCGCTCGGCGGGCTGTGCCGTGCGCTGGCGGAAGGTGACCGTCTCCCAGGCCGTCAGGTAGGCCTGCACGGCCAGGGCCAGCCGCCGCGCCTGCCAGCGGCTGAGCAGGATGGCCACCTGGGCATCCGGCTCGCCAGCCGGCTTGATGGCCCCCTCGCCCACCAGCTCGCCCGGCCCGTTGGCAATCTCGATGACGATGGGGTTGCGCGCCCGCTCGCCACGGTCCTCGATCTTGAGCACCCGGCTGAGTGGTTGCCCCTCGCGGCCGGTGGGACTGCCCTTGTAGTCCACGAACTTCTCCGCCAGCCGCCCCTGGGCCAGATCGCAGCAGAGCACGCGGGCGTCGGCCAGGTCCAGGTAGTGGCTGGCGGAGGCCTGCGCTCCCTCGCCCCGCTTGTAGCTGAAAAGCAACAGCCTCAGCTTACCGATTTCCAGGGCGTCCTCCACATGCAAAATGGCGCTGCGGGTGATCTCCGTGTGGATGCGGACATTGCGCGGCTTCTGTTCTGATGATCGTTCGGTCATCGGTTCGACTCCTTTTAGGTCAGGTCAGGCCAGGTGACAGTCACCTTCGAGGTGACTGTCACCTGGCCTGACCCGATTATACCCCCAAAACGCCCAAAAGCGAAACCTGCACTTCTTGGGCTTGCGCAGCGATTGGACGCAAGCCCCAACATGTAGGGTGGGAGATGAGCAAGGGGTACCCCTCGTACTCTCCGGCTTCCGCTGCGCACGCCCTTCTTGCCTCTTCGCCCAGATCGTGATAAGATACAGCCGGAAACAGGAGAAAGCTTATGAACGAGTTGATCGTCATCGGCGCCGGGTTGGCCGGGTCAGAGGCGGCCTGGCAGGCGGCGGAGCGTGGCGTGCCGGTCACCCTCTACGAGATGCGGCCGGCGAAGATGACCCCGGCGCACACCACTGGCCTCTTCGCCGAACTGGTCTGCTCCAACTCCCTGGGCTCCAACCTGATCAACCGGGCCCAGGGGCTGTTGAAGGAAGAGCTGCGGCGGCTGGGCTCGCTCGTCATCCGCTGCGCCGACGCTACCGCCCTGCCCGCCGGCGGCGCGCTGGCCGTGGACCGCCACTCCTTCGCCCAGGCCGTCACCACGGCCGTGACCAGCCACCCGCTCATCACCGTGCGCCGCGAAGAAGTCACCGCCATTCCCCCAGGCCCCGCCATCATCGCCACCGGCCCGCTGACCTCCGAACCGCTGGCCCAGGCCATCGCTGAACTCACCGGCCGGCGCTATCTCCATTTCTACGACGCCATGGCCCCCATCGTCACCCTGGAGTCCATCCGCATGCCGCCGGCCTGGCGGCAATCCCGCTACGACCGCGATCGCGACGACCAGGCCCCGGGAGACTACATCAACTGCCCGCTGAACCGCCAGGAGTATTACGCTTTTGTCGAGGCGCTCCTTGCGGCGGAGACCATCGAGCTGCGTCCGTTCGAGAAGGAAGACGAGCGCTTCTTCGAGGGCTGCCTGCCGGTAGAGGTGCTGGCCGCCCGTGGCCCTGAGGCCCTGGCCTTCGGCCCTCTGCGCCCTGTGGGACTGCGCGACCCGCGCACCGGCCAGCGGCCCTTCGCCGCCGTCCAGTTGCGGCAGGACAACCTGGCCGGCACCCTCTACAACCTGGTGGGCTTCCAGACCAACCTCAAGTGGAGCGAGCAGGAGCGGGTGCTGCGCATGATCCCCGGCCTGGAGGAAGCGGAGTTCGTGCGCTTCGGCCAGATGCACCGCAATACTTTCATCAACTCCCCCCTGCTCCTCTTGCCGAGCCTGCAATGCCGCAGCCGTCCTGACCTCTTCTTCGCCGGCCAGATCACCGGCAGCGAAGGCTACGTGAGCGCTGCCGCCGGCGGCCTGCTGGCCGGCCTGAATGCGGCGCGGCTCATCCAGGGAAAGCCGCCCGTCGTCCCGCCACAGGAGACCATGCTGGGCGCCTTGTTGCATTATGTCACCCACGCCGAGCCGGACGGGTTCCAGCCTATGAAGGCCAACTTCGGCCTGCTGCCTTCGCTTTTTCCTTCCCCGCGCAACAAACGGCAACGTTACGATGCCTATGCGAAGCGCGCCCTGGCCGCCCTGGAAGCCTGGAAAAACAAAACTTTCGGATAATCACCCCCAAAATTACGCTAATACCTTCACAATCATACTTGACAAAACCGTAAGAATGTGCTATAATTAGGTCAATCAAAGGCATCTCCGGGTGCTGTGACAGCCAGGCGAACGGCCACCATAGTTCCATCCGAAGGCCATGAGACTATACGAAGCAGTCCCTGACAAGCTTTGCGCGTAGTCAAGGGCCACAAAAGGCCATTCCGACGGTTTGAGGACGGACACCAGGCCGTTTCGCCCCAAGACGCGGTCGAGCCACGATACAGCCCGGCATCCTCCACCCTGCCGTCCCCGGGGGATGTGCGCTGAAGACTCGATCACGGTTTCGGAAAGGAGAGATGCGATGTCGGCACAACGAAGGGTATGGGCTCTCGCGGCCCTGTTCGCTCTGCTGCTCAGCGTGACCCTGGTCGCTTCCAGCCCTCTGGCGACCGTGGACGCCGAACTGCTGAGCAACGGCGACTTCGAGGACGGATTTGTCTACCAGGATGGCTGCGGCATGGTAGGCAAAGGCTGGCAGTGTTTTACCAACGGGGGGGCAGCCGCTTACGGCTTCTTCGACGACATGTGGGCCCCCGTGGTCTGGGACGGCAAACACTCCCAGCTCGTTGAGATCAACACCAAGGAGATCGGCGGCGACCCCGACCGCTACGCCGGCATCTTCCAGACGGTGGACGTCATCGTCGGCGAGACCTACAACTTCACCATCCGCGGTCTGCTGCGCGCCGACGACGATGACCCCGATCCCTGGCGCTATCGCCTGCAGGTCGGCTTCGACCACAGCGGCGGCCACGATTGGACCGCAGTCACCCAGTGGATCGAACTGCCCTGGGATGACTACTATCCCCGCACCAGCCCCGGCAGCTTCAATGAATACAGCACCCAGGTCAAGGCCCAGGGCCACAAGCTGACCGTATTCGTGCGCGTGTGGAAGAAGTGGGGTGACTGGTACCGCGAGCTGGATGTCAACCTTGATGGCATCAGCCTGGTTGGCGCGGCGCCGGTCGTCTGCGCTGAGCCCTGCATGCCGCCAGTCGTGGTGGAGAAGCCCAAGCCGGAGCCTGCCATCACCTGCGCCGGCCCCAACCTGCTGGCCAACGGCAACTTTGAGGGCGGCTTCACCAACGGCGTGGGCAAGGGATGGGGCAGCTTCAACAACGACGGCGCAGCCACCTATGGTTTCTACGACGACATGTGGGATCCTGTGGTCGCCGGCGGCGAGCACTCGCAGCTCATCGAGATCAACACCTACTGCCGTGGGGCCTCCGACCCCGACCGCTATGCCGGTATTTACCAGACCGTCTGCGGCCTGCGGCCAGGGGCGACATATGAGCTGTCGCTCTACGGCATGATGCGCCAGGGTGAGCGGGGCTGGGATGGTGACCCCTATCGCTACCGCGTGCAGTGGGGCTACACCACCGACGGCAGCACCGATTGGACCAAGGTGAGCAACTGGCAGGAGATCCCCTGGGATGACATCTATCCACGCACGGCTCCCGGAGCGATGGCTCCCTTTAGCGTGCGCTTCGCCGCTCCCAGCAGCAAGATCACCCTGTTCTTCCGGGCCTGGAAGAAATGGGGCAACGCCTACGAGGAGCTGGATGTCAACCTGGACGAGATCAGCCTGCGGGCCTGCTGGCCTGAGCCGCCCTGCAAGCCACCCTGTCCGCCTGAGCCACCTGAGGAGGTTTGTGTGGACAAGACCACCGGGGCCTGGCTCAGTTACCGGGAGGCTTTGCAGATCGCCGAGGCCAGCGAGTGTGTGGAACAGGGCCAGCTCAAAGAGACCCATTTCTGCAACGAGAACACCGGCACCTGGTGGATTGACCTGGATGTATACCAGCCAGGTTGCGCGCCGGCCTGCGTGATCAACGTGAACGACAACACGGCGGAGATCAACTGGCGTTGCACAGGGCTCCCGCAGTGCCCGATTCACATCGTGCAGAGAGGGGATACGCTCAGTTGGATCGCCGCGGCCTACGGCACGACGGTAGCCCGCATCGTCGCCGACAACGGCATCGTCAACCCCCATGTCATCTACGTCGGACAGGAACTGTTGATCTGCGGTCCGTAGGACAGTCGCCGGCCTGGGGCTGGAGTCAGGGGGCGCGGCGCCAGGCTGGCCCTGAAGCTTCAAGGGTTGCAAGTTTGCAGGTTACAAGTTCCAAGCGTCAGAGGATGCCACATACTGTCAACCTTAAACTTTCCAACCCTCGAACACCTGTACCGATAGCGCAAGTGATTGCGCTATCCCGGAGCTACCATGCGAAAGGAGGAAGCACCATGAGGTTCAAAAGATGGCAACGCTCGCTGAGTCTGACCCTGGCAGCGGTGATGGTACTGGCAGTGGCGCTGTTCGTTGGCTCACTGGCCATCTCCGCCGGGGTGGGCAAAGCGGCCGCTGCACCAGCCTGCGCCAGCACACACGTCGTGCAGCGCGGGGAGACGCTGAGCACCATCGCCCAGCGCTACGGGGTGAGCGTATCGCAACTGGCCCAGGCCAACACCCTGCGCAACACCGACTTCATCTACGTGGGCCAGACCCTCTGCCTGCCCAGCGCTGGCAGCACTGCCGTCGCCCCCCAACCCAGCACCATCTGCGTGGAAGGGTACAAGGTGGATGACAAGCACCGCGGCGTGCCCGGCTTCGTCATCTACGCCGAGACGAAAGGCACCAGCCTGAAGGCGGTGACCGACAAGAACGGCTACTTCCGCTTCGACAACCTGACCCCTGGCCTGTGGACCTTCTGGGAAGAAGTGCCGCGCGGGTGGGAGCCGGTGACGGCCAGCAAGTTCCAAAAGGAACTGGAGTACGGCTATAGCGGCTGCTACGAGATCCGCTTCAAGAACAAGCCCGTGCCCATCCCTGCTTGCCTGATCGTCTCCAAGCAGGACGAGGCCGGCGCGCCGCTGGAAGGCTGGGAGATCAAGATCAAGCCCAAGTTCGGCGGCACCTGGGCCTCCGGCGTGACCGATAAAAGCGGTCAGGTGCGCTTCGACAACCTCACGCCGGGCAAGTGGCTGGTCAAAGAGGTGGTGCCCTATGCATGGGAACCGAAAGACCCCAAGACCGGCGAAGCGGAGATCGAACTGCATCCCATGGCCGACGACCAGGACTGCGGCAAGCTGGTCTTCATCAACCGCCGCCTGCCGACCGGCTGTGTGGAGGGGTACAAGGTTGACGATCAGCACCGCCCGCTGCCAGGCTGGGAGGTATGCATTTACTTCAGCCGCGTGCCAGCGATCCAGTTCTGCACCAAGACCGATGACCAGGGCTACTTCCGCTTTGATAACCTGATCTTCGGCGAGTGGATCGTCTGGGAGAAAGTGCAGGCGGGTTGGACGCCGGTGACGGCGGAAAAGTTCCCGGTAACGGTGGACGAGGAGAGGGTGTGCAAGCAGGTACGCTTCAAGAATCGTCCACCTGACCTCTGCGCCCAGGGCTACAAGTTGGACGACAAGGGCTTCGGCCTGGGCGGTTGGAAGATCAGGGCCTGGCCGGAGGGCCATCCCGACCTGGTCCTGGAGACCGTCACCGAGCCTAACGGCCACTACCGCATCTGCGGGGTGACCCTGGGCAGGTGGATCTTCGAAGAGGAGCACAAGGTTGGCTGGACAGCCACGACCGGCGAGCAGATCGCCGTGGACGTCACCTATCCCGGTCCTGGCAAGGACGTGCCTGCCCCCACCTTCCGCAACAAGCCGCCCAGTGGCTGCATCGAGGGCTGGAAGATAGACGACCATGAGGTCGGCCTGCCCCTGTGGAACATCACCGTCCAGAACGTGGCCACAGGCCAGACGTGGCATCGCTGGACCGACGGCACAGGCTACTTCCAGATCTGCGGCCTGCCTATGGGCAAGTACCTGGTCTGGGAGGAGCTGCAGAGCGGGTGGAAGCCCATCTCGCCGCCCAAGCTCGAGGTGACCCTGGAGCCCAGCGACGAGCCGATCATCGCCATCGTCGTCTTCGTCAACAAGCAGATGGAACGCGACATCTGCATTGACGGCTACAAGAAGGACATCTTCGACGGCGCCGGCCTGCCCAACTGGGAGGTCAAGCTCCTCGATCTGAAGGGCAACGTGCTGGCCACGACGACGACCGACGGCACCGGCTACTACCGCTTCAGCCACCTGGAAGCGGGCACCTACGTGGTCCAGGAGACGATGCAGGAGGGCTGGTGGCCTGTGTCGGCGACCTCCTACAAGGCCACGGTCACCTTCCCGCCCAAGTTCGAGTGCGTGCACGTCAACTTCGCCAACCGCCAGAAGACGACGCCCCCGCCCTGCGTGACCTGGCATGTGGTGCAGAAGTGCGAGACGCTCTCCCACATCGCCATGCGCTACGGCGTGTCGGTGTCGGCGATCATGGCCGCCAACGGCCTGACCGACCCCAACTTCATCTGGGTGGGCCAGAAGCTCTGCATCCCCGACCCGTCATAGCAGCACAAACAACAGCACGGCCAGAAGCCCGTTTTCGCCGAGAAAACGGGCTTCTGAGCCCGCTCGTGCGTGCAGGAGTACGCCTACCCCCTTGCCGCAAACACAAAGACCTCCGAGGCTCTGGCGAGCCTCGGAGGTCTTTCGTGTCAGGTCAGGTGACTGTCACCTGACCTGACCTCTCCCTGCATGGACCACGGCCCGGCCCAGGTGATGCGTACAGCAGCCAGCCGGCCGCGCCAGTCGGCGTCATCCTGGAAGAAGACCAGCTTGTTGGTGCGGGTGCGGCCGCGCCATTTGCCCTTGTGCTGCTCCTCCACCAGCACCTCCACCGTCTGCCCCACCAGGCGAGAGTTGATCTCGCCCACGATGCGCTCCTGCAGGGCCTCGACGGCCTGGCGCCGCCGTTGCTTCTCCTCATCCGGCACATCATTCACCATCTTGCGGGCAGCCAGGGTGCCCGGACGGGGCGAGTAGGCTGCCACGTGCACCATATCCAGCCTCAGCTCGGCCAGCAGGTCATAAGTGGCCCGAAACTGCGCCTCTGTCTCGCCGGGGAAGCCGACGATGACATCGGTGGCGATGCTGCAACCGGGCAGCCGTCGCCGGATCTTCTGCACCAGGGCGCGGTAATCGGCCACGGTGTAGCCCCGCCGCATGCGCCGCAACACCTCGTCATCCCCCGCCTGCACGGGCACCTCGATGTGCTCACACACCTTGGGCAATTCGGCCACCGCCTCCAGGATGCGGTCGCTGAAGTAGTTGGGATGCGAGGTGAGAAAGCGGATGCGCCAGAGACCTCGGATCTCGTGAACCGCGCGCAGCAAGTCCGCAAGATCAGGGCCTGAGCCTTCCGTTTCGTGCTCCGTGTTCCGTGTTTCGTGTCTCCAGTCGTAGCCGTAGCGGTCCACGATCTGGCCCAGCAGGGTCACCTCGCGCACGCCCTGCTCAACGAGGGCCTGCACTTCGGCCACGATCTCAGCCACAGGACGGCTGCGCTCCCGCCCGCGGCGATAGGGCACGATGCAATAGGCACAGACATGGTTGCAGCCGTAGATGACGGGCACATAAGCTGTAACAGGGGGTATGAAGCGAGGTATAGAAAGCAGATCACGCTCGGACGCTATCAGGCCAATGACTGCCGCCTCGGGACTTGTAATCTGCAAGACAGGCGCTGCCCCGTGCTCATTGCCCCCTGCCTCTTGCCCCTTGCCTCTTGCTTCTTGCCCCTTGCCTCTTGCTTCTTGCTTCTTGCCCCTTGCCTCTTCCTCGCGCTGACGCAACAGGGCGAGCAACGGTTCGGGGTCCGAAGGAGGCAGGAACACGTCCACCTGGGGAAAGCGCTGGGGCAGGTCCTCGGCGGGGCGCACGCCGACCAGGCAGCCCATCACCGCCAACACCATCTGCGGCCGACGCGCCTTCAGCGGCCTGAGCGAGGTGAGCCGGCCGACGACGCGCTCCTCGGCCGACTGCCGCACCACGCAGGTGTTGAGGACGACGACGTCGGCGTCCGCCGGCCCGGCCGCCGGCCGATAGCCCAACGCTTCCAGCGCCGCAGCCAGGTGCGCCGAATCGGCCACATTCATCTGGCAGCCGATGGTCCAAATGTGATAGGTTTTCACAGAACGCCAGGTTACTCGAAAACGATCTTGCGAATGCGATGGTTACGCGTGTCGGCAACGTAGATGTTGCCCTCGGCATCGAGCGCCAGGCCCTGCGGCAGGTTGAACTGCGCTTCGTCGGCCGGGCCATCGGCATAGCCGGCATAGCCGCAGCGTCCGGCCACGGTGGAGACCATGCCGTCCGGCGAGATGCGGCGGATGCAGTGATTAAGGGAATCGGCGACGAAGAGATTGCCCGCCGCATCCACCTCGATGTCCACCGGATGATGGAATCGGGCATTCTCCAGCGGCCCATCGGCGTAGGCAGTGACGAAGCGCTGGCCGGTCAGCGTGCTCACCTCGCCGTCGGGGCTGACCACGCGGATGAGCTGGTTGCCGCCTCGCGTGCGCAGGCTGACCGCCTCCGTGGCGTAAACCCGCCCCTGGCGATCCATGGCCAATCCCGAGACCAGGGTGAACTGGGCCTCTTCGGCCGGGCCATCCTTGTACCCGCCCTGACGGGGGCTGCCCGCCACCGGGCTCATCTCCCCATCCAGGGTGAAACGGACGATTTGTTCCCGATCCGCGCCTATGGAGGCCAGGATGTCGCCATCGGGCGTCAGGGCCAGGGTCTCCATGAAGTTGCCCTTGGCGATGGTCGTCACTGTGCCGTCGAGCGCCACGCGACGCAGGCTTTTGTTGTCCCAGTCCGAGACGTAGAGGTTGCCGTCGCCGGCCAGGACAATGCCGCGCGGTGTGCCCAGCCGTGCCTGCTCCCTGGGCCCATCCGTATTGCCTGTGCGACCACCCACAACGGTGACCACCATGCCCTCGGGGGTGATCTTGCTCACCCGTGCCCCGCGGTACTCGGCAACGTAGACATTGCCCTCCTCGTCCACGACCAGTTCCACCGGCTCGTTGAAGCTGGCCTCCAGGGCCGGCCCCTCGGTCGTTGCCGCTTCGCCATTGCCGGCCAGGGTGATGACCTGGGCCGGCCCCAACGGGCCGGCCGGCCCGGCCTCGCCTGGCCCTTCGCCGGGCGCAGGCTCCCCTCCGCCCCTACAGGCCGCTACCAGCAAGATCAGCAAAAGTGTGAAGATCCCTCGTCGCATAACTCCCTCCTCGATATAAAAATGTGCTCCTGCTGGACGGCCACGTCCAGCAGCCAGACTGCGCCCGCAGCAGTGGTTCAGGACAAGCATGGCCATCCGCCACGAGCGACATCACATACCTCGCTTGCGCGAAGATGGCAACAACGGTTTGCTCTGAAAACGCCATCCTGAGCGCAGCGAAGGGCCTCCCACTCATGCAACCAGGAGATTCTTGCTAATCCTCCGCCGGCAGAGACGCCTCAGCCGAGCCGCCCAGGCTGTAGAACTCCAACAACCGCTTCTCCGTCTCCCCCTCGATGCGCGCCACCACCCGCACATAAGGGGCAATGCTGGAATGGCGCAGCTTGCGCTTCAGCAGTTCGTCCACCTGAAAAATGCCTGCCGAGTTGGTCATCACGATCTCGATGTCCACCGGCAACTCTTTGCCAGGCCGGATGTGCACCGCTTCGATGGCCTGGGCGGACACGGAATGGATGTTAGCAGAACCGGCCTCGAAGGGAATGCGTGACCGCCCCTCGGTCATGTCCAGCGCGTCGGCCACCTTGACCACTCCCGCCTCGATGGTCAGACAGGGCGTGCTCCAATGATGGGCGACGATGGCGTGGGCCATCTCGGCCAGGATGATGGTCTGCACCGGCACATCGTAGAGGCCGCTCAAGAGCTCTTTGGCCTTCATGTAAGCCAGGGCCACGCTGTGCTGCTCGTGGTCTTGCCGGTGGACGATCATGCCCAGGTCGTGCAAGGCAGCAGCCAGGACGACGATCACCTCGGCCTCATCGTTGGTCAGGCCGTAGTTGGTAACCACGCTCATGGGCACTCCGGCGGCCATCAGCAGGCGGGCCAGCCGCAGAGCGATGTTGGAGACGATCTTGATGTGCACCTCGCCGTGATCGCTGTGCCCGGCACGGTCCACGGCGTTGATGTTGACGCAGCGCCACATCTGCCGCAGTTCCTGATCGGCATCAATGCGCGCCGCCAGTTCCTGCAGCTTGGGGTTATGCCGGGCGGGCAGAGTGAAAACGACCGCTTTCTCGTCGGAGGCTTCTGTGCTCATCAAGTTCCAGATAGTGCCGTGTTCTCATCACCGGGCGACCTGTGATTGCCTCTATTTTAGCAGAGGAATGGTTTGCTGTCAACACAACACCTTCCCCTTCCCCCTTTGACGAAGCGTCGGGGCCATGTTATAATGGAAGCGGTCAGGTTTCCTGCCCGACCAGAGGTGAGCATGTCTGCAAGAAGGCGCAAAGGGTGCTGGCGGTGGGTGCTGGTCTTAGCCCTGCTCGTGCTGATCGGCGCAGTCGTGGGGCTCCAGTTTGCGCGGCGCACGCCGGCCGGGCGGGCGGCCTTTAACGTCGCCGAATACCGGCTACGCACGTTGTGGGGCGGCTGGTTCGGTGAAAGAGAAAGCAGCGCTGCCAGCGGCGCCCTCAGCGGCGTGGTGCGCGATGAGGCTGGACAGCCGCTGGCCGATGCCCTGGTGCTGGTAGCCAGCGCTCAAGGCAGGGTCCATTCAGCGCAAAGCGACGAGCTGGGCACCTATCGCCTCGAAGAGGTGCCGCCGGGCCGCTACGTGCCCATCGCCAGCAAGTGGGGCTACGATGACGCCGTCTACCGCCGCGGTCAGGAGGAGCGAACGAGCGTGGCCGTGCGGCCTGCACAGGTCACCGGCGGCGTGGATTTCACGCTACGCAAGCATCAGCCGTGGCGGCCTTTGCTCAATGAACCGCCTGTTATCGGCCCGGCGCAGACCGGTGCGGCGCTCTTCCCGGCCGAGGTGTATGCCAGCCGCCTGCCCGTGACCTTCACCAATGATGCATGGGTGATCACCACCACGCTGGTGTACGAGCCGCTGGGCATGGAGATCACGAGGCCGCTGCCGGTGGTCGTGGCCAGCTACCCCAGTGAGCCGCTCAACTGGGATCGGGTCTCCGTGGCCATTGCCAACGAAGGATATGTGGTGCTGGCCACCGGCCCCAGCCCGCAACGGGGCCTGGACATCCCCGGCATGGGGCGAGACCTGTTGCAGGCGGTGGCCTACCTGCGCGGCGGCCAGTTGACCGCCCACGCCGACACAGAGCGGGAGGGGTGGCTTTCGGGCAGTTTCAGCTCGATCATTCTCTACCAGGCGCTGCGAGAGGAGCCCGGCGGTGTGGATGCGCTGGTCATCGTCGGCGGCATCAGCGATGGCTTCCTGGGCGTGCAATCCCTGTACGATGAAGCCCTGGAGATTCCGCCCAAGTACGCCACGGCCATCGCCGCCCTGGGCCGGCCCGACCGCTACCCGGAGATCTACCTGGGCTATTCGCCGGCTTTCCATGCCGCGCATATGCCGCCCACCTTTGTCGTGCACACCACTGCCGACGAGGTGATCCCACCCAACCAGGCCGGGCGCTTCGCCGATGCTCTGGCTGCCGCCGGCGTGGAGCACGAGCTGTTCCTCTACGAGGACACCACGCACTACCTGGACCAGGTCAACATCACGCCGGACACGGCGGAGCTCTACCGGCGGCTCACCGCGTTCCTGGACAGGTATGTGCGGCGGGCAGGCCGATGATGAGGTTTCAGGTTTCAGAGTTCCCGGTTTCAGGTTCGCCTTGGCAGGGTCGCAGGGGCGCAGAGGCACGTGGATCAAGGATCGAAGTCGCCGGCAGCGTGGCGGCTGCTGATAGATGACGCCGCCGACGGAGCCACCAACATGGCGGTTGACGAGGCCATCGCCGAAGCCACCGTGGCCGGGCACGCCTTGCCCACGCTGCGCTTCTATGCCTGGCAGCCGCCGTGTCTGTCCCTGGGCCGTAATCAGCCTTACGCCGAAGTGGACGCCGGCCGCTGTGCTGTCCGTGGTTACGACATCGTGCGCCGCCCCACCGGCGGCCGGGCCATCCTGCACACCGACGAGCTGACCTACAGCGTGGCCGGGCCGGCCGACGAACCCCGGCTGCGTGGCGGCGTGCTGGAGGTGTACCACCGCCTCAGCGCCGGCTTGCTGGAGGGTTTGCGGCGGCTGGGGATCGAAGCCCAGGAGACGCCGGCCGGGAACGGCACGGGAGCAGACGGTTCAGCGGCCTGCTTCGAGGTGCCCTCGGCACACGAGATCACCGCCGGCGGCCGCAAGCTCGTGGGCAGCGCCCAGTGCCGGCAGGGCGGCTGGGTGCTGCAACATGGCTCGTTGCCGCTGCGGGGCGACGTGACCCGCATCGTGGATGGCCTGGCCTTCGCTGACCAGGCGGAGCGGGAAACATTACGTCAAGCCCTGCGCCGACGGGCCAGCACCGTCGCTGAAGTCCTGGGATGGGAAGTGAGTTTCGTCGCCGCTGCTGAGGCCCTGGCTGCGGGCTTCGCTGCGGCACTCGACCTGATCCTGATCCCCGGCCCGCTGAGCGCCTGGGAACAGGCCCGCGCTGCCGAACTGAGGCGCACAAAGTACACCACGACAGCCTGGACCCAACGTCGCTGACCCGCATCACGGATCACGCATCACGCATCACACATCAGTATGCATCTTGCATCTTGCTTCTTGCATCCTGCATCTTGCTTCTTGCACCATGATCATCGGCACGGCAACCATCGAACTCAGGCTCCCCGGCAACGGCTCGCTTAAGGGCAAGCGCAGCGTGGTCAAATCGCTGCTGGCCCGATTGCGCCGCGAATTCAACGTCTCGGCGGCAGAGGTGGGCGCCAACGACGTCTGGCAACGGGCGGTCATTGGCCTGGCCTGCGTCTCCAACAGCTCCGAGCAGGTGCACAGCGTGCTCATGCACGCCATACGGGCCATGGAGAACTGGCGCCTGGACGCCGAAGTGGTGGACTATCATATCGAGGTGTGGTAAGGAAACAGTCAAAAGCACCCTTGCCGCATCGGAAAAAGTGTGGTAAAATGGCGATGAGCTGGCAAAAAGGACAAGGATAGTTCTACATCTTGGCAGCCGAGCAAGGATCGAGGGAACATGCATGTTCGACTGGGATGAGGGAAACATTGACAAGAACCTCAAGCACGGCGTACAAGATTGGGAGATTGAGGAAGCCTGCCAGGATCCTCGTTCTTGTATCATCGGGTACCGGTTGGTCAAGAGCGAATGGCGCTACGTTCTGCTGGGACGGTCAGCAACCTCCGGCAAGTACCTGCGCGTCGTTTACACCTTGCGGACCGCGCCTGATGGCGAAACCCTGATCCGTCCTATCAGTGCCGTAGAGATGTCAGTTGCACAGCGGAGAAGATAAAAGTGAGGTGAGCATCAGCATGAGTGGGACAAAAGCGCCGGAACGCGAAATCGTTTATTCTTTAGAAGACATCCCCGAATTTGCTTCTGAAGAGGAAGAGCGGGCATGGTGGGCAACACACGACTTGGCCGAAGAGTTAGGTATGGATGTGACCGCGGAACATCATGCCCTGATTCAGCGACTGAAGGCGAAATACCGCTATGTACCGTGGCCCTTGCTTGAGCCGGAAGCCGTTCAATCTACCACTTCCTGAGTTCGGCTGCTGGCGTGCTGTCATCGGCCTGGCCTGCGTCTCCAACAGCACCGAGCAGGTGCACAGCGTGCTCATGCACGCCATACGGGCCATGGAGAACTGGCGCCTGGACGCCGAAGTGATGGACTATCATATCGAGGTGTGGTAAGGAAACAGTCAAAAGCACCCTTGCCGCATCGGAAAAAGTGTGGTAAAATGGCGATGAGCTGGCAAAAAGGGATGCCGAGGCAGTCACTGGCGGGAAGATAGCCGGCCGGAGGTGAGCAATGACCATCATCACCAAGCAGGTCGAACTGACCCCTCGCGATGTCATCGAGGCACTGCGGGGTTTTGAACAAAAGGAATGGGCCGAGGTATTGGCTTTTCTGGAAGCCGAAGCGCCGGACATCCGACCCCGCCCCGCGCCTCTTGGTGAACTGGAACCTCATCCCGAAGAGCCACCCCGCACGCCGGAGGGGAACAGGATCGCCCTGGCGGCCGTGGAACGGATGGCGGGCATGATCCCCATCAGCGATCCAGAGTTGGCCCGGTGGCTGGCGGAGAGCCGGTGACCGGATGGATGCCGAGGCGCTTTGCTATCCATAGAGGTAATATTTGGAGGAAAGCCAATGAGTGCTGTTCAGTTGAAGCATCAGATCACATCATTCCTCGACACTCTGCCCGAACCTAAGCTTATCGTCGTATTTGACTTCGTGCAATTCCTGGCAGAACGTGAGTCGCAAGCTGCCTGGATGAGCGCTCAGAGCCAGTCCGCTGCTTATCAGGAATGGGTCAGCAGTGACAATGACATCTATGATGAGGTGTTTGCTGATGCCAATCCAGCGAGGTGACGTAGTACTCTGTCGGATGCCGATGCCCTCCACAGGACTCGCACAGTTCAAACTACGTCCGGCCGTCGTGGTCTCGAAGGATGCCAATAACCTGCGCCTGGATGATGTCATTGTTGCTCCTTGCACGGCCAATATCTCTCGCTGGCGCGAGCCGACCCAGTATCTGATTGATGGCCCGGAAATAAGCACCGTTGGCATCCGTGTTCCCTCAGTAGTTCGATGCGAAGCGCTTATGACCATCCCCAAGACCTTGATTGTACGTACCTTGGGACACCTGTCGGATGCCGCTGTGGCAGCCATCAACCATTGCCTGAGAGATGCATTGGCCTTATGACGAGATAAGGGTGCAGGGGGCAAAGGGGCGGTTCTCCTCCACTCCTCAGCCTGCTGAATCGGCTGCGTGCCTTCCGCGCTGAAGTCTCGATCATTTCCTACTCGGAACCAGAGCCAGTCCCAGCGCAAACAAGCTCGAATTGATAAACCCCGAAAGCACTCCGATCTCCTTCTCCTCATCGTCGCCCTCGTCGTTCTCTCGCTGTTCCCTGGGCTTCCCGCCCTGAGCAGAGAAGTTCTGGCCTCTGCATCTCAATGTCTCATTCCTCTCCAGCCCCACCTATGGTTTCGCTGCCCCTACTGCTGCTCTCGGTGTCCGCAGGGAGGTGCTCTTCTCGCCGACAGTCCCAAAGTGGCGGTTTCGCCCAACCTGAGGTATAATCGGCCACCAAGAGGGCCATGATGACCGGGCAACTGACCATCAATCCGCACATCCAGCTTCCGCCAGTGCTCCAAGAAGCACTGCAACGCTTTTGCCAGGCGGTGCTGACGCGTTTTCCCGGCCTCGTGGAGGAGATTATCCTCTACGGCTCGTGGGCGCGCGGCGACGCCGACGCCGAATCGGACGTGGACTTGCTCCTGCTGGTCAACTGGGAGGAGGAGAGGCTGGGCGAGGGCTGCTATCGCACCCACTACGGCGACCCGCGCTGGCAGGCAATTGTGGATATATCCTACGACCTGATGCTCGAGTATGGCACCGTTATCTCTCCCCAGATGATGAGCCGCGAGATCTGCCGCACGGCCTACTCGCTGCGCAAGAACATCGAGCGAGACGGCGTGCGACTCTGGCCTGTCTTCGGGGAAACGGAGATAGCACCTCACGTCGCCATAGCTTTGAGAGAGTCGCCTCCGTCATACGAAGTTCCCGACGACGAGGAGCGGCTTGCGGAAGCAAGAACCTGGCTGGCTTTGGCTGAAGAGAAGCTGCCCTTGGCGCGCCAGTTTCCGACCCTGGGCCTGTTCGACGAAACGGTCTCCAAGAGCTATTGCGTCATGTTCTACGCGGCCAGAGCGGCCCTGGCCCTCGAGAATATCAGGCCTCACAGGCATAGCGGCGTTGCCGCCAAGTTTGGCGAGTACTTTGCCAAAACAGGCCGCGTGGAGAGCACCCTCGGCCGCAAACTCCGTGAGGCCATGAAAGCGCGTGAGGATGCCGACTACGACCCCCAACGCCGCGCCTCACGGGAAGAGGCCGAGCGTCTGCTCGCCGATGCCACTGAGTTCCTGCAGGCGATTAAAACCTTGTTCGAAAACCTGCCACCCGCTTCAGATGCACAATGCAACTCGAGACCCTGATCCGACGCGGCCCAGGGCCGCAAACTGAGTTCATGCTCGAGCCCGACCGCCAGCGGCTGGCGGAAACGCTGGTGGCCTTCGCCAACGCTGACGGCGGCACCGTTGTCATCGGCCTGGCCCCCGACGGCACGGTGGCTGACCAATTGCTGGCCGACGAGATGGAGGATGCCCTGCGCCTGGCGCTGACCACCTGCCGCCCGCCGGTGCGCACCGAGTGGGAGCAAGTGGACACCCGCCAGGGCACGGTGGTGGCCATCCACGTGCCCCGCTCCACCGAACTGCACTCCCTGGCCGACGGCCGCGTGCTCATCCGCAGCGGGGCCGAGAACCGCCCCCTGGACGGCGAGACCATCCGCCAGCTCGCCGCCACCAAGTCCAGCGGCGACTACGAGCTGGAGACCGTGCCCGGCGCTTCCGTTGACGACCTCGACCCCGAGGTCATCGCCGAATACATCGCCAAACGGGAGGAGCGGCAGCAGCGGCCCGTGCGCGAGCCGCAGGAGCGCCTCTTGCAGCAGATCGGTGCCCTGGACAGCAGGGGCCGTCCCACGGTGGTGGGGATACTCCTCTTCGGCCGCGAGCCCCAAAGCTTCCTGGCGCAGAGCGGGCTGGTCTTCGTGCGTTTCGCCGGCACCGAGCCCCGCGGGCCGGAAGGGCTGCCTGGCTATGGCCGGCGGGAAGAAATCGGCGGCCCCCTGGCGCGGCTCCTGGAACGGAGCTGGCAGGTGATCTGGGAGGAGATGCGCGTAGAGGCGGTGGTGCGCGGCCTGCAACGAGAGGAACGCACGGAATACCCACCCTTCGCCGTGCGCGAGGCACTGGTCAACGCCGTCTGCCATCGCGACTACCGGCTGCGGGGGCGGCGCATCGAGGTGCGCATGTTCGACGACCGCCTGGAGGTGACCAGCCCCGGCGGGTTGCCCGGCTACATCACCCTGGACAACATCGTGGAGGAGCACTTCAGCCGCAACCCGCGCCTGGTCAGCGGCCTCTTCCAGTGGGGCTACATCGAGGAACTGGGGCTGGGCATTGACCGCATGATCGAGGACATGGTGCAGGCCGGCCACCCCGCGCCCACCTTCCGCGCCACCCCCTACTCGTTCACTGTGATCCTGCAGAACGTGCGCGAGCGCCGCGTCGTGCCCCGCTGGGAGATGCACATGAACGAGCGGCAGATGCGTGCCTTGCAGTACCTGCAGGAGCACGGCCGCATCACCAACCGCGAGTATCGGGATCTCTGCCCCGACGTCTCGGCCGAGACCATCCGCCTGGACCTGAACGATCTGGTGGATAAGGGAATATTGATGAAAATCGGCGACAAGAAAGGAACGTATTACATCTTGAAGTGAGAGGCCTCCCCAACTCCGGCGCATCCCGTCCCACTTTATCCCAATTTATCCCAAGTTTATCCCAAACAGGGTTGGGAAAACCCTCACATAGCGTGGGCCCGGTTTGGTGGGCGAGCCGGTGGAGCGGGCCAGCGATCCGGCGGCGGTTCTGTGGGCCTATGTGCGCTTCTACGACCAGCGCGGTGGTGGGGTGGAGATTGAGATCAAAGAGGACAAACACGGCCTGGGAACCCTGCGCCGGAACAAGAAGCGCTTTGAGGCCCAGCAGATGGTGGTGTGGCTGGAGGCGTTGGCCCACAATATTCTGGTTTGGGCGCGTGGATGGCTGGCTGCCACCTGCTCCCGAGTGACAAGATGGGGTATCCTGCGCTGGGTACGAGATGTGTTCCAGATTAAATACCTTAATTTCGCACGAAATTAGTGCATTTTGACCGACGGATTGTTTACAATAACTTGCAGGTCAGCCAAGGTGATGGTGATGCCCAAGGGAGCTAACACCGGCTGCCAGGCATTTGCTAACTTGGTGGCCAGCGGGTCCAGCGTGTTGAATGCGATCCGGATCAGCCGGCCCGTGTTGTCAAACGTGACCAAGCCGGGCACTTGCATGACGTCACGAACCAGCCGCAGGATGCCCAAGTCACGTACCTGAGGATAACTGGAGGCCAGCCA
>JARYMM010000015.1 GCA_029907105.1 Anaerolineae bacterium | reverse complement strand
AGGTCTTCCTCTCTGTGAAGAACTGCGGTCAGGATTTGTCTTGTCATTTCGACACCTCCAGTCGCTATTGTACAGAAAACACACCCGTTTGCCAAGCCGAATGTCAGATAACGCCATAGCACCACGCAACGGCGGACAAATTGAAAGCGACTGCCGTTTGCCAGCCGCCCCGCCGTTGTCGTGGTGCGTGTGTTTGCGGGCGCGCATATTGTCAGTCCGTTCCCCTATGAGAAGAAACGCTCGTAATCGTCGTGCTTACCAATCCAAAACCACGTGACTGTATCGCCTTCCAAAGTGCCAATCGCGCGATAGCCGCGCGTTACTTTTACTGACCAGATGTCTTCTTCGCGGTTGATACATTCAAAGTGCAGAGAGGGATGAAACGGATTCTCTGCCCATAGGCGATAGGCTTTTCTCGCACTGCGTCTGATGTTTTCATCCAGATGCGAGTAAGCAGGTAACTACCTACCCTGTCACTGCGAGCGAAGCGAAGCAGTCTCCTGGAATCAAAACAGGAGATTGCTTCGCCCCTTCGGGGCTCGCAATGACGCCAACCTGCTGCCATATCTCACGTTGCAAGGCCGAAAGTAGGCAGTTACAAGAATTTATGGGATGGACCTCTAGCACTGCCCGCGCTTCCGGCGTGTCCGGCAACAGCCACTGCTTCCGCTCAGGATTCCACCGATGGCCCGGGATCCGCTTGATTCGCGCCACACCTTCGGCCGAATACGGTACGGCCACCCACAACATGCCCGGTGGACCCGGTCCTACTTTCAGTGTTGCCATCTGCGCGCCCCCTCAGTGGGCCACTTCTTGCCTGGATTATATCACACGCGCCCCAGTGTGTCAACACGCCCAACCACCCTGAAGGGCTTGCGCAGTCAGTGCTCCTCCCAGCCGACTCCCCAACCTTGACACCGCACGGCTTTGGCGATACAATGTGCCCCGACCGACTACCTGTATCCTGGAGCAGCTATGAACTCGACAGCCAACAAAATCCTCACCGACTTCCCTGTGGTCGTGCCCATCGTCGTGCGCTTCCGCGACCTCGACGCCATGGGCCACGTCAACAACGCCGTCTATCTCACCTACTTCGAGATGGCCCGCGTGGCCTATCACCAGAGGCTCACCGGCCGGCCCACCTTCGACTTCCGCGATTTCGACTTCATTCTGGCCGAGGTGACCTGCCGCTACCGCTCACCAGCGTACCTGGGGGAGACGCTGCTGGTGGGCATCCGCGTCGCTTCGGTGGGGCGCAAGAGCTTCGTCTTCGAGTACGAGATGCGCGATCAGGCCAGCGGCCGCCTGGTGGCCGAGGGCCGCAGCGTGCAGGTGATGTACGATTACCGCGAACAGCGCAGCAAGCCCGTCTCCGATGAGTTTCTGGCCAAAGTGGAAGCCCTGCAGGGCCAGCCGGTGGCGCGGGAGGGCGCGTGACGAACGACGAAGGACGAAGGACAGAGGACGGATTCGTCGTTGGTCTTTCGTCCTTCGTCTCCTCCGACCGCAGCCAGCGCAATGAAAAACAAAGGAGGTCCATGTGAACATCGTCATCCTGGGAGCCGGCGGACTTGGCTCTGTCTACGGCGGCTATCTGGCCCGCGGTGGGCAAGAGGTAACCCTCATCGCCCGGCCGGCGCACGTGGAAGCCATCCGGCGTGGCGGCCTGCACATCAGCGGCTACGAGGAGTTCACCGTCCCCGCCGGGCCGTACCTGCAGGCCACAGCCGAGGCCGCCACGGTGCGCCAGGCAGACCTGCTTTTGGTCACCGTGAAGACCAAAGACATGGAGGCCGCCCTGGCCGATGTGGCCCACCTGCGGCCGGCCATGGTGGCCTCATTGCAGAACGGGGTGCTCAAGGACGAGCAGTTGATCGAGGCCTTCGGCGCGCAGGCGGTGCTGGGTGCAGCCTGTATCCTGGGGGCCACGCTGTTGGGGCCGGGGCACGCCGCCTGCACTATCTTCGGCATGACCTGGTTTGGCGAGTTGGACGACCGGCGCACGGAACGGCTGGAGCGGGTGGTGGCCGCCTTCCGCGCCGCCGGGCTGAAGGTCGAGGTGCCGGACAGCATCCGTTCTGCCGAATGGTCGAAGCTGTGCCAGATTTTGCCCGCAGCCACGCTGTCGGCCTTGTCGCGGCTGGAGTATCACAAGGTGTGCCAGAGCCCCGACCTGGCCTACCTCTTCGTCAAACTCACCCGCGAATGCGCGACGGTAGCCGCGGCCAGCGGCGTGCCGCTGGGGGACTACGAAGGTTTCAACGTCAGGACGCTGGCCGAAGCCCCCTTTGAGGAAGCGGTGGCCATGATCCAGGAGCGGGGACGCAGGTTGGAAGCGCGGGGCATGACCGAGGTGCGCATCTCCATGCTACAGGACGTGCTGGCGGGGCGGCGGACGGAGATCGAAGCCATTGCCGGGGATGTGGTGCGGCGGGCCCAACGGCTGAGCATCGCCGTGCCGGCTACCGAATTCGCCTACCGCGCCATCCGCGGCATCGAAAGCTGGCTCTGAATCACGAGATTACGCATCAGGGCAAAAGTAGCACTTTACGTTCGCGAGATCGCCAGATCTGTCGCCCAGCGGCTGATCTGGCGATCCAGCCGGAACAAAGAGCGACTTTTGCCTCAATGCGGTAACTGCCTACCCTCGGCCTTGCAATGTGACATATAGCGGTAGGTTGGCGTCATTGCGAGCCCTGAAGGGGCGAAGCAATCTCCTCTAGATTCCAGGAGACTGCTTCGCTTCGCTCGCAGTGACAGGGCAGGTAGTTACTCAATGCGAGAGTACACAGATTGTACAGATCAGGTTTGTGTAATCCGTGAAATCGGTGGTTGCAGATATTCGTAGCGGCGGGGCTGGCCGCAGGCGGGGCAGTCGGGCCGCGGGGGGCCGACCTCCAGCACATCGAAGGCCAGCTCCCACACGTCTATGTGCACCAGCCGCTGCTGGACAGGCTCCGTGCCTGCCAGCAGCTTCAGGGCCGTGGCCGCCGAGAGGGAGGCGATGGCCGCCGCTGCCGGGCCGATGACCCCTTCCGTGTAAATGGTGGGCACTCCGTCGGCGGGAGGCTCCGGACCCAGGACGCAGCGCAGGCAGGCCATCTGGCCGGGAATGATGGGCATGGTCATGCCGTAAGAGGCGACGACGCCCGTGTAGACCCAGGGAATGCCCAACTCGATGCACGCCTCGTTCAGCAGGTAGCGGGTGGCGAAGTTGTCGCAGGCATCCAGAACCAGGTCGGCATCGCCGATCAGATCGAGCACATTGTCCGGACGTAGCTCCACCACCAGCGGCTCGATCTCGATGGCCGAGTTAATGCGGCGCAGCCGGCAGGCGGCGGCAACAGCCTTGGCCGTGCCCTCGGCCACGTCCTGCTCGTCGTAGAGAAACTGCCGCGGCAGGTTGTTCAGTTCGATGATGTCTCTGTCCACGATGCGCAACCTGCCCACGCCAGCGCGGGCCATGTGGTTGGCCAGCGTGCTGCCTGTCGCTCCGCAGCCGATGAGCACCACCGAGGAGGCGAACAGCCTGCGCTGCCCGGCCTCGCCCAACCCGCGAAAGGTGACCTGCCGCACGTAGCGCGCCAGGTCCGCCTCCAATGTCCGATCCCTGCTATCTTTCATCGTTCACTCTCACGGGAAGCTACATGTCAGACAACGACCTGACCGAACGTACACTGACCCTATCCAAAGCTCAAAGTCCAAAACCCGCCTCACCCATTTTGAGCTTTGGACTTTGAGCTTCACTCTCCTTCCTGCGCTGCCTCCTCCGAAGGATCTCCGCCCGCGGTCAGGCGGCGCAACACGTGCTCTTCGATCCAGGCTTGCACCCGCGCACCGTAGAGCAGGCCCAGGACGGCGATCAGCGCCAGAGCCATCACGATAGTCCCCAGAAGGTAGGAGGGCCCGGATATCGCCCCCGCGCCCACGGCGGCATAGAGGACCACCGACGGCCCGCGCACGACCAGCGTGATGCTCAACACCTTCCAGATGGGCATTTTCGACAAGCCGGCCACCAGGAAGGGGATATCGCCAAAAGGAGGCAGCATGAGCACGCACCAGACGAGGGGCGAATCGGCATGCACCAGGCGCTCCCAGCGGGCCAACCGCTCGGCGCCGACGAGACGGGCAACCAACGGCCGGCCGTAGAACCGCCCCAGGCTCATGGAAAGCGTGCCACCCAGGGCCATGCCCAGCGTGCCGTAGATGGCCCCAGGCCACAGCCCGAAGAGATAGCCGGCCACCGCCTGCACCAGTTGGCCGGGCACAGGGGCCAGGACGATCTGGGCGGCGTTGAGAGCGATAAGCGCCAGCGGCCCCCACGGTCCCAGGCCGCGCAGCCAGGCCTGCAATTGCCCTCTGTCCCGCAGCAGCGTCATCAACGGCTGCCAGTAGACGACGAGCAACACGGCCAGCGCCACCAGGAGCAGTGCCAAAAGCCAGCGTTTGTGCGAAGTCTTCATCCTGAGCATAGTATACCAGGTTATGGCAGAACCGGCAAGGCGGACATCGAGGCATCAGGGGGCAGGGGATAAGCGAGGGGGTACCCCTCGTACTCCCCGGCTTCCGCTGCGCACGCCCCTGACGGGTTGTGCTGGACTTTTCGCCCAGAATGGGCTATAATGTGAGGGGATGGGAAAGGAAGGATAGATGAAGGAAAGAAAAAGGTTGAAAGGCTCACCGACCGCCAGCTTGTCGCAGGACATCCTGAGCATCGTGCGGCAGGCACTGGCAGAAGACATCGGCGACGGCGATGTGACCAGCCAGTGCATCCTTTCGCCCGATGCCATCCTGCGGGGCGAGTTCGTCGCCAAGGCCGAGGGGGTGCTGGCCGGCCTGGCCGTGGCGCGGGCGGCCTTTGAATTGACCGACCCGAGTGTCACCTTTACCCCGTTAGCGGAGGATGGCGCCAGGGTGGTCTGCGGCCAGCGGCTGGCCATCGTCGTGGGGCCGGGGGTGTCCATCCTCAGCGCCGAGCGTACGGCGCTGAACTTCCTGCAACGCATGTCAGGCATCGCCACGCTGACCCGACGCTACGTGGATGCCGTGGCCGGCACCCGGGCCGTCATCCTCGATACGCGCAAGACGGCCCCGGGGCTGCGTGTGCTCGACAAGTGGGCTGTGCGGCTGGGCGGAGGACACAATCACCGCCTGGGCCTGTACGATATGGCGCTGATCAAAGACAACCACATCATCGCCGCCGGCGGGATTACCGTTGCCGTGCAGAAGGTGCGGGCTGGCGCTGCCCGCCGCCTGCCCATTGAGGTCGAGGTCAAGACGCTGGCCGAACTGGAGGAGGCCCTGGCTATCAAACCGAGGCTTTTTCGCATCATGCTGGACAACATGAGCCTGGAGGAGATGCGGCAGGCGGTGGCTATGACCGCCGGCCGCGTGCCGCTGGAGGCTTCGGGCAGCGTGACGCTGGAGACGGTGGCCGAGATCGCGGCCACCGGCGTGGACTATATTTCTGTCGGCGCCCTCACCCACTCCGCCCAGGCGTTGGACGTTTCCCTGGAGGTGGTCAGTGTCGAGATGTAGAGGCAGATTATGGTGAGGCTTCCTGAGGAGTATCGAACCCTATCCGAGGCGGAACTCATGTCCCGCCTCGCTGTGGCCAGGGAGAAGCTGGGCGAAGATGTGGTCATCCTGGGCCATCACTACCAGCGGGACAGCATCATCCGCTTCGCCGACTTCCTGGGGGACTCCCTGGAGCTCTCGCGGGCGGCTGCCGCCCAGAAACGAGCCCGCTACATCATCTTCTGCGGGGTGGATTTCATGGCCGAGACGGCGGCCATGCTCTGCGCCCCCTCACAGACAGTGTTATTGCCGGCGCTGGGAGGAAAGGCCCAATGTCCTATGGCCGCCATGGCCACCATCGGGCAGGCCCAGGAGGCCTGGCGGACGCTGACCGCCCTCTGGGGCCAGGATGGCCTGCTCCCTATCACTTACCAGAACTCCCTGGCGGAGGTGAAAGCCTTCTGCGGGCAGCACGGTGGCGCTGTGTGCACCTCGGCCAACGCCAGGGCGGTCATGCGCTGGGCGCTGGAACAGGGCAAGCGGCTGATCTTCTTCCCCGACGAGTGGTTGGGCCGCAACTCGGCGCTGGCCCTGGGTGTTCCACCAGAGCACATCGCCCTCTGGGACCCCGAGCGGCCGGAGGCGAACGATCCGACGTTGGCTGAGGCCCGCGTGGTGGTCTGGAAGGGCTATTGCCACGTCCATACGCATTTCACCGTGGAGCACGTGCAGGCGGCCCGCCAGAAATACAGCGACGTCACCGTCGTTGTCCATCCGGAATGCCGGGTGGAGGTCGTTCAGGCCGCTGACCTCAACGGCTCCACCTCGTTCATCCTGCGCACGGTGCGCGATGCCCCGTCGGGAACCCGATTTGCCGTGGGCACCGAGATCCACATGGTGAGCCGGCTGGCGCGGGATCACCCGGACAAGAGGGTCGTCCCCCTGGCCCGCTCGCTGTGCGGGGCGATGTATCGCATCACTCCTCCCAACCTGCTCTACACCCTGGAGCGGTTGCTGGCAGGCGAAGCGGTGGGCGTGGTCACCGTCCCCCCGGAGATGGCCCGCTGGGCCAACGTGGCCCTGGAGCGAATGATGAAGTTGTGATCTGGCAGATTGCACATTCGAGATTGCAGATTGCAAATGTAACTGTCTACCTTCGGCCTTGCAACGTAAGATATAGCGATGGGTTGGCGTCATTGCGAGCCCCGAACCCTCCCCGTCGCCGGGGAGGGCAGGGGTGGAGACTGCTTCGCTTCGCTCGCAGTGACAGGGTAGGTAGTTGCATTGGAATGTCGAGTTTGCAGTCTCGAATGTGCAATCTGCCCTGGAGGTGGACATGGATGGCGAACAGGTCTTGACGGATGTGCTGGTCATCGGCAGCGGCATCAGCGGCTGCGTGGCAGCGCTGACGGCGGCCGGGGATACAAAGCGGCAGGTGACGGTGATCACCGGAGCCGACGACCCCCGGGAGTCGAGCACCTACTACGCCCAGGGAGGCATCATCGGACGAGGGCCGCAGGACTCGGCGGAGCTCCTGACCGAGGACATCCTGCGCGCCGGGGACTATGTCAACAATCCGGCCGCCGTGGCCATTCTGGCCCAAGAAGGCCCGCGGCTTCTGCGGGAGATCCTGGTGGAGCGGCTGGGGGTCTCCTTCGCCGAGACCCCTTCTGATGAGCTGGAGTACATTCGCGAGGCCGCCCATTCCACCGAACGCATCCTGCACGTGGCCGATGCCACCGGCCGGGCCATCGAGGAGAAGCTGATCGCTGCCGTGAGAGAATGTCCCAACATCACCCTGCTCACCCGCCACACGGCGGTGGACCTTCTGACCCCCGCCCATCACTCACGAAATCCACTGTCCATCTACGAGCCGCTCTCCTGCGTGGGGGCCTACGTCTTCGACCAGCGGCAGGGGCGAGTGCGGGCGTACCTGGCCCGCAAGACGATCCTGGCCAGCGGCGGGTTGGGGCAGATATATCTGCACACCACCAATCCGGAAACGGCTCGCGGCGACGGGCTGGCCATGGCCTGGCGTGCGGGAGCGCGTATCATCAATGCCCAGTATGTCCAGTTCCATCCTACCGCCTTCTACCGCCGTGATACGCCGCGCTTCCTCATCTCCGAAGCCGTACGGGGGGCGGGGGCCCGCCTGGTGAACGCTGACGGCCGGCCCTTCATGCACAAATACGAGCCGGAATGGAAGGACCTGGCCCCCCGCGATGTGGTGGCCCGCAGCATCTATCACGAGATGCTGGAGACCAAAGCGGAGTGCGTGTACCTGGACTTGCGCTCGTACATGCCGGCCGACGACATCCGCTCCCACTTTCCCACCATCTACGGCCGCTGCCAGGAATACGGAGTGGACATCACCCGCGACCTCATCCCGGTGGTGCCGGCAGCCCATTACTTCTGCGGCGGCGTGTGGGTGGATGAGTGGGGTCGCACCACGTTGCGCCATCTGTATGCCGTGGGCGAGGTCGCCTGCACCGGCGTGCACGGCGCCAACCGGCTGGGCAGCGCTTCGCTGCTGGAGGGGTTGGTGTGGGGCTATCGGGCAGCCCAGGACGCCTGCCGCAGCCTGGACGAGGGCGGAGAGACGGATATTGACCCCAGGGACATCCCGCCCTGGTATGACGAGGGACTGGTGGAGACGGCTGACCCGGCGCTGATCCATCAGGACATGAACACGGTGCAGCACATCATGTGGAACTACGTGGGCCTGGTGCGCAGCGCCCGCCGCCTGGAAAGGGCCATTGACGATTTGCAGCACTTGCAGCGGGAGGTGGACAAGTTCTACCGCGCCACGCGGCTGACCGACGGGCTCATCGGCCTGCGCAACAGCGTACAGGTGGCCCTCATCGTGGCCCAGGCCGCCTGGGAGCATAAAGAAAGCCGTGGCTGCCACTACCGTGAGGATTGAGCCTTTGCGAATCGCCGAATCTGGGGTATAATCCCATCAGGTCTCAGGGATCGGTGACCAGTGATCAGGAGGCAAGGAGCAAGGATCCTGCATCCTGCATCTTGTATCCTGATCACCATTTTTGAAGTTTGAGGTTTGAAGTTTGAGGTTATGATCCTTTACCCGTTCACGGCCATCGTCGGCCAGGAGCGCATGAAGCGCGCCCTGATCCTCAACGCCATCAACCACCGCATTGGCGGCGTGCTCATCCGCGGCGAGCGGGGCACGGCCAAATCCACCGCCGCCCGCGCCCTGGCCGCGCTGCTGCCGGAGATCGAAGTGGTGGCCGATTGTCCCTTCAACTGCGACCCCAACGGCCTGGAAGCCATGTGCGATGATTGCCAGGAACGCCTGGAGCGGGGCGAGCGGTTGCCCGTCGCCCGCCGCCGCACCCGCTTCGTGGACCTGCCCGTGAGCGCCACCGAGGACCGCGTGGTGGGCACGCTGGACATCGAGCTGGCCATCCAGAAGGGCGAGCGCCACTTCGAGCCGGGCGTGCTGGCCGCCGCCAACCGCGGGCTCCTGTACGTGGACGAGGTCAACCTGCTCGACGATCACGTCGTGGACCTCTTGCTCGATTCGGCAGCCATGGGGGTCAACGTTGTCGAACGGGAGGGCATCAGCTTCTCCCACCCCGCCCGCTTCATCCTGGTGGGCACCATGAACCCCGAGGAGGGCGACCTGCGCCCGCAGCTTCTGGACCGCTTTTCTCTCTGCGTGGACATCCGTGGCATCCTGGACCCCGCCCAGCGGGTGCAGATCCTGGAGCGGCACGTGCAATTCGAGCGCGACCCGGAAGCCTTCTGGGCCGAGTGGGAGCCACAGGAACAGCGCCTTTCGGCGGAGATCGCCCGCGCCCGCGACCGGCTGCCGCTGGTCACCCACACGCCGCGCGATCTCCTCACCATCGCCCAGCTCACCGCCGACCTGCGGGTGGACGGCCACCGCGCCGACCTGGTGATCCTCAAGGCTGCCCGCGCCCACGCCGCCTTCGAAGGCCGGCTGCGCATCAGCGAGCGGGACATCCTCCTGGCCGCCGAGCTGGCCCTGCCGCACCGCCTGAAACGGCAGCCCTTCCAGGAGACGACGTTGGAGTTTGGGGAACTCCAGGAACGGCTGCAGAAGGTGCAAAAGCAGCTCGGCCCTCCCGATGCGTCCACGGAAAGCCTGGAGGCACCGGCCTCCCTCTCCTCCGCACCGGCAAAAAAAGAGGGTGAGGCCGGTGAGGTGCGGCGCGACGTGCCGCCTATGAT
This sequence comes from Anaerolineae bacterium, assembly GCA_029907105.1. Taxonomy (GTDB): domain Bacteria; phylum Chloroflexota; class Anaerolineae; order UBA3071; family UBA3071; genus JARYMM01. The sequence continues at coordinate 62,249 of JARYMM010000015.1, read as the reverse complement.
GGACGACACGTCGCAGAGCGTCCCCGCCGGCCCGGAGCAAAGCCCCCATCGGCCGGTCGCCGTGGGCACCCCCTTTGAGCCGCGACGGCTCGACACCCCCCTGGACAGGCTGACCCGCAAACAGGCCGGGCGGCGCAGTACCACGCGCACGGAGCGCAAGCGGGGCCGCTACGTCCGCAGCCGTCCCGCCGACAGCCTGCGCGACGACATCGCCTTCGACGCCACGCTGCGCCAGGCCGCCCCGCATCAACTGGAGCGCCAGCAGCGCAACGGCGTGAACGAGGTCGCCCTGCACGTGACTAAAGAGGACCTGCAGCGCAAGGTGCGCATCCGCCGCACGGCCAACCTGGTGCTCTTCGTCGTGGATGCCAGTTGGTCCATGGCCGCTGCCGAGCGCATGGAGGCCACCAAGGGGGCCATCCTGTCGCTGCTGGTAGATGCCTACCAGCGCCGCGATCAGGTGGGGCTGATCGTCTTCCAGAAGAACCAGGCGCGGGTGGTCCTGCCGCCCACCTCCAGCGTGGAGCTGGCCAAGAAGATGCTGGCCGAGATCCCTGTGGGCGGCAAGACACCGCTTTCCGGCGGGCTGCTCCTGGCCTACCGCCTCTGCGTGGCAGCACGGCGGCGCGATCCGGAGGTGCGGCCGCTGATCATCCTGCTCACCGACGGCGCGGGCAACGTCTCGCTGACCGGCCTGCCGGCGCAGGAGGAGGCGCTGCGCCTGGCCGACCTGATCCGGCAGAGTGGCTTTCGTTCCGTGGTCGTGGACATGGAGCATCCGGCCTTTGACCGCGGGCTGTCCCGTGAGCTGGCCAAGGCGCTGGGCGGCCCCTGCTACACCCTGCCGGAACTGCAAGCCGAAGCGCTGCTGCACACCGTGCGCGGCGAATTGCAGGTTTGAAGGTTGCAGGTTCGAAGGTTACAAGAGGTATGAACATGAGCACAAAACTGATGGGCCGCTATATCGTTACCGACCCCCAGATTTGCCATGGCAAACCAATCTTTCGCGGCACACGCATCTTGGTAGCAGATGTGCTAGATCAGGTTGCCAGGGGATTGGCTTGGGAAAGTATCATTGAGGAATGGCATAATAGTATTACCAAAGAAGCGATCGCCGAAGCGGTGCAATTAGCAAGCCAGGCATTGCTCAATCATGCAGATGAGTTTATCCTGGAGCCAGTGCCCGCATGAACGTTCTGGACGAAAATATCCCCAGGAGCCAGCGGGAACTGCTACGGGGATGGCGGATTCCCATTCGCCAGATAGGCTACGATATCGGGCGGAGGGGAATGAAGGACGATGAAATCATCTCTTTCCTCCACCAACTGCGCCGCCCGACTTTCTTCACACGTGACCCCGGCTTCTACGAGCGCCGTCTTTGCCATGTACGCTATTGTTTGGCCTATCTGGCGGTTGACAAGTACGAGACGGCCCTGTTCGTGCGTCGTTTACTGCGCCATCGGGAATTCGATACCGAAGCCAAACGCATGGGTGCGGTGATTCGCGTTTCGCATGCGGGACTCTCGGTGTGGCCTCTTCACGCAGAGCAAGAAGCACACCTTGAGTGGACGGATTAACAAAAAGGCAAGCGGCGATGGAAGAGCGCCAAAGCATCCAACGCCAACTGGAGAAAGCCCGCCAGGCCTTACGACCCGAATGGCTACCAATACTACCGGGCCTTCCCCAATCTAACCGACGACAACACCCACGTAGTCGTCTGCATCCGCTTTTGCTGGCACACCAAGCCAGACGGCACAGTGCGAGAGGAGAAGTTTGTAACCACAGCCTATTTTCAGGCTTTTGAAGCCAAGCCTTTCAGTTGGAAATTCACGGCCGACGATCTGAAAAAGCGTCTCGATGCACTCAAGGACTTTGTGCCGGCTTAGCTTTACCCTAAGAATTTATGGGACGGACCTCTAGTGCCAGCATAGCATAGAAGTGAACTGTCAAAGCAGCACAGCGTGACAGCAAACGGAGCACGCAACACGCATTACGTTTTACGTTTCACGCATCACGCACCATGTCCCATCGCCAACTACGCGCTGACCTGACCTTGCTCCTTGTCACCGCCATCTGGGGCACGACCTTCGTCATGGTTAAGGAGGCCGTGAGCAGGACGCCGGTCTTCACCTTCCTGGCCATCCGCTTCGCCCTGGCTTCGGCAGCCATGTTGCCGCTCCTGCACTGGCCTCGTCTCACCTGCCACCTCGGTGCCTCTCCCCCTGGTAACCCGGTGCCTCTTTCCCCCCTCGCGCCCGGCGCTCTCCTCGGCCTCTTCCTCTTCGCCAGCTACGCTTTCCAGACCTCCGGCCTGCAGGTCACCACGCCGGCCAAGGCGGCCTTCATCACCGGCCTCTCCGTGGTCTTCGTGCCCCTGCTGGGCACGCTGTTCTGGTGCCGCCTGCCACCGCCGGCCGCGCTGCTGGGCGTGCTGCTGGCCACCGCCGGGCTGGCGCTGCTGTCGCTCCAGGCCAACCTCTCGGTGAACCGTGGCGACCTGCTGGTGCTGGGCTGCGCCGTGGCCCTGGCCCTGCACATCCTCTCCACCGGCGCCTTCGCCCCGCGCACCGATCCCCTGCGCCTGACCGCCGTGCAACTGCTCACCGTGGCCGTGCTCAGCGCCCTGGTGGCGGCGTTCTGGGAGCGCCCGCTGACCCTGCCCACCCCTTCCGTCTGGCTTGCCGCCGCCTTCACCGGCCTGCTGGCTTCCACCTTCGCCTTTGGCGCGCAGACGGTGGCCCAGCGCTTCACCAGCGCCACGCACACGGCGCTCATCTTCGTCAGCGAGCCGGTGTTTGCTGCCTTGTTCAGCTACGCGCTGGGACGGGAGACGCTGACCGCCCGCGCCTGGCTGGGCTGCGGGCTGATCCTGGCCGGCATGCTGGCCGCCGAGCTGGGCCCATCGCTGTGGGCAAAGCGGCGAAGGAGATGACACTCATGACCGGGTCTGACAACGATACCGCCATCGCCGAGCTGCGCGACGCCGTGCGGCGCTTCGTGGCCGAGCGGGACTGGGGGCAGTTCCACAACGCCAAGGACCTCAGCATCTCGCTGTGCCTCGAGGCGGCGGAACTGCTGGAGGAATTTCAGTGGCTGCGGCCGGAGGAGGTGGAGGCGGCCAGCCGTGATGCGCAGGCCCGTGCCCGCGTGGCCGGCGAACTGGCCGACGTGCTCATTTACGCCTTCAGCCTGGCCAATGCCCTCGATCTGGATGTGGCCCCGGCGGTGAGGGAGAAACTGGCGGCCAGCGCCCACAAATACCCGGCGGATCGCTTCCGCGGCCGCTTTCGTCTGGAGGAGTAGCCGGCAGCCGCGGCGCCGAGGGTGCGCAATCATAAGGCCCGCACCGGGTGCGGGCCTTTTCAGTGCATCATCTCCGCCGTGTCCAGGATCAAGGTCACCGGGCCATCGTTACACAGCCGCACCTGCATGTGGGCCTGGAACTGGCCCTCAGCCACGGGCACGCCTTCTTCCCGCAGCAACCCGGCGAAGCGGGCCACCAGTGGCTCGGCCACGTCAGGAGGAGCGGCATCGGTGAAACCGGGACGGCGTCCCCTGCGAGTGTCGCCGTAGAGGGTGAACTGCGAGACCACCAGCACGCTGCCGCCCACGTCGGCCAGGGCCAGGTTCATCTTGCCGGCATCATCTTCGAAGACCCGCAGGTGGGCGATCTTACGGGCCAGGACGCGCGCCTCTTCCTCTCCATCGCCGTGCGTCACTCCCAGCAGCACGAGAAATCCGCGGCCGATCTCGCCGACCACCCGGCCTTCTACAGTCACCGAAGCCTCGCTCACCCGCTGCACCACAGCGCGCATTGCCTTCATCCTCCTTGAGCTTACGCAGATGAATCGTTTGAGCTTTGAGCTTTGAGCTTTGAAGTTTGGGGGGCAGAATTTGAGGTCCGCTCCTCGGCCACCGCCTGCAGTTGATCCCGGTCAAGGATGACCACCCGACCACGCCGGGTGTCAATGACCCCCTGCTGACGCAGACGGCTCATGGTGCGGATGGCCGTCTCCACGGTGGTGCCGGCCATGTCGGCCACATCCTGGCGGGTCAGGGTCACGTCAATGAGCGTGCCGCCGCCGTCATTGGGCCTGCCGGCCACATCGGCCATCTTCAGCAGCACGCGGGCGATGCGCCGCTCCACCCGTTCCGAGGCCAGGCTGTGCACCAAATCGCTGGCCGCACGCAGGCGGCGGCCCAGTTCGGCGATGACGGCCAGGGAGAGATGGGGAAAACGCCGCAACAGGGCCAGGAAATCCTGCCGGGCAATGCTGATCAGCACCGTGGCCTCCATGGCCTGGGCGGTGAACTCGTAGGGGGCACCCTCAAAAACGGCCGTTTCCCCGAACATGCGATTCGGCCCGATCACGTCCAGCACCACATCGCGGCCTTCCAGCGAGTGACGCAGGAGTTTCACCCGTCCCGACCACACGATATACAGCGCTTCTGGCGGGTCGCCTTCGAAGAAGATATATTCGTCCTTGCCGAAACACCGCTCGCCCAACAGGTCGGCCACGGCAGCCCAGTCCCTCTCCGGCAAGCTGTAGAAAAGAGGCACCGTCCTGACGACCTTGAACTTGTCCGCAGGCAAGGTTTGCTGATTCTGATCTCGTTCGGCGGGCCGATAGGTGGTCACCACACATCCCTGACTGGAGCAGCGAACGGACCTTCAGAGCATCTGATTATATCACGGCGGACAGGGGGATGCAAGCCTGGCCCGATGCATGGGTGTATTTCACTTTAGTGGCGAGAGCGAGAGCCAGCCTGGCCTGTGTCATTGCAAGGCGCGCCCCCATTCGCTGCGCTCAGGGCATGGTTTGTGCCGAAGCCTGCCCTGAGCTTTGCCGAAGGGCAATCTCCCACTAGCTGGCAGGAGATTGCTTCACCTTCGGCTCGCAATGACATCTCCAAAAAAACTGAAATGCTCCCCCGATGCATTGTGGAACGCTGGCACTGGCGGCCAGATAACGCGTCGAAGCCAGCTCTTGCCTGAGCTGGCCCCGTCTGACTCTCCTTCGTGATCCGAAATCCGCTAGATCAGGCACGCGCTGTCGTGGAGCATGTCCATCTCCCTGACCATCCAATGGGCGTGAGCGATGGTCTGTAACCGCTCCACATCAGCCAACAGCACCTGCCTCCGCTGCACGCGGATAAGCCCCTGTCGGCGGAACTTGCTCATGGTGCGAATGGCTGTCTCCACCGTGGTGCCCGTCATGTCGGCCACATCCTGACGGGTCAGGCTCATGGCGATCACCACCCCCTCATCGGTGACCTGCCCGGAGTCGCTGGCCAGCCGCAGCAAGGCGTGGGCAATGCGCTGCTCCGCCCGATCCACGGCCAGACTGCAGATGAGGTCTGTTGCTCCCCGCAAGCGCCGGCTCAGATCGGCAATCACCGCGCTGGCAAAGGCCGGGCAGCGGCAGACCCATTCGAAACAGTCGGAGCGGGAGAGACAAAAAGTGGTCGTGGGTTCAAGCGCCTGGGCCGAGGCCAAAAAACCGTTGCCGTCAAAGACCCCGACATTGCCCAACATCTGCCCTTCGCCGCACACGCGCAGAACCACACCCTTGCCCTGCGGGGAACGGCGTATGACTTTCACCTGACCGGTTTTGATGATGTAGAGCGTATCGGCGGGGGCTCCCTGGTGGAAAACGAATTCGTTTTTGGCGAAGCGTCGCTCATAGATCAGCCGTTCGATCTCGCTCCAATCATGGAGCGACAAGCCAGCAAAAAGGGGGACTACGTTAAGAAGCTCTCGTCTGTCCAAAACGTCTGCTCCGTTGCAAGATGTTGTTGAATTCTCACCAATAATTATACCACGCCCTTGCCCTCATGACAATTTGGACAACTCACTTTCGCGCGATCTACGGCGCGGCCTCTGCTCCCTTCCGGGCCACCAGAATCATCCGCTCGCTGTCGCTCTCCAGGGGATCGAGGTCATACGTGCCGTAGACCTGCTCGAGTTCGTACCCGGCCAACTCCAGCAGCAGCTCGGCCTCGAAGCGGTGCAGGTAGCGCATCCGGAAGGGGGCCAGCGTGCGGCGAACACGCCCATCGGACAGGGTCTCCTCGTAGATGAAGGTCACCTCCAGCGTTTGCTCGGCCAGGTTCAGCGTGCGGCTCGTTTGCCGCAGCACCGTCGCCCCCGTCTCCGGGTCCTGCCACTGCCGGTCCAGCGTCAGGTGGCCATCAGCCTCCAGAAGGCTCTGCGGGCTGGGCTGAAAGAGGTCGAGGATCAGCAGACCGTCCGCGGTCAGGTGCTCCCGCCAGCAGCGCAGGGCCCGGAGCTGGTCCCCGGTCGTCAGCAGGTGCATGAAAGAATTGATGGCCACGAAGGCCAGCCGGAAACGGCGCGGCAGGCGGAGGTCGCGCATGTCCGCCTGCACCAGCGTGACCCGCTCCTGTAAACCGGCGGCCTCGATCTTGCGCCGCGCCACAGCCAGCAGCGCCGGCGAGATGTCCACGCCGGTGATCTCGTAACCTGCCTGGGCCAGAGGCAGCAACAGGCGGCCGGTGCCGCAGGCCAGTTCCAGGAGCGGCCCGCCGGTGCGTTCGGCGAAGCCACGATACATCAGCAGGTCATCCTGGAAGCCGCCGTAGTCGGCGTCGTAGAAACGAGCGAAAACGTCGAAGTCGGTCATGGTCAGATGTTGGAGGTTGGAAACCGGAGATTGGATGATGGATATCGGATGATGGATATTGGACGCCGGACAATCGGCTGCCCCATCTTAGTTTACCACAGGTCGGGCCATTTGCAAAGTGTCGGGCTCGTGGTTGTCGTTTATCGGACGATAGGCTATAATGTGGATGACGTTGCCTTTGCCGGCATCCCAATTCTCGGAGGGTTTACACGTATGGCCTTGAAAATACCCCATCGGGGGCGAATTGCCGTCGTCGAACTGTTCGGCTCCATCGGCATGGCCTTGCGCAGCGACGAATATGTCCCCATGTTCGAGGCGTTGCGCCGCAGCAAAGCCATCAAAGCGGTGGTGCTGGACATCGACTCCTCGGGCGGCGAGGTGTCCACCTCCGCCTACCTGCGGCTGGCCGTGAGCAAGCTGGCGGCGGAGAAACCGGTGGTCGCTTTCGTGCGCGGCACCTGTGCCTCCGGCGCCTACTTCGTCGGCTGCGCTGCCCAGAAAATCGTGGCCATGCCCTACGCCGTGATCGGCTCCATCGGCGTGCTCAGCTTTTGGCCGGTGATCAGCGAACTGATGGAACGGCTGGGCGTGCAGGTGGAGGTGAGCAAGAGCGCCGAACTGAAAGACATGCATGCCTTCTGGCGACCGCCCACCACCCGGGAGCGGGAGAAGGCCCAGGCCCTGGTGGACGCTTTCCACGAGGAGTTCGTCTCCACCGTGGCCGAGGCGCGAGGTCTGGAAGCGGAAGCGGTGCAGGCCCTGGCCACCGGCGAGGTCTTCTGGGCCAGGGAGGCCCTGCAACTGGGGCTGGTGGATGAGCTGGGCGATCAGGAGAGGGCCTTTGAGCTGGCCATGGAGCTGGGCCAGGTGCCGCGACGGCTCATCTACGTGAAGCCCAAACGCCCCCGCTGGCGGCGCTGGATGGGCCGCTTTGCCGACTCGCTGCTGGCCGAGATCGGGCCACACGTGGAACGATGGCTGCTGCCCCGCCTCTGGTTTTAGCCTGGCGGTCAGCCCGGCAAACCGCTGAGCGGAACTTTTCCTTTGCCGGGGACGTCCTGAAAACGGACACTGGTCCAAGAAAGCATACGAGAGGAGACAGACATCATGAATATGCTCACGAGGACAAAGGCGGCTATCTCCCTGCTCATGCTGGCGACTTTGCTCTTCAGCCTGGGGGGTTGCGCTGCGCCGAGGGCACCGGTGCCGCAGGTCGTGGAGAGTCCTGTAGAGAGGCCCGTGGTAGCGACGGTGGTGGTGGAGAAGGTGGTGGAAGCGCCGGCCGCTGCCCCTTACGCTGGCAGTGGCGAAGTCCTGGCCAAACTGCCGCCGGCCGCCGAGCGCATGATCATCCAGCGGGCCAGCCTGGAGTTGGTGGTCCGCGACACCGCCGAAAGCATGGAGGCCATCAAGGACCTGGTGCGCGAGCTGGGCGGCTACGTCGCCGGCTCCAATGCCTGGCGGGAGGGCGACTGGCTGCGAGCATACCTGACGCTGCGCGTGCCTGCCGAGAATCTGGAGCAGGCCCTGGATCAACTCAAGGCGTTGGCGGTCAAGGTACAGCGGGAGAGCCTGTCGGGCGAGGACGTGACAGAGCAGTACACCGATCTGGATGCCCGCCTGCGCAACCTGGAGGCCACGGAGAAGGAGCTTTTGGCCCTGCTCACCGAGGTGCGGGAGAAGCCCAATGCCACCGCCGAGGACATCCTGGACGTCCATCGCCGCCTGACGGAAATCCGCGGCGAGATCGAGCAGGTCAAGGGGCGCATGCAGTACCTGGAGCAGATGACGGCGCTGGCCACCATCGAGGTGGAGCTGGTGCCCGACCCCCTGGCGCAGCCGGTGGTCGAGCCGGGTTGGGCGCCGTTGCGCACGCTGATGGAAGCTTCGCGGGCGCTGGTGCGCAGCCTCAAGACGGTGGTGGACATCCTGATCTGGTTCGTCGTCGTCTGGCTGCCCATCCTGATCATCATCGCCATCCCCATCGTCCTGTTGGTGTTGCTCATCCGCTGGCTGGTGCGCAGGGGGCGAGCCAGGAGGAAGGCGGAGGTGAAAGCAGCAGGCGGCGAGGATAAGGGTGATCGGTGATCAGTGATCGGGTATCAGGGGGACGTCCAGTCCTGATCACTGAGACCTGATCACCGATACCTGGTCACCGGGTGCCAGCGGTGAAGCGGTGGTACATCTCGAACCATTCGGCCATCTCTGCCTGCCGCTGCTCCGCCTGGCGCTGCGCTTCCCGCCTCCGATAGTCCTCGATGCGCCGGAAGATCTCCGCCTGCACCTCGCGGGGATGGGGTACATACAGGAAATCGAACTTGCCCACCTCTGCGGCGGTATAGATGAACACGTGGCCAAAGCCCAGGAGGTAGGCGATAGGATTGGGAATATCCACGTTCACATTCTGTACCATGCCCAGGCTGGCCTCACGCCGCTCTTCGGCAAAGAAGAGCGGCTTTTTTTCAATATCAATGATGCGCTCCTTGGTCACCACATAGATATCGTTCCCCCAGTCAGTATATTGCCACCACAGCCAGAAGAAGGCGAGGAACATAAGCAACAACCAGGGTATCCAGAAAGCGAGTTCTCTGGAGAGGACGAAAGGCAATTTTCTGAAACCTACAAGGATAGCCACGCCGATAAGAAACAGACACGCCAGCAATGGCCACCAGATGTTCAAGATGAGCCGAAGCCAGTGTTTGCGCCAGGTGATGCGGTCCGGCTCAACCTTGGTGATCCAGGGCCAGAACCGCCATCCTGACCTCTCCGGCCGGCGAGGCGGGGTGGCGGCGGGAACGCTCTCAGCAGGGACAGCACGCTCGGGGGCGTGGCGTTCCAGTCCGATTTCCAGGCGGCTCTCCAGGCCTCGCCGGGCAGCCTCCCGATATTCGGCCCGCTCAGGGGCCCGGGCGCGGGCCACACGCTCCATAATGATCTCCTTGATACGCATCGGCTCAGGGGTGAAGGTGAAGTCAATGAGACCCTCCGTCGCTGCCGTCTGTATCTGCAGGTGGCCGTAGTTCAACAGGCTGCCCCACAAGCCGCGGGACACGCGCACATCCTGAACCTGTCTCAGAGGCGCTTCGGGGCGGCGCTCGTATGCAGGCCAGATGCGCTCCCAGCGGGTTATCCGCCGGGGGGTGATGACCAGGCGGTCGTTCCACCAGTCATTGAACAGCCAAAGGCCCAATGGTATATCAAGGACCAAAAGCCACCAGCCCAGCGGACGGGGAAGGCGCTCATCGGCCATGAGCATAAGCAACACCAAGGCAATGAGAACGGGCACGATCAGGTTACGCACGGCTATGATAACATGACGGCGCACCTGCTCTACCACGGCCTCCCCGGCCTCGAGCCAGGGGAACATAGAGAGCCTGAGCCGCCGTTCCGTCTCCGGGCGCAATCGGAGTTGCCCCCTGATCTCGGGGCGAGCGGACTGCGCCAGCCTGAAGTCCTCTCGATTAAGCATCAGCCAGTCGGTGCCAGTAGCGGCTTCAACGCTGACATCATGGGGGTCGCCGACGAAGAGAGAGGTCTCGCCAAAGGAATCACCCTCCTGCAGGTAGCCCCGCGGGCGCTCCCGCCCCTGCTCATCCACTGCACGCACTATCGCCTCGCCCCGGTCAAGGATGAAGAAGTTCATGCCCGGCTGTCCTTGGGAGACCACTGTGTGCCCTCGGGGGTAATGAACCCAACGCACGTAGCCTGCCAGATGTCGCAGTTGAGCGTCCGACAGACGAGCGAAGGTGGTTGTTGCGCGCAGGCGACCGGCAATGTCTGGATGAACCAGTGTCTGGCGCAGGGGAGGATAGGCTTGCAGCAGCCAGCGGAGGTCTTCGGCTGGCAACGCATAAAGTTCAGCCGCCGTAAGGGCGGTCGCGGAAACGGAGGACAGCCTGCCCGTCAACACCTCCTCCCCGCCGAAGAAATTGCCGGCAGTCAACACTTCCTCGCCCCCGGCTGCCGTTACTGTTACCTGCCCGCTGAGGATCACGTATAGGGGCGCATCCCTCCCCCCTGCCCGAAGGATCATCTGTCCTTCTGTCACCGCATGCTCTTCCACGAGGCCGGCGACATGGACTATTTCCTCGTTGCTCAGTTCACGGAAGACAGGCATGGCGCGCAGGCGACCAGCCACGGCCAGAGGCAGGAGCCGCTCGCGCAACTCGGGATGCCGCAGCAGAAGACGGTTGAATTCTCTGGAGGAAAGCTCGAGAAGCCGGACATCTCCGACAGCATGGGCAGTGGCGCGCTGTGGCCGGCCCAAGACCAGGGCGTAACGGCCGAAACACTCCCCAGGGCTAGCGGTTCTGCGGAATACCTCGCGCCCCGCCCTATCCACGCCGCTTTCCCGCACCTGCCCGCTGACCACCATGTACAGGGCCAGGGGCAGATCACCCTGGCGGAAGATGGCTTCACCGGCCGTGTATCGCCGCTCCTGGAGGAGGCCTGCCAGTTCCCGCAGTTCATCGGCCGAAAAACCCTCGAACAAGGGCATGGTCTGCAAGTGAGCCACAACCTGCGCCGGGTCCATTTCCCCCTTTTCCCTCTTTTCCCTTCTTTCCCTCGCCCCTCAGAGCCTTCAAACCCCCTGTAGCAGTCCTATAGCGCTTCCTTCACCGCCTGGGCTGCCACCCGCGTCATCCCCGGCACAGCCGCCAACTCCTCCACCGTCGCCTGGCGCACGCCCTCCAGCGAACCGAAAGCCTTCAACAGCGCCTGCCGCCGCCGTGGCCCAATGCCGGGAATCGCCTCCAACTCCGAAGCCAGAGCCTCCCGCCGCCGCCTCTGCCGGTGGCTGCCAACGGCAAAGCGATGGGCCTCGTCACGGATGCGCTGCACCAGGAACAAGGCCTGCGAGCGGCGCGGCAGGCGCAGCGGCTCCTCCCGATCGGGCAGGAATAGCTCCTCGTGCTCTTTGGCCAGGGCGACGATGGGCACCGTGTCCCGCAGGTCATACTCCTGGAGTACTTCCAGCCCCACGTTGAGCTGGCCGCGGCCGCCATCGAGCAGCACCAGGTCGGGCAGCACCGTCCACACAGCGTCGCCGGCCCTGGCCTTGCGGCCGGGGTCCTCCTCGGGCGGCTCCACGGCGCGGCGGAAGCGACGGCGCAGCACCTCGCGCATGGCGGCGTAATCGTCCGGCTCGCCCTGGGCGCCGCGGCCGCGCACCTGGAAGCGCCGGTAGTCGCTCTTGCGCGGCGTGCCCTGGGCGAAGACCACCATGCTGCCCACCGTCTGACGGCCCTGCAGTGTGGAGATGTCGTAAGCCTCGATGCGCGCTGGCGGCGAAGCCAGGCCGAGCGCCTCCTGCAATTCGGCCAGCCCCTGCACCTGCTTGCTCTTGTCCACCTGCCACTGCTGGCGCAGCGAGGCCAGCATCTCCGAAGCGTTCTCCAGGGCCATGCGCACCAGTTGGCGCTTATGGCCGCGACGCGGCACCCGCAGCGTCACCTTCGCCCCCCGCTTCGCACTCAGCCACTCGGCGATGACATCGGCCTCCTCCACCGGCGCCGGCAGCAGAATCTCCGGCGGGATGTAGGCGGCCTGATCGTAGAATTGCTTGAGGACGGAAGGCATCACCTGCGCCTCCTCCTCGTAGCCGGCGCCTTCCAGGACGAACAGCTCGCGGCCGATGAGCTTGCCGCGGCGGACGAAGAAGACCTGCGCACAGGCATCACCATCCTGGCGGGCCAGGGCGATGACATCCTGATCGGCCATGCTCGGGGAGACCACCTTCTGCCGCTCGACCACGCGCTGCGCCGCCCGCATCTGATCGCGGTAGAGGGCTGCCCGCTCGAACTGCCAGGCCTCGGCCGCCGCCTGCATGCGCGCCTCCAACTCCGCCAGCACCTCCTCGCTCTCGCCGCGCAGGAAGCGGGCCAGCCCTTCGATCATCTGCCGGTACTCCGCCTGATCCACCGCCCCAATGCACGGCCCGATGCAGCGCTGGATGTGGTAGTAGAGGCAGGGTTGCTCGTCCTGGCCGGTGATCTGCCGGTTGCAGGTCAGGTAGGGGAAGATGCGCCGCAGGCCGTCCAGCGTCTGGCGCACCGCGCCGGACGAGGCGTAGGGGCCGAAATACCAGGCACCGTCCTGCGCCATGCGCCGGGTGACGCTCACCTTGGGAAAGGGGTCCTGCCAGTGGATTTTGATGTAAGGGTAGGTCTTGTCATCGCGCAGCCGCACGTTGAAGCGGGGGCGGTGCTGCTTGATGAGGATGTTCTCCAGCACCAGCGCCTCCACCTCGTTCTCGGTGATGATCCAATCAAAGTCCGCCACCTCCGCCGTCAGACGGCGCGTCTTGCCCTCGTGCTGGCTGGCGCGCTGGAAGTAGGAGCGCACGCGGCTGTGCAGGTTGACCGCCTTGCCCACGTAGATGACGTCGCCCTGCTCGTCCTTCATCAAGTAGACGCCGGGCCTGGCCGGCAATGTATCCAGTTTGGCCTGTAAATACTCATTGACCATCGCCCCTTTATTTTAGCACAAGCAACGCTTGGGGTCAACTACGAAGAACTTCAAACCTCAAACTGCAAACATCAAATGGAGTGAGTGACAGGTAAAGGCATACCCCTGGTGCTCCCTGGACTGTCTTCGCCCAGGACCCAAGAGGCCACCACAAGTTGCGGTACCGCCCCAGGTGAGTATAATCAGCCGGGAAAGGTGAACGCTTATGACCAAGACAGGAGACACCAAAGCACTGATCATCGGACTGGACGGCGCCACTTTCGACCTTATGGACCCCCTGCTGGCCGCCGGCCAGCTCCCCCACCTGGCCCGACTGATGGCCGAGGGCACATGGGGACGGCTGCGCTCCGTCCTGCCCCCCAACTCCGCCCCGGCCTGGGCAGCTTTCCTGACCGGCAAGAACCCAGGCCGCACCGGCATCCTCAATTTCCGCATCCTCGACCTGCGCAACTACTCGGGCTACGCCAACCGCTTCGCCTCCTCGGCCGCCTTCGCCGGGCAGACCTTCCTCGACGCTCTGAGCCAACAGGGTCGTGGGGTGCTGGCCTATCGCGTGCCCATGACCTACCCCGTCTGGCCGGTGCAGGGGGTGATGGTGGCCGGCTATCCCACGCCGGACCGCCGACGGGCCTATACCTTCCCGCCAGAACTGGCGGACGAGCTGACCCCCATCGCCCTCCACTCCCATGACGAGATCCTGACCGCCGGGGTGGCCGAAGAGCGGCGCAACGCCGACTTCGAGATCGAGAGCACAGGGGAGACCATGACCCGCTTCTTGCAGGCCGGCGAACAAGACCTCTACGTCTGCGTCAGCGGCATCACCGACGGCTACCAGCATAAGTTCTGGAAGTACATAGACCCGCAGCACCCGCTCTACGATCCGGCAGAGGGCGCGCGCTACGGCGACATCATCGCCGAGGCCTACCGCAAGCTAGACGGGTTGGTGGGACGGCTGGTCGCCCAGGTGGGGCCGGATTGGCTGGTGATGATCCTGTCCGACCATGGCGGCGGGCCGCGGCCGGCGAAAGCTCTCAATCTCAACGCCTGGCTGCAGCAGCAGGGCTGGCTGCGGGCGCAGGCAGGAAACGCCCGTCCCCTGCGCCAGGCAACCCGCCACCTGGTGGACTGGGCTCGTTTCAATCTGCCCTTCCTGGACTGGGCCAACCGCCACCTGCCGGAGCGGATCAGGGCGGGCATCTCGGAGATCAAAAGCGGCGCCGGGCTCATAGACTGGGGCAAGACGCGGGCCTTTCGGGTGCCGTTGCAATATCCGGCAGAGGGGATCGAGATCAACCTGCGCGGCCGCCAGCCGCAGGGGATTGTCGAGCCGGGGGCGGAGTACGAGGCCGTGCGCTCAGCGATACTGGAAGCGCTGCAAGGACTGACTGACCCGGAAGATGGCCGCCCCCTGGTGCGCGAGGCCTACCGGCGCGAGGAGGTCTACACCGGCCCCTTCCTGGAGGAGATGCCGGACATCGTGTTGCTCACCGACCCGGCCTACGACGGCGGGGCAGGCGTGGACCGGCTCATCACCGAAGTGCCCCTCTCTTTCCTGGCGCGGCGCAGCGGCGACCATCTGATGGAGGGCGTGCTGATCCTGCGCGGCGAGGGGTTGGTGCGACGCGGCCAACGCATCGAGGGAGCAACAATCACCGACCTGGCCCCTACCATCCTCTATGCCCTGGGTTGTCCCATCCCGCGGGACATGGACGGACGGGTGCTGACAGAAGCGCTGGAGCCGGACCTCCTGGCCCGCCAGCCGGTGGTCTACGGCGAACCGCTGGGGACAGGGTCGGGCGAGGGAACCGCCGGCCAGGCCTACTCGGACGAGGATGAGGCGGGCATCCGCAAGGCGCTGGAGGGACTGGGGTATATCTGATCGGTCAGCCCCAGCCCTGGGTTCCCCGCCCTCAGCCCTCAGACGGGCGAGGGACTATGGGCTGAGTGTCATGGGTTGTTTGCTTGGCCGCCACCCGCGCCTGAAAGCGGGCCAGGTCAATGAGCGCCCGCCGGTGTGTGCCCTCCCCGATGAGTTCCTGGCCGTCGTGGGCGGTGACGCGGAAGGTCAGGCGGCGCCCTTCGACCTCCAACAGCTCGGCGCGGGCAGTCACCGTCAGCCCCAGCGGCGTGGCCGCCAGATGCTGCACGTCCACGTGCACGCCCACCGTCTGCCAGCCTGGCGGCAGGTGCGGCGTGACCGCCTGCACGGCGGCCTGTTCCATCAAGGCAATCATGGCCGGCGTGGCGAAAACGGCCACGCCGCCGCTCCCCATATGCCAGGCGGTGTTCTCCGGCACCACGACCGTTTGCGCCTCGCCCACCAGGCCGGGCTGTAAGGCTGCGAATTCCATAACTCCACCTCGTGAAACGTAAAACGTGAAACGTGAGGCACGCATCACGGATCACGCATCACGCATCACGGATCACGCATCACGCTTTAATGACATACCTCACACCACAGGCAGAACAGTCCATGGGCACGCCATCTTCTCCTCTCTCTCCAACGGGCTCCAACCGCCGGCCGCAGCGACAGACGTAACCCTGCAGGCGGGCGGGCACGCCGGCCACCAGGCCATGCGGCGGCACGTCGTGGGTCACCACCGCCCCGGCAGCCACCATGGCCCAGGGGCCGACGGTGACGCCGGGCAGGATCACCGCCCGTGCGCCAATGGACGCCCCCTCCCGCACCAGGATCGTCCCCGCTTCCCAGTCGGCATCGCTCTTGAGCGCGCCATCGGGCCGCACCGCCCGCGGCAAGCGGTCATTGGTCAGACAGGCCGCCGGGCCGATGAACACACCATCCTCCAGGGTCACACCGTGGTACAGCAGGGCGTTGTTCTGCACCTTCACCCGGTCGCCGATGACCACGTTGAAGTCCACGTAGACGTTCTTGCCCAGGATGCACTCCCGCCCGATGCGCACCCCTTCCCGCACCTGGGCGTGATGCCAGATGGACGTCCCTTCCCCCACCTCTGCCTGTGGCGAGACCTCCGCCGTGGGATGGATGCGCGGCGGCCGGCCGACCGGCGCGGGCACGCCAGCCGGGCGCGGCACCGGCCGCAACACCTGGGCCGGCGCCCCGGCCACCACCGTCCACGGCGGCACATCCCGTGTCACCACCGAGCCGGCCCCGACAATGGCCCCCTCGCCGATGGTCACATTGGGCATGACGATGACGCCGGCCCCCAACCAGGCATCCTGCTCGATGACAATGCGTCCCCGTTCTGGCTCCACCACCTGCGCCAGCCGCGACCAGTTGGGGTCCGAGGAGGTCACCAGGGTGACGCGGGGGGCGATGGCCACCCGGTCGCCGATGACCAGCTTCGGCGAGAAGTCCTCCAGGATCTCGCAGATGATGAGGTCCTCGCCGATGTACACGTCGCGGCCGATGGCGTAGCCGCAGCGACGCAACAGCCCGCGCCGCAGCCGGTAGCCGGGCACGATGCGGGCCAGGGTCTTGAAGAGTTTGCGTTGCCAGACGCGCAAGGCAGACATAGGTACGTGCTCCGTGTTACGTGATCCGTGATGCGTGATCCGTGATGCGTGTTAAAGGAAGCGGCGCAGCAAGTTGTAGCCGGCTTCGCTCAG
Source organism: Anaerolineae bacterium (assembly GCA_029907105.1). Taxonomy (GTDB): domain Bacteria; phylum Chloroflexota; class Anaerolineae; order UBA3071; family UBA3071; genus JARYMM01. The sequence continues at coordinate 45,549 of JARYMM010000015.1, read as the reverse complement.
GCGGAAGAGGCGGGGGGCGTGCACGCAGCGTTCCCGCCCGTAGTTGACCAACCGCCCGCCGAACTTGGCTTTGAAGTCCCGCACGCCATAGGGCACATCGGGATGGCCGGCACCGCCGAAATCGAAGGTGTGGTAGCCGTGCGCCGCTCCCCATTGCAGCGTGTGCCATACCAGGAAGTCGTTGGGACGAGAGTCACGCAGCCGCCGGTCGGCGCCGGCATACCAGTCGAAGATGACACCCTTGTAGAGCAACACGACCCGCGCCCCGGCCACCCCCTGCGGCGAGCGGGCCAGCAGGAAGCGGGCCAGCCCTGACGGCCGCAGCAATTCGAAGGCCGCCCGGAAGAGGGAAGCATCGGCCAGCGGCACCTGGGCATCGGCATAGACCTGGCGCAGCAGGGCGTAGAAGGTGGCCAGGTCTTCCTCTGTGCTCACCTCCTGGACGACCAGCCCATCCCGTTCGGCGCGGCGCACGTTCTTGCGTGCTGTGCGGTTCAGCCCCTCCCAGACGGCCTCCACCGGACGGGCCAGGTCAATCAGGAAGTTCAATTCCTGCTCATGCTCGTAGCCGCAGGCGGCCAGCGTCGCTTGCAGAGCCGTGGCATCGCTGCGATGGCGCAGCTCGGTGAACAGGAAACGGTGACGGCTGCGGCGGTTATGTTCGCGCAGCAGCACCGCCAGCGCTTCCTGCCCTTCCTCGCCATCAGCGCAGAGCACGCCGCCGTAAGCCACGGCGCGGGAGGTCAGCCGGGCCAGGGGACCGCCGGCCAGCCGGACGCCCACCGCCGTCAGCAACGCCAGCAGGCGGCCATCGTCGGCCACGGCGGCCCGCAGCAACGGCTCGCAGCCTCGCGTGCGGGCGAAAACCGCCTGCATGGCCGGCGTGTGAAAGATATTCCCCTGCGGGTGGCTGTCCACGAAAGCCTGCCAGAGGCCTTCCGGCAGCGTCTCGACAAACTTCACAGACATTGCTCGAAGCTCAAAGTTCAAAGTTCAAAGCTCATCCCCCTCAAGAGAGTTTGCACTTTGAGCTTTGGATTTTGAACTTGGGTTCTACCCTTCGAAAGGGCGGACGAGGTAATCCCATACAGTAAGGGCGTCCACGTCCCCAGTGATGGCCAGAGCGCTGCCAGCGCCCCCTGGCCAGCGCGCCCAGCGCACCAATGGGCCAGGAGCAGCTTCGATCTCCTCCAGCAGCGGCAGCATGTCCGGCGGTGAGAAGGCATCCCTGTCCAGATAGACGCTATACCCCGCGGCGCGGTCACTCACCTCCAACACGTAGCCCTGATCGGCGAGAAACTGCAATAACTCCAGCGGCGCGGCGGAGGAGATGCCGACACAGGGGCGGTCCTCAGCCCGCAGCGTAAAGCGCCGTTGGCTGACCATCCGGTAGCCCTGGCCCCATGGCGTGCTCTCTACTTCACCCGCAGTGCCGCGCACCAGCAACACGCCGCGCCCCGGCCCCTCAGCGACCACCTCCCATTCCTCCGCGCCGCGCGGCGTAAGTTCCACGTGCAACGCCCGCTTCTCCCGCCACCAGACGGTCACATCGCGCAGGCTGGCCAGCCAGACGGACGGGCGCAGCCCCCGCGCCCGCTGCAACAGGGCCTCCAAGGCCCCGGCGCAGAGGGGAAAACGCTCCGGGTGCAACTGCAACACGAACAACTCGCCCCGCCGGTGACACAGCTCCAGCGCTGCCCCCCAGACGGCGGCCAGCCGCGTCCCGTCCCTCAACCGCAGCCGCTCCACCAGCAGTTCGTCATCCGGCAAGCTGACGGGGATTTCCAGCAGGTTATTGATCCAAAACGGCAGAGCCGGGAAGGCTTCGGCCGGCCGCGGTTGACAGAAGTCGCACAGGAGTTGCAGACCCTCCCGCTGCTCTGGGGCCAGCGCATCCTCGTCAATCACCGGCCATAGGAGGCACTGGCTGCTATCGTACCACAGGCCGGCCCCTTCCAGCGCGGCCAGCAGGCGGTCGTTCCAGCGCAGGTACGGGGCGCGGAAACCGACGAAAGGGATGCCGTTGGCCCGGAACAGCGCCATCGCCTGCCCGATCTCGGCGGCCTGCTCGGCATCGGACAGCGCAGCCAGGTCGGTGTGGCGATGGCCATGAACGGCCAGCTCCACCGCCGGAGCGCAGCGCAGGAGATCCCGCAAGACCGCCGGATGGCGGCCCAGCGCGGCGGCGGTCACCGGGAAGGTGGCGCGGGCATTGTAGCGGCCCAGCAACTCGGCGAAGCCGGCCAGAGCCTGCCGCATCCGCCGTGGCCTGAGACCTGTACGGCTGACGATAGCCCAGGCCCGGCGCAGCAGATTGGCAGGTCCCTTTGAGCGGATAAGACGGGTGAGCAAGCGCTTCTCCCCTTACAAGATGCAGGAGGCAAGATGCAAGATGCAGGAGGCAAGATGCAAGAGTAACACGCATCACGCATCACGGATCACGCATCACGGATCACGGATCACGCATCACGCCCCATGCTTCCCGGTTTCCTCGGCCACAAGCTTTTGCAGGAACTCGTCCACGATGAGATGGATGGTGCACGGGGGCGGTTCCCAGCGCCGCAGCTTGCGGTCCCCCATGCTGTCAAGGGTGGCTTCCAGTTGGCTCAGGTCGTGACACCAGACCAGATAGCCGCCCTCCGAAAGGTAGCTCAACAGGTCCACCTGGTGCTGGTCGGGCCGATCGGGGTTGTCCACGCCGATGAGGGGCAGCCCACGGTTCAGCACCTCCATGGTCACCCCCACGCCGCCATGGGCGATGACCAGGTGCGCCCGCTCGTAGTAAGGCTCCAGCGTGGGGGCGAAGCGGAAGAAGTCCGCATGTCGCGGCTCGTAGTGACCCCGCCCGATCTGCATCAGCACCTCCAGCTCCGGCCGCCGGGCACAGATCCCATCCACGGTCTCGATGAGAGCATCGAAGTCGCCCGAACCGACGGTGACGAAGATCATCCGTGCAGGCTCCCGGCGTAGATGGCTTTGGGCCACACCCGCTGCAGTTCCGGCCACTGCACGAAGAAGAGGTCGGCCACATGATACATGATCCGGCCGCTGCGTGAGGGGGTGCGCACCCGCGCCCCGTTTTCCACGTAGATGACCCTGGCCCCGGCCAGCTTGCCCAGCAGGGCAATGGGGATGGCGATGCCCGGCCCTGAATGCATGATCACCCGCGGCCGCACCCGCAGCAGAACGTACAGCGACTGAAAGGCCAGGCGGACATACTTCAGGGCGACGATGAACAGGTTCTCGTCCTTCCAGTGCGGGCGGTTGCCGCGATAGAGCGGCCCCGGATAGCGGATGCGCTGCTCGGAGATGGTTTCCTCCTTGACCAGGAAGTAATGGTATTCATATTCCGGCCTGGGGCCCAGCAGGTCCAGCAAACGCAGCATCTCCACAGTGTGGCCCCCTTCGCCCAGGACAACGAGGATGCGCATTTTGGGTTTCAGGTTCCAAGGTTCGAAGGTTTCAGGTTTTCGACACCTGCCGGTAGACGGCCATAACCCGGCGGGCGCTCGCTTCGACAGAAAGGTGAGCCACGGCCTGCCGGCCGGCGGTCAGGCGGCCTTGTGCCAGCACCCGCGCCAGTTGGCGTGCCGCATCTTCCGGCGTGCCGTCGCACAGCGCACACCCCTCCACGCCACCGATGAGCTCGGCCACATCCCCCACATCCGCAGCCACCACCGGCAGGTTGCAGGCCAGCGCTTCCTTGACCACCATGGGCGAGCCCTCGTAGGTGGAGATGAGCAGCAGCACATCGCAGGCGTTCATGTAGACAGGCACCATCTCGTGCGGCTGCCCGGAGACCTTCACCAGCTCGACGCCGGGCCGACCGGCCTGCAACAACCGCACCGCCTCCTCCACGGCGTCGAGCCGCTTGTCCCATGCCGCCCGCCCCACGAAGAGCACCAACTCCTTGTCCAACGGCAATCCCAACGCCTGCCGCGCCGCCGTCCGGTCGCCCGGCTTGAAGCGTTCGAAATCCACTCCCGGCGGGATCACCGTCGCCTGCGGCGCCCCCAGGTCCTCCTGCACCCGCCGCGAGGTGACGATGACCGCATCCACCCGGTCCCGCAGCCAGCGGGAGAACCGCGCCGGCCAGCCCAGCGCCACCTCCGCGCCGTGAAAGGTGACCACCAGGGGAAGGCACCACTGCATGCGGGCGATCAGCCCCGTCAGCGCATAGTGAGCGTGCACCAGGTCATAACGACGCCGCGCCAGCCGCCACCAGAAGCGACCCACTCCCCACAGGTAGTTCCAACGGCTGGTCTTGCCGTTGATGAACAGGACATCTGCAGCAACGCCCAGGCGGCGCAGCGCCTCCACCTCGTCCCGCACGAAGGTGCCGAAGGCGGGATCCGCCGCTGTAGGGTACATGTTCGTGACTACCAGCACACGCATCAGGCAAACTCAAAAGCTCAAACTTCAAACTCCAAACCTCAAACTCCAAACTTCAAGGGAGCAGGCTGTAGTCGCTTGGAGTTTGAATTCGGCTTACAGCCGGCGGGCGACGATGATGAAGCCGCGGGCAAGACGGATGCTCAGCGGCGTCAAGGGTTGCCAGCTCAGGATGCGGTTCAGCCGGGCCACGACGCCGCCCCGCGCCCCGCCGAAATGGGAAAAGACCCTGGCCCGGAAGCCGTGATTCTCGATGCGTCGCCGGAGGGCAAGCGGTTGGAACAGGTTTTCCGCATAGTGGCCGATGGTGGGATCCACCGGGCATGTGCCCCGGCGGTAGAACCGCTGCGGGCGCTCGCCCGTCTCCACATAACGGCGCACGGCCTCCACGATCTCCGGCCGCCACAGCCCCGATGTGCCCCGGCTCAAAAAGTCCAATTCCTCCTCGCTCAAGCCAGGGAAGGCCTCGGCGATGATCTCGCGGCGTCGCTGCAGGAAGGTGCGCCGCACCACGTGGCCGTAGCAGTTGTCGGTAGGCGGCCCGTTCTCGAAGGCCTCCCAGATGCGATGCGTGCGGTAGGCCCGCCGCCAGTTGGCGCCGTTGTTGGCGTCGGAAATGATGAGCACGCCCTGCGGCCGCAGCACACGTGCGGCCTCGGCCAGGAAATCGTCCACCCGCCGGAAGTGAGAGAGCGCCTCCACGGCCAGCAGCGCATCGAAGCGGCCATCGGCGTAGGGCAGCTCAGCGGCGTCGGCCAGGGCGGGGTATACCGGCAAAGGCACAGGCAAGGCCTCCAGAACCCCGCGCAACGTCTCCAGGGCGCGGGCCTGACAGTCCACGCCGTGGGCCTCGCCGGCGCCGAGCAGGGCCAACAGGATGGCCGACACGCCGTAGCCGCAGCCCACGTCCAGAATCGTCTGGCCGGCCACCTCGCCACAGGCCAGGCGAAACAGGGAACGCACATGGCGGACATGAGCCGCCAACGGCCCCGGCCGCGTCAGCCCGCCGTAGAACTTGACGAAGTTCGGGTGGTAACGCTCGACCGCTCTGTCTTCGAAGACCCGGCGGAAAAGCTCGGTTCCCTCAACAACCTGTCCTGCAACGGTGAATCGCATATCGCTCAAAATCCAAAGCTCAAAGCGCAAAACCTGCGCTGTCGAAAGCATCCCACCTGTGCGGTTGCGACGAGCGCTGCTGGCTACCAGCTCTGTTTTCGCCGCGGAGCACAGAGGGAGTAGGACAACTGCGAGCAGTTGTCCTACTACTATTGATGTCCTCGTACACCTGCTTCGTGCGCTCGGCCACCAGGCTCAGACGAAAGCGCTGCTCGGCCTGGGCGCGGGCCTGCCGGCCCATGGCCTGTCGCAACGCGCTATCGCTCAGCAGACGCCGCAGCGCGACGGCCAGGCTGTCCACATCGCCGTAATCCACCAACAGCCCCGTGACCCCCTCCTGCACCATGTGCGGCACGCCGCCGACGCGGGTGGCCACCACCGGCACGCCCACGGCCATGGCCTCGCCGATGACCACCGGCGCTGTCTCCTGCTGCGAAGGGAGGACGACCAGCGTGCAGCGGGCGTACTCCTCCGCCATCTCTGCCAGACTCAGATTGTCCAGGAAACGGACATGCCGGCCCAGCCCCTGACGGGCGATGAAGGACTGGCAGGCCTCGAAGTAGGTGGGCATGGCCTGCGCCTGGCCGGCGATGCGCAACTGCAACGCCGGGAACTCCCGCAGCAACGGCGGCAGCGCCTGCAACAGGAAAAGAATCCCCTTGCGGGGGATCACCCGCGCCGGACAGAGGAGGCGGGCCGGCTCCTCCTGACGTACGGTCTCGAAAAAGAGATCCTCTACCGGGTTCTCGATGCAATGCACGCGTGCCGGCCGCAGCCAGGGATACGCCTCCAGCACGTAGGGACTGATGGCGATCAGGTCCTGCACGTCGCGCAAAGCAGCCCGCTCGTACCAGCCATCCAGGGTGCGGGCCATCCGTCGCCACCAGACCTGCAGGGTCCTGGCCTCGCGGGCCATGATGCCGTGCACGGTCACCACGGCCGGGAAGCCGGAACGCACGGCGGCGGCGGCATAAACCTGAGAACCATGTCCGTGTACCACGTCCGGCTGAAGCGACCGCAGCAGCCGGTGCAGACGCCGAATCTCCACCCGGTGCCAGGTCAGCCGCCCCAGAGCCGGCTGCGCCAGGCGGTGGACGGTCAGCCCTGGCCGCTTCTCCACCCGATCGCCTGCTTCAGCGCCGCGAAAGGTGATCACGTGCAGGTCCAGCGTCGGATCGCGGCTCAGCCGCCCGGCCAGCATGGCGATGACTGCCTCTTCGCCGCCCAGAATCCAGTCGGGTCGGACGGGATAGAGGCCCAACAGTGCCACTCTCATAATCTCACACCCTCACCCTGCCTCAGCCTGTCATCCACCTTCGAACGGAAGAGGACAAGGAGATGGAGAGACAAGGTGACAAGGAGACCGGTCACCCCGTCTCCCCCTCTCCTTGTCTCCCCGTCACAGATTGTGAGCCCAGGATGGCGCCTACGATCAGGTAGAAGACCAAAGCACAGAACGGCGCCGCCACGATGTCGAAGGTGGCGATGGAGACGACGAAGGCCAGGAAGGCGCCCCAGAGGGCGACGATCAGGCTGCGATCCACGCCGGGGTCGCTCGCCGCTCGCCGATAGAGACGCCCGCTCTCCCAAAGGATGGCGACAAAGATGGCCAGGAAGGGCAGCAACCCCAGGAGGCCGGCGGCAAGCAGCACGTCCAGGTAGCTGTTGTGCGGTGTGGGCAGCCACCAGTTGGGCGTGTGTTTGGTGATCAACTCCCGGGACAGGCTGAGAGGGGCGAAATTGTTGAAGCCAACGCCTACGAGCGGTTGCGAGGCCACCAATTGCAGCACGGCGCGCGCGGCGCGCAGACGGTAATCCACGCTGGGCTCGCTGGTCAGCCGCTCAGAAAAGAGCGCGCTTTCCCGCACGGTGTTCCAGAAGAGCGCGGTGACCAGAGCCAGGACGAGGAGGGCCACCAATAGCCATCGCCGCAGCCGGGGATAGTACCAGGCAGAAAGGAGCAAGACCAGCAGCGCCGACAGCCAGCCGGCGCGGTTGTAAAGGGAGATGACCGTGCCCACGAGCAGCACACAGGCCAGGCCGTACGCCCACCGCTCCCGGGTATCGCCGGCGCGCAATGCAGCCCGCAGGGCAAAGGGCAGCACCAGGTTCAGAGCCAGGGCGATGTAAGCGGGGTTTTGCAGCAGGCTGTTGACCCGTGTCAGATTCGCACCGTAGCTGGCCACACGCCCCTCGATGACGAAGAGCCCCTGGCCGGTCACTTGCTCGCGGACCGTCAGAACGATGAGATAGCCGGCGATGATGCCCAGGGTCAAGAAGAGCCCGCGCAGGGCACGGCGGTCGCGCACCAGGTTCCTGGCCAGGATATAGACGAGAAAGGGGATGAAGGTGGTGTCGAACATGAGCTGCAGGGCGCTGAACACGCCTTGCAGGGAGGCGCGGGCGGAGAGGGCCAGGGGCAGGGAAAAGACGATGATGGCCCCATCCAGCGGTGTGAAGGGGGCCAACCGTCGGCTCCTGCGCGCCGCCTGAGCCAGGAGCACCACACATAAGACACCCGCCGCCAGGCGGTCCAGGCTCAGGTCGGGGATGCCGCTGCCCAGGTCGAGGTTCAGGTGAATGAACGGCGCGTAGGGGGAGATCACAATCCAAAGCAACAGGCCGAGCAGGGGGTCCAGCAGGATCGCGCCCACCTGAGCCATCCACCCCACAGCGGTGATGACCATCTCCCAGGAGGGGGTGGTGAGCGCGGTGCCCAGAGCGAAGCCCAGGAGCAGCACACCCAATACCAACCCGGCCTTCCCCGCCCTTGCTCCTCGCCTTTCGCTCTTTGCCTCACTGATCACCGAGCACTGCTCCATAGACTTCCTGCACCTGGCGCACATACCGCTCGATGGTGAAATACGCCTCAACCCGCTGCCGCCCGGCGCGACCCAGGGCTGCCGCCTGCTCCGGGTGGCGCAGCAACGAAAGTATCGCCTGGGCAAAGCCCTGCACGTCCCCCGGCTCCACCAGCAGCCCCGTCTGGCCATCGAGCACGATTTCCGGCACGCCGCCAGCAGCGCTGGCCACTACCGGTTTGGCCGCCGCCATGCCCTCGATGAGCACCCGCCCGAACGGCTCCGGAGCGATGGAGGCGTGGACCAGAAGGTCCATGGCCGCCAGCACGCGGGCGATGTCTGGACGGTGGCCGACGAAGCGCACGGCCTCCCCCAGGCCCAGGGAAACAGCCAGTTGCTGCAACTCCTGGACCAGGTGCGGGCAGGCCACTTCCGGGCTGCCGACGACAAGCCCCTGGACGTCGGGCCATTCCTCGGCCACACGCGCCAGGGCACGCAGGAAGACGTCGTGCCCTTTCCAATCCACCAGCCGGCCCACGATGCCCACCACCGGGGCCTCTGGGGTCAGGCCCAGCTCTTGTCGCACCGCCCGGCCATCGAGGTCGAGGGGGAAATCGTCCAGGTCAAGGCCGTTGTGCACCACTCGCTGGCGCACCGGCCGCTCCCCCTGTTCCAGGAATTGCCGCTGGACGGCGCCGGAATTGAACACGAAATAGTCTACCGAACGGGCCAGCCAGCGCTCAAAGCGTCCCAGGCGGTCGAAGCGCCGGGGGAAACAGACGCAAGGCAGCCTGGCCAGACGGGCGGCCAGGATGCCGACGCGGCTGATGGAGACGGCATCGTTGCAGTGGATCAGGCACACCTGCTGCGCTTTGGCCAGGCGAGCCACCCGCCATGCCTGAGGCAGGATGCGGCGACCCAACCGCAGCCAGAAGCCGCCGCCGTGCCAGATAGCCGCTGCCGGCCCGCTGCGACGCACCCAATCGGCGAACATGCTGCGGCGTACCCGCTCCACCGGTGCAGCGTACAGGTCTCCCTGCCCCTGCCGGGCATCCAGGGTGAAGACCCCCACCCCAAGGGAGCGAAACTGGGGCACGAGAGGGTTGTTGGGAGCCAGAAGCACAAGCGGCGCATAGGGACTGTCTCGCAAGCCCCTGGCCAGGCCGTACAGGCTCACGATGGACCCGCCCGGACTGGGGGCAAAGTCAATGAGGAGAACGCTGCGTTTCACCGGCGACTCTTCGAAAAAACCCCGGTCGCTCACCGTGCCGCGCGCCGCCCCGCGCGGCGGCGGGAGCCGATGAGAATCTCCAGCAGGAAGGCCAGGATGGTGCCCACGATCAGGCTGACCACCCCGCCCACCCCTACCAGTTGCCAGGTGTTGGCAGGAATGGGGGAGCCCGGCGTCTGCGCCGGCCTGATGATCTGCAGGTAACCCGCGCTGAGCGCCTGGCTGCGCTTGATCTGGGCCTCGTTGGCTTTGCTGGCCAGGAAGCTCACCCTCTCCTGAGCCTGATTCAGGTTGCTCTGTAAGGTGTCATATTCCGCGCTCAGGCCGATGAGGGTAGCCAACTCCGCCGTGCGCCTGGCGATGATCTGCTCGTACTGCATCTGCGCCGTGCGGTGCCCTTCGGCGGTCGCCGCGTGAGCGATGGCGTTGCCCTCAAACGTGCGAGCCGCCGCCCGGTAGTGGTCTGCCGTGGCCGTCGCTTCACGGAGTTCAGCTTCCTTGGCCCGCTTCAGTTCCTCCAGCGTCTCAGCCTCCGTTGCCTCTGCTCCCTCGGCCTGCTTCAATGCTTCCTCCGCCGCCGCAGCCTGTGCTTCGGCCTCGGCGACGCGCTGCCAGGCCTCGGCGGCTGCCGCTCTCATCTCCGCCGCCAGGGCCAGGGAGCGCTCCATCTCCACCCGCGCTTCGTCGCGTCGCTGGGTCAGGGTGCGGATCACGTCCTGCAGCGCTTCGATCTCCCGCTGCAACGAACCGACGTTGTATTGCAGCTTGAACTTCAGGAAGGCATCCTCGGCAACGGCGAACTCCTCCTGGCTCTCCCGCAGTTGATCGGTGATGAATTGCTCGGCGACCTCCGTGGCCAGCGAGCGCGCCCGGCGATAATACTCCAGGGCGTTGTTGACGTGCGCCGTGACCAGGGCCTCGGCGGCCTGAGCTCCCTCCGCCCGCATGGCGACGGTGATGAACTTGTCCTCGTATTGCACGGTGAGGCGCTCCAGCAACTGCCGCACGCTGCTGCCCAGGTTCAGTTCGGCAATGGTCTGCCGGGCGATGGTGGGGCTGTTGAGGAGGTTGATGAATTCCTCACGCACAGCCCTCATTTCTTCTTTCGTGCCGGCGCCGCGCAGGGGGGTGAAGAGCGACACCTCCTCCGGTTCCTGGGCGATCACCTGCAGCTCTATCACCGCCTGGTAGACAGGTGGAGCCGTGATGGAACGGTAGTAGATGACAGCCACCGTCACCACCGTCAGAAGCAGGATCAGCCAGAGCCAGCGGAGCAGTATGGCCCCATAGCTTCTCGATGCCAGTTCGTCCATTTCTTCGGTCAACAGACGCTTTCCCTCGCTATCCTGATGCGACCGTCGGTCGCAGGCATGACAGTATAGCACAGGCCAGAAGTCCCGTCAAAACATGGGCCGAGGCTTTCTTCGCGCAGCGAAACCCATCATACCAGCCGCCGATGACAGGCCGATGAAGAAAGCCCCCTTCGATGATGACGATTTCTTCACCCAGGGCGCTTGTTGGCCGAAGAAGGCAATGTGTGGTATACTTGGTTGATAGTTTGCTCCCGCTGAACTGGCAAGTCCGGCGGGAAAGGAGATGCTTCGCTGGCCAACGTACTCCAATGACTGTCAGGCGCCAGAGATGGCTGTGTACGTCAGCAAGGTTGGCTCCCAGAGCCGCTCAGCATGACCGGGTGAGGCTCCGGATACTTGCCAATTCGGTCAGCCAGGAGGCAGCGTGGGGAAAACAATGTGCCAGCCTGTCTCACACCCTGTTTTCATGCCTTGTGGCGAATGCAGTTCATGATGACTACTGAGCCTGCTGTGAGCTTTTGCGATCTGCTAATTTAAGTACAGTCGTAGCCTGTTCATGGAGGAAGAAGCCATGGTCAGATCAGACAGGATGCGGGAACAAGAGAGAATAGCCGAGCCCAGAGAGGCCATGCTTTGGGAAGCGCTGGCCGAGCAGAAAGTGCGCTGCAATCTCTGCGCCCACCGCTGCGTTATCGGCGATGGCCGGCGAGGGGTCTGCCAGGTGCGGGAGAACCGAGGCGAGACTCTTTATACGCTGGTCTACGGGCGTACCATCTCCCAGCACCTCGACCCGGTGGAGAAGAAGCCGCTCTTCCACTTCTACCCGGGCAGCGGGGCCTTTTCCATTGCCACGCCGGGTTGCAACTTCCGCTGCCAGTTCTGCCAGAACTGGGAGATCTCCCAGATGCCGCGCGAAGAGCACCTGATCCTGGGCCAGCCTGCCTCGCCCGAAGCCCTGGTCGCTACCGCCCGGCGGCTGAAAGCCCGCTCCATCGCCTACACCTATACCGAGCCGACCGTCTTCGCCGAGTATGCCCTGGACACCGCCCGCCTGGCCCACGACGCAGGCATCGCCAACGTCTTCGTCACCAACGGCTACATGACGCCGGAGCTTCTGGAGGTGATGGGGTCCCAAGAGCCAGGTGGCACGCCTCTTGTGGATGCCGCCAACGTGGACCTGAAAGCGGGACGAGGGGAGTTCTACCAGAAACTATGCGGGGCCAGGCTGGAGCCGGTGCTGGAAAACCTGCCCCTTATGCGCAAGTTGGGCATCTGGCTGGAGGTGACCACACTGGTCATCCCCGGCCTCAACGACAGCGAAGAGGAGCTGCGCTGGGTGGCCGAATTCCTGGCCCGGGAGGTGGGCGTGGACGTGCCCTGGCACGTGTCTCGTTTCTATCCCCAGTACAAGATGCGCGACCGCCCGCCGACGCCGGTGAGCACGTTGCAGCGGGCCTGGGAGATCGGACGAGAAGCCGGGTTGCGTTACGTCTACGTGGGCAATGTGCCCGGACAGGCCTCGGAGAACACGCTCTGCCACCAGTGCGGCGAGACGCTGATCGCCCGCATCGGCTACCAGATCCTCAAGTACCAGATTGTCCAGGGGCGCTGCGCGCGCTGCGGCACGCCCGTGGCCGGCGTGGGCATGTAGTCAGCCGAGGGGGAAGAGGCCCCACAGCCGGATCGAAGGCTGCTCCCGCTTTCTTGCGGCTGTTCGGGACGTGGGGCGTGAGGCGTGATCTGTGATGTGCGGAGCGTGAGGCATATGGCTCGCATTCCGACGAAACATGTGTACTCGGCGGGAGGCGTGGTCTACCGCCGCGATGAAGGAGGACGGCCCCAGATAGCGCTCATCGCCACCAAAGGGAACAGCATCTGGGGGCTGCCCAAAGGGCTCATTGACCCCGGCGAGAGAGCACCGACGACAGCGCTGCGCGAGGTTCAAGAGGAGACGGGGCTCGTAGGCCGGCTGGGGCCGCGCATCCAGCGCATCGAGTACTGGTACCGTGGCGAGGAGAACGGCCAGCCGGTGCGCTACCACAAGACGGTGACTTTCTTCCTCATCGAGGCGGTGGGTGGCAACACCGCCGCACACGACTGGGAGGTGGACAGCGTGGAATGGCTGTCGCCGGAAGAGGCAGCAGAGCGGGCCACCTACGAGAGCGAGCGAGAGGTAATCCGTCGCGCAGGGGCGCTGTTGGCGGAGAGAGAAAACGAGGCATAGACGCGCCTTGACAAATCCAGTGTTTGGTGCATAATCGCGGTTTGAATATGAGGCCACTATGAACACGCTTATGTTCTCTCTGCCCCATCGAGCACGATGGGTGCTCCTGCTCAGCGCTCTGGCGCTGCTGTTGGCCGCGGGGGCCGCATGCGGCCGGCCGACACCACCGCCGCTGCCGCCCACGCCCACCCCTGAGCCGACGCCGACGCCCAAGACGGGCCCGGCCACGTTGCGCATTGACGTCCAGCCGCACGGGGCCGTGGTCAAGGTCAACGGCATCGAGCAGGGGCAAACGCCCATCACCCTCACCCTGGCGCCGACGGGCCATCAGTTCCTCATCGAACATGAGGGCTTCGCCCCGCTGGAGGAGACGTTGACGCTGGAACCAGGGGGCGAAGCCATGATCGCCGGCATGTTGAAGGACATCACGCCTCCCCAACTGGCGGTGACGCTATCGCCCCCGCAGCTCGCCGCTGGCCAGAGCGCGGACATCGGCATCGAGGCCGCCGACAACGTGGGCGTGACCTGGCTGGAGGTGGTGTTGGACGGGGAACTGCTGGAGGAGAAGAAGCTGACCAGCCAGGCCGTGACACAAACGGTGCATGTGGCCTGGACGCCGGTGAAGGCAGGCCTCTACCAGCTCGTCGTGCGCGCCAGCGATAGCGACAAAAACGTTGCCGGGGAAGTGCTGACGGTGACGGTGGCGGAAGCCCCCACGCCCACGACGACGGCTACACCGGCACCTCCTACGGCCACGCCCACACCCATCCCCGTCGTCAGCGCCGAGGTGACCCTCTACGCTCTGAACGTGCGCCAGGGGCCGGACACGAGCTTTCCCCGCCTGGGTATCGTGCGCATGGGCGAGCGACTGACCGTCCTGGCCCGCAACGGCGAGGGCACATGGCTGCGCGTCTGTTGCGTGGACGGGCAAGAGGGCTGGGTCAGCCGGGCCTACGTGAAGCTCAGCCAGCCGCTGAAGGCTATCCCTGTGGCCACGGACATCCCGCCCACGCCGGCTTCGGTGGCATCGCCTCCCGTGACCGTGCGGGAGACCAGGGTCACCATCCCCACGTATCCCTACGCGGCCTTCCTGCGCCCGGCGGTGGATGTCGAGCACGGCAACTTCCCGCTCCGGGTGCTGGATCGGGCGGCCTACGAAGCGTCTAATCCTCAGCCCACGCCGCAAGAGTACCGGCTCATCGTGCTGGAAAACGAGTTCCTGCGCCTGACGCTGCTGCCGGAGCTTGGCGGGCGGGTCTATGAATGCATCTTCAAGCCCACAGGCCACAATCAGTTCTACCGCAATCCGGTCATCAAGCCCACACACTGGGGGCCGCCGAGGCCGGAGGGAGCCAACTGGTGGCTGGCCGCCGGCGGGCTGGAATGGGGGCTGCCGGTGGAGGAGCACGGCTACGAGTGGGGCATCCCCTGGAGCACTCGCATCGCCCGCGGTGACGACGGCCACGCCACCGTGTACCTTTCCGACGGCGACGGGAACCGGCTGCGGGCGCGGGTGGCGGTCACGTTGCACCCTGGCCGCGCCGCCTTCGACGTCCAGATCATCCTGGAAAACCCCACGGCCCAGCCGCTGCGCTACAAGTTCTGGAGCAACGCCATGCTCGCCCCGGGCCGCGGCAACAGCCCCTCGGAGGGGTTGCAGTTCATCTTCCCCGCCGCCGAGATGACGGTGCATTCCACGGGCGATGCCCGCCTGCCCGGCCCGGGTCAGCCTTTCTCCTGGCCGCTCTACCAGGGGCGGGACGTGAGCCGGCTGAGCTCCTGGCGCGAGTACCTGGGCTTCTTCGCCCGGCCGGCAGCGCAGGGTGATTTCGTGGGCGTCTACGACCACGTGGATGACGAGGGCATGGTGCGCGTCTTCCCCGGCACCGTAGCTCGCGGCGCCAAGGGCTTCGCTTTCGGCTGGGGGGAGGCGGCCATCGGCCCCGACAACTGGACCGATGACGGTTCCGGCTATGTGGAGCTGCACGGTGGCGTGGCTCCCACCTTCGACGACTGGGCGGAGTTGGATGCCGGGCAGTCGCTGAGCTGGCAGGAGACCTGGTTCCCCGTGGCCGGCCTGGGCGGCATCCTGCATGCCGAGAGGGGCGGGGCCATCAACGTGCGCCCGGAGGCCACAGGGTTGCGGGTGAGCCTCTTCTCCACCAGTCCTCTGTCGGGCCGGTTGATCGTTACGTTGGACAACCGCCGCATCTTCACGGAGGAGGTCAGCCTGAGGCCGGATGGGCCGTTCGATGAGGTGTTGCCCCTGCCGGCCGATGCGCCGGAGCGGGGCCGCGTCGAGGTCAGCCTGGTGGACCCCCGCAGCGGCAAGCCTTACGTCGCCATGCCGCCGCGAGAGCTACCGCTACGCTAAATCCGAAGCTCAAAGTCCAAAACTGCCCATCATGGCCAGTTTTTGAGCTTTGAGCTTTGAACTTTGAGCTTCTTATGGTCGAAGGGACACCAAGGTCAAACGATAGCCTTCCGCAAGAGGAGATGGTGGCGATGCCGCGCCGCCGCTGGCGGGGGCCGGGCTGGCCGCTGCTGGCGGTTCTTTCGCTGGTGCTGATTCTGGGCCTGGGCGGCCTGGTGGTGGCAGGCGTGTTGGGCCTGCGTCACGGCCTGGAACAGCGTCAGGTGCAGCAGGCCACGGCTGTGGCCGGGCACTTCCAGCGCGCATTGCGTTATCTGGACAGCGGCGAACTGGCCCTGGCTCAGGCGGAGCTGGCCCGCGTGCTGGAGCTGGCTCCGGAACACGAAGGCGCTCTGGCCCGCCTGCGCGAGCTGGAGGAAGCGGCGGCGCGCAGGCAGACGCCGACAGCCGCCCCCATCTCCACGCCGACGCCGGTTCCCACACCGCCGCCGGGCACGCCGCAGATGGGCGCGCTGGACGCCCTCTTCGCCGAGGCCCGGCAGCTCTTCGAGCAGCAGCGATGGGAGGAGGCCGCACTGCGGCTGGAGCAATTGCGCACCCTGGCTCCGGACTATCAGCCCCAGGCAGTGGAAGAGATGCTCTTCCAGGCGCACTATCAGCACGGCCTGCAACTGGCCCAGGCCGACCATCTGGAAGCGGCGCTGCGCAGCTTCGATCAGGCCCTGGCCCTGCGGCCAGATGACGCCGCGGCCCAGGAGGAACGGGAGCTGACCGCGCTCTACGCGGCCGGGGTCGGCACCTGGGGAGCCGACTGGAAGAAGACCATCGCCACCTTCGCCGAGTTGTACCGGCGCCGCCCCGATTACCGGGATGTGGCCCGGCGGCTGCTCGATGCCTATCGGCAATACGGCGATGCCCTGGCCCGCAAGGCGCAGTGGTGCGAGGCCGCCAGGCAATATGCGTCAGCCCTGACGGTGCGAGACGACCAGGAGATCGTCCGTTTGCGAGACGAGGCGGACTATGCCTGCCGTACGGCCACGCCCACGCCCACGGCCACAACCCCTGTCACGGTGACTGTCATCCCCGGCCTCACACCGCTGCCCACGCGGCCCATAGTCGGTGAGGGTCACATCGCCTTCAGCGCCTTCAACGAGGAAACGGGGCAGGAGGAAATCTGGTTGCTGCCGGCCGGCGGCGGCGAGTTGGTGCTGCTGGCGGAACAGGCCAGCCAGCCGGCGCTTTCGCCCGATGGGGCGTGGGTGGCTTTCCGTTCCCAGCGCGAGGATATGCTGGGGTTGGTCATCAAGCCGGTGAGCGGAGGGGCCTGGCAGCGCGTGACGCACTACGTGGAGGATAGCGTCCCGGCCTGGTCGCCCGACGGCCGGCGGCTGGCCTTCGCTTCCAACCGCGAGGGCGACCGCAAGTGGCGCATCTACTACGTCTGGGCCGACGGGCAGAGCCCGGCCACGATGCTGGCTTTCGGCCGGGCGCTGGCCTGGGCGCCCGATGGCCGGAACATTGTCTACCAGGGCTGCGATACGCAGGGCAACAACTGTGGCCTGCGCATCGTGAACGCCGATGACGGCAGCTCGACGCTGCTGACCGACGTGCCCGGCGACACCGCGCCGGCCTGGTCGCCCGATGGCCGGCGGGTGGCTTTCGCCTCCTACACACGGGATGGCAACTGGGAGCTATACCTGCTCGATCTGGCCAGCGGTGCGGTGAGGGCCTTGGCTCCCCATCTGGCCAACGATGGCATGCCGGCCTGGTCGCCCGATGGCCGGCGGCTGGCCTTCTTGTCCGATCGTGATGGCATGTGGGCCATCTTTGTGCTCGAGGTGGATGGTGAAACGGCGCCCGTGCGGCTGGTGGACATCCCCGGCGACTACGAGGATTGGCTGAGCGCGCAGATCAGTTGGGGGCCGTAGCGGTGTGATGCGTAATGCGAAACATGACTCAGTTTGACGTTTTGGCGAAAAATGAGTATACTATAGGTAGCGGGGTGTAGCTCAGTTCGGTAGAGCGCTCGGTTTGGGACCGAGAGGCTTCGGCGGTTCGAATCCGCCCACCCCGACTCTCTGAGCGGTAGCCGATGGCCAACAGCCGATGGTCATGAACAATCTGTTATAAGCCATTTGCCACAGGCTACCGGGCGGGGGTAATTCAAGGGTAGAATGCCACCCTTCCAAGGTGGACGTTGCGGGTTCGAATCCCGTCCCCCGCTCCTGTGGGCCCCTAGCTCAGCGGCAGAGCGGCCGGCTCATAACCGGTTGGGCGTCGGTTCGAATCCGGCGGGGCCCATACATAACAAACGTCCCAGTCGCCCATGGTGCAACTGGGACGTTTATTACTTGGGCAGTGGCAGGACACCAGCTACCCTGGTTCAAGGCAGATCAAGGAGAGAGCAACCATGCGCTTGAAAGACAAAATCGCCCTCATCACCGGCGGGGCGGCAGGCATCGGCAAGGCCACGGCCCAGCGTTTCCTGGAGGAAGGAGCCCAGGTGGTCATCTGCGACGTGAACGAACAGGCCGGCCAGGCCACGGTTGAGGAGCTGGGTTCCGGCATCGCCTTCTACCCGCTGGACGTCACCGACCGACAGGCCGTGCAGGGCTGGGTGGACGACGTGATGGAGAAGCACGGCCGCGTGGATATCCTGATCAATAACGCCGGCCTGCTGCGCGACCATCTGCTGGTCAAGGTCAAAGACGGCGAACTGGTCAAGCAAATGCCCGAAGCCGACTTCGATCGGGTAATCGCCGTCAATCTCAAGGGGGTCTTCAACTGCACGCAGGCGGTCGCCCCGTACATGATCCGGCAGGGCAGCGGCGTGATCCTCAACGCCAGTTCCATTGTCGGCCTGGACGGCAACTTCGGCCAGACCAACTACGTGGCCAGCAAAGCGGGCGTGATCGGCATGACCAAGGTGTGGGCGCGCGAGCTGGGCCGTTATGGGATCCGCGTCAACGCCGTGGCTCCTGGCTTCATCGCCACGGACATGCTGATGCAGATGCCGGAGAAGATCCTGGAGGGCATGCGGGCGCGCACGCCGCTGGGCCGCCTGGGAGAGCCGCGCGATGTCGCCAACGCCTACCTCTTCCTGGCCTCGGACGAAGCCAGCTTCATCTCCGGCGCTGTGCTGCGCGTGGATGGCGGCATCGTCGTCGGTACCTGAGGGTCCTTTTTTGCCCAAAGGCGGCGATATGCGTATAATAAGCCGCCGAAAGGTATTGACTTTGCGCACCTGAGCACGACGGGCCTATGAGCAGGCTCATATGGCCCGTCGGGTTCATGTCCAAGGGCATTGCCTTTTTTTGTGCACATTTGCTAACGGGGGGAAAGCCATGATTGACGTCACCGATGTGAGCAAGTCCTACGGTCCCGTGGAAGCGCTGCGCGGGATCACTTTTCACGTGGCCGCCGGAGAGATCGTCGGGCTGCTCGGCCCCAACGGCGCCGGCAAGACCACGGCCATGAAGATCCTCACCGGCTACCTGCAACCCGATGAGGGCACCGTGACCGTGAACGGCCTGGACGTGCTGACCCATACCCGCCAGGTACAGGCACAGATCGGCTACCTGCCGGAGACGGCGCCCCTCTACCCGGAGCTCTCGGTGCAGGGATACCTCAAGATGATGGCCGAACTGCGCCAGATCCCGGAGGACGAGCAACGGGACTGCCTCTCACAAGCGGTCTACGCCACCGGCCTGGAGGATCACCTGACCCGCCCCATCGGCCAGTTGAGCAAAGGCTTCCGCCAGCGCGTGGGGCTGGCGCAGGCCATCCTGCACCGGCCACGACTGCTCATCCTGGATGAACCCACCATCGGCCTGGACCCCACCCAGGTCGTGGAGATCCGCCGCCTGATCCGCCGCCTGGCCCAGCACACCACCGTGCTCTTCTCCACCCACATCCTTTCCGAGGTCGAAGCCCTCTGCGACCGCGTCATCATCCTGATCAACGGCCGGATCAAGGCCGATGCCCGGCTCTCGGAGCTGTCGGCCACGCCGGACGCGGTGCTGGTGCTGGACAAAGCGCCGGCCGGGGTGTTCAAGGCCCTGCGCGGCCTGAACGGCGTGCGCGGCGTGGAGCAGGTCCAGACGCCTGACGGCTACCCAACCTATCGCCTCCTGGGCGAGATGGGCAACGGCGCCGACCTCTGCCCGGCCATCTACGAGCTGGTGAAAGAGCGGGGCTGGCCGCTGCGCGAGCTGCGCCGGGAAGTGCGCACGCTGGAAACCGTCTTCAACGAATTGGCTACGGCGGCATGACCAAAGCCTGTCCGAAGAGGTGTTGTTCATATGAAACAGATGCTTTCCATCACACGCAAGGAAATCGAAGGCTATTTCGGATCGCCCATGGCCCTGATCTTCGTGGGCGCTTTCCTGTTGGTCACGCTGTTCTCGTTTTTCTGGGTGGACACCTTCTTCGCCCGCGGCATCGCCGACGTGCGACCGCTCTTCCGCTGGATGCCGCTGCTGATGATTTTCCTGGTGGCGGCGCTGACCATGCGCCAGTGGAGCGAGGAACAACGCTCCGGCACCCTGGAGGTGCTGCTCACACTGCCCGTCCGCCCCATCCAGTTGGTCGTGGGCAAGTTCCTGGCCGTCATGGCCCTGGTCATCGTCGCCCTGGCCCTGACCTTCTTCCTGCCCATCACCGTGTCCCTGCTGGGCAATCTGGACTGGGGCCCGGTCCTGGGCGGCTACCTGGCAGCCATCCTGCTGGCGGCGGCCTACGCGGCCATCGGCCTCTTCGTCTCCTCCCGCACCGACAACCAGATCGTGGCCCTCATGCTCACGGCGCTGCTCTGCGGCCTCTTCTACCTGCTCGGCTCAGGCGGTGTGACCGATTTCGTCGGCGACCGCTTCGGCGAGATCCTGCGCGCCATCGGCTCTGGCAGCCGCTTCGAGTCCATCCAGCGCGGCGTGGTAGACCTGCGCGACTTGCTCTATTACCTCTCGCTCACCGGCATCTTCCTCATGCTCAACGTGCTTTCCCTGGACAGCAAGCGCTGGAGCAGCGGCGAGCGCACGCGGCCGCACCGCCGGGCCATGACCCTTACCTCGCTGCTGGTGGTGGCCAACCTGATCCTGCTCAACGTCTGGCTCTACCCCCTGCGCGGGCTGCGGCTCGACCTCACAGCGCAGCGCGAATACAGCCTCTCGCCGACCACCCGCGACCTGCTGGGCAACCTGCAGGAGCCGCTGCTCCTGCGCGGCTACTTCAGCGAGAAGACCCACCCGCTGCTGGCCCCCCTGGTGCCCCGCATCCGCGACATGCTGCAGGAATACAAGGTCGCCTCTGGCGGCAAGGTGGAGCTGGACATCGTGGACCCGGCCAAGGACCCGGACAAGGAGGCCGAGGCCAACCAGACCTACGGCATCCGGCCCCTGCCCTTCCAGGTGGCCGGCCGCTACGAGACCTCCATCATCAACTCCTACTTCGACATCCTGGTGCGCTACGGCGACCAGTACGAAACGCTCAACTTCCAGGACCTCATCGAGGTGGAGGTGGAGCGCAATGGCGACGTTGACGTGCGGCTGCGCAACCTGGAATACGACCTGACCAGCGCCATCAAGAAGGTGGTCTACGGCTTCCAGAGCGTGGGGGCGGTGCTGGCGGCCCTGGACACCCCGGCCCAGTTGACCCTCTACGTCACGCCCAAGACCCTGCCGCAGTGGCTGGCGGAGGTGCCGGCGACCATCGAAAAAGTGGCCCAGGACATCGGCGACGAAGCCCCGGGCAAGCTCATCTATACCGTGGTTGACCTCAGCGACCCCGCCAGCCCCATCACGCCCCAGGAACTGTACAATCGTTACGGCATGCAGCCGTTCATGGCCTCGCTCTTCTCCGGCGAGAGCTACTACCTGCACCTGCTGCTACAGGTCGGCGATCAGGCGCAGGTAATCTATCCCTCCGGCGAACTGAGCGAGGCGGACGTGCGCACGGGCATCGAATCGGCGCTCAAGCGAGCCTCGCCGGGCTTCCTCCAGGTGGTGGGGCTGTGGACGCCGCCGGCGCAGCCGACGCAGGACATGTTCGGGCAGACACAACCGCCGCTGTCCAGTTGGCAGGAACTCAGCACCGCCCTGCGCCAGGAGTACGAGGTGCGCAGCGTGAACCTGAGCAGCGGCCAGGTGCCGGCGGACGTGGACGTGCTGGTGGTCATCGCCCCGCAGGGGATGACCGACAAGGAGCGCTTCGCCATTGACCAGTATCTGATGCGCGGGGGCTCGGTCGTGGTGGCCGCCGGCAACTACGGCATCACCCTGGATCAGTTTGCCGGCGGGCTGGCCCTGAGGCCCCTGGAAGGCAACCTGCGTGAGATGCTGGCCAGCTACGGCATCCAGGTCGAGGAATCGCTGGTCATGGACCCGCAGAACGAGCCCTTCCCCGTGCCGGTCATCCGCAAGGTGGGCGGCTTCCAGGTGCAGGAAATCCAGGCCATGAACTACCCCTTCTTCGTGGACGTCCGGCCCGACGCCATGGCCACCGCAAGCCCCATCGTCTCCAACCTGCCGGCGGTGACGCTCAACTGGGCCTCGCCCATCACCGTGGACGAGGCCAAGAACGCCGGACGGCAGGTCACCGCGCTGCTGCGCTCCAGCCCTGCCTCCTGGACACAGACGGACATCAACATCCAGCCCAACTTCGACCTCTACCCCGACACAGGCTTCGCCGTGGGCAGCGAGCGGGCGTCTCACACGCTGGCCGTCGCCGTCCAGGGCTCCTTCGAGAGTTTCTTCAAGGGCAAACCCTCGCCCTTCGCCGCGGCAGGGACAGAGGAAGGGGCGGAGGCGCCGCCGCCGGAAGAGCCTGTCCCCGGCACCATCGAGGCCTCGCCGGACACGGCGCGGCTGGTCGTCTTCGGCAGCGGCGAGTTCGTGAACGACACCGTCTTCAACATCTCCTCCCGGCTCACGCGGGACCGCTACCTCAACAGCCTGAAGCTGATGCAGAACGCCGTGGCCTGGGCCACGGAGGACCTGGACCTGCTCAGCATCCGTTCACGAGGGACCTACGCCCGGGTGCTCAAACCCATGACCGAGAGCGAGCAATCGCTGTGGGAAGGTGCCAACTACGCCGTCGCCCTGCTCTCGCTCATCGTCCTCGGTGTGCTGTGGAGTGTCCGCCGCCGCAACGAGCAGCCGATGGAATTGATAACGACCAATGACCAATGACCAATCACGCATCACGTATCACGCATCACGCATCACGTATCACGCATCACGCATCACGTATCACGTATCACGCATCACGCATCACGTTTCACGTCTTACGCATTACGAGAGGAACGCCATGCAACGCCACCACCAAATCCTGATCGGTATCCTGGCCGTCCAAATCATCCTCAGCATCGTCGTCTTCTGGCCGCGGGCGGCAGCCACCGGCCAGAGCGCACCGCTCTTCCCCGACCTGAAGGCCGAGGACATCGTGGCCCTGACCATTGCCGATGGCGAGGGCAAGTCCATCACCCTGCGCAAAGTCACCGGCAACTGGGTGCTGCCCGAAGCGGACGATTACCCCGCCCAGGCGGACAAGGTCACGCCTCTGCTGGACAACATCGTGGGCCTCAACACAGCGCGCTTGGTGACCCGCACCGCGGCCAGCCACAAGCAACTCCAGGTCGCCCCCGATGACTTCCAGCGGCGTATCGAGTTCGAGACGAGCGATGGGACAAAACAGACCCTCTACCTGGGATCGTCACCCAGCTACGGCACGACCCACTTCCGCCGCGCTGACCGGAACGAGACGTACCTGACCAACGCCATCACCACCTGGCAGACCAATGCCACGGCCAACTCGTGGATTAACACGACCTACCTGAGCGTGCCGCAGGAGGACGTTACCCGCATGACGCTGCAGAACGGCAACGGCACGTTCGTGTTCTCGAAGGATGACGCCGGCAAGTGGCACATGGAGGGGTTGGCCGAGGACGAAATCCTGGACGAGGCGAAGGTTGGCACTGCCGTGCGGCAGGCCGCATCGGTCATCATGCTCAGGCCGCTGGGCAAAGAGGTGCAGGCCGCCTACGGGATGGATACGCCCAGCGCTGTGGTGACGCTGGAGACGGCGGAGAAGACCATCACCCTGCGCGTGGGGGCCCAGGACCCCGCGGACAAGAGCTACGTCGTCATCTCCTCGGAGTCGCCCTACTACGTGCGGGTGTCCGAGTATACCGCCAAACAGTGGGTGGAGAAGAAACGAGAGGACTTCCTCCAGGCCCCGCCGACACCGACCCCCACGCCGGAAGGGGCCCCGTGACAGTACACCGTGAGTCAGGGGATTGACATCAGCACCCGAATGTCTCGCGGGGCGAGGGCAAGCGATCCTGTGGGGGCCCTCGCCCCGCTGAGCATATCGGTGTAGTGCCCGTCCAGCGCCACCGTCTGCTCCTGCTCGCTGTGGTTGAGCAGGAACAGCAGACGCTGCTGGCCCTGCCAGCGTTCAGTCACTTCCACCTCGCGCGGCGCGCCGAGGCACGGCGACACCCCGGCCAGGCCCAACAGCCAACCCGCCAGGGCCTCGTACAGCGGCGCATCGCCCACCGTCCCCACGTACACCGCCCAGCCCTTCCCGAAACGATGCCGCGTGATGGCCGCTTTGCCGGCATAGTAGTCGCTCCCGTAACGGGCGACCACCTCCGCCCCGGCAGGCGACAGGATGTCGCACCAGACGCGGGCCCGGGGCGAGCCGACGGCGGTCAACTCGGGGACGGCGAACGCCAGGGGCCGGCTCGCCCCGGGCGGGAGCGAATCGTACTCCTCCACCTGCACGCCGCACAGCCTGGCCAGCAGGCCGGGCAGCCGCTCATTGACGACGGTGTTGGATTCGTCCTTCACCCCGCTGCGCGGCGTGACCACAAGCACGCCGCCCGCCTGCACGAAGCGCTTGAGGTTTTCGGCAATGGCCTCGGAGACGATGTGCAGGGCCGGAGCCACGACCAGACGGTAGTTCGAGAGGCCAGCATCGGGGGCGACAATATCCAACGGCACATGACGGCAGTGAAAGGCCCGATAGATCTGTTGCAGATGCTCAGGGTAGTTGAACTCTGGGTTGTTGGCCTGGACCTGGAAGGCGAAGCGGGAGTCGTAAGAGAGGATGATGGCCACTGCCGCTTTGACCACAGCGCCGGCAATGTGCTCACCTACCCGTCTGATCTCGGCCCCCATGCCCTTGATTTCCTGGTAGCGCCGGCCGGGATGCCCATCGTGGTCGAGCAGGCCATGCCAGTACTGCTCCGTGCCCCAGCGCGCCGTCCGCCAGCGGAAGAAGAGGATGGCATCGGCGCCGTGGGCGATGGCCTGGTAGGCCCATAGCCGTAGCTCGCCGGGGCGCGGGGGCACGCTCACAATCTCCCAGCCGCCCGACCCCGCCTGCTGCTCCATGACCCAGAAGTTGCGGCCCTTGAGGCCGCGCATGGTGTCGGCGGCCAGGGCCATCTGGCTGGGGTCTACCCCGGCCTGCATGGCCCACTGCGTGCGCGGGTAGTTGTCCCAGGCCACAACGTCCAGGGGACGGGCCAGGTCGAAGTAATTGATACGGTCGTACCTGAAGCCCATGAAGTTGTGAGTGATGACATGGCGGGGACATCGCTGCCGCAGGATGTCCACCTGCAATTGTTGATAGGCCACGGTGCTATCGGACGAGAAGCGGAAGAAATCGAGGGCCAGGCCGGGATTGGGCGAACCGCCAGTCGCCAGCGGCAAGGGGATCTGTTCCCAATCCGTGTAGACGTGGCTCCAGAACGTGGTACCCCACCTCTGGTTGAGGACATCGAGCGAACCGTAGCGGCGGCGCAGCCAGTCCTGGAAAGCCCGGGCGCAGAGCGGGCAGTAGCAGCGATCACCGAGCTCATTGTCAATCTGCCAGCCGATGACCGCCGGATGGTCGGCATAGTGGGCGGCCATCCGGGTCACGATGTGCCGGGTATACTCATGATAGACCGGGTGGTTTGGGCAGTACTCCCGGCGATTGCCAAAGGTCACGCGCCGGCCATCCTCGCCCACGCGGAAGATATCGGGGTGCCCAGCCATCAGCCAGGGCGGCGGCGAAGCCGTGGGGGTTCCCAGGATGACCCGGATGCCTCGCTCGTGGAGGAGGGCGATGGCGCGATCCAGCCAGGCGAAGTCGTATTCGCCCTGGCGCGGCTCCAGCTTGGACCAGGCGAACTCGGCCAGGCGCACCACGTTGAAGCCTGCTTCGGCCATCAACCGCGCATCCTCCGGCCAACGCTCCTCGGGCCAGTGCTCCGGATAGTAGTCCACGCCGAAGTAGAACATGGCCGACCTCATCAGGCGAAGATCGGCTCATATTCGGCGGCTGTGGCCACCAGTTCCTCTCGCTGAGCCGGGCTCATGGAAGTGAAACGCGCGCAGGCCTCCAGGAAACGCGGCAGAAGGGTGACATCCCCCGTCGTGCACAGCCCCGTCACATCCTGTGAGAGGGCGAAGTTCACCGCCTGTTGGATGTGCTGGGCGTCGTCGAAGGGCTCGTACCAGGTGCTATAGGTTTTGGGCCGATCCCCCCACGGCCTCTTGGCGATGGCCTTGATGACCATGACCCCCACATCGCGGGCCCGGCAACGGCGCAGCAGCTCTTCGGCCTGGCGCCGGTAGTCCGGATGGGCATAGAGCACGAAGTTCAGGGGGAAGAGCACCGAGTCGAAATCGAAGCGCTCCAACGCCTCCAGAAAGACCGCCGGTGCCTGCAACCCATGGCCGGTGATGCCGATGAAGCGCGTCAATCCTTCCGCACGCGCTTCGATGGCTGCTTCCAGAGCGCCGCCCGGCGCGGTCACCTGATCCAGCTCCTCCATGCTGTTCACGGCGTGGAACTGGTACAGGTCGAAGCAATCCACCCGCAGCCGCTCCAGGGAGCGGCGCAGCTCCGCCGCCGCTGCCTCCTTGCTCCGCTCGGTCGTCTTGCAGCCCAGGAAAAAGCGGGCCCGCTCCCGCGCCAGCCAGGGCCCCAATCGCTCCTCGGCCTGGCCGTAGGTGGGTGCCACGTCAATATGGTTGACCCCGGCGGCGATCACCTGTTCCATGGCCGCGTCCGCCTGGGCCTGTGTCACGGCATAGAAGGCCGCCGCGCCGAAGATGGCCACCGTGCTCATGTGTCCCGTGCGTCCGAAACGTCGCTTTTGCATCGCTTATCCTCCGACAATTCCTACGAATGGTTCTCCTCAACCGACGGCGAGGGCGAAGGCATGGGCGGGGTTGACCACGGTGATGAGGTGCAGCAGCTCATCGGTCACGCCGCGGGCGCGCAGGGCGGGCAGAAAGTCCTCCACCAGCGCCGTGTAGCCCCGGATGCCGCCCTCCGGCTGGCCGTCGGGGGAGGCGGGGTTGTACCAGCCGGCATCGTGGGAGAGCAGGATATGTTCGGCGTAGCCAGCCTCGATGAGGGCCAACGTGTACTCCACCAGCGTGGCCTGCGGCTGCCATGCCGCGCCGACGGCGTCGAACTCGACGTAAGCCCCCCGCCGCGCCGCCTCGAGATGGCAGGCCGTGTCCGGCTCCAGGTTGGCGTGCACCCAGATGAAGCGACGCAGGTCAAGCCCCTCCGCTTCCAGGAGGTCCATCTGATGTCGAGCCAGCGCGCCGCTGGCCGTGTGGCTGGCGATGACGGCGCCCGTCTGCAAGCTGGCCTGCGCCGCCGCCCGCAGGTTGCGCACTTCCAGAGGGGTTGGGCCGTCGTCGCTCACGGCGAGTTTGATGAACCCCGCTCGCACATCGCTGCCCTCGATGCCCTCCATCAGCTCGCCCATCCACCTCTCGGCCAGGGCCTGGGCATCCATCTCCCGCAGGGCAGGCGGGATGAAAGCCTCGCGGTACACGCCGGTCGGGGCGATGAGGTACAGCGGTGAGGCCTGGGCCAGGCGGCGCAGCACGGCCACATTGCGCCCCACGCCGACGGTGGAGCACTCCACGAGCGCGGTCACCCCCGCAGCGTGAGCGGCCTTCAGATGAGGCGCCATCACCTGGGCCACGCGCTCCGGGTCGGCCTGAGCATAGCCGGGGGCCAGTGGCCCACGCAGGTCGGTGAACAGGTGCTCATGGGGCAGGATCAGGCCCAGGGCCTCCACGGCCACAGGGCCGGTGACCGTTTGAATCTCGCCGTGGTTCATGCCTTCGCTCCGTGTCGTGTTTTTGCCTCCTGCACCATGGCCCGCGCCGCCTCGCCGATGGCGACCAGTTTGTACTCCCGGCTCCAGCGGTTGACGGGGATGAGGTCGAAGACGCGGGCCCGCACATGGTGGATCCAGCGCTCCATGCTGGCCAGGCAGGAAATCATGCCTCCCCCGCTGCCACCGGCGGCGGCCACAGCGATGACAGGCTTGTCCAAAAGGCCGCTCTGCCCTTCGCGTGTGGCCTCGCAACGGCGCAGCCGGTCGGTGAAGGCCTTGGCCGATTCGCTCATCTCGCCCCAGTACACCGGCGTGACGAGCACGTAACCCTCGGCCTCCAGGACGCGCCTGTGCAGGGACTGGAAGTCGTCCTCCTGCTGGCACTGGTGTGCGGTCAGGCACGTGCCCCAGCCATTGTCACAGGCCTGGCACAGGCCGAGGCGCAGATCATTCAGGCGTACCTCTTCGGCATGTCCCCCCGCCAGGAGCACGCCTTCGACGGCTGCCGCTGCGCAGGCTGCCGTCAGGCCGTCCCTGTTGGGGCTCGAACTGATGACCAGAACGTTCACGGCTCCTCCTTACACAATTGCCTTTTCCCTTGCCCCTCCCACCAGGGGCGAGGAGTGCTGCTCCCTCACCGCCAGGCTACGGCCTTGTCGCCACTCCCTCGCCCCCGGTAACAATGACCTTTTCCAGGCAGGCGAATCCTGTGGGCCGGACGATGGACAAACGCAGGTCGAAGGCCGGTTCCGCCGGCACCGTCCAGGCGAAGCTCCCTTCCCAGCTCTCGCCAGGGGCGAGCATCGGCATGCTCAGCACCCCCTCCTGCAGCGGATCGCCACTTTGGCTCAGCACCTGCCAGCGCAGCGTGTAATCCCGAAGGGTGTAGGCTGGCATCTCTCGTTCCACCGGGCCGCGGCTGCGCACGACGACTCGCGTGGTCACCACCTCACCAGCGACGAAAGCGTCCGGCTCATGGCTTACCGCCTCCAGCAGGGCCGGGGAATACTCCTCCCTCAGCACACGGTACGCGCCCGAAGGCTCCCTCTGGGCGTTGACCACCCCCATCTTGAACCCCGACGGCGTGCGGTAATCCTGGTAGCACCAGAAGATGGCCCCGCCCACGAAATCCCGCGCCCGCATGATCGCCAACTGCTCCCGGATCAACTTCTGCCGCTCGCGGTCGGCGGCCAGGGGATCGTCCAACTCCTCATCGGTCAGGTAATAGTACTCCTGGCGGTTCAACGATGCCGTGGGTGGCCCCCAGAGCCGATTCCAGCGGGGTTCGAAACCGTACTCGGAGATGATGACCAGACGATCGGGCCAGGTTTCATGGATGCGGTCCAGCGCCGGCCCCAGCCCCTGCCTGGGACCGACCCAGGTGCCGAAGTACTGGTTCATCATCACGAAGTCGGTGTAGAGCGTGGCATCGAATTGCGGAGCATCGTTGAGTCGGTTAGAGGCAAAGCCGACGGGCCGGGTAGGGTCCAGAGATTTGATGTAGGCGACCATCTCTTTGATGAACTCGTGGCCTTCCACGCTCTTGGATTCGATCTCGTTGCCCAGGCTCCAGGCCCAGACGCTGGGATGATTGAAGCCCTGCTCGATCATCTCCCGCAACTGCTGCCGGGCCAGCTCGCGCATGGCCTTGCTGGCCATCTGCACCCGATCGAGCTGCCAGGCCGGCACCTCGGGGATGAGGAGGATGCCGTGGCGGTCGCA
Organism: Anaerolineae bacterium; assembly: GCA_029907105.1. GTDB lineage: Bacteria > Chloroflexota > Anaerolineae > UBA3071 > UBA3071 > JARYMM01. The sequence goes on along the minus strand of JARYMM010000015.1, from coordinate 16,243 downwards.
GGTGTCCAGGATGAACTCGTGCTGGGGGTAGTGGACGGGGCGGGATAACACCGTGTTCAGCCGTTTCAGGTCATCGTAATCGGCGGCCATGATCGTCGTCGTCTCGGCCAGGCCGTGGGTGGGGCTGTCGGCGTGGCGCGTCAACCCCACCAGCCGCACCCACTCGCCGTTGAGGTAGAGGCGAGCGTTCTTGATCTCGATTTTGCGGATGCCGAAGGTCTCCTCGGCGTGGTGCAGCGGGTAGCCCGCCTCGTCGCTCAGCTCGGTCACCAGGCGATACAGCTCGGGGTGATCGAAGTGCCACAGCCGCGGATTCGGCAGGGTCGTGGTCAGCTCCGCCTCGCCCGTGGAGTGGGCGGGCACGGTCAACCTCGTCTGAAGGCCGGGATCATCCCCGGCCGTCCATACGGCCGCGCCCGTCTGCTCGTCGGCGATGGTGGCTTTCACGAGCACGGCCCGATCGGCGTCCGAGGCGTTGCGGATGGTCACGCCGACGGTGATATCCGCCTTGTCCACCAGATCGGGCTGGGCGACGATCCTTTGGCGGGCGATGAACAGGGGGGTGGAGAGCAGGAGGTAGACATCGCGCACGATCCCGCCGTAGTTCCACCAGTCGAAGGACCATTGGGGCGAGAGGGTTGCCGGGATGCGATCCCTCTCCCGCCGGTTATCGAGCTTGACCGCCAGCACGTTTTCGGCGCCGAAGTCAACGGCCTCGGTGATGTCGAATTCATAGGGGGTGTATCCGCCCTCGTGGCTGCCCAGGTAGATGCCGTTCAGCCAGACCTTGGAGAGATAGAAGGTGGCATCGAAGCGCAGGCGCACGTGGGCCCCTTCGAGCTCCGCCGGCAAGGCAAAGGTCCTTCGATACCAGGCATACCCCTCGTAGTCGGCATATTCGGGCATGACCCCCCAGGTGTGGGGGACGGTCACCGCAATCCAATCCCCATCCGGGTGTGTTTTCCCGTACCATCCTCGGTCTTCGCCTTCATCTTGGGGGTCTGCCCGGAAGCGCCAGCGTCCGTTGAGCTCTACCTTCTGCGGCTCGATGAGCCGACCGGGAGCTGGAGCAGTGAGCGTTTCCCCAGGTGAGGGAACGGTGGGGCTTTCTTCGATTTCCGTCGTGGGGACAGCCATACATCCTCCCAGGAAGCAAATCAGAAGCGAGATGATCAGGAGGAACAAGCCCGCCCGGCTCATGAAAAATGCTCCTTTTTGCGGCTCGAACCTTAGCCTTTGATGGCTCCGGCGATGAGGCCCTCGGTGAAACGGCGCTGGAAGATCAGGAAGATGATCAGCAGGGGCACCACGCTGATCACCGCCACGCCCATCCACTCCCGATACATAGAGAAGCCCGGTGGTCCCGACATCTGCATCATGAACAGGGGCAGGGTGAACTTCTCGGGGGATTTGAGGTAGATCAACGGGCCCAGGTAGTTGTTCCAGGTGCCCATGAAGAAAATCAGCCCCAGGCTGGTCAGGCCGGGCACGCAGATAGGCAGGATGCAACGGGTGAAAATGCCGAACTCGCCACAGCCGTCTATGCGTGCCGCGTCCAGCAGCTCATCGGAGATGGCGCTGATGTACTGGCGCATGAAAAAGATGCCGAAGGCGTTGGCGGCGCCGGGCACGATGAGGGGCCAGAAGGTGTTCATCCAGCCCAGTTTGAGCATGATGATGTAGGTGGGCACCATGGTCACCGCACCGGGGATGATCATCGTGCCCAGGAGGAAGGCGAAGAGGCCCTCACGTCCGGGGAAGCGGTATTTGGCGAAGCCGTAGCCGCCCAGGGCGCAGAAGAACAGCGAGACGGCGGTGAACGAGAAAGCAACGAAGAACGTGTTCCACAGAGACCGCAATACGCCGTACTCGATGATGTAGCGATAGCCATCCAGGTTCATGTTGGGAGAGATGAGGACAGGCGGGCTGACGAAGATCTCTGACTGCGGCTTGAAGGAGGTGCTCAACATCCAGATGAAGGGCAACATCATGAACAGGGCCAGGAGCGTCAGCAAGCTGTAGAGGACTGCCTGGCCCGCCAGGATCTTCAACCTTCTTGGCAAGATGGTCATTCCTTCCCCTCCATTGAGTTCCAGTCGTCTGCCAGGCCCTCAATCCTGACGGCCGAAGTATCTGAACTGCAGGAAAGTGAGCCCGAAAATCAGGGCGAAGTACACGTAGGCCTCGGCCGAGGCGCGGCCGAAGCGATATTGGCCAAAGGCCACGCCGTAAATCTGGACGAGGGTGGTGAGGGTGGCGCGCATAGGCCCGCCGCCGGTCAGGGCCATCACCTCGTTGAAAAGGCCGAAACTGCCCATGGTGGAAAGGATCACGGCGAAGAGGATCACGGGACGCAGCAAAGGGATGGTGACGTAAAAGAAAGCCTGCACAGGGCTGGCCCCATCAATGAGGGCAGCTTCGTTCAGCTCGCGGGGGATGGTCTGCAACCCTGCCAGCATGAGCACCATGTTGTATCCTAACCATCCCCAGGTGACGAGCAGGCAGAGCGAGACCCGTGCCCACCAGATGTGCTCCAGCCAGGGCACTCCTGGCAGCCCGAGCATGTTGAGCGCCACATTGAACAAGCCGCCCTTGTTCTCCAACATCAGGCGGAAAGTGAAGCCGGCAGCGACCATGGAGGTAACGTACGGCGCAAAAATCATCGTGCGGTAGGCCTGGAAAAAGCGCACCAACCTGGAGTTCAGGATCACGGCCAGGACGATGGCCAGGAAGGTCATGATAGGAACGTACATGAAGAACAGAAGAATGCCGTTGAGGATAGATTGCCAGAAGACTTTACCCCCTATGCCAAAGAGGTACGTGTAGTTGCCCAACCCGACGAATTCCATAGGCCCCAGTCCCTTCCACTTGTGAAAACTGAGGTAGATGGAGAAAAGGACGGGGAAGAAGCCAAAAACGAGAAATAAGATGTAGAAGGGGGAGATAAAAACGTAGGCCCAACGGTTCTTGACGATCTCCCGCCAGAGGCCCCTTCTTCTGTCCCCAGGCGTGCTGGCGCTTATTGCTCGTGCCATCGCTTGTCTCCTCACCTGTAAAGCAGTGCTCCGCCAACGATGTTCGGCGTCCTCGGCACCCTCGGTGGCCAACCTTCCCGTCTGACGCCGGCCTCTCCGGGTCAGGTGAGGAGAGCCTTCACGGCTCTCCTCACCTGTGGCACGAGTGACGCCTTATTCAAGGGCAGCGCGGATCTCCGCCGCCGCTTCCTTCAGGGCCTCCTCGGCTGTGGCTGCCCCCGTGGCATAGCGCTGGATGGCTACGGAGACGGAGCCGTTCATCATGGCGTAGTGGGGGCCGTAGATGCCTCCCCGCGGGATCTGCTTCACCACGTCGGCGTAAATCTTGCGCGTGTTCTGGCCGGCGAAGAAGGTATCGCCTTCCAGGAACAGGTGGTCATCATACGTGGTTTCCAGCGAGGGGATGAAGCCGCTGATGGCGAACATCTTCAGTTGGCTCTCCCGGCGGCCCAGGGCGAACTCCACGAAGGCCCAGGCGGCCTCGGGGTTCTTGGTCTGCTCAGGGATGACGAAGACGGAACCGCCGTCGTTGGAGGCCCGCACACCGCCTTCTTCAAAGGCCGGCATGTAGGCCACACCCCACTTGCCAGCCGTGCCGGGGGCGATCCAACTCTTCAGGAAGATGTCCATCCAGGAGGCCTCGATGAGGGTGGCGATGATGGGTGGCTCCAGGGCAGCCAGCTCGGCGTACCAGGGATCTGTCCATTCCAGAGAGTCGGAGACCAGATCCTCCTTCCAGAACTGACCTAACATCTCCAGGGTGGCGATGTTCTCGGGGCTGTCCACGGTGACCTCACCGGTATCGGGATCGTAATAGCCCAGGCCCTGCTGCCAGAGGACCATCTCGTAGAGACGGGCGTAGTTATTGGCCTTGTTGTGGGCGAAGCAGTAGTTGCCCGTCTTCTCCTTGATCGTCCGGCAGGCCTCGAGATAGTCAGCCCAGGTGGCAATGGTAGCGCTGACCTCCTCCGGGTCGGTGGGCAGGCCCGCCGCGGCGAAGACATCGCGGCGGTAGTACATGACCACGGGGCCGGAGTCCCAGGGCAGGCAGTAGTAGCGGCCGTCCTTCTCGCAGTCGTACCACTTGTACTCGTTCACCTTGTCCAGATAGGGCTGAACCCGCTCCGTCAGGTCAAGCAAACCGCCCAGATGCACATACTCCGCCAGATGGCTGTTCTCCACCAGGCAGACGTCGGGAGCGCCTTCGCCAGCGGTCAGGGCCAGGGGCAGGTTGGTATAGACATCCGAGGGGCTGTAGTACACGATCTCCACCTCGACATCAGGGTACTCGGCCTTGAAGTCCTCGAGCACACCGGAGGCCTCCAGGGTATCCCGGATGGCTGCTGTCCAGCCCCACAGGGTGATCTTGCCCTTAGGCTTGGGCTTCTCCGGCACCGGCGTCGGCGTCACCACGACCTCTTTCTCCACGATCTTGGTGACCTCGACCGGCACCTCTTTCTCGACCTCGACAGTCTCGACGACCTTCTTCTCCACCACCACCGGCTTTTCTACCTCAATGATCTGCGCCGTGGGAGCCGGGCAGGCGGCCAGGAAAACGCTCACCAGCGTGAGCACCAACAGCAGTGACGCCAGCTTTTTCATGGGTGTTCCCCTCCTTTCGGGTTTTAAGATGCGGGCGAGAGGCTCTCAGCGAGCGTCTCGGCGGCCATTGACAGTTTGGTGATTGTATATGATCCTTTCATTCACCTCCTCTCTCCCCGGCTACACTGCTCCGAAAATGTCACCCTGAGCGCAGCGAAGGGTCTCCCGCTCATGTAACCAGGAGATTCTTCGCTCCTGATGACATTTTCGTGCTTCGTGGTGACCAGCCAGGCCATGATCACTGGTTAGTTTTCTTGCTCAGCGTGCAAGGCATGGGCGAGGCACTAACCCCCCTGGCGCGCCCTCCCACACGTCTCCCGTCGAATCAGCTCGGTCTTCAGCAACACCTCCTTTCTTTCCGTGGCGGGGTCGTTAATGAGTTCGATCAACAACCGCGTGGCGATCTCCCCCACCTGCTGCATGGGTTGGCGAATGGTGGTCAGAGAGGGGTGGCAATAGGCGGCGGCCGGGATGTCATCGTAGCCGATAACCGCCATGTCATCGGGTATGCGGCGTCCCGCCTCGCTCAGGGCGCGCATGGCTCCGATGGCCATGCGGTCGTTCTGGGCGAAGAGGGCAGTGATCGGCGGCGCTTTTTGCAGAAGGCGGCGCATGGCTTCGTAGCCGCTTTGATACGACCAATCGCCATATTCGATGAAAGAGGCATCGAAGGGTATCCCCGCCCGCTCCAAAGCCAGCCGATACCCCTCGCTCCTGTCGTTCACCGACTTCCAGCCGGCGGGGCCGGTGATCATGCCGATCTGACGATGCCCCAGCTCGATCAGGCACTCCGTAGCCTGCCGGCCACCGTCCACGTTGTCCACATCCACCACGGTCAGCTTTTCGCCCGGCAGCCAGTAGGCCGTGGTCACCAGGGGCACCTCCGCCCGCAGCAGTGAAAGGATGTGCCGGCTGTCTTCCTCCGTGCTGGGGCGGGCGAAGAGGATGCCGTCTACCTGCCTTTCCGTCAGCAGCCGGAAGTATTCGGGCTCGTCGTCGGGGTTGCGCTCCGTGCTGCAGAGCATGAAGAAATAGCCCTGTTTGCGCGCTTCCGCTTCGGCGCCGACGATGACCTGGGTGAAGAAATAGTCGCTGAAATCGGCGGTGATCAGGCCCAGCGTATGCGTCCTCTTGGAGACCAGGCTGCGGGCGATGGCGCTGGGTTGATAGCCTAACTCTTCGATGACCTGCCAGACCCGACGGCGGGTCTCTTCGGCCACATCGGGCCGACGGTTGATGACCCGCGAGACCGTCTGATAAGAGACCCCGGCGGCGGCGGCCACATCGCGGATGGTGACGTAACTTCTCATGGGCGACTGTCCTGTCCTGATTGTGACCGTTCCCGTGAACGCTCCCGTGACCATTCACAGTATACCACAGAGCTCTCAACCTGTCAAATCCGACTTCGAAGATATAACGCCCCGCGCCCACCGCCCGGCGGCCTGGGATATGGCCATACCCTGGCAGCACACAAATGGCGTTTGCCGTTTGGTGCTTCAGGGGCCTTGTGGTAGAATTTCCCCGCAAGGGGCATCGGATCCAGGTATCATAACCGTTCACAAGGAGGTGGCGGGCCTTTTTACACGGTTTTTCCAATGACCTTTCGGCCACGCCGAGAGGATTTTTTGTGCCCTAGACTATTCCAAAAGGAGCTGAGAACATGTCCGAAGAAGAACTCAACCCCTGGGCGATTGCCCAACAGCAGTTCGATCAGGCCGCCGGGTTGCTGCAACTGGAAGAGCCCATGCGCTTCTTCCTGCGCGAGCCCATGCGCGAATTTCACGTCACTTTCCCCGTGAAAATGGACGATGGCAACGTCAGGATCTTCAAAGGCTTTCGCGTGCAGTACAACGATGCCCGCGGGCCGACGAAGGGGGGCATTCGCTTCCATCCCGAGGAGACCATTGACACGGTGCGGGCGCTGGCCGCCTGGATGACCTGGAAGTGTGCCGTGGTGGACATCCCCCTGGGCGGCGGCAAGGGGGGCGTTATCTGCAACCCCAAGGAGATGTCCAAGACCGAGTTGGAGCGCCTGAGCCGCGGCTACATCCGTGCTTTGGGCCATTATATCGGCCCGGAAACCGACGTGCCGGCGCCGGACGTGTACACCGATGCCCAGGTGATGGCCTGGATGATGGATGAGTATAGCATAATGACCGGCTACAATGTGCCCGGCGTCATCACTGGCAAACCCCTGCCGCTGGGTGGTTCGGCAGGGCGCGGCGATGCCACAGCCAGGGGCGGCATGTACTGCATCCGCGAGGCAGCCAAAGTGCTGGGCATTGACCTGGGCACGGCCACCATAGCCATCCAGGGCTACGGCAACGCCGGCCAGTTCGCTCACAAGCTCATCGCCGAGATGTTCGGCTCCAGGGTGGTGGCGGTATCCGATTCCAGGGGCGGCATCTACAATCCCGAGGGGCTTGATTTCGAGGCCACGTTCGCTCACAGGCAGGCCACCGGGGTCGTCAAGGATTTCCCCGGAGCCCAGAACATCAGCAATGCTGAGCTCCTGGAGCTGGACGTAGACCTCCTCATCCCGGCAGCGCTGGAAAACCAGATCACGGCCGAGAATGCGCCGCGCATCAAGGCCAGGATCATGGCCGAGCTGGCCAACGGCCCCACCACGCCAGAGGCCGACGAGATCCTGTTCCAGGACGGCGTTTACGTCATCCCCGACTTCCTGTGTAACGCCGGCGGGGTGACGGTTTCTTACTTCGAGCAGGTGCAGAACGCCTATGATTTCTATTGGAAAGCGGAGGAGGTGTACGAACGGCTGGATGAGAAAATGACCCGGGCTTTCCACGCTGTACACGAGATGGCGCAGAAGCATGGGGTGCACAACCGCATGGCAGCCTACATGGTGGCCGTGCACCGCGTGGCCGAGGCAGTCCGGCTGCGCGGCTGGGTGTAGCCTCTCCCCCTACGCGGGTGAATTCCCGCTGTAGCAAACAGAAGCCCCTGCCAACAACGGCGTTGGCAGGGGCTTCCTGTTAAGGGCGCAATATCTTCACAAAATGCTTGACCTGTTAGGGGAATATGCCCCGCGCCTGTATGGCCCTGGCTACCCTGTCTACGGCCAGCATGGTGGCCCCCAACCGCAGGGGCACCTGTTGCTGCTGGCTGAAGTCCCACACCTCTTCGAAGCTGCGCACCATGATGCGTTCCAGGTTCCTGTTGACCTCGGCCTCATCCCAGAAGAAGCATTGCAGGTCCTGTACCCACTCGAAATAGCTGACCACGACCCCTCCGGCGTTGGCAAGAATGTCGGGCACGACGATGATGCGCCGCTCCTGCAGAATCTCGTCAGCCTGGCGAGTGGTGGGGCCATTGGCGCCTTCGACGATCATCTCGGCCTGGACATAAGGCGCATTGCCAGCGTGGATCTGATGCTCCAGCGCGGCGGGGATCAGTACATCTACATCGCTGACCAACAGGTCATCATTGCTGAACTTCTCCACGCCTGGGGCCTCGTAGCCCTCCAGTAATCCCTGGGGATGGGCAGCCACATGCCGGTTGATGCCGGGGATGTCCAGCCCTCGGGGGTCATACAAACCGCCGCTGATGTCGCTCACCGCCACGATCTTGCAGCCCATCTGCTGCAGGATCGTCGCCGCCACACTGCCGACATTGCCATAGCCTTGCACGGCCACGGTGGTGTCCGAGAGGCGCCGCCGTCTGCGCTTCAGGAGTTCTCTGGCCACGATGGCCACTCCTCGCCCGGTCGCCTCCCTGCGCCCCACCGATCCACCCAAAGAGATCGGCTTGCCGGTGACGATGTCAATCACCGTCTTGCGTTCCAGCATGCTGACCGTATCGGAAATCCAGGCCATGATCTGGGCATTGGTGTTGACGTCGGGGGCCGGGATATCCCGTCTCGAACCGATGATGGGCATGATCATGGCCGTATAGCGGCGGGTCATGCGGCAGATCTCATCCTCGGACATCTGGCGGGGGTCGCACTGCACTCCGCCTTTGGCCCCTCCGTAGGGGATCCCCACCACAGCGCACTTCCAGGTCATCAGGGCCGCCAGGCCCCTGACCTCGTCGAGATTCACCTCCGGATGATAACGGATGCCGCCCTTGCACGGCCCGCGGGCACTGGAGTGTTGAATACGGTAGCCCGTAAAGACCTCGATGCGACCATCGTCCATTCTGACGGGCACCGCCACCGTCAGTTCCCGCTCCGGTTGACGCAGGATGGCGTGGATGCCGGGGTCCAGTTTCAAGCGCCGGGCCACGTCATCGAGCTGGGCCAGGACGGTATGCCACAGGTTTTCCCTGGGAGATTCGGCCACGACGATGCCGGGGTGCGGCCTGTCGAGCACCTCTTCCACCTTCTCTTCCATGAATTCCTCCCCGGTCTCGATCTTGTGACAACTTCTGTCGCTGGGGCGAAAGATAACAGGCCAGGGCTACTCCGTCCGCCGCCTCACGCCCTGTCGGTCATCGGCTCCAAACCTGTAAGGGCCGATGATGGATCGAAGAGAGCAGTGTGCCATAGCCAATGCGCTTCTCCACGTCGGCATCATCCACTACCTGCGCATCCAGAAAGCAGGCCAGCCGGTTCATCGCCGTCAACTCGGCGTACTTCTGGACCAGGGCACGGTCCAACGCCGCCAGCAGCGAGTTCAGGGCGCTGGTTTTGCGATCCACACGGACGAGCAGGTGGACCGGCGGGGATTGCACCGTCTCGGCGAAGCACAGGTCCTCAGGGGTAGCATCGTAGTCGCAGATGTAGACGGCTTTGACGTTCTCGTCCCATGCCCCCAGGAACTCGGCTACCCGCCTGGCCACGCTGTAGAAGCAATAGGTGCAGGCCTCGCGATCGCCCTGCCGCAGACGGCTTAGCGCAGTCTCACAGCTATCAAAGCGCATCTTTTGAGCGCAGAAGGCCAGGGCATCACTCAAGACCTGCTCGGCCGCGCTGGTCGCATCCGGCAATTGCACCGCTGGCGCTGTGAATCCGAGGTCCACCATGCCCAATTGCTTCATTGTCGAATCTGCCATTGTATCCCTCCTCGGCTGTTGTATCAGCGGTTCTTCCCCGCATTGCCAGGAACAGCCTAACACAAAAGGCGTGTGAATGTCATAGAAAACGGCCGCCACTCTGTGAAAAGCCCATGAAAAAGGCGGCTCTCGTACTGGCCGAGAACCGCCGCAAGCAAAGAAAAGACCTCCGCGGCCTGCTATCCCGCGGAGGTCTGTGATCCTGCTCTCCAAAGACCCTGGCCGGTCAGGAGAGGTATTTTCGGATGGGCTCTTACTACTACAACGATGGTTTTGTCATTCTGAGGAGCGCAGCGACGAAGAATCTCGTTCTGGAGTGGCAAAGTGTCGGCTCCGAGGAGATTCTTCGCTCCCCTTCGCCTTCGCTCAGGGCAGGCCCTGCGGTCGCTCAGAATGACAGTAAGCAGCGAACCATCGTTGTAGAATTACTACTACAACCGCACTTGGTGATATGTGTCATGCCTTTGACAGGCTCAGGCCAGGGTTGAGCGGGTCTACACGCCTGTTCCCGTGGTGCACGCAACGCTAGCGAAGCAGCCGTTCGCTGCGCTCAGGACAGGTTCTCGCGTCACCATGCAGGCAAGAGATGCTTCGCCGGAGTCGGCCGGGCAAGGGGGTTTGACGCCTGAAACCCGCTCAGCATGACAAGTACGGTTGTAGTATTACCCCTCCGGGCAGCTCAGCATGTAGCCTGCTCCCGGTGAGGTGAGGATGTAGCGGGGATTCGCGGGGTCTGCTTCCAGTTTGCGTCGCAGGTAGCGGATGTAAGACCGCAGGTAGTCCACATCGTTGCGGTACTCAGGCCCCCACACCGTCGTCAACAGATCCTGGTGTAGCACGACCCGGTTGACGTGGAGGGCCAGTTGACGCAGCAATTCGTACTCCGTGGGGGTGAGCGCGACCCGCTGGCCACGCACCCTGACGGCACGCTGGGCGAAATTGATCTCCAGCTCACCGCACACCAAGGGGGCGGTGATCACTTCCTCGGACCGCTGGCAGCGTCGCAGGACCGCCTGCACTCGAGCAACCAGTTCTTTGGCGCTGAAGGGCTTGGTCAGATAGTCATCCGCTCCCACCTCGAAGCCGCGCACCACATCGGCCTCCTGAGCTTTGGCCGTGAGCATGATCACCGGCACGTCGGAAAACTCGCGCAGGCGGCGGCATACCTCGTATCCATCCAGGCCACCTGGCAGCAGGATGTCCAGCAGTACCAGGTCAGGTCGTTCCAGGGCCACCATTTCGATGGCTGGCATTCCGCTGGCGGCAGCGATCACCTGGTAGCCCACCGCCTTCAGCACCTCGCTGACCAGCCGCACGACCCGCGGCTCGTCGTCCACGACGAGAATCTTATCGCTCATCCTGTAGCTCCTTGTCTGCCGCTGTCCGGTCTGGCCCCTTCAGGGGCAGCGTGAAGTAGAACGTGGTGCCCTGTCCCAACTGGCTTTCGGCCCAGATACGCCCTCCGTGACTCTCCACGATGGTGCGGGCGATGGGCAATCCCAGGCCTGAGCCCACCACGTGCCGCCCCAGGGCCGAGGTGACGCGGAAGAACTTCTCAAACAGGCGGTTAAGGTGCTCGGGAGCGATGCCCACCCCCTGGTCGGCCACGCTGATGACCACTTCGTCCTGGCCCACCTCACCTCGTATGACGATCAACCCTCCATCCGGCGAGTATTTCACCGCATTATCGAGCAGGTTACGCAACACCTGTTCCACACGGTTGGGATCGGCGTCCACGATGGGGAAATCGGGGGAGAAATCTATCAGGAAGCGATGTTGGGGGGCGCGGTGTGCCATGTCGTCGCTCACCTTCTGAGCCAGATGGGGCAAGCGCAGGGGCTGGGGCTCGATCCTCAGGAGACCCGCATCAATGATAGACGATTCCAGCAGGTCATGGATAAGCTCCTGCAGGGTGTCACACTCCTCATCTATGATCTGCAGGAATTCCCGCTGCGTCTCGGGACTGAAGGCGACTTCATCCATGAGCAGAGCCGTGGAGTAGCCTTTGATCGAGGTCAGCGGCGTGCGCATCTCATGGGCGAGAATAGAGGTCAACTCGGCCTCGAGGCGATTGGCCTCTTCCAGGGCCCGGGCGGCCTGCAATTCCTTGCGCAGACGGGCATTTTCAACGGCCAGGGCAATCAGGTCGGCCAGGGCCTGCAAGAAAGGCATATCTGCCGCAGCAAAGCTGCCAGGCCGCTGCCGGTTCTCCAGGATCAAGACCCCGACTCTGGCCTCAGGGGTGAGCAGCGGCAGAAAGACCGCACACTGCGCCGGCCTCAGGCCGGCGGTTGCCGCTGCGAACAGCTCCCGGTTTGCCAGCGTAAGGCTGGCCCTGGCAGCAGCGACGGCCTCTGGAGCAGGGTACAACTCAGCCTGGCCCGTCTGAAATACCCGGCCATACGGCCCTTCGCCAGGAGCCAGGCGGATGTGCGGTGCACCGGCGAGATCGTAGCCCAGCGCAGCTCTCACCGCCAGCCATCCGTCAGAGGGATCGTAAAGCAGCAGAGCGCCCGCTTCGGCCGCCTCCCATGTCCTGATCACGCATGACAGAAGCTCCAAGGGCAGGGTTTCCAGATCCTGCTGCCTCGCCAGGACTCTGGCCATCTCGAAGACGACCGAGAATCGCCAATCCTGGCCTGGGACCCGGCCTTGCGCCAGAGCCACAGGACCGGCCGTCGCCAGATCTGATGGGGTTAGAGGGTGATCGGCCATCGCTGCTTTTGGCTCTCCTTGCGCCAGCATAGCCAGTATACCACACTTTGTCTGATCCGGCAACGTTCAGAGGGAAAAAGGGAGGTGCGACGCGCTTCGCAGAGGCGTCGCACCTCCTTTCGTTTCACATCCCGGCCATGTAACGGGCCACGTTGATAAAGAGACGCTGACCGTCCACGGTCATGGCCGGCGGCCCGGCCTGGAAGCCCCACAACAGGTAGCGCCCCGTCTGTTGCACCAGGTTGTAGTGCACCTGATCGGCCGGCTCTCGCCCGATGAGGGTCACGTCGGCAGGCGGCTTGGGGATGTTGATCCCCACATGGCCGCTGCGGTTGTAGACGGTCACGATGCGCTCGCGCGGCACGGGGATATGGTAGGGGCTGTGCCAGACCTGGTGCGCCGTGTCCATCACGTAGGTACGGTTCTCGCTGCCGTGCCAGCCGTTGGGGTAGCCGATGGCCAGCCCAACTTTGCCGAAGAAGGCGTAGCCGCCCTCCCCCAGGCCGATGATGGGCACAGGGTATTGCTGAAGGGTAGCCACCGCCGTCGGTGTGCCCCACTGCGCCCCATCGCCCGTCTCCGGACCGATCACGGCCAGGCTGTAGCGAGTCCACGACGTCTTGGGCACGTCATCCAGGTGGACGAAATCCACGGTGAAACCGTTGGCCTGCAACAGGTTGCGGTAGGCGTTGGCCGTGGTCAGGTCTTCGCGCCAGATATAGGCCAGGCGGGGCAGGATGGTGAAGCCACCGGTGCGGTGGCGCACAAAGCTCTCGCCGAAGTTGTTCACCCCCCAGCCGCTGGCTTTGACCAGGTACGCGCCAGCCTGGTAAGTGTGCGTGAACAGGTTGCCGTAGACCCCGTCGCCGGATCGCCCGTCGTGGTGAGCGCCGTCGTCGAACAGTTGCAGTACCTGCACCAGGTCCGCGTCGGGGCCCTGCACCCAGGCCCACACCTCGGCCCCCTTGATCCGCTTAGTGTCGGCCAGGACGACCAGAATGGGAATCTCCGATCCCACCGTGCGCTCGGCCGGCGGCAGGCCGAAGGCCAGGTGCATGGTAGTCGGCGACCAGGCGGAGAGGATGAACAGGTAGTTGGCCATCTTCTCCCGCGTGCGCAGTTCCACCACCCAGACGCCGGCCAGCGGGTTGCGAATGCGATACTGGTCGTGCGTGGTATCGGTCTGATGGCTCATCCCCGGATAGCCGGCCTTGACCTGATCGCCCTTCGGGTCGTAGAGGGTCATCTGGATGGGGCTGCCGGGGTCGTCCCAGTTGACGGTGAAAATGGCCTCCGGAAGGCCCTTCTCCAGCGGCACTTCGAACTGGAGATGACCGCTCACCGTGCCCGTTTTCTCCCACAGCCGTTGCTGGTGGCCGATCTCCTCGCCGATGGCCTTGTAGACGTCGGCCAAGCGGTTGGGGAGAGTGGACGGCAGGTTGGGGCCGGGCGGCGCGGCCGCTGACGCGCCGGTCACGAGTGGTAGGATGTCCACGCCGGCCTCGTAGGCGGTGCCGCCGGTGGAGCCGGCAATGGCCGCCATCAGGGTGCGATCGGCGTCGCGGCCCAGGGCCACGGTGTGGACGACGACGCGCGAGGGCACGATCACGCCGCTGACGGTCGGGTCGGCCCAGTAGGGGGTCACGTTCTCCATGCCGTCGGAGAGCAAGGCCATGGCCCAGTCGTGGTCGCTCTTGCCTTTGGCCACGATCTCGTTGTAGCCGGTTTGTGCGCCCTGGCCCAATGCCGTCATGCCGCTCGAGACCAGGGCATTGACCACCGCTTTGGCCGCGTTCCATTCGGGGTCACCGGTAATGGTGGTCAAAGAGTAGTCGAGGCTGGCCGAGGAGGCGAAGGAGGCCACGCCGATCATATCGCCCACGTTGGCGTGGTCAATGAAGGCGCGGGCGGCGTTCTTGGCCGCGTCCATCTTGCCGTAATCGCTCATGCTGCCGGAGCGGTCAATCACCAGCATCTGGTCAGCCCGCAGTTTGGGCAGGAAGTAGACGGCGCGGGTCTCCGTGTCGCTCTGTGTGCCTCGCAGCGTCACTTCCAGGTCGTAAGTGTCGGCTGCCGGCTGGGTGTGGGGGCTGACCACCAGGAAATGGGTATCGAGCACCTGATAGACGGCGATGACGGCGCTGTCCAGGCCGCCGATCTCCACAGCGAAGTCGGAAGGGCCATAGGTCACGGGCGAGGAGGGCGGCGTGGCCGTGCGCACCTGCACCAGGATCTTGTCCGGGTTATCGTAGGCCCCAGCGTTGACCGGCGTGCTCTGGGTGGGCTGGAGGATCTCGAACAGCGGCACGCAGGCCTGCGAGCTTCCGGCGTTGAAGTTATCGGTCTCGCCCAGGGCGGCCTCGTATTTACCGTTATAGTTGGTGTCCTCGCAGCCGTCCGCCGCGCCATCGCCGTCGTTGTCGGCGTCCCGTTCCTTGCGATGGCCGTCGCCGTCGAAGTCGGCGGCGCGCAGGTTGTAGGTGCCGGCGTTGTCGAAGACGTACTCGCGGATGTCCTGCTTGTCCTGCACCCAGTCCTCGTCACTGTCGGGCAAGATGGGGTTGGTGTGGAAGCGGTTGATCTCGTCGAAGTCCACGATGCCATCGCCATCGCTGTCCGCAGAGACGGTGGCCTCATCGGAGCGCACGCCGGGCGCGCTGGCCGGCCCGACCCAGTAGCCATCTATGTCCTG
Source organism: Anaerolineae bacterium (assembly GCA_029907105.1). GTDB lineage: Bacteria > Chloroflexota > Anaerolineae > UBA3071 > UBA3071 > JARYMM01. Next base: position 1,189 of record JARYMM010000015.1, on the reverse strand, counting down.
GCTGGCATAGGTCTGCCAGCGCCAGAAATCGGGTTCCTGATCAGGGTCCAGGATGTGGACGAACTGGCCACTGGCATCGTCACGATAGCCGTCTATGACCATCATGTGGCCTGGATCGCGGAACATGATAGGCCGGTTGGCGTCAATCCATCCCTTGACCTGGGCGAAAGTGGGTTTGCCACCGGGGGTGGTGATGGTGGTCCCCAAAGCCCAGGAGATCCCCTCATCCTCCTCGTCAGGATACCACATCCCCCGGTTGTGGCCCAGGTCGTTGTTGGGATTCGTATCGTGGGTATCGCCGTGAGTGTTGCCCGTCCACTCCTGGAGGATGTAATAGGAGATACGATCCATGGTCAGGTGGCCGCCGTAGTAGGAGGCCATCATGCGGATGGAGGCGCGCACGCAGTAGCGGTTGCCGTGGGTATATTTGATGCCGCCATCGGCGCATGGCGGCACGGTGCAGGGGGCGGGCGCGTCCCAGGCATTCTCCGGATCGTTGCTGGCGGGGTTGCCTTCGGGATCGCCATCCAGGCACAGCATCCGGGAGTCTTTGTTCTGGCTGATCGGGGCGATGCCCAGGACGCGTTCAGCCTGCACGCCCAAAGCGCCGGGAGGAAAAGCCACGATGCCAATCTGGATCGGACCCAGCCAGGGCCCCTCCAGCCCTCCACCGCCGAGGGGCTTGATGCGCCAGTAGTAAGTGCCCGCTGGCAGCGGCACAGGCGGTTTAAATAGAACTGCAAAAGTTATGCGTGTCCGCGGACGATGCTTAGCACTTGCTCAGGATTTTGCGTCAACTCCAAGAAGAAAGCCTTGGTTGCTTCCAGCAGGGCGGTCATCGTCCCAAAGAAGTAGTTGTCTGTCACCGTGCGCCGGAAGTGCCGCCAGAGCCGCTCAATAGGGTTGAGGTGCGGCGAATAAGTAGGCAGCAAGTAGAGCCTGAATCGCCGGCGGTGCTTCCTGAGCCATTCTTTGACCTTCTTCGCCTTATGAGCACTGTAGTTATCAACCACGATGACCACGGGCTTGTTATCTCCCTGATGATGCTCTCTGAGCAAGTCCAGCAGTTTGCGGAAGGCAGCGTTGTCCTTGTGCTCCGATAATAACCAGATCAGTTCGCCTGTCACATAATTGACCGCCCCAAAGCCATAGAGGTCCGTCCCATAAATTCTTAGGGTAAAGCTAAGCC
>JARYMM010000014.1 GCA_029907105.1 Anaerolineae bacterium | reverse complement strand
TGTCGCTCGTGGCGGGCGGTCACGCCCGCCACGGCCACTGGACGTGACCGTCCAGCGGGAGCACATATTATACGAGGAGGTGGTATGTAGCGCGGTGCCGCATTCTGGTTTCCAGAAGGCCTGGGGTCCTGCCCCTATTTGCAGGAAGCCCCCGCAGGTGAGCGGGGATCAGAAGCACAACCATGACACGGGGTGTTTGTGCGGATAAGCACAGCACCCTCATAGCCTGTTCAAAAACATTCCAGGAGAGTCATTGGCCATGAAACGCTTTTGGCTTCACGTTGTGTTCCCAGTGGCGCTCATCGCCACGTTCCTGCTGACGGCCTGTGTGCCCGCTCCAACGCCTGCTGCTCCGCCTCCCGAAGCGACACCGGTGCCGGTCGAGTCCCCCACCGCCGCGCCCACCGCAGCCCCGGCAGCAGCCAAGACCGTCACCATCACCTTCTTCGAAGAACCCGATAGCCTCAACCCGTACAATACCGACATGTGGTTCGCCGCCAATGTCATAGACCTGTTCCTGGTGGGTTTGTGGCGCTTCGATGATCAGGTGCGGCCCAGCCTGGAAATGGCCGCCGAGTTCCCCACGGTGGAAAACGGCGGCCTCTCCGAGGACAGCCTCACCCTGACCATCAAACTCCGCCCGGAAGCCCTGTGGTCCGATGGCGTGCCGGTCACCGCAGATGACTTCGTCTTCACCTACAACATGGTCATGGACGAAGCCAACACCTTCATCACCCGCTACCCCTACGACACCTACATCGAGAGCGTGACCGCCCTGGACGACCATACACTGCAAATCGTCATGAGTGAGCCGTTTGTGGCCTGGGCCAGCGGCTTCTTCAGCCTGTTGCCGATCCTGCCCAAGCACATCCTGGAACCCATCTACGAAGCGGAAGGGACGTTGGATAACGCCGAGTGGAACCGCAACCCCACGGTGGGCAACGGCCCGTTCATCCTGAAGGAGTGGAAGGCGGCCAGCCATCTGATCCTGGAGGCCAACCCCAACTACTGGCGGGGTCGGCCCAGGCTGGATCAGATCTTCATCCGCATCGTGCCCGACACTGAAGCGCAGATGGCAGCCATCAAGGCCGGCGATACCGACATCGGCGTGTTCCTGAGCGCTGCCGATAAGCCGACCATTGATGCCCTGGATAACGTCAGGATGGTCAGCGTCCCCTCGGGCTACATGGAGGTGTGGTTCTTCAACCTGAACCCGAACACCAGCCATCCGGCGCTGCAGGACGTGCGCGTGCGCAAGGCCATCGTCATGGCTGTGGATCGCCAGCAGATCATTGACCAACTGTTCTACGGCCTGTACGAGATCCCGCGCACCTACTGGTACGACAACGCCAAATACAACGATCCCACGCTGGAACCCATCCCCTACGATCCGCAGCAGGCCAAGGCGCTGCTGGATGAGGCCGGATGGGTGGACAGCAACGGCGACGGTGTGCGCGACAAGGATGGCGTGGAGCTGGTCCTGCGCTACTCCACTACCGCCGGCAACGAACTGCGGGAGACCACCCAGGTCGTCGTGCAGCAAATGCTGGCCGAAGTGGGCGTCAAGGTCGAGATCGTGAACTATTCCTACGACACCATCTGGAACTCCTACGGTGATGACGGCCCGATTGCCACAGGCCAGTACGACATCGCCGAGTGGTCGGATGGCGCCTATGACTACCCCGATCCCAACACGCCCTACTTCCTCTGCGATCAGGTGCCCACGGACGAGAATCCGGACGGCCTCAACTGGTACGGCTGCGTGCCCGAACTGGATGAGCTGTTCCGCAAGCAGGCCACAACGGCGGATGAAAACGAACGCATCCGTATCTTCCACCGGATCGCCCGCATCATGCAGGATCAGGTCATCTGGATGGGGCTGCGCACGGACCCCGACCTCTGGTCGCTGAGCACGCGCCTGCAAAACGTTCGCCTCTCGGGGGCGGATCCCTTCTGGAACGCCTATGAGTGGGATGTGAGCCCGTAGCTCGCTCGGAGCGAAGGGAGGAGACGGCGGGGTGGGCGTCTCCTCCCTTCTTGCTTGACAGGTTTCTGCCTCAGGCAATCCTGCGGAGGTGAGGATGACACGCTACATCATCAAACGCATCCTGCAGGCGATTCCCCTGCTGCTGATTATCAGCGCCATTCTCTTCCTGCTCATCAACACCATGGGCGACCCGCTGGCCTCCTTTGGCGGCGGCCGGCGGCGCCTGCGCTCGGAGGACCGTGAACGGCTGACCCGCCAGTTGGGCCTGGACAAGCCAGTCCTGGTGCAATACATCATTTGGCTGGTCGGCAACGATTGGATGAAAGTGGACGTGGATGGAGACGGCATCGCCGAGGGAAGCGGCACCCGCCGCGGGGTGTTGCGCGGCGATTTCGGCACCTCTTTTATGGAACGGCGGCCGGTGCTCCAGATCATCGCTGAGCGCATTCCCAACACGCTGCTGCTGATGCTGACCAGCCAGGCGGTGATCCTGCTGCTTTCCCTGTTCATCGGCATCTATTCTGCCCTGCGGCAGTACTCGGTGCTGGACTATGTCTTCACTGCCTTCTCCTTCATCGGTTACTCCATGCCTGTCTTCTGGCTGGCGTTGATCTTGATGTACGTGTTCGCCGTGAACTTCAAGCGCTGGGGACTGCCCTATTTCCCCACCGTGGGCATGTACGACCTGGCCGTGGGGCCGACAGTGGGTCAGATCCTGTGGCACCTGGTGCTGCCGGCGACTACGGCCTCCGTCGTCAGCATCGCCGGCTACAGCCGCTACATGCGCGCCCAGATGCTGGAAGTGATCAACCAGGACTACATCCGCACTGCCCACGCCAAAGGGCTGCCGCGACGGATGGTCATCCGCAACCATGCCCTCAAGAACGCCGCCCTGCCTCTGGTGACTATCGTGGGCATGGATGTGCCGTTGCTGTTGAGCGGGGCAGTGGTCACCGAGTCCATCTTCGCCTGGCCCGGCATGGGGCGGCTGTTCTGGGACGCGGCCAGGGACACCGATATCCCGGTGCTGATGGGCATTCTGATCATCATCTCCGCCCTGGTCATCCTGTTCCAGCTCATCACCGATATCACCTACACTTTCCTCGACCCCCGCATCCGCTATAGCTGAGGTGGTGCCATGGCTGCAATCGAGTTGAGCACAGAGTTTCTCGCCGAGGAGAGTGAACCTCCGCCTCTGACACCCTTGCAGATGGCCTGGCAGCGCTTCCGCCGCCACAAGATGGCCATGTTCGGGGCCCTGCTCCTCATCGCCATCGTCCTGTACATTACCATCGGGTCCGTTTTCTTCAGCGAAGCGGATGCCAACCGCACGGATTTGACCATCAAGCTCTCTCCGCCTTCGTGGCTCCATCCCTTCGGCACGGACCTGGCAGGGCGGGACATCCTGGCGCGCACCATCTACGGAGGGCAGATCTCCATCATCATCGGCGTACTGGCCGTCGTCGTCTCCATCGTCATCGGCGTGCTGATCGGTGCCGCCGCCGGCTTCTACGGCGGGGTGGTGGACAGCATCTTGATGCGCTTCACGGAAGCGATGTTCAACATCCCCCAACTGCTTCTGCTGATCGTGCTGGCCAAGTTCTTCGGCGGCAAGATGCCCGCCTTTCAGTTCCTGGGGCGCTCGTTCAGCGGCAGCGTGGTGGTGATCGTCGGCGTTATCGGCTTGACCAGTTGGATGTACCTGGCGCGTATCGTGCGCGCCAATTTCCTTTCCCTGAAAGAGCAGGAGTTTGTGACCGCTGCCTATTGCGTGGGGGCGCGCAATGCCGCGCTCATCTTCCGGCACATCCTGCCCAACACCATGGCCCCGATCATCGTCGCCGCCACCCTGGACGTGGCCAATGCCATTCTCTCCGAGGCCTACGTCAGCTTCCTGGGGCTGGGCGTGCAGCCGCCCACGGCGACCTGGGGCAACATGCTGGATCAGGCCTACCACCACCTGGACACGGAGCCGTGGATGTGGTTCTTCCCCGGCATGCTGATCCTGCTGACCGTGCTGGGCATCAACTTCCTGGGCGATGGGCTGCGCGATGCCCTGGATCCTCGCTCCCGCCGGTGAGCCTGCCTGTGCTGCAGCGACATCGAAGAAGGCCCTGAACCATGCAGGCGGAGATGCTTCGCTGGAGTCGGCCGGCCAATGAGGTTTTATGCCTGAGACCCGCTCAGCATGACAAGGAGGTTGTATTGAGGAAGAGATGCTTCGCTGGCGTCGGCCGGCCAATGAGGTTTTATGCCTGAGACCCGCTCAGCATGACAAGGAGGTTGTATTGAGGAGATTGCTATGCAATATCGAACTTTGGGCCGTACCGGCCTGCAAACATCTATCCTGGGCATCGGCGGGTTTCATCTCGTGGAAATCAGCTTCGCGGACGCCCAGGCACTGCTGCACCGCTACCTGGACGCCGGCGGCAACTACATCGAGACTGCCGCCCAGTACGGGGATGGCGAATCGGAACGCAAGGTCGGCGCGGTCATGGCCCAGCGTCGAGAGGAGTGCATCCTGGCCACCAAATGCCATGTGCGGGAGCGGGACGGGGCGGCGGCCATCTTCGCCCAGAGCCTGCGCAACCTGCAGACAGACCACGTGGACGTGCTCTTTATGCACCACGTGCAGACGATGGAGGAGTTAGAGCGCATCCTGGCCCCCGATGGCGCGCTGCGCGCCGCCGAAGCGGCTCGCCAGGCGGGTCAGGTGCGCTTCATCGGCATCTCCAACCACGGCCACCCTGAGCTCCTGATCCGGGCGCTGGAGGTCTACCCCTTCGACATGGTCATGACCAACTTCAATTACTATGACCGCTTCAACTTCCCTCTGATCGAGAAGGAGCTGCTGCCGCTGGCTCTGGAGCGGGGGGTAGGCATCGTGGGCATGAAGGCCATCGCCGATGGCTTCCTCTGGCGCTCGGCGGAAGCGGCTTTCCGCTACGCCTGGAGCCTGCCCATCCATGTCATGGTGGCGGGGATGAACACGAGGGAGCTGCTGGAGAAAGACCTGGCCTGGGCCGATGGTTTTACGCCCCTGAGCGAGGAGGAGCAGGCACAGCTTCTCTGGGCGCCGGAGTTGGGCCGCACCGTCTGCCGGCAGTGCGGCGAGTGCCTGCCCTGCCCCGAGGGCATAGACATTCCCCGCATCTTCACTCTTGAGGGGTGGTACGACCGGCAGATGTGGGATGGTGTGGTGCGCGACCCGGGCGATTACTGGATGCGGCAGACACTGCGCTTCTGGTTCATGAACGAGGAACGGGCACGGGCCGCCTACGCCGCGCTGGACATCCGCGCCGACAGGTGCACGCAGTGCGGCGAATGCGAACCGCGCTGCCCCTATGGCCTGCCCGTCGTGAGCCGGCTGGCCCACGCCCACTACAAGCTGACCGCTGAGCGTAATGTGTAAAACGTAAAGACTTCTTTACGTTTTACTGCAGGTAGTAGGCCATGCGCTGGAGTTGCGCTGCGGCGTCGTTGTACTGGAGGCGCACCTCCGGCGGCACACTGAGCGTGGTGGAGGCGTAGCTCAGAATGGCTTTGATGCCTGCCGCCACCAGCGTGTCGGCCACCTGTTGTGCCTCGGCCGCGGGCACGGCAAGGATGGCCACTTTCAGGCCCCGCTGGCGCACCACCTCCGGCAGCTGCGCGCTGTCCAGGATCTCCATCCCGGCCAGCCGCTGGCCGATGCGCTCGGGGCGGCTGTCGAACAGCGCGACGATGCGGAAGCCCTTGCCGGCGAAGGGGTCCTCGCGGATCAATGCTTCGGCCAGCGGGCCTGCCCCCACGACCACCACCTCCCACTCCCTGTCCACCTTGAGGATGGCCGACAGTTGCTCCTGCAGGTGGGCGATGTTGTACCCCATGCCCTGCTTGCCGAACTCGCCGAAATAAGAGAGGTCCTTGCGGATCTGCGCCGAGCTGACCCCCAGCATCTTCCCCAGTTGCTGGGAAGAGGTGATCTCCTGGCCCTCAGAGGCAAGGCGAGTCAGGGCGCGCAGGTAAACGGGCAACCGGCCGATGACGATATCGGGCACTTTTTCAAACCTGGCCATGATAGTCCTCCTCTCTGGTTTGCTGAAACTGACGGATCGTGCGAAAATAACCAGGATGGCTGAACAGCCCACGCTCATCTTACCACAATCCAGGCTTTTGTGCAAGTATTGACAAAGATGGCCGGCTGTGCTATATTCGACGGAAAATATTGTGTACAGAGGATGTTCAATGCTTGGAACAGAACGCCGCCCTGATTCCTTCAGCTTGCTGGTGAGTGTCATTGACCGGCCGGCCATGGCGCTGGCGGAGATCGCCGCCCGCCCCCGCTGGCGGTGGGTGCTGCCCGTCGTCCTGCTGGTGGGGGCGATGGTCGCTTCTGCCGTGCTCACCAGCCCGCTGACCAGCGAACTGGCGCAGAGGGTCACGGAACAGCAGTTGGCGACCCTGCCCGCGGAGCAGGCGGAACTGGCGCGCGCCCAGGTTGCCCGCCTGCAGCAGCCTTCGGTGATGCTGGCGATGTCCATCGGCACCGGCCTGCTGGGCCTGATCCTGTCCTGGCTGCTGGCTTCGGCCATTCTCTATTTCAGTGTGCTCATCGCCGGCGGCGATGTGAACTTCAACGCCCTGTTCGCCACGCTGCCCTGGGTCTGGCTGCCCTTCGCCCTGCGCGATGTCGTGCAGACCGCCTATGTCCTCTACAGGAATGCCTTGATCGTTAACCCTGGGCTGTCCTATTTCGTCTCCACGGGCAAGCCTGTGCAGGATGCCCAGAACCTGCTTTACACCGTGCTGGGCCACATGGACCTGTTCACCCTGTGGCATCTGGGGCTGGTGTTCGCGCTGCTGTGGGTTCTGCCCCGTTTCAGCAGGGGCAAGGCCTTCCTGTTGACGCTGCTCTACGCCGCGTTGAGCCTGGGGTTGCGCCTGCTGCCAACGCTGTTGGGGCGTGCCTTCATGCCGGCATAACACCGGCGAATAAAAGCCCTCGCCGCGTCGTTTGGTGGTAGTAGGAACGAACCGCTTCAAACAAGAGAGCATGAGGATCATGAAACGATTTCTGACCATCCTTGTCATCCTGGCGGCTGTCATCGGCGGCAGCCTCTACGGGTACGAACTCTTCGCCCAGGCGAAGAATCCGGCAACACCGGATTTCCAAACGGTGGTGGTGACGCGCGGCAGCCTCTTCTCCTCCGTCAGCGCCTCGGGAACCATCGAACCCGAAGCGCAAGTGCAACTCAGTTTCAAGAGCGTGGGGCGGGTGGCGGAGGTGTTGGTGCAGGAAGGACAGGCAGTGCGCAAGGGCGACCTGCTGGGCCGCCTGGAGACGGACGAACTGGAACTGGCACTGGCTCAGGCGGAGACGGGGCTGGCCATCAGCCAGGCGCAGTTGGCCAGGCTGCAGAACACGCAGCCCAGCCCCAGCGAGCTGGCCGCCGCCGAAGCGGCGCTGGCCAGCGCCCAGGCCGCCTACCGCGAGCTGCTGAGAGGGCCCAGCGAGGACGAACTGGCCGTAGCCAGGGGCAACGTCGAGCGGGCGCGCCTGGCCCGCGATCAGGCACAGGCGGCCTACGATCAGGTGGCCCATCTGCCCAACGTGGGCATGCTGCCGCAGTCGTTGCAGTTGCAGCAGGCCACGCTGGAGTACGAGCTGGCGCAGGCCAGCTACCGTCTGGCCGTTCGGGGAGCCACCGAGGCCCAGAAGGCCGCGGCGCAGGCCCAGATCGCCCAGGCCCAGGCCTCCCTGGACCGGCTCAAGGAGGGCGTCTCGGCTGAGGACCTGGCCATCGCTCAGGCCCAGGTGCGACAGGCCGAAGTGGCCGTGGCTCAGGCGCGGCTGGCCCTGGAAGGGGCCACGCTCAGCGCGCCCTTCGATGGCGTGGTCACCGCCGTGAACGTCAAGATGGGCGAATTGGCCTCCAGCGCCCGGCCCGCCTTCGTGCTGACCGACCTGTCCCGCTTCCACATTGACGTGAACGTGGATGAGATTGACATCGGCGCCGTGGCCGAGGGCCAGCCGGCCACCATCAGCCTGGATGCGTTGCCCGGCATAGAGCTCGCCGGCCGTGTGCGCCGCATCGCCCCCACCGCCAGCCTGGAGACGGGCGTGATCTCCTACCGGGTGCGGCTGGACATTGACCCCACCGATGCGCCGCTGCGCACAGGCATGAGCGCTACGGCCAGCATCATCACCGCCCGCGCCGATAACGTGCTGCTGGTGCCCAACCGCCTCATCCAGATTGATCGCCAGAGCGGCAAGGCCTTCGTGGAGCGGGTGGAGGACGGGTTCCCTGTGCGGGTGGAAATCCGCATCGGCATGCGCAACGAGCAGCAGAGCGAGGTTGTGGCCGGTTTGGAAGAGGGGGACGTGCTGGCTTTGCGTCAGGTCAGTTCCCTGGAGCAGTTACGCCAGACCTTTGGCCCGCAGCAGTGAGTAAGGAAGCTGAGGGCACCGAGGCACCGAGGCGACGGGGCAACGGGGTATAACAAGGCAACAGTGAAGAGAACTGGAGGGGCTGATGGAACTGAGGGGATGCTCTCAGACCCATCAGTGACCCCAAAACCGATCACCAATGTACCAATCTACCGATGTGCCAGTACTGATCGAAATTCAGGACATCACTAAAATCTACCGCATGGGGGATGTCGAAGTCCATGCCCTGCGCGGGGTGTCACTGCAGATACACAAAGGCGAGCTGGTGTCCATCATGGGGCCGTCGGGCTCAGGCAAGACCACGTTGATGAACATCATCGGCTGCCTGGATCAGCCCACCGCGGGCGCCTACTTTCTGGAGGGAAAGGACGTCGCCCACCTGAACGACAACCGGCTGGCCGAGATTCGCAACCGCCAGATCGGCTTTGTCTTCCAGAACTTCAACCTGCTGGCCCGTACCACGGCTCTGGAGAACGTCGAACTGCCGCTGATCTACGCCGGAGCCCGCGACCGTCGCCAGAGAGCCATCGCCGCGCTACAGGCGGTGGGCCTGGGAGACCGTCTGCATCATCGGCCCAACGAGCTGTCCGGCGGGGAACAGCAGCGTGTGGCCATCGCCCGTGCCCTGGTCAACAACCCGTCCATCATCCTGGCCGACGAGCCGACAGGCAACCTGGATTCCCGTGCCGGGGCGGAGATCATGGCCATCTTCCAGGAGCTGAACCGGGAGCTCGGGGTCACCATAGTCTTCGTCACCCACGAGCCGGACATCGCCGCCCACACCCGGCGCATCGTCCATCTGCGGGATGGTCGCATTGTGGCCGACGAGGAGGTGGCCAACCCCCGCCAGGCCGGCGAGCACGTGTACGTGGGCAATCGGCAATCGGCCTTCGGCAAGAGCCTGCAGGAGTTGCTGAGCAGGGGAAACAGTGCCCGTTAGTACTACAACCATACCTGTCATGCTGAGCGGGTTTCAGGCGTCAAACTTCATTGCCCGGCCGACTCCAGCGAAGCATGACACATACCACCAGGTGCGGTTGTAGTATTAGTCGAGAGATAAGCTGCCATGAATCTGGTATCGTCCATTCGCATTGCCCTGCGCGGGCTGTCGTCGAACAAGCTGCGCACCGCGCTGACCATGTTGGGCATCGTCATCGGCGTGGGCGCGGTGATCACCCTTCTCTCTGTCGGCCAGGGGGTGGAACAGTACATCACCGAGCAGTTCCAGAGCGTCGGGTCTAACCTGCTGTTTGTCGTGCCGGGGCAGTTGCAGCAGGGGCGGCTGCCCATTCGGGGTCAACGCACCACTCAGGGACTGACCTACGGCGATGCCCTGGCCATCGCCGACCCCTTCAACGTGCCGGATGTGGTGGCCGTCGCTCCGGAGTTGTATCGCTACACCACGGTCAGCGCCGGCAATCGGGATGCGCTGCCGCAGGTTTCAGGGGTGACGCCGGAGTTCACCGCTGTGCGCAACTGGAAGGTTGTGCTGGGCGAGTTCATTGACCAGACGCACCTGGCAGCGCAATCGCGCGTGGCCGTGCTCGGCCAGACGGTGGCCCAAAGGCTCTTCCCCGACGAGGACTACCCCATCGGCCAGACGATCAAAATCGGAACGGTGCCCTTCCGCGTCATCGGCGTCATGGAGGAGAAGGGGGGCTCCGGTTTCGGCGATCAGGACAACGCGGTCTTTGTGCCCCTCACCACCGCCCAGGCGCGCCTTTTTCGTGATCGCACCCTCTCTGGTGACTACCGCGTGTCGGTCATCTATGCCGCAGCGGTCAGCGAAGAGCGCATGGAAGCGGCTGCCCGGCAGATCGCCGAGTTGTTGCGGGTGCGGCACAACATCGCCTACCGTGACGACGATTTCACCATCATCAGCCAGGCAGACATCATTTCCATTTTCGGCGAGATCACAGGCGTGTTGACCATCTTCCTGGGCAGCATCGCCGCCATCTCCCTGCTGGTAGGCGGCATTGGCATCATGAACATCATGCTGGTATCGGTGACCGAGCGCACGCGGGAGATCGGCCTGCGCAAGGCAGTGGGGGCCAAGCGGCGGGATATTCTGCTGCAATTCCTCATCGAGGCCGTGGTGATTTCCATGATCGGCGGCCTGGTGGGGTTGGGGCTGGGCATCGTGGGTGCGCAGGCGGTATCCCGTCTGGCAGAGGAATTGACCGCCGTGCTTTCGGTGCAGGCGGTGTTGTTGGCTATCGGTTTCTCGGCGGCGGTGGGGCTGTTCTTCGGCATCTACCCGGCCACGCGGGCCGCGCGGCTCAACCCCATTGACGCCCTCCGCTACGAGTAGATAGCGCTGCGCAAGACTCGGTGACGTAGAAAACGCCAGCCGTCGGGCATTGCCTTCTTGCCCAATGGTTGGCGTTTTTGATTGTATCTCGAGACTTTAAGCCCCCGGCGCTTCTTCGGCCGCATCCACCCTGGAATAAGGTGGTCGCTATTTCTTGTTCCCTGTGCCGGCTACATCGGCCGGCACAGCATGGCCGAGGGGATTGTCCGTAGCCAGTCCCTCGACCTCGGCCGCGGTCAGCAATCGCTCGTCGCTGCTAAGGAAGACCAGGCCCACACTGTAACGGGCCAGCACTTGCCTGTAGCGTAGAGCCACAGCCAGTTGCAGTGCGTCGTAGGCTCGCAGAGGATGCCGCTGCGTGAGCTCAGCGGCTGCCTCGAAGTCGGCTGTGATCATCCGGATAGAGCTATACCGATGGACCACATCGCTCATGAAGTGTCGGTATTCTCGGTCACGGTCTTTCTGTTGGAGGCGACCCGTGCGCGCCGACATGGCCAAAGCGGCAGCCACTTCCACCAGGCTCACCTCGGCAATGGACACCGTATTGAGCCATTCGCCGGTATCCGGATCGCCCTGGTCAATGAGCTCCCTGACCCACATGCTACCCGGCTCGGTGACGTAGTACTTGACCAGGGCGCTGGCATCGAAGTAGTACAGACTCATTATCGGTTCTGGATGATCATCTCGCTAAGAAGCGGCTCCAGCTTCAACGAGCGCATATGCTCAATATGAGCTTGTTTTTCCTCTCCAGACAGGGCATCCCATTCTGCTGCCAGAGCCCGTTCTTTCGGTGTGGGATCACGGATCAGCCCCTGCCGCTTGAGCTCAGCCAGCAGCCACTCGCGTTCCGAGAGCCCCTCGCCTTCGACGGCGGGAACTGTCTGGCTTTCGCCTCGCAGTTCCCGCACTGCCTGTTCCAGCCAGTCCACCCGCGTCTTCAGATGTATCAATTCGATCTCCGCTACACTCATGTTTCACCTGCTTTGCCCTTCTACCAGCATCTACCCTTTCACACAGATGACCGGGCGCAGGCGGGCCACTTTGCGCACGATGCCGGCGTTGTGCATGACGTCCACCACCTGCAGCACATCCTTGTAAGCCCCCGGCGCTTCCTCGGCCACGCCGGCCTTGGAATGAGCACGGATGATGATGCCGCGCGTGCCCAGTTCCTTGATCACGTCGCCACCCCAGAACTGCTTCTTGGCCTGGTTGCGGGAAAGGGAGCGCCCCGCACCATGCAGCGCGCTGCCGAAGGTCTCCTTGAGGCCCCGACTTGTGCCGCAGAGGATGTAGGAATGGGTGCCCATGGTGCCTCCCACCAGCACCGGCTGGCCTACAGCGCGATAGGCGGCCGGTAACTCCGGCCGGCCAGGGCCAAAGGCCCGTGTGGCCCCCTTGCGGTGCACGATCAGTTCCCGTTCCACGCCATCCACGACGTGCCTTTCCAGCTTGGCGATGTTGTGCGGCACCTCATAGAGGGTTTCGATCTGCCGTTCCGGGGTGCCCAGCGCCTTTTTGAAGGCCACCCGCACCAGATGGGCCAGTGCCTGGCGGTTGGCGTAGGCGCAGTTAGCCCCCGCCTTCATGGCCGCGAAGTACTGTTGCCCTTCGGGGCTCTTGAAGGGCGCACAGACCAGCTCCCGCTCGCGGATGGGGATGCCGTACTTCTTGCTGGATTGTTCCAGGAAGGGCAGATAGTCGGTGCCGATCTGATGGCCCAGGGCACGGCTGCCGGAGTGGATGCTGATAAGCACCTGGCCCAGGAAGAGGCCAAAGGCCTCGGCCACCTCTGGCGCATAGATCTCGTCCACAATCTGCACCTCACAGTAGTGATTGCCTGAGCCCAGTGTGCCCACCTGTTGGAACTGTCGCTCCTTGGCTTTGTGTGAGACATGGGCGGGGTCCGCGCCCTCCAGACAACCGCCGTCCTCAATATATTGCAGGTCTTCGGGGAAGCCATAGCCCCGCCTGACGGAAAACCTGGCCCCTTCCACCAGCACCTGGTCAATCTCTTTGAGGCTGAGCTTGAGGTCGCCAGTGGAGCCCAGGCCGGCAGGCACGGTGCGAAAGAGGGCGTCGGCCAGGTCCTCCTTCTTGGGCTCGATGTCGGCCTCCCGGAGCGAGGTGCGCAGCGTGCGCACGCCGCAGTTGATGTCGAAGCCCACCCCGGCCACGCTGATGATGCCGGTCTCGGTGTCGAAACCGCCCACGCCGCCGATGGGGAAGCCATAGCCCGGGTGCACGTCGGCCATGGCCAGCGAGGCCACCTGAATGCCGGGCAGGCAGGCTACGTTGACGATCTGCTCCAGGGCGTTCCACTCTTTGCCTTTCTTCACGTCACCGATGAGGTGGTCCACCATCTCCCGGTCGCCGAAGATGCGGCCAGGAACCAGCATGTCGCCGTGTTTGGGGATCTCCCAGACGTAGGGAGCTACCCGCTCCAGGGTGATGTGTTCGTCTACCTTGATCTTCTCGCCCATTTTCGTTCTCCTCCTCGTCAATACCATTCAACAGATGCGCGGCAGTTGCTCGCTCACCAGCATGTCCAGGATGCGCCGGGCACCCAGGGGTGTGCGCAGCACCACACGTCCCGTGTGCTCCGCCGTCACCCGCCCGATGATGGCCGCTTCCCTCCCGTGCTCATGGGCATGCATGGCTGCCAACAGGGCGTCGGCCGCTTCAGGGGCGGCGAAGGCCACCAGTTTGCCCTCGTTGGCCACGTACAGGGGATCGAGCCCCAGCAGTTCGCAGGCGGCGCGCACCGCCTGGCGCACGGGGATGGCCTTCTCATCAATCTCGATACCTACGCCCGATTTGATGGCCACCTCGTTCAGCGTTGTGGCCAGGCCGCCACGTGTGGGGTCGCGCAGGCAATGAAGGGCCCTCACCCCCTTCCCCTCTCCCAGGGGGAGAGGGGTGAGGGTATCCAGCATGGCAGCGACCAGGCTGTGGAGTGGTGCGCAGTCGCTCTGCAGCGGCGAAGAGAAGCGCAACCCTTCCCGCTGGCTCATGATGGTCATGCCGTGGTCGCCGATGGTGCCGCTGAGGATGATCACGTCACCTGGCTGCGCCCGGTCGCTGCCCAGCTCCACACCTGCGGGCACCACGCCCACCCCTGCCGTGTTGATGAACAGCTTGTCGGCCTTGCCCCGATCCACTACCTTCGTGTCTCCGGCCACGATGTGCACGCTCGCTGCCTCCGCCGCAGCGGCCATGGAGGCGACCACCCGCTCCAACTCCTCCAGTGGCAATCCTTCTTCGAGGATAAACCCCGCGCTGAGGTACAGCGGCGTGGCCCCGCTCATGGCCAGATCGTTGACCGTGCCGCAAACGGCCAGCTTGCCGATGTCGCCGCCCGGGAAGAAGATGGGGCTGACGACATAGGAATCGGTGGTGAAGGCCAGTTTCGGGTTCCGGGTTTCAGGTTTCGGGCCGGGCAAGCCCGAAACCTGGAACTCGACGCCGGAAACCCCCACTACGGCGGCATCGTCGAGGCGCGCCAGGATAGGGTTGTCGAAGTAGCGAAGGAATAACCGCTGCACCAGCTCATGGCTCATCTCGCCGCCGGAGCCGTGGGCCAGCAGGATGACATCATAGCTGACGATAACGAGCCTCCTTATTCCAGTTCACGGTATCCTTCCCAGGTGATTTCCCAGCCTCGCCGTGGCTGTCTGTCCCACCTCCAGGCAGAATCGCCGTCCCGTTTCACTCGCTTGAGCCCTGCCTGACGGGTGATTTGGCGAATGCGAGCCAGCCGCTGACTCAGGAATCCAACGCTATCGTACAGTACCTGCGCATCCAACCCCAGATCCAGGTACAGTTCCCCCTCTTCTTCAATTCCCTCGATATTGTATCGCGGTTTGGCGGCTTTGGCAAAAGCGAAGGACGCCGGTCACTCGCCATACTGATACCAGGCCGCACAGGCCCCTTCGGCGGAGACCATGCAGGGGCCGATGGGATGGGCAGGCGTGCAAACCCGGCGGAAGAGGGGACAGTCAGGGGGTTCGATCGTGCCCCGCAGCACGTCGCCACAGCGGCAGCTTTTGTGTTCGCGGGTCGGGCCGGGTTGCACGGGGAAGGCCAGGGCAGCATCAAAACGAGCATACTCAGGGCGCAGGGTCAGCCCGCTGACGGGCACGCGGCCCAACCCCCGCCAGTCCGCCTCGCCTACCTCGAATACGCGCTCCATAACCTCCAAAGCAGCGCGGTTGCCCTCCGGGCGGACGCTGCGGGAGTAAGCGTTGACCACTGTGGGACGCCCGTCCTCGGCCATCTCCACCAGCGCTGCCACGGCTCGCAGGATGTCCAGCGGCTCGAAGCCAGCCACAGCGCAACCCACGCCGTACTCCTGCGGCAGAAACTCCCAGGCCCGGCTGCCGATGAGCGTGGTCACGTGGCCGGGGCCGATAATGCCGGAGAGGTTGACCTCGCCAGCGTCGAGGATGGCGCGGGTGGCCGGCGGCGTGAGCTTGTGCAGCGAGAGAACGGTGAAGTTGTCCAGGCCCTCCGCTTCCGCCTGCAGGATGGCCGCTGCCACCGTCGGGGCCGTGGTCTCGAAGCCGACGCCCAGGAAGATGACCGCACGGTCGGGGTGCTCTCGGGCCATCTGCAGGGCGTCCAGCGTGGAGTAGACCATACGCACGTCGGCTCCTTCGGCCCTGGCTGTCTGTAGAGAGCCGTGGCTGCCGGGCACCTTGAGCATGTCGCCAAAGGTGGTCAGAATGACGCCGGGCAGCCTGGCCAGGGCGATGGCGCGATCCAGGTCGCCGTTGGCGGTGACGCAGACGGGGCAGCCGGGGCCGGAGCGCAACCGCACGGTGGGTGGCAGCACCTGCCGCAGGCCGTAGCGGAAGATGGCATGGGTATGCCCGCCGCAGAACTCCATGAACTGCACCGGGCGGGTCGAGCGCTCCCAGATGCCTGCCAACAGGTTTCGGGCAAGTTGAGGGTCACGGAACTCGTCAACGTACTTCATCGTGATCACCCACGGCGAAGTGGGCGATGACGGCCTGCCCCAGGGAGATGCCGCCATCGTTGCAGGGCACCTGGCGATGCAGCAGAACGTGAAAGCCTGCCTCCTGTAACCGTGGCACAGTCAGCGCCAGCAGCAGCCGATTCTGAAAGCAGCCGCCGCTCAGTGCCACGGTACGCAGCCCTGTCTCCCCGGCGATCCTCTCGCACATCGTCTCCATCATCTCCGCCACCGTGACGTGGAAGCGATAGGCCATCTCGCCTGCCCCCACCCCCTGCTGCCACTCGGCCATCAACGCCTCGAAAAGTTCCCGCAGCCGAACTATCTTCCTGTCCTCTTCCTCATCAATGTGAAATGGATACACTGGAAGTTGGAAGTTGGAGGTTGGAGGTTGGAGATTGGAGGTTGAGGCGGCCATCTCCAATTCCACAGCCGCCTGGCCCTCGTAAGTGATCCGCCGGCGCACGCCCAGCAGGGCGGCCACGGCGTCGAACAGCCGCCCGCCGGCGGAGGTCAGCGGACAGTTGATCTCCTGATCTACCTGCTGGCGAATGATCCGGCCTTCTTCTTCGCTCACCTCGGCCAGCCAGGGGAGGGAAGGAAACCCGCCGGTGAGGGCATAGAGGTAGCCGAGGGCCAGCCGATAGGGGTTGTGGATGGCCGCTTCGCCGCCGGGCATGGGCAGGTACTCCAGATGTCCTGCCCGGCGGAAACGGCGATAATCGGCCACCAGGAACTCGCCGCCCCAGATGCGGCCATCCGTGCCATACCCCGTGCCGTCCCAGGCCACGCCGATGACCGGGCCGTCCTCCTCCGTCCAGCCGTTATCGGCCAGGCAACTGGCGATGTGGGCGTGGTGGTGTTGGACAGCGATTGCGGATTGCGGATTGCGGATTGCGGATCGGGCGTATTTCGTGGAAAGGTAGTCCGGGTGCATGTCGTAGGCGACGATTTGTGGTTTGATGCGGAAGAGACGTTTGTAGAGTTCGATGGTGGACTCGAAATGCTCCAGCGTCTCCAGGTTCTCCAGGTCGCCGATGTGCTGGCTGAGGAAAGCGTACTCCTCGCGGGTGAGGCAGAAGGTGTTTTTCAGCTCGGCACCGCAGGCCAGGATCTGCCGCATCTTGAAGGGCAGCTTGATGGGGAAGGGCGCGTAGCCTCGCGAACGGCGGATGGGCTGCGGAATGCGGATTGCGGAATGCGGATTGCGGAATGAACCCTCACCGTCACCAATGCGGGGAACGAACCATACGCTGTCGTCGTAGCGGGCGTAGATGTCGCGGTTGTGCATCAGGAAGACATCGGCCAGGTGACCCAGGCGGCGCAGCGCCTCGTCGTTATCACGGGCAATGGGCTCTTCGGAGAGATTGCCGCTGGTCATCACCAGCGGCCGGCCCGCCTCCCGCAGCAGCACGTGGTGCAGCGGCGTGTAAGGGAGCATGACGCCCAGGTAGTTGTTACGCGGGGCCACCAGGCGAGAGACGCTCGATTCCGGCTTCCACGGCAAGAGCACGATGGGGCACTGGGGTGAAGTGAGCAGCCGCTCCTCTTCCTCGGAGACCTGACAGTGCTGCCTGACTTCGTCCAGCGTGGCCATCATCACCGCCAGCGGCTTGGCCGGGCGGCCTTTGCGCTCTCGCAGCGTGCGCACGGCAGCCTCGTTGGTGGCATCGCAGGCCAGGTGGAAGCCGCCCAGCCCCTTGATGGCCAGAATAGCCCCGCTCTGTAACAACTGCACAGCGTGGGCGATGACGTCATCGGTTCCAGGCTTCGCCCTGAGGGCCTCCGCCGAGGCGTCGGCCGGGGCGCTCAGCCCGAAGGGTTTCAGGTTTTCAGGTTCCAGGTTCGAACCCGAAACCCGAAACCTGGGACCTGGAACCAGCCAAAGGTGCGGCCCGCAGACCGGGCAGGCGTTGGGTTGGGCGTGGAACCGCCGATCCAGCGGGTCATCGTATTCCGCCTGACACTGGGGGCACATGACGAAGTCGCGCATGGTGGTCAACGGGCGGTCGTAGGGGATGTCGGCGATGATGGTGAAGCGCGGCCCGCAATTGGTGCAGTTGGTGAAGGGATAGCGGTAACGGCGATCTGCCGGGTCGAACAGCTCGCGCAGGCAATCGGGGCAGGTGGCGATGTCGGGGGAGATGAGCTGGTAGCGCCCTGCCTCGGCCACGCTGTGGCGGATCTCAAAGGCGGTGTAGCCGGCCAGGGGCGCCTCTGTGACTTCGAGGCCTTCGATGCGCGCCAGCGGCGGGGCCTGCGCTTCCAGGTCGTGCAGGAATGCCGCCAGCGCAGCAGGCGGGCCTTCGACTTCGATCTCCACGCCGCCGGAGTGATTGAGCACCCAGCCGGTCAGCCCGTGCTCGTGCGCTAGGCGGTAGACGAAGGGCCGAAAGCCCACGCCCTGCACCACGCCCCGGACGCTGATCCTCTTTGACGTCAGATCACCGCTCATCGGATACCTGCTCTCCGGCCCAGTTCCTGCAAGAAGGCAGCTTCAACGCCGAAAGATAAGCCTGCACCTCAAGGCTGAAATCCTTGATCCCGCCTTGCCAGCAACCATTCCACCCACGCTTCTATCCCTTCCCCTGTCTTGCAGGACACGGGGAAAAAGGCCACGTTGGGGTTCAGCGCCTCCACGCCACGGCGGAAGGTGTCCATGTCGAAATCCAGCAGCGGCAACAGGTCTACTTTGTTGAGCAGCAGTACGTCCACAGCGCTGAACATGCCTGGATACTTGTACGGCTTGTCGTCCCCTTCCGGCGTGCTGGAGACCATGACCTTCAGGTGTTCGCCCAGGGCGAAGCCGGTAGGGCAGATGAGGTTGCCCACGTTCTCCACGAGGAGCAGATCAATGTCCTCCAACGAGAGCCCGGACAAAGCGCTGCGCACCATGCTGGCGTCCAGGTGACAGGCCCCGCCGGTGTTGATCTGCACCGCCGGAATGCCCAGGCCGGCGATGCGGTCGGCGTCAATGGTGGAGGCGACGTCGCCTTCGATGACGGCAATGCGCAGCCGGTCGCGCAGGGGTTCGATGGTGCGTTGGATAAGGCTGGTCTTGCCCGCGCCAGGCGCGGCCATCACGTTCAGGACGAAGACGCCCTTTTCATTGAACAGCCCCCGGTTCTCCAGGGCAATCTGCTCATTCGCCCCCAGAATATCCTTGATTACCGTAACGGTCTTGCCTCTTGCCTCTTGCATCTTGCCTCCTTGCTCTCACTCTACTTCGATGCTCTCCATGTAGAACTCCCGCCCGCTGATGACCTCACCGCCCAGCCGCTGGCAGGCCGGACAGGTCCAGTCGCCATCGCGCAGCGGGAACTCCTGGCCGCAGGCCGTACAGCGGAAGCGCGCCGGCAGCTTCCTGAACGAAAGCAAGGCCCCCTCGGCCGGCGTGCCCTGGCTGATGAAATCGAAGTAGAACTGCACACTTTCATCCACAATGCCGGCGATCTCGCCGACGACCAGGTTGATGCGTGTGATGCGCTGCGCGCTGGCCCGTTCGGCATATTCCAGGGCCAGGTTAAGCATGCTTTGCGTGACGGCCAGTTCGTGCATGGGATATATCCTATCGCTTTCGCTTCTAAGCAAAAACAGGGAGCGCCGAACCCTCCACCGCTCCCTGCTCGCTGCCAGTCTCAGCACATCGCAAGACGACCCCTATGGGTCGTTGCCTGCCGCATAAGCCTATCCGAGCGGCGATCCTCTCAGAACGGATTATACCTCCTCTTGCCTGTCTGGGCAAGAAATTCCAAGCCGCCGGTTCACGTCCATCATAGCTTTGTCCCCTCACGGTGTCGCACCACCAGCACAGGCCGACCGGCGTGTTCGACGACGAGATCGGTGATGCTGCTCACGAAGTAGGGGCGCAGGCCCTGGGCGGCGTAGGTCGAGCCCAAGGCCACCAAATCGTACTCCCCCTCCCGAATCTCGGACATGATCTGTTCCACAACAGGCCCGTGACGGAGCCTGATCCCCGTTTCAATGCCCAGGCCGCGCAGCGCGTCGCGGCCGGCCTTCAGGTTGCGTCCTTGCGGGGTATCCGTCTGGAGAAGGGCTCCCCAGGCGTCCTCGATCTCGCGTAGGAGGGGATAACGGAGCAGCGGCTGGGGAATGACATAGAGCAGCGTCACCGCAGCCCGGGCGGCCTGGGCTATCTGGCCCACGAGCAGGATCGTCTCGGCCGGGTACCACAGGTCACCGCTGCAAAGGAGGATGTGGTGTAGCCGCGGCCGGTCAGCCGGCACGATGAGAACAGGCGCGGTCACATCGCGCAGGATGCGCCGGGTAGACGGGCCCCGCAGCAAGCGCCGTATCCGGCTCCGCTCCAGCAGGCCGACGACGACCAGATCGTAGTGCCCTAAACCAACCTGGGCCACGATGGCGCGACGCGGAAGCCCCTGGCGGATGACACTGTCGCATCTCAGCCCGGCGTCGCTCAGGTTGACGCATACGTCGCTCAGGGAGCGGGACAGCGCTGAGGCCAAGTCGGGCCGGGCAGACGCCCCCAGCACGGTCACCCGGGCCTCCAGCAACGCGGCCAGCCGGCAGCCGAAGCTCAGGGCCGGGTTGCTGCGTGAGGTGCCATCAGTACAGAGCAGCAGATGCACGCCTCACCCCTGGCGGAACAGAAAGATGCCGGCAAGCCCGGCCAGCAGCAGGACGATCGCCGGCGGGGCTTTAAAGGCGGCGACGGCCAACAGGGTAGCTGCGCCCAGCACAAGCGGCGGCCATTGGCGCCAGCCCTCGGCGCCGATCAGGTTGTAAGCCGTGATGAGCAGCAGCGCGGCCAGTGCCGGCGCCAACCCCTTGACGAAACCCCCGATCCAGGCTTCGCCGCGCAGCCGGGTCAGCACGATGGCGACGGCCATCATGATGACTGTCGGCGGCAGGATCGCCCCCAGGCAGGCGATGAGCGCACCTGGCACCCCGCCCACCCGGTAGCCGACAAACACGGCCAGTTGCACCGCATCGGAACCTGGCAGCACACTCGAATAGCCCACGGCCTCAACGAATTCCTCGCGGCTCATCAACTTGCCCACGGCCTCGGAGTAAAGCAAGCCCACAGAAGCCGTCCCCGACGTCGTCAGCAGGTTGACCTTCAGAAAGGTGACAAAGAGCGACCACCACTTGTTCATACTGCCTCCTGGCTAATAGAACTCCCCCTTCAGGTAGGCGCGCGTCTTGGCCTCCTGGGGATCGTGGAATACCTGATTGGCCGGTCCGTGCTCGATGAGCTCTCCCATGTACATGAATATCACGTAATCGGCCAGCCGCCGCGCCTGACGCAGGACGTGGGTGACCAGCACGATGGTATAGTCCGTTTTGAGTTCCAGCAGACGGGCCTCGATACGCTGGCCCGAGATGGGGTCCAGTGCCGAGGTGACCTCGTCGCACAGCAACACCTCTGGCTCGACGGCCAACCCGCGGGCCAGGCACAGCCGCTGTTGTTGACCGACGGAGAGGGCCGATGCCGGGGCATGCAAGCGGTCCTTGACCTCATCCCACAGCCCGGCGGCTCGCAGCTCCTTCTCCACAATGGCATCCAGGGCCTTGCGTTTGCGCAACCCGTGCAGATGCGGGCCATAGGCCACGTTCTCGTAGATGGACATGGGCAACGTGAAGGGGCGCTGGGCCAGCAACCCGATGCGTTTACGTATCTCGGTCACATCTACCCGCGGGTCGTAGATATTCTGGCCATGGAAGAGGACCTGGCCCCACACGCGCACCCCTTCGACCAGCTCGATCAGTCGGCTCATGGAACGCAGCAAAGTTGTCTTGCCACAGCCTGAGGGCCCGATAATGGCCGTGATCTGTCGGGCCGGGATGTCCACACTGACGTCCCGAACCGCCAGCTGGTTGCCGTAGGCCACACTCAACCCGCGGATCTGGATCACTGGATCACTCATACAAGCTCCCAACCGATCTGCCAATTGGCCAGTCTGTGGGCTTGCGCAGCGATCAGGCGCAAACCCCACGTGTAGGGGCGTAGGGTAAACGAGGGGACACCCCTCGTACTCCCAGGCTTTTCGCTGCGCACGCCCCTGCCGGCTACCGCACCACGTGCCGGGTGAACCGGCGGGCCAGCAGGCGCGTGCCGAGGCTGATAACGAGAATGATGACCGTCAATATCAGCGCCGAGGCGTAAGCCCGCTCCCGCACCTCTGGAACGGGGGTGCCTAACTGGAAGAAGACGGCCAGCGGCAGGGAGGCGACGGGCCGCAGGAGCGAGGTTGGCAGCCGGTCGGTGTAGCCAGCGGTGAAGAGCACAGAGGCGGCGTCGCCGATACCGCGCCCAAAGGCCAGCAGCAGGGCCGTCAGCAGGCCTGGCAGTGTCTGCCGCACCACAACCCGCAGCGCCGTCTCCAGCCGCGTTGCTCCCAGCGCGTAGGAGGCCTCCTTCAGTTCGAAGGGCACCATGATCATCACCTCTTCCATCGCCCGCACCAGGATGGGCAGCTCCAGGAAGGCCAGCGCCATGATCCCGCCCAGGAGCGACGCTCGCAACCCTAGAAACAGCAGCAAGGTGAAGCCAAAGGCCCCATAGACGATGGAAGGTATGCCCCAGAGTACATCCAGTGAGAGCCGGACCAGGTAGACAAAGCGACTGTCTCGAGCGAAGAGTTGGAGATAGAGCACCACCGGCAGGCTAAGGGCTAAACTCAAGAGCGTCGCTCCGCCGGCCAACGCCAGCGAGCCGGTGATGGCATTGAGAATGCCCCCCTCCTTGCCCAGATAGTATCCTCCTTTGGGCACCTGGGTCACCATGGCCAGATTGAGCGCCGGCAGTCCTTTCACCACCACCGTCGTCAGGATGAAAACCAGGCTGCCGGTGACGATGGCCAAGGAAGCGATCATCAGGGCCAGGAAGAACCGCTCTTCAAGGTGTTTGCCCATTCCTTCGCTCCGTTCGGGACAGGTCAGACTGCTCTCCTGACGGCCCGCAGCAAGATGGCCCGCGCGGCCAGGGTGAAGACGAGCACGACCAACAACAGCACCAGCGCTGCGGCCAGCAACGCCGCGTCGTACAGCGGGATGGACATCATCTCACCGTAGTTGTTGGCGATGAGGGCTGGCAGGGGGTAAGCGGCATCGAAAAGGGAGCGAGGGATTTGGGCAACGTTGCCTACGACCATCATCACGGCCATGGTCTCACCAAAGGCACGCGAAAAACCCAGGACGATGGCGGCGATGACCCCCGGCAACGAACGGCGTAGCACGACCCCCTTGACCATCTGCCAGCGGGTGGCGCCCAGGGCCAGTGCCGCCTCCCGCAGCCCGTCGGGCACGGCGCGGATGACCTCTTCGGTCACGGAGATGATGACTGGGAAGGTCATTACCGCCAGCACTATGCCGCCCGCCAGGACGCCATAGCCTGTGGGGTTGCCAGCGTGCAGCAGAGGAATGAAATCCAGCCGCTTTCCCGCCCACGGGGTGATGACATCCCGGATAATGGGCACCACCGTCAGCGTCCCCCATAGCCCATAGACCACCGAGGGGATGCCCGCCAGCAGGTCCACCAGCGGCTTGACCGTCTCGCGCAGGCGACGCGGGGCGTACTCAGCCAGGTAGATAGCGCACAGGAGACAGGGCGGAACGGCCAGCACCATGGCCAGGCCGGTGACCCAGAGAGTGCCGGCGATGAAAGGGAGGAAGCCGAACTCGCCGTGCAGTGGGCGCCAGTCAGACGAGGTCAGCAATTGCCCCAACGGCTTGATGTCCAGGAGCGGCCGGGCCCGCATCAGCAGGGCCACGGCGATGAGCAAGACCAAAGAGGCAGCAAAGACGGTCAGCGCCGCCATCAGATGCCCGGCGAACTGGTCCTGGAGTCGTCGAAAGCGCATCCTCCTCAACGGTGTCCTACTCCAACTTCGTCAGCTCTGCCTGCAACTGCGCCGGGGCGAGCGGAATGTAGCCCGTCTCCTCCACGAAGGCCTGACCATCGCTCAAGATCCAGCGGATGAAGGTTAACGTCAGCCCACCGGGCCGGCCTTTGGTTACCAGATTGAGGGCGCGGGCCGGCGGAGAGGGATACCGGCCATCAGCGATAGCCGCCATCAGCTCGGATTTGGTAGCGTAGAAGTCCTCGTTGGCATCCACCTGGCCGTTCTCATCGAGGTCTATGGGAACAATCTGGAGCCCGGCGACGGGCCGGCCGGTGTCGGCATCGTAGGCGAAGTTCAGGTTGTTGTACCCGATCCCCAGCGGGTCTTGAGAAACGGCGGTGGCCAGCCCGGGATCGCCATAGACGGCCACACCCTGCAGGTCCTCTTGCTTGTAAGCGCCCAGGTAGGCTGCCCACGTCTCGGCTGCGCCACAGGCATCTGAACGGGTATAGACGTGGATGCCATCTTTTACTTCAGGGTCGCCGATGACTTCACCCCAGCCTGTGATGTGGCCCGTCCAGATGCCCTCGAAGATGGCCCGCGTGACGCCCCGGGCTTGAAGTTGAGCCAGATAGGGGTTGTCAGCGCTTACCGCAGGCACGACAGCGTCCATCGTTACGGCCACCCAGAAGGCCCCCTGCTCGATTTCCTGAGGGTGGATCCCCCGGGAGACCATGCCGATGTTCACTGCACCGGCCAGGGCATCGGTCATGCCCTTGCCGGCGCCGCCAGCCGAGATATCGAACTCGACATCGGGATGCAAAGCATGGAATTCCTCGCCCCAGCGCACCATCATCGGGTAGAGGGCCCAGGCACCTGACACGGTGATCGTGCCGCGCAATTCGCCCTCGGCGGGTTGCCCGGCTGTGGAACCGCATCCACCGAGTAACAGAACAAGTAAGGTTGTCATGGCGATAAACTGCAGCGCCTGTTTACTATGACTATGCCACATGTGCAATGCCTCCTTAGTTCTACAACGATGGTTCGCTGCTTACTGTCATTCTGAGCGACCGCAGGGAGCGAAGAATCTCTTCGGAGCCGACACTTTGCCACTCCAGAACGAGATTCTTCGTCGCTGCGCTCCTCAGAATGACAAAACTATCGTTGTAGTATTAGCACTACAACTTTAGCACTGCGACCGCGCCTGTCATGCTGAGCGGGTTTCAGGCGTCAAAGTTGATTGCCTGGCCGATCCCGGCGAAGCATCTCCCGCCTGCATGGCCACCGGCAGGCGGAAGGTGAAACGGCTGCCTTTCCCCGCTGCCGACTCTACCTCGATGGTCCCGCCGTGTCCTTGCACGATGCGCCGGACCAGCGGCAGGCCCAGGCCCGTCCCGTGCGGTTTCATCTTCTTGGCCTGGGGCGTGCGATAGAAGCCTCATCGTATGTGTCCCCCGTTACATTCAGAGCTACGCAGGCAGATCACAGAGAGCCGCGTCGTCATGGCTACAGTGTAATGCCAAAGGGGAAAACTGGCAACTTACGGCCCGGCCGGCGTGCCGATCTCGGCCAGGACCCTCTGGACAAGCTGGGGGATGGCTGCCTGCACGGGGTGACTGCACTGCTCCCCAAAGGTGAGCGTATCTTCGACTTCCACCGCCAGGATGGTGATGGCGTCGTCTTGGGGCAAGGGCAGGCCCAGGCCCCGCCCCAGGGCCAGCGCGCTGGGCAGCGTGAGATCGTGGCTGGAGCCGGTATGCAACGAGGCCCGCAGGTCGTTGGGATGCAGACGGTAGAGAGCGCCTGGGCAGCCATCAGGGGTCTGGATCGCATCCACCAGGATCACCCGCCTGTAGCCGGCGATGATCTCCAGCAGGCGCAATCCGCCCACGCTGGTCTCGGCGAAGTCCACGTCCGCTTGCTGGCAGCGCCCTGCCACGGCGCGCACGACGTGAATGCCCACCCCATCGTCGCTGAGGATAGGATTGCCCAACCCCAGTACCAGCGTTTTCGCGGCAGATTGGGGAACCGGTAAACCGGCGAGTCGGGAATCTGTCCTGGCTGACCACTCCGTCATCATTGCCCTCTAATCTACCAATCTACCAGTTTGCCAACCTCTCCACCACCTTCCCCTCGGCGTCGTGGATGACCACCTCCAGCGGCATCTGGCCGGGCAACGAGTGTGTGGCACAGCCGAAGCAGGGATCGTACGGGCGGAAAGCCATTTCCACCCGGTTCAGCAGCCCCTCGCTGATGACCTGGCCTTTTTTGATCAGCGCCTGGGCCGCTTTCTTGATCGAGATCGAGATCGGGGCGTAATTGTTGGTCGTGCCGACGATGAGGTTGCATTTCTGGACGATGCCCCTCTCATCGGTAATGAAATGGTGAGTCAGCGTGCCGCGCGGCGCTTCCACGATGCCCACGCCCTCATCCGGCGTCGCCGTGGGGATGTTGCGCACGTGCGGATCGGTGATCTCGGGATCGGTGGCCAGCTCGACCAGCCGCTCGGCGGCGTAGAGCAATTCGATCAGCCGTGCCCAGTGCGTGGCCAGGAGGTGGTGCACCGGCTTGCCGCCCAGCGTGGCATAGAACTCCTCGTAGGCCTCCTGTGCTCGCGGCGTGGCCATGCCATCGGCGACATTGAGCCGCGCCAGGGGCGTGGCCTGGTAGACGCCGCTCTCCTTGCCTGTCACCAGCCCCCGCCAGCCGACCTTTTTGAGATAGGGGAACTTCAGATAAGTCCAGGGCTCGACCCGCTCGGCCACCACGTCCAGGTATTGCTCCGGCCTGTACTTGACGAACTCTTTCCCCTCCGGGTCCACAACGCGTACCTGGCCGTCGTAGAAGTTGACCTTGTTGTTCTCGTCCACCAGGCCCATGTAGTACATCGGCGTCGTGTAGGCGTCGGAGAGGATCATGTCCACGTAGGCCGGGTTGCCCAGCACGACTTCGCGGAAGAGCTGGAGGCTGAACAGGCCGAACTCGACCAGTTCATGACCAATGGCCTCGAACCGGGCTCGCTCCTCCTCGTTGATGGCTTTGCTCACCCCGCCGGGGATGGCCCCTACCGGGTGGATGGTCTTGCCGCCCAGCGTGCCCACGATGTCCATAGCCATCCCTCGACAGCGGATGACCTTGCTGCCAATGTCCAGGCCGACCTTGTGGATCAGGCCCAGGATGTTGCGCTCGGCGGGCGGGGCATCTGGCCCCAGGACAAAGTCGGGCGCGGCCAGGATGTAGAAATGCACCGTATGGTCGGCGACGTAGAAGGCGGAGTAGAGCAACTCGCGCAGCTTGCGGCCGGCGGGCGGCACCTCGACGTGGTAGACGGCATCGCAGGCCTTGGCCGAGGCCATGTGGTGCGCCTCCGGGCAGACGCCGCAGATGCGCGGGGTGATGCGTGGCATCTCCTCCACAGGCCGGCCTTCGGCGAACTTCTCGAACCCCCGCAGCTCGGGGATGACCAGGTAGGCGTTGGCGACGTTCCCTTCTTCGTCGAGAAAGATGTCCACCCGTCCGTGGCCTTCCAGGCGGGTGATGGGGTCAATGCTGATCTTCTGCATAGTCTTCTCCTTGCGTCGGTTTTCCCACTCTACCGATCTGCCAACCGCGAGCGATGCAGTAGCGATGCGGGCAGGCCAAAGCGATAGAACGTGCCCACAGGGTCCACGATCTCGCCCACGATGCGGGCGGCTTCCTCCTCGGTATCGGCGTCCACCACCGAGGCCACCGCCGAAAGGAGCGCGGCGCCCTGATCTATCACGTTGGGCGGCGGGCCGTAACAGCCGCGGCAGGGCATGTTTACCGTCGGGCAGAGCGCGCCGCAGCCGCGCGTGGCCGGCCCGGCACAGATGATCCCCTGATCGAAGAGACAGCGATCGGGGTCGGGGATGATTTCATGCGGGCGGTAGAACTTCTTGATGTGCTTCTCCTCTCGCTTGTGCTTGCACTCGTCGCAGACCGTCTTCTCGTTCGCCCCCACCACGCTCCCCCTGGGCGGAAGCTGGCCGCTGAGGATTGTCTCGATCACCGCCCAGATTTGCGGGGCCTGCGGCGGGCAGCCGGGCACGGTGTAATCCACATCCACCACCTGAGCCAGCGTCTTGACCGTGTTGTAGAACCTGGGGATGGTCACTTCGCCCTCCGGCATCTGGGTCGAGGTCTGGGGCAGCAGGCCCTGTGCGTTATCCGTGGAGGGCGTCTCCAGGTAGACGCGCTGGAAAATCGTCTGTCGGTCGAAGAGGTTGGCCAGGCCGGGGATGCAGCCCTCGTGGGCACAGGAACCGAAGGCCACCAGCACCTTTGACTTTCGGCGCAGGAGATGAGCCATGTGCTCGTTCTCGCTGGTGCGGATGGAACCGTTAAAGAGGCAGACATCCATGTGTCCGTCGGGCATGGCCTCCACGTCCTTATACTTGAAGTCCAGGGCCACGGGCCAGAAGAGGATGTCGGCCGCGGCATCCAGGTCGAGGATCTTTTCCCGCAGTTCCACGATGGCGATCTCGCAGCCGCCGCAGGAAGCGGCCCAGTACAGGCCCAGCTTGAGTTTGCTGTTCTGTCCCATGACCTAGTCCTCCTTGCTCGCCAGTTGCTGCTTCCAGTTGAGCGGCCCCAGGGCGCGCACCTGGGCGGTGAAATCGCGTACCAACTGGGCCCACTTGACCGCCTCAGCGCCCGAGATCCAGCCCCAGTGAAAGCGTTCCTTCTCGATGCCGTACTGAGCCAACAGCGCTTCCACCAGCGGCATGCGGCGGAAGGTCTTGAAATTGCCGGTGCTGTAGTGGCAATCGCCCGGCGGATGGCAGCCGGAGACGATGACGCCATCGGCCCCTTCGGCGAAAGCCTTGAGGATGAAGGCGGGGTCAATGCGCCCCGAGCACATGACGCGGATGATGTCCACATTGGGGGGCTGTTCCATACGGCTCACGCCGGCGGAGTCGGCCGCCGTGTAGGTGCACCAGTTGCACAGGAAGCCCACGATCTTCGGTTCAAAGTTGTTGTCGCCCATGTCATCACTCCTGCTACCGCAGCAGCGCTTCGATCTCGGCCAGGATCTGACGGTCGGAAAAGTGGCGCGCGGTGATGGCCCCGGCAGGACAGGCAGCCACACAGGTGCCGCAGCCCTTGCACAGCGCCTCGTTGATCGTCGCCACGCCGGTGGTATCCTGGCTGACAAAGCTGATGGCCGTGTAGGGGCACAGCGGGATGCAGGTCTTGCAGCCGGAGCATAGCTGTTCGTCCACCACGGCCGTGGTGGGGGAGATGACCACCTGGCCCCGGCTCAGGAGCGACAGCACCTCGGCGGCGGCGGCGCTGGCATGGGCCACCGTATCCGGCACGTCCTTGGGCGACTGACAGCTCCCGGCCAGGAAGATGCCCTCGGTGTTGGTGTGGAAAGGCCGCAGCTTGGGGTGGGCCTCCTGGAAGAAGCCGTCGGCGCTGCGGCTGATGCCGAAGATGGAAGCCACCCTGTCGGCGTCGCGTGGCGGCTCCATGGCTGTGGCCAGGATGACCATGTCCACGTTGATCTGTACGGGGATGCCCAGGGTGGTGTTTTCGGCTTTGACCTGGATGCGGCCGTCGTCCAGGACGACCACCTCCGCCCCCCGGCCGCGGACGAAATAGACGCCCTCTTCCTGCACTCGCTCGTAGAACTCCTCGTAGTCTTTGCCGAAGGCGCGGATGTCCATGTAGAACTCAAACACCTCCGCCCCGGTCTTGTCGCGCACCAGGTGGGCGTGCTTGAGGGCGTACATGCAGCAGACGCGGGAGCAGTAGCGGTTGGCGTGCTCGTCGCGGCTGCCCACGCAGTGGATGATGGCCACCCGTTCCGGCCTCTTGCCCTCGGCGGTGAGGATCTGGCCCTGCGTCGGCCCCGTGGCGCTGGACAGCCGCTCGAACTGCAATCCGTCCACGATGTTGGGCGACCGGCCGTAAGAGAAGGCCGGGAGGCGATGAGGGTCGAACATCTCGAAGCCCGTGGCTATGATAATGGCTCCCACGTCCAGCTCGACGATCTCTTCCTTCTGCTCGAAGTTGATGGCCCGGGTGGGGCAGGCTTCCAGACAGGCCTGCGTGCACCTGCCGCGGGTCAGGTACAGGCATGCCTGATCGTCAATGACCGCCTTCATGGGGACGCCCTGGCCGTTCAAGGGGATATAAGCCGCCCGCCGCCGGCTTAGCCCGGCGTCATATTCGTTGGGCACGCCCTTCTTGAAAACGCAGGCCTCGGCGCAGGCCCCGCAGCCGGTGCACAGCTCCATGTCCACGTAACGGGGGCGTTGGCGCACCTTGACCTTGAAGTGGCCCACGTAGCCCGAGACCTCTTCCACTTCGCTGTAGGTGAGGAGGGTGATGTGGGGATGCCGACCGGCATCCATCATCTTGGGCCCCAGAATTCAAGTGCTGCAGTCGAGGGTGGGAAAGGTCTTGTCCAGTTGGGCCATGTGCCCGCCGATGGAGGGTTGGCGCTCCACCAGGTAGACCTGGTAGCCCCCTTCGGCGATGTTCAGCGCGGCCTGGATGCCGGCGATGCCGCCACCCACGATCAGCGCCGCCGGGGTCACATCCTCCTGGCGGGCCTGGAGGGGTTCGTGCCAGTTCACACGGGCCACCGCCGCGCGCACCAGCCGTTTGGCTTTGGCCGTGGCCTGCTTTGGGTCCTTCACCACCCACGAGACATGCTCGCGGATGTTGGCCATCTGGAAGTAATAAGGGTTCAGGCCCGCCCCGGCGACGGCGTTCTGGAAGGTGACCTCGTGCATGCGCGGCGAGCAGGAGGCCACCACCACGCGGTTGAGGTGGAGGTCCCTGATGTCCTGCCGGATCATTTCCTGTCCGGCTTCGGAGCAGATATAGCGGGACTGCCGGGCTACGACCACGTTGGGCAGCCCCTCGGCAAAACGCACCACATCGGCCACATCCACTATAGCGCCGATGTTGATGCCACATTCGCAGACGTATACGCCAATCCTCGGTTCTTCGTCCATCGCATACCTCGTATAATATGTGCTCCCGCTGGACGGTCACGTCCAGTGGCCGTGGCGGACGTGACCGTCCGCCACGAGCGACATCACACGCCTTCGCTGTCTCGCTACTTCTCCATTGCCTGCCAGACCAGCTCGGTGATGTCAAGCACGCGGATGCGGGTTTTGGTCTTGCGCGCCGCCTGTAGCAGCGTGCGCTTGCATTGCTGGCAGGAGGAGATGATGGCCGTGGCTCCGGTGGCCACGGCCTGCGCCAGGCGGCGCTCGGCGATGTGCTCGGTGACGTCGGCCTCCATAATGGCCACGTCTCCACCGCCGCCACAGCAGATGGCGTTCTCCCGGTTGTTGGCCATCTCCCGCAGTTCCATTCCGGGAATGCTGCGGATGACGGCCCGCGGGGCCTCATATACCCCGTTCTTGCGGCCCAGGTCGCAGGGGTCGTGGTAAGTGACCACCCAGGGCAGCTCACCCATCCTGATACGGCCCTCTTCGACGAGGCGCGCCAGAAACTCGCTGGCGTGCAGGATCTGGAAGCCGAAATCCTGCTGACCGTTCATGTACTCAGGATAGAGATGACGCCAGGTGTGATAACAGGACGAGCAGGTGGCGACCAGGCTCTGCGGTGCCCGGGCCCGGGCCTGTTCGATGTTATGGCGGGCCAACTCGCCCACCCGCTCCTTCATCCCCGCGCCGTAGAGCGGATAGCCGCAGCACCACTCCTCGCCGCCCATCGTGGTGTAGGTCACGCCCGCCTGTTCCAGAATCTGCACGAAGGACTGGGGGATGGTGTAGGCCATGGGATAAAACGACGAGACGCAACCGGTGAAGAGCAGCACCTCGGCCTGGCCCTGCCCGCTCTGGCGGAGCTGGGCCGGCGCCGGCTCCAGGTTCTCGCTCCAGATCAGGCGGGAGCGGTTGTCCTCGTTCAGGATGTTGTAGGTGGCGGCGACGGCGTCCCGCAGTTGTATCAGCGCCGGGGGAATCTCAAGGCCCTGGGCCACCGCCCACTCGCGCAGGTGGCGCATGGTCTCGCCGATCAGGATGCCGCGGGGGCAGCGCACCTGGCAGGCGTAGCACTGGGTGCACAGCCAGAAGGTGCGGCTGTTCGTCACCTGCTCCCGTAACCCCAACCGTACCAGCTCCCACAATTGTCGGGGCGCGTAGTCCATCAATTCGGCGGCCGGGCAGGAGGCGCTACACGTGCCGCATTGGAAGCACGTGGTCAGCTTCTGCCAGTCCGGCTCGACCAGTTTGATGAAGTCGCGGTCCACCTGCTCGGCAGTCAGAAGGGGGGGAAGCTCACCAATCATCGTCACCTGCCTCCTCTCTTTCGACGACAGCTTCTTTGGCGATGGCTGGGGGAGGCGGGGGCAAGAACCGCCGCACGGTCTTCAACAGCACGGCTGGCTGAATGGGTTTGGGGATCCAGACGGCGATAGGGATGCCCTCGTCGTCAGGGAACTCGGCGGCGTACTCGGAGGTGGCGATGGAGGAGATCATGACGACGGGCACGTTGCGCAGTTCCGGGTCTGCCTCGATTTCCTTGGAGACAACCACTCCTTCCAGCGTGGTGGACATCATCACATCCAGCAAGACCAGGTCGGGCTTGTCCTGGCGCATTACCTTCAGCGCTTCGTCGCCGTCGGCCGCGGCGACGACTTCGTGGCCCTCCGCTTCCAGGATGGCACGGCAGAGCAACACGAAGTCGGGATCGTCATCTACAACTGAGATCTTGGGCATGTTCTTACGTCTCCTTGACACAGATCGGTGCGGCTGGCCTTCCTTGCGACGTGGGCTTCTGGGATCGAGCCTCTCTGCCGGACGACAAGAGGGGATGGCCTGTCGGCAGACAGCCATCCCCCTTCATGTGGGACAAGGAGGCGTCCCTCTCGCTGGCAGAAGGTCAGACCTTGAATGATGGTTCCAACCTTTCACCGCCTTATCCCTGTTCGTCCAATTCATCAGGATTGATGAATGCCAGGAACACTGGCGGGGGCTGCAGGGGAGCTCCCGGCGGCGACCTCGTCCAGATGCAGCGAGCGGCGGGCCTTTTCCCTGACCATGCGGTACAGGCCCAGGATCAATACGGCCCCCACCGTCGCCACTACGAAAACCTCCAGGGCCAGAAGCAGTACGAACTTGACGGTCAACGCCGTGCTTTCCATCTTAACTCCTCTCATCTTCTTCCATGAGCTTTGTTTCTGGTGAAGAGGGATGGCTTCCGCCGTCTGACGATCAGGCAGAGAGCCATCCCTCTGCCTCGAGAGATCACCCGCCATCGCTTGCAGAAGGTGAGATATCGCCTTTGGGGTATCTCTCGTCGAACCCACTCCCTCACGGTCTGGGTTGGTGAGGGGGTGGGGGCTATGCGCTGTGGCCAGCCGAGGCTGTGGCCGGGGTCTCCGGAGCGATCTGATCCTGCCGGCGCGCTTCCCGTACCTTGTCGCGGACGATGTGGTACAGCCCGGCGACCAGAACGGCGCCGAACACGGCGAAGACGAAAAGCTCCATCGCCAGAAACATGATGTACTTGATGCTGAGCATGATGGACTCGGAATCAGCCATGTGACACCTCCACATTGATTTCCCTAGCGGATAACTCTATCAACTCTTCTGCTCACACTATAGCATGTTTGCAGGCTGATGTCATCGGGTGAAACGCTGATCTTATGCCTGCGGGAATGGCTTACGTTGACCTAAGTATTTTGGCCTAACCTTGCCCAAGACCGGCCCATCCACAAGCTATGGCTGCTGCTCAAGCCCTTGGGCGATGTGCTCCTCCCAAACCCCGTGGATGATCTCCGGATACGCCCGCCCCCACCCGCCCAGGTCCTGCACGGTGAAGGGCTGCCGGATCGCGCCGAACTGCGGCACAGCCTTGTTCAGTGCCTCGTCGGTCACGGCACGGAAGAAGTATTCGGTGAACGCCTTTTGAGCCGTCTCGCTCCACAGGAAGGTCACGAAGGCCTCCACGACGGCTCGCTTGCTCGGCTTCACGTTCTGATCCACGATGACCACCACGTGCTCGCTCAGCACCGTGCGCTGGGGCATGACGATTTCCAGGGCAGCGCCACGCGCCTGGGCCAGCAAAGCATCCTGTTCGTAGGTGACCAGGGCGTCGCCGGCGCCGAACATGAATTGCTTTAACGCTTCGCGGGCCGAGGCGGGGGTGGAGACCACGTTGGCCCAGACGGCCAGCACCTGGTCCTGAGCAGCCTGTGTGCTGCCCCCTGGCCCGGCAACGCCGACCCGTATTCGGCCAGTAACGCCCATTGAGCGCCGCCCGAGGTGCGGGGATCGGGGTGGATCAGCTTCAGGCCGGGGCGGGCCAGATCGGCCCAGTCCTTGATGCCCAGAGGATTGCCCGGCCGCACGACGATGACCAGGGGGCTGCGGGTGATGATCCCCTCCTGGGGAAAGGTATGCCAGTCTGTTTTCACCAGGTCATTGACGCGCAACCAGACCGCATGTTGCTCGTTGGAGAGGATGGCGACATCTGCCCGCGCCCCGTTCAAGATGGCCTCGGTGAGTTCCTCGGAGCCGCCGAAGAGGCTCTGAAAATCCACCTGCTGGCCCGTCTGCGCCCGCCAGTGGGCCTGGAAAGCGGGGAAGACCTTCTCGGTGATCACCATCTCCTCAGTGCTGAAGCCGTAGACGACGATGTTCTGGTATGTGTCATCGGACGGTGTCGTCTGCTGACAGCCCCCCAGAACCAGAGCCACGATCAGCGCCGCGCCGACCCATTGCCTTCTTTTGCTCATGGTTCACCGCTCACAGTGCTGAGTCCGGCCGGCCCAACCGCCGGGTCCGGCGACCCGGCGGGGGCGGCTGAGTGGTATCAGCTACATTGCGGTCAAGAGCGGACGGTCGCTTTCCTGGCGGAGGGGGCAAGGCGCGTCTGGCGCACCTTGTTGCGGATCAGTTGGTACAGCCCGGCGATCAGGACAGCCGCCATCACGGCGAAGACAAAGACTTCCATAGCCAGGAACATAGCAAACTTGATGCCGAGCATGATGGTTTCTGTGTTAGCCATTGGAACACCTCCATTCAGAGTTTCTTCGAGCGGATACAGGTACTCGCCTGTTTCTGCCTGTACTATAGCATGTTCCTGGGCGGTTGTCATCGGGCGAAATGGCCATCTTGCCCCTGTAAGAAGAGCCTATGGATTCCGGCTTCCCCTCTGTATCTCCGCGTAGCGGCCATTGCCTGAAACGCGTAGACGGCCCCGGCCACCCCTGGCCTTTTTGCTTAGAGCTTATCCAATCGCTGCCAGTTTGCCTTTCCACCTGGTTGGGGTATAATCTCTACAGCCATCACGAACAAAGGGCATGGGACAGGGAAAGCATGGGCAAAATCAGGATACTGCTGGCCGACGACCACGTGGTGCTGCGAGAGGGCACCAGGGAACTGCTGGAGCGAGAAGAGGACATGGAGGTGGTGGCAGAGGCCGGCGACGGCGAGGAGGCCGTGCGCCTGGCCAGCCGCCAGCGCCCCGACGTGGCCATCATGGACATCTCCATGCCCAGGCTCAACGGCATCGAGGCCACCCGACAGATCAAGGCCATCAACCCCGCCACCGCCGTGTTGGTGCTCACCGCCTACGACGATGATCAGTACATCTTCGCCCTGCTGGAGGCGGGAGCCGCCGGCTACCTGTTGAAGGATGTGCATGCTCAGGAACTGGTCAGGGCTGTCCGCGCCGTCCACGCTGGCGAGTCCGTGCTCCATCCCGCCGTGGCTCGCAAAGTCATCAACCGCTTCGCCCGCCCGGCCGAAAAGAGCGAAGAGGAGAAGGAAGCAGGTCAGTTGACCGAACGGGAGCTGGAAATCCTCAAGTTGGCGGCCAAGGGAATGAGCAACCGCGAGATAGCCCATGCGCTTTTCCTCAGCATACGCACCGTCCAGGCCCACCTGACCAATATCTTCAACAAAATGGGCGTGGGTTCCCGTACCAAGGCCGTGATCAAGGGCTTGCGGGAGGGGTGGCTTACCCTGCAGGACACGGTGCGGGAAGCAGATTTCGAGGGATGAGAAGTATGGCCTCGGCGTCGTCTTTCAGGAACCGCTGCCAACAGATCATACGCCAGCGCAGCTTCTGGATCCTGTTGGCCATGCTGGCGGGCATCGGGGCTCTCCATTACCTCACCCCCCAGGTGAGGTTCCTGGCCCTGCTCCCCTTTCCCCTGCAGCGACATACCGTGGAGCGCATCATCTTCCTGGTGCCCGTGGCCGGCGCGACTTTCGCTTTTGGGCAGACCGGCGGGTTGGTCGCTCTGGGCGCTGCGATCCTCATCATGCTGCCCCGCATCTTCCTGGTGTTCCCGCAGCCCGCGGACGCACTGGTGGAGACGGCCGCCGTGGCCATCGTGGGCTATGTCATCGTCTGGTTGATCGAGACCCAGGAGAGGGAAAAGCGGCTGCGCCAGAGGGCCGTCTCGCGCTTGAGGGCGATCAACGAGGTGGCGGCAATCGTGACCGAGTCCCTGGAGTTGGATCAGGTCCTGAACCGCGCCCTGGACAAGGTCCTGGAAGTCACGGGCCTGGATGCCGGCCTGGCCTTCCTGCTGGACCGGCCGGCGCAAGAGCTGATCTTGACCGCCTATCGGGGCATCTCGGAGGAAGCGGCGGCCGGCGTGGACCGGCTCAGGCTGGGGGAGGGCTTCTGTGGGCGCGTGGCCCAGTCGGGCGAGCCGATGGTGGTCACGGATTCCTCCCAGGACCCCCGGCTGACCCGCATGGTCGTGCGGCAGGAAGGGTTGCGCGGCCAGGTGATTGTCCCCCTGAAGTCCAAAGGCGAGGTCCAGGGGGTGATGGCCGTAGCCAGCCGCGCCGAGCGCTCCTTCCTGCCGGATGAACTGGAGCTCATCACCGCCATCGGCAACGAGATCGGCGTGGCCATCGAGAACGCCCGGCTCTATGAGAGCATGCGCTTCTACGTCCGCCAGATCACGCAGGCCCAGGAGGAGGAGCGCAAGCGCATCGCCCGCGAGCTGCACGACGATACGGTTCAGGCCCTGGTGGTGCTCTCCCGCCGCCTCGATGCTCTGGCCGCCGCCTGTGGGCCTGCTTCTCTGCCCCAGGATGCCGCGCAGCGCATTGCCGAGCTGCAAGAGCTGATGGACGACGTGATCAGGAATGTGCGCCGCTTCAGCCGCGACCTGCGCCCTTCCATCCTCGATGACCTGGGCCTGCTGCCCACCCTGGAGAGCCTGGCCAATGAGCTGACGGAGCGGGATGGCATTCCTACCGACCTCCAGGTACGGGGAGAGAGCCGGCGGCTTCCCCCTGAGACGGAATTGACCCTGTTCCGTATCGCTCAGGAAGCGCTGAACAACGTCCGGCGGCACGCTCAGGCCCGGCACGCTTCCGTTACCGTGACCTTTACCGACAATACAGTGCAGATCACCGTTCAGGATGACGGCCGGGGATTTGTTC
Source organism: Anaerolineae bacterium (assembly GCA_029907105.1). Taxonomy (GTDB): domain Bacteria; phylum Chloroflexota; class Anaerolineae; order UBA3071; family UBA3071; genus JARYMM01. The sequence goes on along the minus strand of JARYMM010000014.1, from coordinate 35,408 downwards.
CCCCGGCGCATAGCGGCGATCTGGCGGCTGCGGGCAAGCTGGGCCTTATGGGCATGCACGAGCGGGCCCGGCTGCTGCGGGGGACACTCGACGTGCACTCCCGTCCCGGCCAGGGCACCTGCGTGACCGTCACCGTGCCGGCCTGAACTTCTGCGTTCGCGCTCCCCGGGGCGCTCACAGCGGGCGTCCGTTCCCTCCCCCCTCGCAAACTTTCCCCCATCTCTAACGAAAGTCTAACGTTCCGCTTGCGTATTTCTAACGGAAAGGGGATATGATGGGAGTGACTGTCGTAAGGCCGTGGTGAATGAACCACAGGCCGTGTTGCGTGCTGATCACGCACCACGCAATGCGTACCACGCAGCGCTTTCGACAGATTCCTTATGGAGTGGCAGAGAAATCATGAGATTGGATAAGTTTACACAAAAAGCACAAGAGGCGATTTTCGAGGCTCAGGAACAGGCGCGGGGCTACAATCACGGCCAGATCGAGCCGGAGCATCTGCTGCTGACGCTGCTGGAGCAGGCCGATGGCGTCGTGCCGCAGGTCGTGCAGGCACTGGGGCTGAGCCCGCAGGTGCTGCTGGAGCAGGTGCAGGCGGAATTGCGGCGCAAGCCCAAGGTCTACGGCACGGCCATGCAGGTGGGCATCAATCCGGCGTTGCAACAGGTGTTCGACCAGGCGCAGCGGGAAGCGGAGGCCATGCGCGATGAGTACGTCTCCACGGAGCACCTGTTCATCGCCCTGGCCAGTCAGGCGGGCAACGGAGCGTACCGCCTGTTACAGCGCATGGGCATCAGCAAGGACCGCATCCTGCAGGCGCTGGCCTCCATCCGCGGCTCGCAGCGGGTCACCACGCCCACGCCGGAGGCCACCTATCAGGCGCTGGAGAAATACGGCCGCGACCTGACCCAACTCGCCCGCCGCGGCAAGCTGGACCCGGTCATCGGGCGGGACGAGGAGATCCGCCGCGTCATCCAGATCCTCAGCCGGCGCACCAAGAACAACCCTGTGCTCATCGGCGATCCAGGCGTGGGCAAGACGGCCATCGTCGAGGGGCTGGCCCAGCGCATCGTGCGCGGCGACGTGCCTGAAGGGCTCAAAGACAAACGGGTCGTGCAACTGGACATGGGGGCGCTGGTGGCCGGAACGAAGTTCCGCGGCGAGTTCGAGGAGCGGCTCAAGGCCGTGCTCAAAGAGATCACCGAGAGCGAGGGGCAGATCATCCTGTTCATTGACGAACTGCACACCGTGGTGGGCGCCGGCCGCGCCGAGGGGGCGCCGATGGACGCCTCCAACATGCTCAAGCCGATGCTGGCGCGCGGCGAATTGCACGCCATCGGCGCCACCACGCTGGACGAGTATCGCCAGCACATCGAGAAGGATGCCGCCCTGGAGCGCCGCTTCCAGCCGGTGCTCATTGATGAGCCCAGCGTGGAGGACACCATCAGCATCCTGCGCGGCCTCAAGGAGCGCTACGAGGTGCACCACAACGTGCGCATCACCGACGCCGCCGTCATCGCCGCGGCCACGCTGAGCCATCGTTACATCTCCGACCGCTTCCTGCCCGACAAGGCCATTGACCTGATTGACGAGGCAGCCAGCCGGCTGCGCATGGAGATCACCTCCGACCCCGCCGAACTGGACGAGATCAAGCGCCAGGTGATGCAACTGGAGATCGAGCGGGAGGCGTTGAAGAAGGAAAAGGACAAGGCCAGCCAGGAGCGGCTGGCGGCGCTGGAGAAGCAGTTGGCCGATTTGCAGGAGCAGCAGCGGAGCCTGGAGGCCCGCTTACAGGCCGAACGGCAGATCATCGCCCGCAACGCCCGGCTCAAGGAGGAGATCGAGGCCACGCGGCAGGAGATCGAGCGGGCGCAACGGCAGGCGGACTACGCCCGCGCCTCGCAGTTGCAGTACGGCAAACTGCGGGAACTGGAGCAGGAGTTGGCCCGTGTGGAGGCAGAGCTGCAGGAGATGGGCAGCCGCGGCATGCTGCTCAAGGAGGAGGTGTCCGCCGAGGACATCGCCGAGGTCGTGGCCTCCTGGACGGGCATCCCGGTGTCCCGGCTGCTGGAAGGCGAGATGGAGAAGCTGCTGCACATGGAGGAGCGGCTGCACCAGCGCATCGTGGGGCAGGACGAGGCGGTGACGGCGGTGGCCAACGCCGTGCGCCGGGCGCGCTCCGGTCTGCAGGACCCCAACCGGCCCATCGGCAGCTTCATCTTCCTGGGGCCGACCGGTGTGGGCAAGACGGAACTGGCGCGGGCTTTGGCTGAGTTCCTCTTCGACGACGAGCAGGCCATGACCCGCATTGACATGAGTGAGTACCAGGAGCGGCACACGGTGAGCCGGCTCATCGGCGCGCCGCCGGGCTACGTCGGCTACGAGGAAGGGGGACAGCTCACGGAAGCGGTGCGGCGCAAGCCCTACTCCGTGGTGCTCTTCGACGAGATCGAGAAGGCCCATCCGGAGGTGTTCAACACGCTCCTGCAACTGCTGGACGATGGCCGCCTCACCGACGGCCACGGGCGCACGGTGGACTTCAAGAACACCATCATCATCATGACCTCCAACGTGGGCAGCCAGTACCTCAACGAGCGGGGGTTGAGCGACGAGGAAATCCGGAAGCGGGTGATGATGGCCTTGCGGGCGCAGTTTCGCCCGGAGTTTCTCAACCGCGTGGACGAGATCGTCGTCTTCCACAGCCTGACGCGGGAGCATCTGGAGCAGATCGTGGAGATCCAGTTGCGGCGGCTGCGCGGGTTGCTGGCGGAGCGCCGGTTGACGCTGGAGCTGACCGACGGGGCGCGCCGCTTCCTGGCCGATGCCGGCTACGATCCGGTGTACGGCGCTCGTCCGCTCAAGCGGGCCATCCAGCGGCACTTGCAGGACCCGCTGGCGCTGGCCCTGCTGAGCGGCGAATTCGGCGAAGGCGACACCATCGTCGCCGATGTGGAAGGCGACAGGCTGAGCTTCCGCAAGCGGGTGAAGGCCGAGGCGGTCAGCCGATGAAGCCGAAACTGAAAACGCGAGGCCCCAGTCCGGTGACTGGGGCCTCGGCGCGTCGGGGACAATGAATGCGAGCAGGCCTAACTGATGCTCAAGAAACGGCCGTAGGCCTCCTCCCATGCCTCAGCCCTGGGAAGTTCAGGCTCGTAGGTCTGGATGGGGACCGATCTTCTGACCAGTTCACGGCCTTCCTCCACCGATGCGAGATGGCCCAACCCTACGGCCTGCATGATGACGTTTCCCAGGGCCGTCGCCTCCACCGGGCCGGCCAGGACCGGCAAGCGCATGGCATTGGCCGTGAACTGGCACAGGAGGCTGTTCTGGATCCCGCCGCCCACCATGTGGACTGCGATCATCTGCCGCCCGAGGGCGGCCTCGATGGCTTCCTTTCCCTGGCGGTACTTGAGAGCCAGACTTTCCAGGATGCAACGCAGGATGTCCGGCTTGCTCTCCGGCACCGGCTGGCCTGTCTCCTGGCAGAAAGCCTGCACGCGGGCCGGCATGTCCCCCACAGCCATGAACCGTGGGTCGTTGGGATCAATGAATGAGGCCAGTGGCTGCCCCTGGGCAGCCATCTGGGTGATTTCGTCGTAGGAATGCGTTTCGCCTTCCGCCGCCCATTGGCGACGACACTCCTGCACGATCCACAGGCCCGTGATGTTGCAGGTGAAACGGATGTTGTCCCGCGCGCCTCCTTCATTCCAAAGCCCCTCGGGAGGCCCCTCTGGCCGGATGTAGGGTTCCTCGATCTCCGTGCCCAGGACCGTCCACGTACCACAGGATATAAAGAGGTAGTCCTTTGCCTGTGCAGGCACGGCCACGACGGCCGCCGCGCTATCGTGGCAGGCTGGCGTCACAACGGGGACTTCGGCCAGCCCCGTCTCCTGGGCCACCGAAGGCAGCAGGTTCCCCAGCACGGTCCCCGCCAGCACCACCTCAGGAAAGATGTGCTGGGGAATGGAGAGCTTGCCCAACACGTTGCTGGCCCAGGTTCTGGCCACGGGGTTGTAGCACTGGGTGTTGATCACATGGGTCGCTTCGCACACTTTCCGGCCGCTCAGCCAGAAGTTGAACAGGTCAGGTATGGTGAGTAGGGTCTGAGCCACCCGCAGGGCAGGCGAGTTTGCCTTCACCATGGACAGGAGCTGGCAGAGGGTGGTGATCTGGAACTTCAGCGGATTGCCCGTTGTGTGATAGACCTCCTCGGGCGTTACATGCCTGAGCGCTTCTTCGACCATTCCGTCAGTGCGGCGGTCGCGATAGTGATAGGGATTGCCTAGGAGGACCTCATCTGCCCCCAGCAGACCGAAATCCTGGGCCCAGGCGTCAACCCCTATGGAGCTGACCGCCGGGAAGGTCGCTGCGCAATGCTGGAGGGCTGCCTTGGCCTCGCGCCAGAGGTACAAGATGTCCCAGTACAGGCTGTCTCGCACCCTCACCGGGCCATTGGCAAAACGGTGGATAACCTCAAGCTCAATTCTGTCGCCAGCAAGATGCCCAACCACAGCCCGGCCGCTCTCCGCCCCGAGATCCAAGGCCACGTACCGGCAAGCTCCGCTCATGTTACCTCGACCTCCTCCAGCCATGAGTGACCGGCAAGCCCGGTTCAATGCTCCAGGCCAAACACGCGACCCGCGTTCTCCCCCAGGATGAGCGCTTTCGCCGCGGCCGAGACGTCCGCGTCGAGCACCCGTCCCATCGTGGTGCGCCCATCTATCATGGTGAGATCGCTGCCGAACAGTATCCGCTCTGCACCCACCTGCCCGACGAGCCATTCCACGAGCCCGAAGGAATAGCTGTCTCCTGATAAGTCCATGTACACGTTCGGATAGCTGCGGGCCAGCCTGGCTGCGGCGCGGTGTCCCTCGTAGCGCCCGCCGGCGTGTCCCAGGATCAGGTTCACGTCTGGGAAAGCCCGCACGTACCCCTCGAACTGGTCGGGCGTTGCATAGCGCTGGACGGGATTGTAATCGGAGACCCACCATGAATGGGTGACGATGGGTACGCCCAGCTCGGATGCCAGCCGCCAGATGGGCTCCCAGCGCTCGTCGTGGCCGTAACATTCCACCAGCGGTGGATGGATCTTGATGCCCACGAAGGCCTCGTGATCGAGACAGCGCCTGACCCACTCCAGGTCCTCCTGGGGGTAGTGTGGGTTGTAGAAGGCGCAACTCAGGATCCGTCCTCCTGAGCTTTGGTAGGCAGCCACGGCCTTGTCGTATCCCTCGTCCATACGCCCAAACATCAGAGGAAAACCTGTGGAGATCGAGAGATCAACGTTCAAGTAGTCCATAAGGGACAGCACGGCCTCGACGGATGAGTCGACGCAGGGAGCGGATACGCCCATGCCCAAATGGATGTGGCTGTCAACGATCATGGCACCATTACCCCGTCCAGCAGATTCTGAAGGTTGCCGTGGGCGATCTGCCTCTTGGCCGAGTCACCGATGCGCGCTGCCGTCACCATCATCTGCGCGGTGTTGGGATCGTTGAAGGGCAGGCAGGAACCAAAGACCAGATGTTCAGCGCCGAACCGCCCGACCATGTCCTCGATGCCCAGATACACGTTCAGGTTGTGCAGCTCCAGGTGCAGGTTCGGATATCGTTCCAGGAGGGGGTAGAAGAAACGATTGTGGTAGACGATCTTCTGTGGCCTTCCCTCGACCAGGATGGGAAGATCCGGATAGGTATCACAAAGCATCTTGATCGCATTCCATCCCGTCTCGATGTGCCAGACGGCGAGCAACATGCGCCGCTCGTGCAGCGCGTCCAGCAGAGCGCCGCTGCACCAGCGTTCTAGCGAAAAGCGATGCGATGCTGGAAAGAGTCGCACCAGGCGTGCCTTTCTGGAGATTGCCCGGTCGAGATAGTCCCCCCAGGTGCTGTATCCGGGTGGGAGCTCGGAGGTGACCACCAGACCGCCCCACAACCGCTCCTGGTCGGCGATCCAATCGAGCAGTTCCTCGTTCGTTGCGTAAGGGTCCTCCATGGCCGCTGCGCTGTGGGTCACGATGCCGCCTTCTATGGCATAGCGGTCCATGTAACCCAGCAAGGCCTCGAGGTCCCATCTGAGGCAGAACCCCGGTTGCATGGGTCTGCCTACCCAGAGATTGCTGTCCAGGAACCTCAGCGCTTTTTTCTGCTCACGGTATTCAGCCACCAGGCGCTCCACACGGGCCTGGGCATCCGGTGACACATACTTCTCGCTCATCATGTCTCCCTCCGAAAATGTAGGGCAAATCTGGGGATTTGCCCTACATCAACCTGAACAGACGCACCGCGTTCTCGCCGAGGATCAGCCTCTTCGCTTCCAGCGAGATGTCGGCGTCCAATACACGGCCCATCACGGTGCGGGCGTCTATCATGAAGAGATCGCTGCCAAACAGGATACGGTCCGCCCCCGCTTGTTCGACGAGCCACTCCACCAGGCCGAAGGAGTAGCTATCTCCCGACAGATCCATGTACACGTTCGGATAGCTGCGGGCCAGTTTCGCCGCCGCCCGATGCCCCTCATAGCGTCCCCCGGCATGGCCCAGGATCATGTTGACCTCAGGATAGGCCCGGACGTAGCGCTCAAACTGGTCTGGCGTATGGTAGCGCTGACGCGGATTGTAATCGGACACCCACCAGGAATGCACCACCAGCGGCACACCCCATTCCGAGGCCAGGCGCCAGGCAGGATGCCAACGTTCGTCGTCGGCGTAACATTCCGTCAGCGAGCCCACGATCTTGATGCCGACGAAGGCTTCATGTTCCAGTTGGCGTCTCGCCCGCTCCACATCTTCCTCGGCATAGTGAGGGTTGAAATACGCACAGCTCAGGATTCGCCCTCCAGACAGGCGGTATGCCTCCAGCGCTGTCTCAAAGCCTGCTTCGGGGCGTCCGAATATCTGGGATGAACCTCCTACAGAGATGGACACATCAATGCCCAGGTGATCCATCTGGGCCAGCACCGCCTCAATCGAGGGATCCACACATGGAGTGACGGCGGACATCCCCAGATGCATGTGACTATCCACAATCATGGCCTTGGCATCCTTCCCAAGAAGCTACAGCCAGATCAGGTGGGGCTTCTCGATCCACTGAACGACGTCTCCCAGGAAACGGGCGGCGGGAGCGCCGTCCACGACGCGGTGGTCGAAGGTCAGCGAGAGGTGCATCAACTGCCGTATGCAGAGCTGGCCCTCGTGCACTGCCGGCGCGGGGCAGATGCGGCCCACGCCCAGGATGGCCGCCTGCGGTGGGTTGATGATGGGCGTGAAAGCATCCACGCCCAGGCTGCCCAGGTTGGTGATGGTGAAGGTTCCCCCGCTGAGCTCTTCCGGCGTGATGATGCCATCGAGGGCCCGCCTGACCAGCTCTGCCCGCTCCCGGGCCAGTTGCAGCAGGCCTTTCTTGTCGGCGTTGCGCAACACGGGAGCCATCAGCCCCCGTTCGGTGTCCACGGCCACCGCCACGTGCACCTCCTCGCTCAGCCCGATACGTTCGCCGTCGGTGATGGCATTCAGGTGGGGGTGGCGCTTCAGTTGCCGGGCGACGATGAGGACAAGGAAGTCGGTGTAGGTCGGCCGCGTGTCTTCCTCCGACAATTCGGCCAGGATTTGTTCTCGCAAGCGCACCAACTCCGTGGCATCCGCCTGGCGAGTCAGGGTGACTTCTGCGGCGGCCTGCTGGCTTTCGGCCATGCGGCAGGCGATCGTGCGGCGGGTCGGCGACAGGTCAACCCACTGCACCCCTGCCGGGGCCGCGGCTTCTCGCGCCGCCAAGGCGGCCTCCACATCGGCGCGGGTGATGCGTGCGGCGGGAAGTGGAGCCAGGGTGGCCAGATCGAGCCCCGCCGCCTCGGCCACACGGCGGGCTACAGGCGTGGCCTTGGGGACGGCCTTCCGCTGCGCCAGATAGGCCCGGATGTCCCGCTCGACGATCATCTGCTGGGGGCCGGTCGCCTGCACCTCGTCCAGAGGGACGCCTTCCTGCTGCGCCAGTCGCCGTGCCCGAGGGCTGGCGAAGATGCGCTGCTGGCGCTCTGCTGGCAGCAGTTGTCCGCCGGGACCTGTGGCGGCCGGATGGCGAGCAGCCGTTGCCGCCCTGCTCGCCGGCCGGGCCGCTTCCGGAGCCGGCTCAGGGCGCGGGCTTACCGGCCTGGCCTCGTCCGCTGAGGCGATCACGCCGATGGTTGAGCGCACGGCGACCTCGCTCCCCGCTTGGGCGAGCACCTCTTGCAGGATACCGCTGGCCGGCGCCTCGATCTCCAGATGAGCCTTGTCCGTCTCGATGACGAACAGCGGCTCGCCCTTGACCACCTCGTCTCCCACAGCCTTCAGCCATTCCACCAGGAGCACACTGTCCATGGTCTGGCTCAGCGGCGGCACGATGATATCCACAGCCATAGCGCTTCTCCCAGTTCCTTCGCTTGCGCTCAGCACAAGCCCTTCGCTTACGCTCAGAACAACGACAGCACGGCGGCCACGATCTTCTCCTCGTTGGGCACGTACTCGCGCTCCAGCAGCGGGGCGAAAGGCGGCGGCACGTCCGGCGCCGACACCCGCTTGATGGGCGCATCCAGCCAGATGAAGGCCTCGTCGGCCACGATGGCGGCGATCTCCGCCGCCCAGCCGCCGGTCAGGTTGTCCTCCTCGGCGATGACCAGCCGCCCCGTCTTGCGCACGGAAGCCAGGATCAGCTCCTTGTCCAGCGGCACCAGGGTGCGCGGATCAATCACCTCGGCCTCGATCCCCTGCTCGGCCAGGATATCCGCTGCGGCCAGGGCGCGGTACATCATCAGCAGCTTGGCCACGATGGTGACGTCTTTGCCCTCGCGGCGCACAATGCCCTGGCCGATGGGCACCAGGTACTCTTCCTCGGGCACCTCCCCGATGGGGCTGAGAGCCCCTCGTTCGGAGCGGGGGCCCTTGGAGCCGTAAAGCAGCTTGTGCTCGAAGACGATGACCGGGTTGTCGTCGCGCACGGCGCTCTTGAGCAACCCCTTGGCATCGTAGGCGGTGGCCGGGGCGACGACTTTGAGGCCGGGGATGTGGCAGAAAAAGGCTTCCAGGCTCTGGGCGTGTTGGGCGCCCCGCGCCGTCGCCCCTACCGGCGCGCGCATGACCAGAGGGACGGAGACCTGGCCGCCGGACATGTAGCGCAGTTTGGCGGCCTGGTTGGCCAGTTGGTCCATCATGCAGAAGAGGAAATCGCCATACTGCACGTCGGCGATGGGCCGCATGCCGGCCAGGGCTGCGCCGATGGCCACGCCGGCGATGGCCGTTTCCGAAACCGGGGTATCCAGAATGCGCTCGTGCCCGAATTCGTCCGACAACCCCAATGTCACCGTGAACGCGCCGCCGAAGCCGCCTTCAATGCCGATGTCCTCGCCGATGCAGAAGACCCGTTCATCGCGGCGCATCTCTTCCCGAATGGCCTGCCGCAGGGCCTCGGCAATGCTCATCCTGGCCATGGCTCACTCCTTCGCTTATGCTCAGGACAGGTCCTTGAAAACACCCGTGTAAAGCTCTGCCACCTGGGGCTCGGGGCTGGAGGAGGCTATGGCGATGGCTTCTTCAATGGTCTCCTCCACTTCCTGATCCACCTTGTCCAACTGCTCGGCGGTGAACCTCTGCTCCGCCAGCAGCCACTGGCGGAAGCGAGGGATGGGGTCCCGCTTCTGCCACTCCGCTTCCTCTTCCCGCGAACGGTAGGTGCGAGGGTCGGAGCGGGAATGGCCGCACAGCCGGTAGGTCTTGCACTCGATGAGGGTGGGGCCGCCCCCCCGCCGCGCCCGCTCGATGGCCTGCCGGCTGGCCCGGTAGACGGCCAGAACGTCGTTGCCATCCACCACGACCCCCGGCATCCCATAGCCGGCGGCGCGGTCGGCGATGTTCTCGATCTTGAAGGCCAGCGAGACGGGGGTGGAGGCGGCGTAGAGGTTGTTCTCGCAGACGAAGATGACCGGCAGGTCCCAGATGGCGGCGACGTTAAGCCCTTCGTGCCAGGCCCCCTCATTGGCCGCGCCGTCGCCGAAGAAGCAGACGGCGACCCTGTCCGTCTTCTGCATCTTGGCGGCCAGAGCCACCCCGGCGGCGATGGGCACGTTAGCGCCCACGATGGCGATGGCCGGCAACATGCCCACGCTCACGTCGCCCACGTGCATGGAGCCGCCCTTGGCCCGGCAGCAGCCGGTGGCCCTGGCGAAGAGCTCGGCGATCAGTTTGCGCGGTTCCATCCCCTTGGCCAGGGCGTGCCCGTGTGGGCGGTGGGTGCTCAGCACGGTGTCGTCCGGGCGCAGGTTGGCACAGACCCCCGTGGCCACCGCCTCCTGCCCGATATACAGGTGCAGCGTGGAGGGTATTTTGCCCTGCAGGTAGAGCTCGTTGACCCGCTCCTCGTGCCGCCGGATCAGGACCATCGTGCGATACATGTGCAGCAGCCGCTCAGGGTCGGGCAGTTCTGCGGCCTCAGTGCCGGGCGAGAGGCTCGTGTCAGCTTGCGTCATTCGATGCTTCTCCTCCGTCGCTAGATGTTCTTCGCCGCGAAAGCGGGATGGAACTCCTTTCCGAAATAGCCCCAGCGGGTGACGGGCCGCCGGCGCAGGCCCCACGTCTCCAGGGCGACGCGCAGTTCCGCCTTCTCTTTGGCCGCTTCCGGCAGCGGGATGCCGGCCATGGCCGCATCAATGGCCTGCCGCCAGGCTCTCGCCCCTGCCGTGTAGCCCATGGGGTGCCCCAACATGCCGCCCCCTGCCGGGATGATGATATCTGTGCCGTACTCTTCCAGCAGCACGGGCACCAGGCCCGGATACATGCCCGCCGCCGGCATCGGCCAGGTCTGTTTGATGTGGTAGAAGGGAGCCAGCATGACCTGGGCGTTGCGGTAGCACTCCTCCGGGGAGACCACCGGGATGCTCGACCAGATGGAAGGCGAAAGCATCATGTCGGCTCCACAGAGGCGGCAGATTTTGGAAAGCACCGGGAAGCTGATCCGGGGCAGCAAGGCCAGCATGTGCGAGACGTGGAGCAGGATGGGGGCCTGGCATTGCGGGTCTTCGGCCAGCACACGTAGCGCGGAAGGGCCGGCGGAATAGGCCAACAGGAGGCCCGTGGCCCCGTTGCGCACCGCCCGGCGGGCCTTCTCGTTGATGCGGTCTACTTCGTCCGTGATACTGACCATGTACAGGGTCTTCTGCCCTGTCTCCTTCTCCGCCCGCTCCAGCGCCTTCAGCACGGCCTCCAGGCGGGCGTCGAAGGGGCAGTTGGAGAGCTCGCTGCACATTTCGTCGTCTTTGACCAGGTCGGCGCCGCCCAGTGCGCTCTGGTAGACCTGGTTGGCCGTCTCTGCGGGCGTCATGCCCATCTTGGGCTTGATGATCTGCAAGACCAGCGGGCGATCATGCACCCCCAGCATCTCGCGGATGCCTTTGATGCCGAACTTGGGCCCCTGGAACTCATCGGCGACCTTCTTGGGGATGTAAAGATCCAACAGGCGCATGTGGGTGGGGAAGGCGAAGCAGTTTCCGGAAATGGACAGCAGCATCATCGGGACGTTGACGTTGACATCCCAGGCCCCGATGGGAAAGCCCAACTGGATGACGGCCTTCTTGCTCCCTTTGGGTGCTGGAACTTCGAAGTACCCCAGCACCTTGCTGGTGAGGCGTTCACGAAGCTCGGGGGTCTCCTCGCTCACCTCCACCCAGGTGGCGGTGGAGCCTTCCAGGGCCAGCCGCTGCACCTGGCCGAAGTGGTCAATGAAGTCGCTGTCCTCCACCACATCTTCGATGTAGTAGGTGGCTACGACGTACTGGTCGTGGTCGAGGCTTTCCCAGGTGTAGTTGAACATATGGGGATCGAAAAGCTGTTTCATAGTTGTCCTCTCCTTGTTTGGAAGATCGCCACGCCGCAGGGGCGGAACTCCATGATTGTCGCAAGAGGCCTCATCCTTGCAACATGATCACCTGTTCATACAAGTGAACAACTATATGATAGCATAGATGGTATCCTTTGTCAAGCCCGTCATAGGCGGGTTTTCGGCGGGGGCTCAGGCCTCTAAAGGCGCACAAATCACGGTGAATAAAGCTCCTGGGGCGACTTTGACAAATCTGAGGGGATATGCTATAATAGCTGTGCGGCAGGCTTGATTACTTGTTTACACGTCTATACAGGCATACAGGTGATGTCATGCTTGACACCCGCTTGGCCACGCGAAAGATCAACAAGGATGTGCCCATCCCCTATTATTACCAGATCGCCCAAATCCTGCGTGAGATGATCGAGGATGCGGGGGTGGATTCCGAACAGGGCGAGATCGTCCTCCCTTCGGAAGCCGAACTGTGTGAGGTCTACGACGTCACACGGGGGACGGTGCGCCATGCCTTGCAGGTCCTGGAGCGAGAAGGGCTGATCTATCGCGAAAGAGGACGGGGGACCTTCCTGCGCCGGCGGCGTGTGCAACTCGACCTGACGCGGCTCTGTTCCACCACAGAAGACATGAAAGCCCGCGGCTGGACCCCAAGCACCCGGGTCCTCAGTGTGGGGTGTCTGATTCCTCGCCCTCACGTTCAGCGTGAGCTCCGCCTCTCAGCCGATGACCAGGTATGGGAGATATACCGCCTCCGCCTGGCCAACGGCGAGGCGATCAGCCTGCAGTGGGCCTACATCCCCTGTCACATGACCCCTGGCCTGGGCACATATGACCTGACCAGTTCGCTCTATTATGCCTTGAAGAACGGCTACGGCATTGAACTCAAGACCGCTGACCAGGTGATCCGCACGCGAGGAGTTACCCTGGAGGAGGCGGAGCTTTTGGAGATTGCGGAGGGGGACCCGGTCTTCGTCATCGAGCGTACAAGCTATGACCAGAACGACACGCCCGTGGAGCATCTGCATTCGCTCTGGCGAGGCGACCGCTACGACTTGCAGGTGCGTCTTTTCGGCGGCGACTGACAACTCGGTGCCTGCCTGGGCCAAGATCGAGAACTACCGGGCGATGATTGAGACGGGTCTTAAGTTCGGTCGCTATCCGATTCTCATCGCATGATCCTGAGAGAGCTTGGGGTGTAGGCAGTTGTGTCCCAGCCAACAATGGCAAGGCCGTAATTTGCCGCGTTGTCTCTGTCCGAAGGTGCGGCCTGGGGGAACAAAAAAGTACAGTCTCTGTTGGGCAGAGACTGTACTTTTGGGCAATCGTTCCCCTTTTCCTCCGCAGGGGGAGGGCTGGGTCAGAAATCAAAGGAGTAGTACAGCGCAATTCCCTGAGCTTTCGTGTACTCTTCTACGTCCGGCTCGCTGATCATATACGTCACCAGGACCGGGAACATCTGCGCCTCGAAGACCCCCTCCAGTCGCTTGAGTTTCTTTTGGACGAACTCGTCCACCCTATTCTTCGACAACTGGCTCTTGCTCTCCCCAACGATGACCACGGCCTGGCCATCCCGCAGCGCATCCCCAATGATGTTGACCTCCAGGGGTTGACCCCGATTGTCGGTAACGAAGCGGCGACGCAGGCGGCCCTGGACGATGATGCCGAAGTCCCGCTGCAACAAAGCAGGCAATGCTTTGAAAGCCTCGTCTTCCAGCCGGTAGCCAACGGTTGTCGCCAGCCCCCCAACCTGTCGCCGCGTTTCGATGTGTTCCTCAGTCAGTTGTCGGAGCGCGACCGCCAATTCCTCAACCCGCTGTTCGGTCCGCCTCTGGGCCTCGGCCAGGGCCTTTTGCTGCTCGGCCAGGGCCTTTTGCTGCTCGGCCAGCTCTTTGACGATGCCCTTGAGTTCGTTGAAGTCACTGGTTTTGACCAGGTCGGTATAGGCATCTATCACCACCTCGGCCAGTATGCGGGCCTGCCGCTCGTCAAACACGGTTTGCAATTTCCGTTCGATCTCAAGCGCTGTCAACATGGACGAACCCCTCAGGCACATGATCCGGTTCCCGTCATCGCGGATGCCGTATGTACCTTGTGTAGCAGATAACTCACATCAGAGTATACCTCAAGAAAAGAACGCCTGGGAAGAAACGGGTTTTACAGCGGGAGCGACGGGATTCGAACCCGCGATCTCCGGCTTGACAGGCCGGCATGTTGACCGCTACACTACGCCCCCAGTTTTGCCACACATAATATACCACAGGCCAATGCTTTCGTCAAATCACAACCCACCCGACAATCAGGCCAACACCTCGGCAAATATCTCCAACGCCCGCTCAACGTCCTCCGCCGTCACATGGTAGTTGGTCACCGCCCGCAAACGGCGTCCGCCGATGGTGAGGAGCCATACACCCCTCTCCCACAGCCGCCTGGCCAGCTCTTCCGGCGTCATGTCCTCCCGCTGCAGCTCGAAGATGACGATGTCCGTCTGCACCCGCGCCAGGTCGAGCACGATGCCCGGCAATGCCGCCAATCCCTCCGCCAGCCGCCGGGCATTGGCGTGATCTTCCGCCAGCCGCTCCACCATCTGCTCCAGGGCCACGATGCCCGCAGCAGCGATGACCCCGGCCTGCCGCCAGCCGCCGCCGACCACCTTGCGCGCCCGCCGCGCTTTGGCGATGAACTCCCGACTGCCGCAGACCAGCGAGCCCACCGGCGCGGCCAGCCCCTTGGAAAGACAAAAGGTCACCGAATCGGCGTCGGTGGCGAGCTCTTTCACATCCACACCCAAGGCCACTGCGGCGTTGAAGATGCGCGCCCCATCCAGATGCACCGCCAGCCCATGCCGCCGCGCCAGTTCCCCCACCGCCTGCATGTATTCCGGCGTGAGCACCGCGCCGCCGCAGCGGTTGTGCGTGTTCTCCAGGCAGATGAGCCGCGTGCGGGGAAAGTGCTCGTTGTCGGCCCGGATGGCAGCTTCGATGTCCTGCAGGCGAATGGTGCCATCCGGCTGGTTGGGCAGAGGCCGGGGATGGATGCCGCCCAGGGCGGCCGAGCCGCCCTGCTCATAGATGTAGGTGTGGGCCTGATCGCCGACGATCATCTCATCGCCACGGCCGCAATGGGAGAGCAGGCAGACGAGATTGCCCATGGTGCCGCTGGCCACGAAGAGCGCCGCCTCCTTGCCCAGCCGCTCGGCGGCCATGGCCTGCAGACGGTTGACCGTGGGATCCTCGCCGAAGACGTCATCGCCCACCTCGGCCCTGGCCATCGCCTCGCGCATGGCCGGCGTGGGCCGGGTGATGGTATCGCTGCGCAGATCAATGACTCGCATGAGAATAGCTCCTTCGGAATGATGTTAGAGCGTGACAGGTGCCATTCTTGGGAACTGTGGCCTCATGATGCGTGATCCATGCTGCGTGAATCACCTGTCACCCCTCACGCATCACGAAAACGTATCCAGATCGGCCCAGCCGATCTCGCTGCCGTCGGGCCGCACCCTCAAACTGCCGAAGACAACCTTGCACGGACGACGGGAGTGCAGAGGCGGAGCCAGCAGTCGCAGTTGCTGGCCCTCAAAATCCACATAGCGGATGAGCCCCAGCGAGAGCCATTCGTCGCCGTCGTCCAACAGGCCCACCAGCAGATGGCTGAAGCGCCCGGCGGGCAGGATGGAGACGATTTCCGTCCCCAGCATCTGGCGGACCAAGGCCACGTCCGAACGGTACGGCGGTTCGGCTGTGACCAGCAAGACGCGATCCCCCAACCGTTCGCCGTGCAGCACCGGGCAGCCCAGGAGGTCAGCCAGCCAGGCGCATTCTTCCGACAGCCGCCGGCCCTGGTACAGCCAGGTGTTGCTCAGCACCACATCGTCCAGGCTCACGGTCAGCTCGCGGGCGTTCAGGAAGTACTCCCGGAAGCGCTCCATGCGGTACTGACGTCGCTCCTCTCGCGAGCGCTGACGGGCTGCCGACGCCGCCCTGAGCTCGAACACCCTCGTCCAGCGGACAGGCCGCCATTGCTTCACCAGGTGGGCGATCTCCTGTCCCTTCTGGATGACCACCGTGTGCGTGGGGGTGAGCAGTTCGAACTCTCGCTGCTTCAGTTCCCGGCCCATGTCGCCCAGCACCAGGCCGGTGGTGTCCACGACCACGGCCACGGCCTGCAGGGCCAGCAGGCGCTCCGTCATCTTGCGTGTGCCCACCACGCAAGGCAGCAGGTGGTGGGTGGGGGTGATGCTGCCCACGAAGTAACCGGCGGCCAGGCCAACCTGCGACAGGTCGCCGATGGGCTGGGTGACAAAGCCGGCGCCGATGACCGTGGGTGGACCGATGCTGGCCTGGCCGATGTCCGCATCCACCACGCCGGTGCGCACCCCCGTCTCTTGCAGGCGTGAAGCCAGATAGGCGCAGAAGCTGCTTTTGCCCACGTCCGGCGCGCCGACGACCATGATCACCCGTCGCCGCTGGGACGAGGCGATGATCTCATCGGCAGCCTGCTGCCAGTCTTCAGGAATCTGCATGCACCTGCCCTCGAAGGCAAGGCTTTTTAACCCGGCCGAACCACGGCCTGGTCACTGACGAAGGACGAAAGACGAATCCGTCTGCCTCTTGCCTCTTGCCCCTCAGTACTTCCTGACCACCGCCCGATAGGCCTGCGGCTGGCGGCACTGGATGAGTTGCCGCTCCTCACGGGTGCGCCGCACGTCGTCCAGGTCTATCCTGGCCACGGCGTACCCTTCGATCGCTTCGTCCAGAAGGGTGTACAGGCTGCCCTTGGGACCAACGATCATCGACTCGCCGCCAAAGGTGTAGCCTGGCTCTTCGCCGATGCGGTTGGCGGCGGCGAGGAAGACGGAGTTCTCACAGGCGCGGGCGATGCAGTAGGCCCGCCACTCCTCCAGTTGCTCCTGTTCCCAGTTGGCCAGGCAACAGATGAGCTGGGCGCCTTCCAGCGTCAGGGCACGGGCGGCCTCAGGGAAGGCCAGGTCCCAGCCGATGAGCAAGCCCACCTGGCCGAAAGCGGTCTCGAAGACGGGGAAGCGGTAACCGGCGCGGAAGGCCAGCCGCTCTTCTCCTTTGAGGTGCACCTTGCGGTAGTCGCCCAGCAACTCGCCGTCGGGGCCGATGAGCACAGCGGCATCGTAGAGGATGCTCTCCACCCGCTCCTTGACCACCATGCCGAAAGCCAGGTGCACGTTGAAGTCGGCGGCATCCTTGGCCAGCAAGCTGACCGTGTGGCCGGGCAGCTTCTCGGCCATGTCCGTGAAGCGCAGGCCGCACTCGTAGCCGGAGGTGGCCAGCTCCGGAAAGACGATGAGGTCCACAGGCTGTTCCTGGCAGATACGTTCGATGACATCGGACATGCGGCGCAGGTTCTCTTCCGGCTGCGCCAACTGCGGTGCCATCTGCACCAGGGCCACGGTGATTTCACTCATGAAGTCACTCCTTGAAGGTGGTTAGTACCTGAAGCATGTGCTCTTACACTGAACAAATGGTCAGACGAATGACGAAAGACGAAGGATGAATTGACCTTCGCCCTTCGTCTTTCGTCCCTGTATCACATCTCTGCTCGCAGGAGTGCATCCAACTCGTTCCACTCTGGCCCTCGCCATTGGAAGCGGGCCAGGTCAATATCGCCTTCCTGACCGAACTGGACGCCTTCCTCTTCCAGCAACTGCCGCTGCAATTGGGCGCTATGCGTCTCGCAGGAGGTGGTGATGCGGCCGCCGGCGCCGATCACCCGCTGCCAGGGCACGACGCGGGCCTCTTCGTCGGACAGGGAATGCAGGGCCCAGCCCACGGTGCGTGCGGCCCGCGGGTGACCGAGCAGGGCCGCGATCTGGCCGTAGGTGGCCACCTTGCCGGGTGGGATAAGGCGTACCAGCCGATAGACCTTGTCGAAGAAGCCTGAGCTCACGTCTGCCTCCCCTGAGGCGGCCTCTGCTGGCCACGGAGGCGGCGCGCCAGCTTCTGCCCTCGCTGCCAATCCTCTGGAGTGTTGACGTTAAAAAAGGAAAGGCGTTCCGGGTCGAAGAGGTCTATCTCCTGTTCCTCCACGTAGCGCACGCGCACGCCGGGCAGGAAGCTGGTCATCTTGAACTGGCCGCTGTCGAGGGCCCGCTCGATGGCCGGCAGGCAACGCCTGACCCGATAGAGGGCATGGAGAGGCTCCGGGTAGCCGCCAATGCGGGGGATCACGGCGTCGTGTCCTTTTCCCACCACGACCATGTAGCGCAACAGGTGCAGGTCGAGGAAGGGCATGTCGCAGGCCACAGCCAGGGCCAGGGGGTGGCGTGCGGCCTGCAGGCCGGCGTGCAGGCCGACAAGGGCTCCCTGATGGGGGTAGACGTCCGTCACCAGCCGCGCTCCCAGGTGGGCGTAAGTCG
This sequence comes from Anaerolineae bacterium, assembly GCA_029907105.1. GTDB lineage: Bacteria > Chloroflexota > Anaerolineae > UBA3071 > UBA3071 > JARYMM01. Next base: position 17,165 of record JARYMM010000014.1, on the reverse strand, counting down.
TCGTATCCCTGGCCACGATGAGGAGATCGTCGCTCAACTGCTGCAGCCGTTCCAGCACCCAAGCGATGAGCGGTCTTCCCTCCAGCTCCAGTAATGCTTTGTCCGTGCCCATGCGCTGGCTCTGCCCGCCGGCCAGGACGATGGCGCTGATCAACCGCATAGCGGTCTCTTTCGCTACAGGGGGAAGAAGCCAACGCCCACGGTGCCGGGGCCGGTGTGCACGCCCAGGGCCAGCGACAGCTCGGCGATCAGGCTTTCCGCACAGTCGAAGTTGGGTTCCACCAGGCTGCGCAGCTTCTCCGCTTCCTCCAGCGCCGCAGCGTGCACGTAGCCGATCTTGATGCGCGCCCCCAGGCCGACCTTCTCGGCCATGATGTCCACCATCTTCTTGTACGCCTGGTGACGGCTACGGGCCTGGCCCAGGGGGGTGATCACCCCATCCTCCATGCCGATGAGCGGTTTGATGTTCAGGAGCGTGCCCACCAGGTGGGCGGCGCGGCCGATACGCCCGCCCATATACAGGTAGCGCAGCGTGTCGGCGGTCTGGATCATGGTGGACTTGCGGGCTACCTGGCGGGCGGTCTCCGCCACTTTCTCCAGGCTGGCCCCGGCCAGCGCTGCCCGTGCCGCCTCGATGGCCGACCAGCCATGGCACATGGCCACCTGTAGCGTGTCCACCACCTCGATGCGCAGCTCTGGCAGTTCGCTGGCCGCCATCTCCCTGGCCACCATCGCCGCCTGGTAGGCGCCGCTGCCTTTGGAGGTCATGCACACGGTGACGATGTCCCGCGCCCGCCCGGCCAGGCGGCGGAAGGCCTCCAGGTACTCGCCCGGGCCAGGGGTGCCCGATTTGGGCAGCTCCTTGGCCGTGGACAGCCAGCGGAAGAACTCGTCGCGCGTCATGTCCACCAGGTCACGGATGACTTCCGTGCCCCGGTGGACGTAGTAGGGCACGATGTCAATGTTCAACTGCTCGATCAGCCGCTCAGGGATGCTGGCGCAGCTATCGGTGAGCACGGCAACCGGTGATCTCATGGTTTTCTCCTCCTATCGGTGCTATTGTATCCAATCATAGCACAGTCTGGTGTGGTGTCAAATTATGGCCAGTTCACCTTACAGTGGAATGTGCGAAGGCGGAGCGGCCAGTTCTGGCAGCTCCGCCTCTGGTGAGAATCCGCGGCCACCCGTGTTCGTCCGCATCCCTTCTACCAGTTGCCGAATAGCTCATCCGCAGCACGCTTGGCGTCGAGGCGCTCTCCCTCCCCCTTGCCCAGCGCGCGATAGAAGTCATCGTCGTAGGGCCGCGTGCGCAGGACGATGGGCATGGGCACGGCGTGGCCCATGATCAAAATCTGCTGGCGGGTATCCAGGCTCTCCAGCATGCCGCGCAGGGCCTGCCGGTTGGCCACGCCGGTCAGCACGGCGTCAATGTCCCGCTCCTCCGTCAGCTTGCCCGTCACTCGCGTGCCCAACTGCGACATCACCTCCGGGTCAATGCCGCTGGGCCGCTGGTCAATGACCATCAGCGTGACATAATACTTGCGCAGCTCGCGGGCGATCTGGCCGAAGATGGTCTGGCGGGAGACGGCGGGATTGAGGAACTTGTGCGCCTCCTCCAGGGTGATCATCAGGTTGCGCGGCCGGTCTTTGGGGTCCTGTGTCTGCTCGTAGCGGGCCACCTTCTCCTGGTAAAGCTGGCGCACGCGACGGGTGACGATGTTGGCCACCAGCATGTGGTCGAGAGGCCGATCATACCTTCCGAAATGGAGGATGACATGCTTGCCCCTGTCCAGCGCCGCCACCATCTCGTCAATGGCGTCGAGGGGCGCCTCTTCCACCACATAAGGCCGGCGCTCCACGTCCCGCAGTTTACGCTGCAGCGCTTCCGTAGCCCCCTGATGGGCCATGTGTTCCTGGCAGAAGAGGGCGATGTCCTCGGCACTCATGGCCAGAAGCCTTTGCAGCCAGCGCTGGCCGTAGGCGTCGCTCAGCAGGCCTACCGCCGTGCGCGAGGCGGGGGTCAGGTCCAGCTCTTCTGCCAGCAGCAGCACATCTTCCGGCTCGATCTGGTTGAGGCCGATCTTGAGCACGACGTCCACGTTGCGCCCCGGACGGCTGGCCGCCCGCTCATCCAGGGAGTAGATGAGCACCTGGGGACCGAAGAGGTGGCGCAGCCCTTTGACCCACTGGCCGTCCTCCGATTGGCGGCCAAAGGCATATTCGTCGTGCATGTCGAAGATGAGGTTGACGCCCACCTTGCGGTCAATGATGCCGCAGAGCAGCAGTCGGGCCAGGAAGGACTTGCCCGTGCCCGACTGGCCGAAGATGCCGTTGGAGCGTTCCATCAGGCGGGGCATGTGCAGGCAGATGGGCAGGTCCATGGTCAGCGGCGTGCCCATGGCGAAGTGGGTCCTGTCCTCCTGGCCGAAGACGATGCGGAAGTCGCCCTGGGTGGCCTGGCGCAGGGTGGCGAAGTGCATGGGGATGGTGCGCACCGGCTGCGGCGCGGCCAGGACGTCCACCATCTCGCCCTCTTTGGGCTTTTCGATCATCAGCATGGGTTTGACCTGCACGGTGGCGTAGGTAGTGGTGCCGGCCAGGGCGCGGCGAATGAAGGGCGAGGCCTGGCGCGGCGGGTCGGCCAGCAGGCCGGCGTCGGTGGCCCGCAGTTGGATGTCGGAGATGAGGCTGAAGTAGAGGTACTCCTCACCTTCGACGATGACGAAATCGCCGATGCGCACCTGCTCCGAAGAGCAGGTGGGGTCCAGCCGCACGGTCAGAAAAGCGTTAAAAGCGCCGTCGGTGACGACGCCGAGACGTTGGGGTGACATAAGCTATTCTGGCTCCTTTATAACTACCCACCCTGTCACTGCGAGCGAAGCGAAGCAGTCTCCACCCCTCCCCTCCCCGTCGACGGGGAGGGGAGTAGGGGCGCAAGGCCTTGCGCCCCTTCGCCCCTTCGGGGCTCGCAATGACGCCAGCCACCGCTATATCTCACGTTGCCAGGCCGAAGGCAGGCAACCTCCTTTTCAGATAGCGCGCCCTTGGGCTGCGGGTCCATTCACGTTTGCACCCGCAGCACGCGGTCGCGGCCGGCGTAGTCGGGCAGCACGTCCACGGCCGCCTGAGGGAAGCGCTGACGGGCCAGTCCGCTGGCTGCTTCCCCCTGCGCCGCTCCGATCTCCAGGAGGATGATGCCGCCGGGCCGCAGGTGCGCCGGTGCCTGGGCCAGCAGACGCCCTATCCAATCCAGGCCCTCGGGGCCGCCATCGAGGGCTGCCCGCGGCTCGTAGTCCCGTATCTCAGGCGGCAGCGTGGGCAGTTCGTCGCGGCGCACGTAGGGCAGATTGGCGACGATGACGTCCACCCGCTCCGGCAACGGTTCCAACAGGTCTCCGCATAGCAACTGCACCCGCCCGGCCACGCCGTGACGGGCCGCGTTCGCTGCCGCCACTGCCAGGGCGTCGGCTGAGGCGTCAAGCGCGTAGACGACGGCCTGGGGCAGGTGAGCAGCCAGGGCCACGGCCACGCAGCCGGAGCCGGTGCCGACATCGGCCAGTAGGGGCAGGTCTGAGACCTGCCCATAGGGGTCAGGAGATAGGGCATTTCGTGTCCCCTCCCCTTTGCTGTCTGGCCTCTCTCGCCGTGCCCAGGCCAGCGCCTGCTCGACCAGCATCTCTGTTTCCGGCCTGGGCACGAGCACACGATGGTCTACGATGAAATCGAGGCCATAAAACTCGCGGTGGCCCAGGATATAGGCCAGCGGCTCACGGGCCTGCCGCCGGGCCAGCAGGGCGGCGAACCGCTCCTCTTCCGTCGCAGTCAGCGGGTATTCGGGATGGGCCAGGAGCCACGTCCGCTCGCGGCCCAGCGCGTGGGCCAGCAGCAGCTCGGCGTCGAGTTGGGGCGAATCACATCCGGCAAGATGCAGGATGCAAGATGCACGATGCAGGATGCCTCTTGCTTCTTGCCTCTTGCCCTTTGCCTCACGCCACACCAAGGGCCTGCAACCTCTCTGCCTGTTCCGTCGTCGCCAGTTCGTCAATGAACTCGTCCAGGTCGCCGTTCAGCACTTCCTCCAGCCGGTAGAGGCTCTTGCCGATGCGGTGATCGGTCACCCGGTTCTGGGGGAAGTTGTAGGTGCGGATCTTCTCGCTGCGCTCCCCGCTGCCCACCTGTCGCCGCCGCGCCTCGTCCTGCTCCTCCATCTGCTGCTGCGATTCCATATCGTAGAGGCGGGCGCGCAGCACGGCCAGCGCCCGCAGCCGGTTTTGCGTCTGCGAACGCTCGTTCTCGCAGGAGACGACCAGCCCCGTGGGCTTGTGAGTGATGCGCACGGCGGTGGCATTCTTTTGCATGTGCTGTCCACCCGGTCCGGAGGAGCGATAGACCTCGATCTCCAGGTCATCCGGGTTGATGGAAACCTCTACCTCGTCCATTTCCGGCAGCACAGCCACCGTGGCTGTGGAAGTGTGGATGCGTCCCTGCGCTTCCGTTTCCGGCACCCGCTGCACGCGGTGCACGCCGCTCTCATATTTGAGCCGCGAGTAGGCCCCGCGGCCCTGCACCTGGAAGATGACTTCCTTGAACCCGCCGATGCCTGTGCTGTGTGCGCTGAGCAAGTCCGTCTTCCAGCCCCGCGCCTCGGCGTAGCGGGTGTACATGCGATAGAGGTCGGCGGCGAACAACCCGGCTTCCTCGCCGCCGGCGCCGGCACGGATCTCCACGATGACGTTCTTCTCGTCGTTGGGATCCCTGGGCAACAGCAACAACCGCAGCTTCTGCCATAACTCTTCCCGCTCTCGCTCCAGCGCCTCCGCTTCCGAACGGGCCAACTCTATCATCTCGGGATCGCTGGCTTCCTCCAGCAGTTCCCGCGTCTCGGACAGCTCTTTCTCCACAGCCCGGTAGCGGCGGGTGGTCTGTACCACTTCCTCGATCCCCGCCTGCTCGCGGGCCAACTCGGCCAGCCGTTCGTGGTCCATGACCACGTCGGGGTCGGCCATCAATCGGTTCAGTTCCTCGTATCGTTCCTCGATCCTGGCCAGTTTCTCCAACATCTTTGCCCCTCGCTGCTCGCGGCCCGACCACGAGCATTGCGATTGTAGCACGTCCCCGGCGAAAAGGCAAGCGGCCTGCTGCACCCGCGAAACGGCTGCGCTCCTGAGTGAAAGCGCAGCCCTCGCAACAGCCGACCAGGTGTTGAGTAACTTCGGATTTGGACTTTGAGCTTTGGCTTTGTCTATTTGTAGGTCTCTGGCACACCTGCCTGCTGGCTCAGGGCAACGGCCAGGGAATCGCCTCGCCGCACCACATAGGTCAGGAGCCCACTGGCAATCAGTTCCGTCCAGACGGCCTGCCACGAATCGGCGGGGCCGAAGGTGTTGGCAGCCAGCAGCACGACCATGCCCTGCACGCCCCGCCGCCGCAGGTCGCGCAGGCTGGCCACCCAGTCCAGGGCGGTGGAGGGCGTGATGACGATGAGCGTCGTGTTGCGGCTCAGATGGCGCCCCTCTGCCGCCACCACCTGGGCAATGGGGATGTGACCGCTGGCCTCCATCACGGCCAGGGTCTCCAGGATCTTGTTGAGCTGACGCTCGCCGCGATCTGGTTGGATGACCTCCCGTCGCCGGCTGTGGGCGATGAGGCCCACGGCCCGCTCGCGGGTCAGAAAATGTCGGGCCAGCGAGGCGGCTGCGGTCACCGCATACTCCTCGGTGCTGGGGATGAGTTCCAGCTTTTCCCGTTCCTTCCACAGCACCGCCGGCCCTCTCCGTCCCATCTCGGGCGTCCAGGGCGCGGCCACGTGCACGGCACCGTACATATCCAGGAAAAGCCACACATCGGCGGTGGGGTCGAGCTCGAACTCCTTGACCATCAGTTGGCCTGTGCGGGCTGTGCTGCGCCAGTGGATGCGGTTGAAGCTGTCGCCGGGGGCATAGTCGCGCACGCCGGACACGTTGGTGGTGATGTAATGGGTGCGGCGGCGCATGGCCTCGCCGCCGGGCAGGTAGCCCACCGGCGGCGCAAAGGCGGGGATGTCCACCGTGGCCGGATAGACGATGATGGTGGAAGTGGCGGGCAGATGGCGCTGCAAATGGAAGAGGCCCAAGGGGTCGCCGCTGCTGAGGGTCATGGGGCCCAGGCGGAAACGCCCCCGCTGCTGGCAGTAAGTGCGCACCATCCAGCGCTGCCGCTTGCGGCCGCCGAGGGTGTTGAGCACGCGGCTGGAGAGGTGCCCCGGCAGCGTGGAGTGATCGCGTACCTCCAGCCAGAGCTTGGGCAGGATGGAACGGTTGCTGACCTCGAACTGCTCCTCGGCCAGCTTGCCCACCTGCGAGCGGCGGCCGCGGGTGAAGCGGCTCACCTGCACCCAGGTGACGTTGGCCCAGGCCCACAGGAAGGAAAGGACGATGACGGCGGTGACCAGGTAGGCCAGGTTGTAGGCCAGCGGCCGGCCGGTCTGCAGGGCGAAGGCCCAGGACAGGATCAGGATGAGAAGGATACCCCAGAGGCGGCGCATGGCAATTAATGCGTGATGCGTAATCCGTGATGCGTAGCTGGATGTCCGGCACGTCTGAACTTTACGGATTACACATTACGTTTTACGCATTCCTAGCGAGCTTTGACCCTGGTGCCGGGCACGGGAACGGAGTTGATGACTTCTTCCACCACGGCGCGGGGGTCTACGTTCTTGATGCGTGCGGAAGGGCTGATGATCAGACGGTGGGCCAGCGCCGGTTCGGCCAGGGCCTTGATGTCGTCAGGAATGACGTAATCGCGGCCCAACATGGCGGCGCGCGCCCGTCCGGTCTTGTACAGCGCCAGGCTGCCCCGTGGGCTGGCTCCCAGGTAGACATCGGGGTGCTTGCGGGTGGCATTGACCAGGGCGACGATATACTCTTTGATCAGGTTGTCCACGTGCACCTGTTTGATCGCTTCCTGGGCAGCCAGGAATTCCTCCACGGCCACGGCCTGTCCCAGCTCCTCGATGGGATGTTGCAGTCGCTGCGAGTCGAGGATGGCTATCTCGTCCTCTGTTTCGGGGTAGCCGATGCTGATGCGCATCATGAAGCGGTCCACCTGTGCTTCGGGCAGGGGGAAGGTGCCCTCGTACTCGATGGGGTTCTGCGTGGCCAGCACCAGGAAGGGCCTGGCCATGGGATAGGTCACGCCGTCCACGGTCACCTGGCGCTCTTCCATGGCCTCCAGCAGCGCCGATTGGGTTTTGGGTGTGGCGCGGTTGATCTCGTCGGTGAGGACGATCTGGGCCATGATGGGGCCGGGACGGAACTCGAATTCGCGTGTCTTCTGGTTGAAGACGGAAACGCCGGTAACGTCGGTGGGGAGCATGTCGGGGGTGAACTGGATGCGCCGGAAGGAGCAGCCGGTGGATTTGGCGATGGAGCGGGCGAGCATGGTCTTGCCCACACCAGGCACATCTTCGATGAGCAGATGCCCGTCGCAGAGCAGAGCCAGCAGGGTAAGCTGGATGACGTCCCGTTTGCCTTTGATGACCTTTTCCACGTTATCGGTGATTTTCTCTATCACATTTCGCACTTGTTCCATTGCTCTACCTTTCTTGTGCGTTCGGTGTTCGGCGCGCCTGCTTATATGATTACCTGCGAGGCCGATCAGGATTCAATCCCGTTACCCGCTTCTTGCCTCTTGCCCCTCCTGCTACCTTTCCCTGACGATGCGGAACAGGTCGAAGTCGTCGGCGACGACGGTGTTCTCGAAAATGGGCTGTGCCTCGGCCAGCACGTCACGAGGATGGTAACGGCGGGAGATGTGGGTCAGGATGAGCAACTTGACCTGGGCCTGGCGGGCCAGCCAGGCGGCCTGGGCGGCGGTCAGATGGCTGAACTGCTGCGCCTTATCTGCCTCGTCCTGGCAGTAGGTAGCCTCGATGACCAGGGCGTCGGCCTCGCTGGCGGCGTCCACCAGGTCGTCCACCCGTCCGGCGTCGCCCACGAAGACCAGCCTGGCCCCTGCCCGCGGCGGGCCGAGCACGTCATCAGGGTGCACCACCCGGCCGTCGTCCAGGGTGACACTCTCGCCCTGCACGAGCAGGCGGCGCACCGGCCCGGCGGGCACGCCCAGGGCCTCGGCCCGTTCGGCCAGGAAGGGACGTCTGGCTTTCTCCTGGAAGGTATAGCCAAAGCAGTCCGGCCCGCGGTGGGTCACGGGGAAGGCGATAAGCTGGAAGGTGTCGTTTTCAAAGAGCACGCCCGGACCGATGGGGTGGTAGCGGATGCGCAGCGGCGGTTCGCCAGGGCCGAAGACGACGCGCATCAGCGCCCGCACACGCAGCAGCGCCCACTGGCCGCCGTAGATGTTCATCTCCGGGATCATCTCCCAGCGGGCAAAGGTGGAGGCCAGCCCGCCCAGGCCCAGGATGTGATCGAGGTGGCCGTGGGTGAGCAGGATGCGGTCGAGACGGCGGAAGCCCAGGCCGCTGGCCAGCAGTTGCCGCTGCGTTCCTTCGCCACAATCAATGAGAAAACGATACTCCTTGTGCAGCACCATAGCGGACGAAAGGCCCCGCCGCACCGACGGGGCCGAAGCAGAGGTGCCGAGAAAGATGAGTTCGAACATCTAACCCTCAGGGGGCGGTGATCCGTTTGGAGAGGGCTGGATACGCTCTGTGGAAGTCTGTCGGGTTCAACGTGACAAGTCGGTCCACCCCAGCTTTCCACGCCACATGTGCGATCAGCGCGTCATATACTGTGCCTCCTGTCATGCCGCTGGCGGACAGATGCTCCAGCACAGTCCGGTAGTCTTCGGCTGATAGATCAACCGCTTCTATTGTGGCGAGAACGTTTTCCTGGATGAGATGCCAGGCAATAGACGGCGAGATGCGGGGTCGCACGGGCAAAGACGTCAACACCGAATACAGTTCGGCCAACGTGTGGGAAGCGATGACAGCGGACAGTTCTCCACGCCTGGCGCGTTGCAGCCACGGGAGAGCCTGTTGGTGCTGCGGATGTGCTTCGACCATTGCCGCAACGAGGACAGAGGTATCCAGAAGCACTTTCACAGCCCGCTTCTCCGTACCAGCCCGGAGGCCCGGGCCTCTCGCTCTTGTCTGACTGCTTTGGCTATGTCTCCCGTTGCTTGCGATTGTACCACCAGGACTCCTCCCTTATTGATCAATAGCGCTTCCTGGCGTGGGAGTGGCCGCAACCGTATCTCTTCGTTACTGTGTTCTTCGACGATTAGCCTCGTTCCGGGCAGCAGTCCGAGGCGCATTCTGATCGCCTTAGGGATGACTACCCGTCCGGAGCGATCCATCATTGTCTGGATCTGCTTATCCATAGCAACACCCTCTCCCAAAGAACGCATTTTGTATCACTATTATCACTGTTATACCACAAGAGCCCCGATTGTTCAACTATAGGCACGGATTACCTTTCCATCGCCGCGGCCTGCATGTCCACCGCTGGCTGGTAGGAAGCAATCAGCAAGATGTCCTCCTGCGCCGCTTCCATGGCCGTGAGGTCAATGAAGTAACCGAACATCAGGGGCACGGCTTCTCTGATCATCTGTGGCCTCACCCGCTCCAGCCGCTCGCGGAACTGGACGACTTCACGCCAGTAGATGCGGGATTTCACCTCGCCGAGCACGGCAATGGGTTTCCCGTCGCGGCTTCCTTCGCCATAGAGGTCAAACTCCACCGCCTCGCCATCCACCTGGAAGAGCCGCCTTTCCAGCCTGCTCACCTTCAGGCCATAGCGGAACTGCAGGTAACCGGGCAGGACGACACGGGCGATGTCTTCCAACCCGTAGCCTACATTCTCGCTCAGCGCTCCCACCTGGCGGCTCAACTCCTGCAGCGCGTCTTCCGTGCGCGCCTGGGCCTCGGCGAGCCGCTCCATGGCCTGTTCCAGCCTGCCTACCCGTTCTTCCGTGCGCGCCTGGGCCTCGGCGAGCTCGCTGACCCGCGCCTCGGTGCGCGCCTGGGCCTCGGCGAGCTCGCTGACCCGCGCCTCTGTCCGCGCCTGGGCGCGGGCCAGTTCTCCCATGCGAGCTTCCGTCCGCTCCTGTGCCTGGGCGAGGGTGGAAAGGGCCTTGGCCAGCCTGTCGAAATCCTCGCGAGTGACACGGATCTCCCTCACCCGTTCGTCCACCACGGCGACGACCGCCTGATACATTTCTGCTGTAAGCCCGGTGACTGCAGCCATAGTTATCCTCCAACCGTACGCCATGCCCCTGAGATGCGTCGCCTGTAAACAACCTCCAATGGTAACTGCCTACCTTCGGCCTTGCAACGTGAGATATAGCGGTGGGCTGGCGTCATTGCGAGCCCCGAAGGGGCGAAGCAATCTCCTGTTTTGCTTCCAGGAGACTGCTTCGCTTCGCTCGCAGTGACAGGGTAGGTAGTTACCTCCAATGCGAAAATTGAGACGCACACCTCACGCGGGATTGCGCGTCAGGGTTCTGGAATGCCGAGGTCTTTGCAAATCTTGATGGCAAGTTTGTCCACTATCTCCCTGTGGCGTGGCACAGAGCTTGTTCTTCTGTTGGCGGGATTCCAATAGATGGAGTGGCGAGAGCCCTCACGCAGCAGCTCGCAGCCGTATTGCTTGAGGTGTTTCAGCAGAGCGCGGCGGTTCATTACATCGCTACCGACAGCGATTCGCGTATGATTTGTCTTCCCTCAAGCTCACGGCGCGCTAATTCGCGGTTGGCTTCCAGGATCAGTCGTGTAGCCTCTTTCAGGTTCTCGCGTGTTTCTTCCAGGGTCTTGCCTTGAGTATTTACGCCGGGCAATTCCTCGACATATCCTATCCACCATTCACCCACCTGCTCGAATACTGCGGTAAACCTGTTCTCCACTTTCGCCCTCCTGACCAAAGCATGACTTTACACAATCACTGTCTGTTGCTCGTGTTCGTTATCAGATTTGCTTCGATTATATCATCCTGCTGAGAATCTGACAAGACCTGCCTGGCCCATTTCTCCCTCTACCCTCACCTCCACGTCCAGAAACTGCCCCACCACCCACACGCTGGTCAGCAGATGGCGGGTGACCTCGCTGGTGCGGAAGATGGCCGCGCCGCCGGAAAGGGCCAGCGGCAGGATGAGCTGATCGGCCAGGTGCGGGTCCACCGGCGCGCCGCTCTGATGGTAGGCCAGGAATGCCTCCACCGCCTCGTCGGCCACGGCCTCCGCCGGCTTGCCCTGTCGCCCAAAACCGCTGAAGCCGGCGGTCACCAGCTCGCTGGCCACGCCCTCGTACTCGGCAAAGAGGAACAGCCCCGCCCCCGGCCCCGGCGATGGGGCATCCACAAGCTCGATCTCCGCCCGCACCCCCGCCGGCAGCAGCCGCTCCAGTGCCCGTTTTCGCATCCGTTCCCGAACATGCGTGGGCAGATTCGACGTCGCCGACAGGCCCCATAACCGCTTCAATGCCCCCCGCTCGACCAATGTCATAGGGGTTAGGGGGGAAGGGTCAGGGGACCATCGCCAATCTCCTGGCCCATAACCCCTATCCCCTGACCCATGACCTCTGACAGTGGCTTTGATCTCGCCGTTTCCCTGCGGATACCAGCCCCACCGGCGCAACTCGACGCTGGCGCGAATGCCCAGCCGCGCCACCATCGGCAGGTAGACGTGCTGCAGGTAGTGAAACGGCGGGCTCCAGGCCCCGTGCGTGCCGCCGTGCAGGATGAGTTCTGAGCTCCCTTCGGCCAGGGCCAGGGGCAGGAGCAGCGTCTGGAAGATGAGGGTGACCGAGCCGGCGCTGCCGCCCTGGGCGGCCTGGCGCACGTCGAACTCGTAGCGGCCGGCCTGCGGCCGATGCTGCGGCTCGAAGACAAGCGTCGGCGAGCCGACCGTATCGCCCTGCAGCCGCGCCCCGCAGATGGTGGCTGCTGCGCGCACTGCCGTCAGGTGCTGTGGACGCAGGCCCGGCTGGCGGCGCCCGGCGCGGATGCGCTCGATGCACAGGGGCTGCCCGGTGATGGCGCTGAGGCTGAGCGAAGTGCGCAGGATCTGCCCGCCCCCTTCGCCATAGCTGCCATCCACGTGGATCATCGCGCCGCCTCCAGCAGTTTCGCCACCTGATAGCCCGACGCTTCCGCCGCCTGCCGCAGGCGCTGCACCGCCTCATCGCAGGCGGCGATGCCCTGGGCGATCTCCTCTGCCGAAAGAGCGGGCTCGGCGCTGATCTGCACGGCGGCCACGCGCAGCATCCACTCCAGCAGTTGGTCGAAGGCTTCCTTGTTGAACCACAGCACGTCGCGGTAGCGGTTGATATGCAGGAAGCGCTGCACGTCGTCGTCACGCAGCCAGGTTTCGAGCACTTGATGCGCCTGCTTCACCTCGAACCAGCGCTGGTGGGTGATCAGCACCTTGATCGCCCCCACCGCCCACCAGGCCGCTCCCTCGTCCAGGCCGAGGTCCTGCAGCGCGCCGGCGACGATGCGGCCCAGCAGCCATTCGTCCAGCCAACTGCGGCTGCGCTGGGCGAACCCCTCCTCGCCGACCGCCTTGCCCAAAGCGTGGGTGAACAGCCAGCCCAGCAGCACGCCCCAGGCTTCGATTGCGGAATGCGGAATGCGGAATGCGGATTTGGCCATCTGCGATCCGCGATCTGCAATCTGCCATTGCAGAATGGTTTCCAGCCTGTTTCGCATCTCTCGGGCAATGGCCATCTCGTCTCCCGTGCCCTGGGTCAGCCGCTTGATCTCCCGCAGCAGGCGGATGGCCTTCTGCTCCACCTCGTCCAGCAGGGGCGTGGGCAGGGGCGCAAGGCCTTGCGCCCCTACGATGGTTTCCGTCAGCCGGCGGAACATGGCGGCGTTGACCAGTTCCTTGAAGGGCTGGTGCACCGGCTGCAGGAAAACCTCTCGCAGGGCCTCCTCGATGCCAGGCACACCGCGCCCGTTCAGGTAGGCGGTGAGATGGGCGTACTGGTGCCATTCGTTGTCCTCTACTTCACGCCAATCCAGGAAGACATGGCACTTGTAAGCGTCCAGTTCGACGTAAAGGCCGTTCTCGCACAGCTCCCGGCCGCTGCGGATGTACTCCAGGCCGGTGACGTGGTCGCGGAAGATGTAGAAGACGCCGTCATCGGGGCGCAGGCCGAGCCCTTCGCCCAGGGTCTTCTGCACCAGTCTGCGCTCATCGCCCTGCCCCGTCTTCACCGCGTAGGCGGCCGAGGTTTTGATCCAACCGCGCGCTGTGGCGAACCTGTTGTGATAGACCACCAGCGCCCGTTGCTCGCCGGCGCGGTTGGAGTAGGCGAACACATCCTCGTTGACGTGACCCTCCGGCGTGAAGAAGTCGTAGAGCAGGAAGTGCTCCACCCCGGCGAAGAGGGCACGGCGGCGCAGCAGCGGGAAGATCTCCCGCTCGTGCCGCTCGACGAGATAGCCGTCGGGCCATTCGTCCCAGTAGGCCCGCCGGTATTCCATGCCATACTTCTCGGCGAAGCCCTCGACCTGGCCATGGCCGAACATGGGCAACCCCGGCAGGGTGACCATCATGGTGCAGATGCCGAAGTACTTATCGCCCTTGCCGAACTGGGCCACAGCGGTCTCCTCGTCGGGGTTGTTCATGAAGTTGACGTAACGCTTCAGCACCTCCGGGTCGAACTCCAGCGTGTTCTTCAGGACCAGGCGGTACTTGGCATTGTCCTCGTCGCGCAGCATGTTCATGAAGGCGCTGTTGTAGACGCGGTGCATGCCCAGCGTGCGCACGAAGTAGCCTTCCAGCAGCCAGAAGGCTTCGGCCAGCAGCAGCGTGTCCGGCGCTTCGGCGGCCACGCGGTCCACCACCTCCCGCCAGAATTCGTTGGGCATGGCGGCGTCGAACTCGGCCCTGGTCAGGCCGTGCTCAGCCCGCGTGGGGATGGCCCCGCCCGTGCCCGGCTCCGGGAACCACAGCCGCTGATAGTGCTTCTTGGTCAGGGTCATGGCGGCGTCGAAGCGGATGATGGGGAACTGGCGGGCCACGTGCAGGATGGTCTGGATCACCGCTTCCCGCACCTCGGGCTTGAGGTAGTTCAACTGGGCGGTGTCGTTCCAGGGCATGGAGGTGCCGTCGTTGCCGTGGTAGATGTACTTCACGCCGCCCGTCCGGCGGTCCACCCGCTTGAAGACCACGGCGGCATCGCTGCGGTCGTAGTAGTGATCTTCGATGAAAATCCCCACCCGCTCATCCTCGGAGAGGTCGGGGCCGTTGAAGGAGTAGGCCGGGAAGGGGCTGTAGTCCAGGGAGATGAACCAGTCGGGGTGCTCGATCACCCAGCGGGAGGTGATGCCCACGTGATTGGGGACCATGTCGCTGGCCAGGCGGATGCCGCGCCGCCAGGCTCGTTCCTTCAGATTCTGGAAGGCGGCCTCGCCGCCCAGATCGGCGGCGATGCGGTAGTCATACAGGGAGTAGGCCGAGGCCACCGCCTCCGGGTTGCCGCACAGTTGCTTGATCTTGCGCGAAGCCGCACTGCGCTCCCAGAGGCCGATGAGCCACAGGCCGCTGAAGCCCCAGCGGGCCAGGGTGTCCAATTCCTCGTCGGGGATCTGGTCCAGCCGCCTGAGGGGGCGCTGGTACTTCCTGGAGAGTTGATCCAGCCACACGTAGGTGTTCTTGGCCATCAGCACCAGGTTGGGCATCCAATCCCGGTCGGGGCTGAAGCGTTCTGGCTCCAGTTCCAGCCCGGTGAAGTCCACCACCCGCGCCGGGCCGGGTCCCGGGAAGATCGCTTTTTCCTCTTCGCCGATCAGGTCGAGGCTGCTGAGCAAGCGGTACAGGGCACGGCCCAGCAGGGGGCCCCAGTGCTGGCGGATGTATTCCAGTTGGCCGGAGAGGGAATGGGGCACGGCGATGGCCGGGCTGCGCAGCATGTCCACCAGGTTCTGGCCCTGGGGGCCGAAGGTGGGTTGGGTCTCGAAGAAGTCGCGCAGGCTGGCAACGATCTGGCCATAGGCGGTGTCCCTTTCCAGGGCGGCGTCGTCAAAGAGCTCGCCGAAGGGCGAGAAGGCGGGGTTGGCGTTGGCCAGCCAGAGCATGAGCAGCTCTTCCAGCGCGATGAGGCGGTGAGGCACGCCGCCGGTAGCGCCCTCCAGGTAGGCGTCGGGCGTCACCTCGCGCCGGTAGACAGCCAGCGGCGGGAACTCGTCCACGAAGCGCAGCAGCACGGCATCTACCGTCTCGGAGCCAAGCTCCTCGTTGAGCCATTCCAGCGCCTGGGCGGTGGCTTGTGGGTTTCGCTGCTCGCGGTACAGGGCCACCACCAGGTGCAGGATCTCGTCAATCAGCCCCATAGCGTTGATCTGGCCGGCCCTCACCGCCCGCTCCGGGAAGTTGACCACGTCCCGTTTTTCGTTCATGCGCTGAGCGAAGAGGCGCGTGGCGTGGAAGTTGGCGAAGATGACGTTGCCGCTCAGGGAGAACAGCGATTCGTCGAACTGGTAGCGATCGCGCGCCTGGCGGGAGATGTGGAACTCCATCATGTGCTTTCCTTCTCTCTTGCCGCCTGCGGTGCTCGTCCGTAGAGTTCGGTGATCTCGGCCAGATGGGCGGCGATGTCCTCGGTGAGCATGTCCGGCGTGTAGCGCCATTGCCAGTTGCCGCCGGGTCGGCTGGGGTAGTTCATGCGCGCCTCGCTGCCCAGGCGCATCAGGTCTTGCATGGTGGCGATAGCCGTGTCGGCTACGGAGGCGTAGGCCAGGCGGATCAGGTCCCAGGCCACATCGCTGATCTCCCGCCCCAGGTAGCGGCGCAGATGCTCCCGCTCTTCCTCGGTGGTCGTGCTGTACCAGCCGATGGTGGTGTCGTTGTCGTGCGTGCCGGTGTAGACGACGCAGTTGGGGGTGAAGTTGTGGGGCAGGAAGTTGCTGTTCCGCTCGCCGCCGAAGGCGAACTGCAGGATCTTCATGCCCGGAAAGCCGAAGCGGTCGCGCAGCTCTTCCACCTCCGGCGTGATCACCCCCAGGTCCTCGGCGATGATGGGCAGCTCACCCAACGCCTCCTCCATGGCCTCGAAGAAGCCGGCCCCAGGCCCTTTGACCCAGCGGCCGACGACGGCGGTGGGCTCCTCGGCCGGGATCTCCCAGTAGCCCTCGAAGCCGCGGAAATGGTCGAGCCGCACGATGTCCACCTGGGTGAAGGTCATGCGCAGACGGGCCGCCCACCAGCCGTAGCCGTCCAGGGCCATGCGCTCCCAGCGGTAGAGCGGGTTGCCCCAGCGCTGGCCGGTCTCGCTGAAGTAATCGGGCGGCACGCCGGCCACCACGGAGGGCTCGCCGTTCTCCTTCAGGTAGAAAAGCTCCTGGTGCGCCCAGACGTCGGCGCTGTCGAAGGCGACGAAGATGGGCACGTCGCCGATGATGCGGATTCCCCGCTCGTTGGCGCAGGCTTTGAGTTCCAGCCATTGGCGGAAGAAGAGGAACTGCTGGAATTTGTGCAGGGCAACCTGGTCGGCCAGTCGCTGCGCCCAGTGCTGCATGGCCGCCGGTTCGCGCAAGGCGATGGGGCGGGGCCAGGTGTTCCAGACGCCGCCGTGCCGGGGCATGTGATGGGTCTTGAGGGCCATGAAGAGGGCGAAATCGTCCAACCACCCGGCATGCTCGGCGCAGAACCGTTCAAACGCTTCCCGCTGTTCAGCAGTGCCGTGGGCCTGGAAATGGGCATGGGCGCGGCGCAGCAGGCCGTCCTTGTAGGCGATGACCGGGCCGTAGTCCACCCGGTGGGCCGGGAAATCGGGCACATCCTCGATGGCCTCGGCGGGCAGGAAGCCATCCCGCACCAGCCGGTCCGGGCTGATGAGCAGTGGGTTGCCGGCGAAGGCGGAGAAGCTCTGATAGGGCGAATCGCCGTAGCCGGTGGGCCCCAGCGGCAGCACCTGCCAGAGGCTCTGTTTGCTCTGGACCAGGAAATCAACGAAATCGTAGGCCGCGTCGCCCAGGTCGCCGATGCCGTAGCGGCTGGGAAAGGATGTGGGGTGCAGCAGCACACCGCCGGAACGGGGGAAACGCATCGTTCAATTGCCTCCAAAGGGGGTATCGGTATTGGCTACCTCGAAAATAGACGCCTGGACCATTTTCGTCCCTGGTGGTGTCCGCAGGGACGTGACAACTACTCAGAAACTTGCCTGTCATTGCGAGCCGAAGCCCTGAGCAAAGCGAAGGGGCGGCGAAGCAATCTCCGACTCGGGA
>JARYMM010000013.1 GCA_029907105.1 Anaerolineae bacterium | reverse complement strand
CATGCTGAGCGGGTTTCAGGCGTCAAACTTCATTGCCCGGCCGACTCCAGCGAAGCATCTCTTGCCTGCATGGTGACACGAGAACTTGTTCTGAGCGCAGCGAAGTGCGGTTGTAGTATCAGGGCCTGTGTGCCGGGCGATGATGCTCAAGTGGAGCCGCAAAGGATGCGGGAATCATGGACCAGCAGGTTGCCCGTCTCATCAACGACGAAAACGACCACGCGCTGCTGGAGAGGATTGAAAAGGGGCTGGCGATCACAGCGGATGTCAGCCGCGCCGATGTGCTCCTCTACCGCCTCGGCGCCCAGGGGGCCGAGGTGATCGCTCAGGCTCAACCGCGTTCCATTTCCTCTCTCTACCGCCAGAGCCAGATAGGTCACATCGTCTCGCCGGCCGAGCAACCGTTGGTTTTCCAAGCCCTCCAGGAGGGGCGGGCCGGTTCGAGCCATCGCGATCTGCCCGGGGGCACGCCGGTGGTGCAGGAAGTCTACCCTGTGCGCAATGCGGCGGGCGAGGTCATCGCCGCCATGAGTGTGGAGACCAACCTCATCGCCCACGAGCGCCATCGGCGCCGTCATCGTTCTTTTCAACGGGCCATCCGCTGGCTCCAAGGCATGGCCCTGCGCGGCGAGCTGGCAGAGGCGGCGGCCCTCTCCCCCTTCGGCGAATGGGATGGCATCGTCTACGTGGACGCCCAGCGGCGCATCGCTTACCTCAGCGGCATTGCCAACAACCTGTACCGGCGTCTGGGCTATCTGTTGGACCTGCGGGGCACCTTGTTGGCCGACTTGCAGACGGGCGACGAGGCCCTGGTGCGCCAGGCCATGGAGAGCGGTCGCTGTCTGGAGGAAGAGCGCCGCGAAGGCCGTCGTCTGTGGAACAGGAAGGTCATCCCCCTGCGCCCGCGGGAGCCGGGCGGGCGGCGCCGCTGGCGGCCCCCCTGGGCTGTGCCTTCTTCGCAGGTGGCCGGCGCACTGGTGATGGTGCATGACCTGACCGAAGAGCGTCTGCGCGAGGAGGAGCTGCGGCTCAAGGCGACGATGGTGCAGGAGGTGCACCACCGGGTCAAAAACAACCTGCAGGCGGTGGCCTCGCTGCTGCGCATGCAGGCGCGGCGCATGGAGGGGCAGCCGGAGGCCCGCCAGGCCCTGCAGGAGGCGGTGGGGCGCATCCTCAGCGTGGCTGTGATCCACGAGTTCCTGTCGGAGGCGGAGGAGCAGCGCATCAACATCCGTGAGGTATGCCAGCGGATCGTCGCCCAGTTGCAGGCCGTGAACGTTGCTCCGGACAAGAGGATCCGCCTGGAAGTGCAGGGCCCGAGCATCTATCTTCCCAGCCGGCAGGCCACAGCCTGTGCGCTGGTGGTGAACGAGTTGCTGGAGAACGCCCTGAAACATGGCTACCAGGGCCGCCAGGCCGGTTCGATCACGGTCACGCTGCACGATGGCGGCGACGTGGTGGGCATTGATGTGCAGGATGCGGGTGGGCGATTGCCGGCGGGCTTTGACCTGTACAGGGAGTCGGGCCTGGGCCTGCAGATCGTGCGCACGCTGGTGGAGGAAGGCCTGCGGGGGCGTTTCGAGTTGCGGGCCGATGGTGGGGTGACGGCGGTGATCGTCTTCCCCAAGGATTTTCCGGAATGACTTTCGCATAGTCATCAATCTCCGAAAAGGCTGGCCTTTCCTGTGCTTTTCCGGAAAGGGAATTAGACTATGCGAAAGGCACACGGGGCCGTGTGCAACATGTCGTGAGAGGGATAGCTTATGGATAAAGGACGCGTGCGGGTGCTGGTGGCTGACGATGAGGCCATCACGCGACTGGATTTGCAGGAGACGTTGACCAACCTGGGCTATCTGGTGGTGGGCGCGGTGGGCGACGGCGAGAGCGCCGTGCACCAGGCGCGGGAACTGCGCCCCGATGTGGTGATCATGGACATCAAGATGCCCGGAATGGATGGCATCGAGGCGGCCAAAATCCTGACCGAGGAGAACATCGCTCCCGTGGTGCTCCTCAGCGCCTACAGCCAGCAGGAACTCATCGCCCGGGCGCAGGAGGCGGGCGTCGTCGGCTATCTGGTGAAACCTTACCGCGAAACAGACCTGCCGCCGGCCATCGGCGTGGCCCTGAGCCGGTTCAACGAGTTCCGGCTGCTGAAGCAGGAAGTCAAGGGCTTGGAAGAGCAGTTGGAGGTGCGCAAACTGCTGGATCGGGCCAAGGGGATTCTGATGGACACCCAGGGGCTGTCGGAGGCCGAAGCCTTCCGCCGTATTCAGAAAATGAGCATGGACAACCGCAAGCCGATGAAAGAAGTCGCTCAGGCCATCATCCTGGCTCACCAGATCACGGCGGGATGAGACCACATCCCACACCGGCTACCGCCAGCGCAAGGCGCCGATTGCTGCTGCCGCCGGATCCCAAGATCAGGGATCCGGCGGCCGGCGTTTGGGGGCCCCGCCCATGGTCAGCCTGTGAGCAAGGGCGTCAGCAGGTGGGCGCGGCTCAGCAGGTCCTCCAGCACGCCAACGCCGAGCAAGGACAGGACGAGGGCGAGCAGGATCAGCACGAGCAGCATCGCCACGGCCGCCACAGCCGCGGCGATGAAGAACCCACAGCCGAATTGAAAGCCGTCGGCGAAACTCAGCCCGCCTGGCTCGTCTATTCCGGTGGGGGAGGGGATAGAAGGCATGGACATTCTCCTCGCTGGCAATGATAATACAGGACGTGAAACCGGGCCGATTATAACACAAAGCGCTGGCAGGGGCAAGCATTTGCCTGCGCTTACAGCATGGGCTATAATGGTATGTTGATGGGAAAGGAGCAAGGCGTCCGTGAAACTCTCCATCCTCGTTCCGGCTTATAACGAACAGGCGACCATCCGTGAGATCCTGGCCCGGGTGCGGGCGGTGGATGTCGTGGTGGAAGCAGAGGACGGCAACCTGGGCTATCCTCTGCCACCGGGTGTCAAAGGCCCCATTCGCCTGGAAAAGGAGATCATCGTCGTGGATGACGGCTCCACCGACAACACGCCGGACCTCTTGCGGCAGGAAGCGGGACAGGGCGATGTGCAGGTGTTTTTCCATGCCGTGAACCAGGGCAAGGGCGCGGCGGTGCGTACGGCCATCCAGCACGCCACGGGCGATATCCTGCTCATCCAGGATGCCGATCTCGAATACGACCCCCGCGACTACGCCCGGCTGCTGCAGCCCATCGTCGAAGGGCGAGCCGCTGTGGTCTATGGCTCTCGCTTTCTCGGCGGCCCGCGCAAGGCCATGCTCTTCTGGCACGCCGCAGGCAACAAGCTGCTCACCTTCATCACCAACATCCTCTACGATGCCATCCTCAGCGACATGGAGACCTGCTATAAGGTCTTTCGCGCTGAGGTGATCAAGGACATTCCCCTGCGCGCCCGGCGCTTCGAGTTTGAGCCGGAGGTGACGGCCAAGGTGCTCAAGCGGGGCTACCGCATCTACGAGGTGCCCATCTCCTATACCGGCCGGGAGTACGAGGAGGGCAAGAAGATCACCTGGCGGGATGGCTTCCTGGCCTTGTGGACGCTGATCAAGTATCGCTTCGTGGATTAGAACTGGAAGTTAGAGGATGGAGGCTTGGTTGATGCGACGACCGAGATGCGAATCCCAGTCACGCATCACGCATTATGCATCACGCGTCACATTCGGCCCCCGCCTCACCCTGGCCGCGCTCCTTCTCCTCGCCCTGGCCCTGCGCGCGGCACCGCTGACGGCTCACCGCTTTCACGAGGACGAGGCGCTCTACGCCTCTTGGGCTTTGCGCACGGCCGAGGACCCGGCGCTTATCTCCGTGCCTGTGGACAAGCCGCCGCTGCACATTTACCTGCTGGCGGGGTCCTTCCGCCTGCTGGGGCCGTCGGAGACGGCGGCGCGGCTGCCCAATCTCCTGGCCAGCGTGATCGGCGTGGCCGTGCTCTATGCCATCGGCCGGCGGGCCTACGACCGGCCCACGGCCCTGGCGGCGATGATGCTCTACGCTGCTTCCCCCTTCGCCATCCTTTTCGCTCCCACGGCCTTCACCGACCCGCTGCTGGTGCTGTGGATGTTGCTGGGGCTGTGGGCAGCCCTGGCCGGCAGGCCGTTTCTGGCCGGCCTGGCCCTGGGCCTGGCCTACGCCACGAAACAACAAAGTGTGCTGCTGCCTCCGTTGCTGATAGCCGTGAGCATTTGGAGGGAGACGAGAGGAAGAGACAGGGGGACAGGGGGACAAGGTGACAAGGAGACAAGGAGACCTGGAGACAAGAAGGAGTCTCCCCGTCTCCCCCTCTCCCCGTCTCCCCCTCTCCCCGTCTCCCTGGCTCAGATGGTGGCCGGCTTCCTGCCTGTGTTCGCGCTGGTGACCTGGTGGGACTCCCTGCGCTGGCACGTGCAACCCAGTTTCTGGGATCGCAGCCTGACCACCTACGGTGGCCTGACGTTGGTCCCGCCCGCCGCCTGGCCCGAACGCCTGGCCGACTGGATGCAGCTCCTGAGCTACGTCTTCGCCTCGCCCTTGCTCAACGGGTTGCTGCTCGCATTGCCCATCCTGCTCTATCTCGCTGTACGCTATCTTCGTCCTCGCCGGAGTCTCAATACATCACGACTCGTTCCTGCCGGATCGTCAGATCCAACAACCCGGCAGCCCGCCCCCTATCCCCCGTCGACGGGGGTAAGGGGGGCCGCCGCCAACAACTGTGATCTACCGAGTCTCAGTAGATGGAAATTTGCTCTGAGGGGATCGTCAGATCCCCGGTTTTCGCCAGGATCTGGCGATCCTGGCGGAGCGATTTTCCGTCTACTGAGTCTGCATGATGCATCACGCATGACGCATTACGACCTTCTGTTCGTCGCCTACGTTGTCGCCTATCTCCTCCTGCACCTCGCCGTCAGCTTTCAGGTGTGGGATCGTTACCTCCTGCCCCTGGTGCCGCTGCTCTGCCTGCTGCTGGCCAGGTCTATCCGCTATTTGTCGGCACTGGCTCAGGGCCTGTGCAGACGGTTTCGGGTTTCAGGTTTCGGGTTTCAAGTCCCCGGTATCCAATATCCAATATTTACTCTGCTCGTCGCCGCATTGATCATTGGGCTGATCCGCCCCGCCTGGCTCGGCGCCACCAGTCAGTTGCCCGTGGGCGGCGATCACGGTGCTTACGATGGGATTGATCGCCTGGCCGCCTATGTGCAGACGCATCTGCCGCCGGGAGCTACGCTTTACTACCACTGGCTGGGCTGGCACTTGGACTATTATCTGCGTGATGTTCCATTGAAATCGGTCTGGTATCCCGACCCGGAGAGCCTGACGGAGCTGGCTGCGGCGCATCGCCATGAGGTGCAGGCTATCGTCTTTCCCGCCTGGAAGGACGACCGTCCGGTGCATCAGGCGCTGGCGGCGCGGGGGTTGGTTCTCACCCCCCGCTTTACCGCCTATCGCGGCGATGGCAGCCGCTCCTTTGTCCTTTATGTGATCGAAGAGGCGGGGGCCATGGCCTGGAGCGGAGGTGCGCCGTGAGCCGGCGGGCAGCCCTGCTGGACAGCCTGGCGCTCATCGCCCTGGCGGCGGCGACGCTCGGCATCTTCTGGGCGCTGGTGGGCACCAACCTGGTGCTCGCCGGCGGGGATGCCTTCACCTATTTCACGCCCTATCGCGACTATGCCAATGCTGCCCTGCGCCAGGGGCGGCTGCCTCTCTGGAACCCCTACCTCTTCCTCGGCGTGCCCTTCCTGGCCAACAGCCAGGCCGGTGTGCTTTACCCGCTCAACTGGCTCTTCGTCACCCTGTGGGCGCCAAAGGCGCTGGCCTGGTCGGCCGTGCTGCACGTCTGGCTGGCGGCGGCCTTCACCTACGGCTACGCCCGGCGCTGTATCGGCCTGAGCCGCGCAGCGGCCTGGGTGGCCGCCGCCACCTTCGGCTTCAGCGGCTTCCTGGGTGGCCAGGTGGAACACGTCAATCAGCTCAGTGCCGGGGCCTGGTTCCCGCTGCTCCTTCTTTTCTGGGATGTCGCTGTGGGGGATCCACGTGTCAGCGAATCAGCGAGTCGGCGAGAATCGCTGGTTCGCCGATTTGTTGGCTCGTGGTGGGCGGTGTTGGCCTTGGGAGCGGCGGTGGCGCTACAATTGCTGGCCGGACACACACAGGCGGCGTACATCAACCTGTTTGGATTGGCCGTCTATGGATTTTGGCCGCCTGCAATCCGCAATCTGCAATCCGCAGTCCGCAATCTGCAATCCGCAATCCGCAATCTGCAATCTGCAATCCGCATTCGAGTGGCGGTTTACATAACGGCGCTGGTGCTGGGGCTGGCCCTGGCGGCGGCACAGCTTCTGCCTACCTGGGAGCTTTCCCGCCTTTCCATACGCGCCGGCGGCCTCTCCTACCGCGAGGCGGTCTCCTTCTCGCTCAGGCCTCGCCTGCTGCTCTACACGCTGCTGCCCGCCTACGGCGAGGACCTGGGGCGGGCCTTCGGCACGGAGGGGTTCACCGAGTACGTGGCCTACGTCGGCGTGCTGGGGCTGGCCCTGGCCGCCTGGGGGGCCTGGCGGGGCCGACCCGCTTGGGCTCGCCGCCGCTTCCTGGTGCTGGCGGGCCTTGGCTTCCTGCTGGCGCTGGGGGCCTACAACCCGGCCACCTTCCTGCTCTACAAGCTCGTGCCCGGCTTCAGCCTCTTCCGCGCTCCCGCCCGCTGGATGTTCCTTTACACCTTCGGCGTGGCCATGCTGGCCGGCCTCGGCGCGGAACAAATCCAAAGCTCAAAGCTCAAAGCTCAAAGCCCCCAATCCAAAGTTCGTGGCCTGTCAAAGAGGGTTTGGGGCATTGGAATACTCTTGGCTGTTTTGGGATTGGCTTTGCTTGCATGGTGGCGCAAGCCGGGCTGGGTGACCTGGGCAGCCTGGGGCGGCGCGGCGGCGGTGGCCGTGGCTTTCATCGTCATCGGGCAGCGGACGCGGGCGGTGCGCCGGGCGCTGCCCCTGCTCCTGCCGCTGGCCCTGCTGATCGAGCTGACGGCGGCCAGCCGGGCCTTGCCGCATGCCCATCCCACAGCGCCGGAGGCCATTCGCTCGCTGCGCACGGCGCCGGCGCACCTCCTGAGCGACCCCGGCCTGTATCGCTTCCTCAGCCTCTCCGACATCACTTGGGACCCCGGCGACCTGGCGGAGCTGAAGCATCTCTATGGTGATCAACTGCCGCCGCAGGCGGTGTACGACCTGGTCGTGGCCAGCAAATGGCAGGAGATCCTGGCCCCCAACCTGCCGCTTTTGTATCGCATCCCCGCCGTGGACGGCTATGATGGCGGCGTGCTGCCGCTGGCCCGCTACGTCATGCTGCAGCGGCTCTTCCTGGACGAAGCCGACCTCTCCCCCGACGGCCGGCTGCGCGAGCAGCTCAAGAGCATCCCTCCGTTGCGGTTGCTGAACCTGCTCAACGTCAAGTACGTTATCACCGACAAGCTGCACGACCTGTGGCTGGACGACGTCTACTACGACCTGCAACATCGCGTCGCCCTGGGTGCCGACAGCACAGCCGAGACGGCGCTGGAAAGGCTCCCCGCGGCCAGCGCCACTGCTTTGGGCGTCGTTTCCCACTTGCAGGGAGCGGCGACGCTGCCCGACGGCGCCGCGGTGGCCGAGATTGTGCTCGACGACGGGGCGGGCCATGTGGAGCACCTCACGCTGCGGGCGGGTGTGCACACCTCCGAGGGCCTCTATGAGCCCGGCGCGGCGGCCCACGCGCCGGCACGGGTGGCCCGCCCCTGGCCAGAGCAGGCCGTCGGGCAGGACTATCTGGCCGTGCTGGACTTCGCCGCTCCCCTGCGGCCGCAGCGGTTGACCGTGCGGGCGCTATTGCCGGCCGGTCAATTCGTCCTGCGCGGCCTCAGCCTGATAGACCGACGCACGGGGGCGCACTGGGCGCTGGACGTGGACGGCCATTTCGCCCGCGTGCACTCCGGCGACGTGAAGGTGTACGAGAACCTGGCCCTGCTGCCGCGGGCCTACGTCGTGCACCGTGCCCGCCTGGTGCCCGACGACGAGGCAGCCCTGGCTGTTCTGGCCGATCCCGCCTTCGATGCGGCGCGGGAAGCGATCCTGGCGGGGCCGGAAGCGCAGATCGCAAATCGCGGGTCGCAAGGCGCGGGTCGCGAGTCGCATTCCGCATTCCGCATTCCGCAATCCGCATTCGTGCAGGTGTATGAGCCGGAGCGGGTGGTGGTGCGCGCCGCGCTTGCCGAGCCGGGCTATCTGGTGCTCAGCGACACGTATTATCCGGGCTGGCAGGCGTGGGTGGATGGCCAGCCGGCGGCCATCCTGCGGGCCAATCTCCTTTTCCGGGCCGTGGCCCTGGAAGCAGGCGAGCATGTGGTGGAATTCCGTTACCGGCCGGCCTCGCTGCGCTGGGGGGTGGGCATCAGCCTGGCCGCGCTGGCCGTTCTGCTGGCCGGCCTGGGCTTCGGGGTGCATTTCAGTGTGTTGGAGTAACTGCCTACCTTCGGCCTTGCAACGTGAGATATAGCGGTGGGCTGGCGTCATTGCGAGCCCCGAAGGGGCGAAGCAATCTCCTGTTTCGATTCCAGGAGACTGCTTCGCTTCGCTCGCAGTGACAGGGTAGGTAGTTACGTGTTGGAGAAGGTGACACCCGTCGTCTAACCCCCCGTCAAGGGGGGACTTGCCCGAATTCCCCTCCCCTGGTGGGAGGGGTTGGGGAGGGGGGAGTGGAGATGGCGGCAGCAAGCCCATAACTCGCCAAGAAATTGAAATGCGCCCTGGGCTTCGCTCAGACTGGACGTAATGGCCGATGTGGTGTATAATCTCCATCAGGCAGCAGCCTGAGAAGCCGGTTCGGTGTATGATCGGGATCGGAATTGTTCGCGGCCCAGTCTTTGGAAAGCATGGTCTTTTATGGAGGAGAGAACAGGTCATGAGAGCACAGGACTTGACAGAAGCGATCCGCTTCTTTGACCCACGCAAGCCCTTGACCGGTGCTGAGTTAGACTATTGGTTTATCGAACGCCAGGACACACCCCGTCACCGTTTGGAAGTGTTCCTGCGTACCCAGCTTGAGCCAGTCAAGCTGCTGTTCATCGGGCCTCGCGGCAGCGGCAAGACCACGGAGCTCAACAAGCTGGCCGAGGCGCTGACCGATCGCTTTCACGCCATCGGTGTCTCGGCGTTGGACGTGACTGGTCGCACTAACTTGAACTACATAGACCTGATGTTAGCCGTCAGTACCCAGGTCACACAACGCGCTATCGCCGGCAAATTGCTGCCGCGCCCTCTGAGTAAGCCGTTGCGCGATGGCCTGGAGGACTTACAGACATGGTGGAATCGCCTGGTGGCCGGGTTGGAGTTTCGTCCGGCCGATGCTGAAGCGAGTGTCCAGGTCAGGCTCAGCTTTCTCATGGCTCAGGTCGAGGCTGGCGTCAAGCAATCCGCCATCACGCGACAGCAACTGAATGAGCAACTGGACCTGCGTATGCCGGAGTTGATCCAACGGCTAGATTGGGTCATCGAACAGGTCGAACGACGAGGTGAGCGTCGTCTGCTTCTGGTCATCGAGGGCCTGGATAAGGTGGACCTGGAGGCTGCACAGAGCATTTTCCGTGATCGGGCAGCAACCCTCATCGCCCCGCGCACGGCGGCAATTTTCACTTTTCCCAACGCCTTGCGCTTCTCCGATGATTTTGACACAATACGGCGCAATTTCGCCGCCTGCGAAGTGTTCCCTAACTTTGCCCTGCGCCACCGTGATGGCAGGCCAGATCCCGATGGTCCACCGGCCCTGCGCCGATTGGTCCTGGCCCGCCTTGAGGATCGCCTGATTGATCAGGATGCCTTGGACCTGCTGGTGCAAGCCAGCGGTGGGCAACTCACCTCCCTGGTCACGCTGGTGCAGAGCACGGCCGTGATTGCCCAGGCCCGTCGCCGGCCGCCTGAGCGGCTGACCAGCAGTGATGCTGAACTGGCTGTAAACCTGCTGCGCCGCGACCTGGTTGGTCCACTCAGTCGTCAGGATTACGCTACGTTGCGCGCCCGCCACGCTGACCGCCGCCTTACTAACGAGCCGCAGGAACGCCGCTTGCTGTACAATGGTGCGCTCCTGGAGTATGGCAACGGCGAGCCTTGGTGCGACGTCCACCCGGTTCTGTGGCATTTGCTGGAGTTATATGAGGATGAAGAATCAGACAGTAGGGGCGGGTCTGAGACCCGACCCCACGAACCTGGAAACTCTGCCTCAGGTAGCGAACGAGAACCAGCTAGATGACCTGACACGGCTGACCACCCTGCTGCACCATGCCAGTGGCGGTACCTGGACGTTGGCTCTCTACGAAAACGCCATCATCCAAAAGCAGATCATAGCCCGGTTGCGTGCTGCTCTGGCCCCGTTGCCTGTCCTGGAGGAGCGTCTGAGTTCAGACCGTGCTGATCCATTACCAATTTTACGAGCCTTGCCCATTGATGACCATGGCCCACCGGTGGTTTGTCTGACCGGCGTTGAAGAGGCTTTTCCTGCTCTGTTTGGTTACCTGGACTTAGAGCGCGAACTGCTGGCACTGATGCCTCATCGCCTGATTCTGTGGGTTACAGAGTACGGCTGGCGCCAACTGGCGGAGCACGCCCCCAACTTCTACTCCCGGCTGAGCGGTGTGTTCCGCTTTCCCGGCCGGGTATCGAGTGCAGGGTTGCGTACGGAGGCTCAGCATGTCCCCGACCGCATCATGCTGGCAACCGGCCTCCATCTGCGTCCGCCCATCCCGGTGCAGGACGAGCGAGATCGCGAGCAACGCATCGCCTTGCTGCAACGCCGCGTGGCCGAATTGAGCGCTATGTCCAGGCCCGATCCGGCTGCTATAGCTGGCAGTTACTACGATCTGGGGGTGCTCCACGAGGGTGCTTACCGTTGGGAGGAAGCACGGAGGGCCTACGAGGATGCCGCGCAATGGTATGCTAAGGCGGGGCAGGTTATGGCACGCGCAGGGGCTCTCTTCCAGGTTGGTCGCGCTTGCTACTATAGTGACCGCTGGTCCGAAGCAGAAGCCGCACTGACTGAGGCGTTGACCCTGTACCGGTTGGTGGGCGACCGGCTGGGGGAGGCCAACGTCTATCTAAGCATGGGGCGTCTGTTGCTGAGCACAGGCCTGGAGCAGGAGGGGGTGGCGCTCCTGGAGCAGGCGGCAGCGCTGTACCAGGCGATCAAGGATGGGATCGGTATCGCCAACGTTCACATCGCCCTGGGCCAACTGGCCGCCGCCAGAGGCGACCTGCAGGCGGCCATCGCCCACTTTCAGCCGGCCGCCGACTTCGCCAGGGCCATCGGCCACCCGCTCGGCGACCAGCTCCAGGCCCAGATTGATGAATGGAAGAAACTCGGAGGGGAATCATGAACGCTTTCAACCGCATCGTCACCGTTTTGCTGCTCTTCGTCTTGCTGCTCCTGTGCATCATCCTGGCCGTCTCGCCGGCGGCAACGCTGGACCTGCTGGGGCGCAGCATGGAACTCTGGAGTGAGGGCCTGGCACAATGGGGGGCAGCGAATCGCCTCCTGTACCCTCTCCTGCGCATAGTGGCCGTGATCCTGGCGGCGCTGGTCTTCGGCTTCCTGCTCTTCCTGGAGCTGCGGCCGCGCCGGCCGGGCACGGTGCGCCTGCTCACCGCCGAGGGCAGCACGGCGGCCATCACCACCGATGCCGTCTCCCAGCGCCTGATCTATCACATCGCCCGCCTGGCCGACGTGGTCGCCGTCACGCCGCATGTGACCAGCCGCGGCCGCCTGGTGGACGTGGTGCTGGACCTGGAAACGCGCCCCGAGATTGACGTGCCTATGAAAACGGACGAGGTGGTGGCCGTGGCGCGGGAGGTGATCGAGGAGCGCATGGGGCTGCAACTGGGCAAGACCAACGTGCGCATCCGCCACGCACCCTATGTGGAGGAATAGGGGGCGGAGGAGATGAAGATGGTATGAATATGAGCGAGGCGACGGCACCTGAGAAAGAACACCTGGCCTCTCTGGTGGAGTCTCTCCTCTTCGTGGCCGAAGGGCCGGTCACCGTCGAGCAACTGGCGCGGGCCCTGCAGGTGGAGGCGGCGCAGGTGGAAGAGGCCCTGGGCGAGCTGGCCGGCCGCTGCAACGGCCGCGGCCTGCGCCTGCAACAGCAGAACGGGCGGGTGCAACTGGTCACCGCTCCGGAGGCCGCCCCCTACATCGAGCGCTTCCTGGGCCTGGAGTTTTCCAGCACGCTGTCGGCGGCTGCCCTGGAGACGCTGGCCATCGTCGCCTACCGCCAGCCGGTGACGCGGGCGCAGATCGAAGCCATCCGCGGGGTCAACTGCGACAGCGTCCTGAACACCCTGCTCTACCGGGGTCTCATCGAGCCCGTGGGTCGGCTGGAACAGGCCGGACGCCCCATCCTCTATGGCACCACCTTCGAGTTCCTGCGCTATTTCGGCTTCAACGACGTGACGCAATTGCCCCCGCTGCCCGGGGAGGAACAGAGCCGGTCGCCGGCTGGGGAGGCGGAATGCTGATCCTGGTCACCGGCGGCAACGGCTTCGTGGGATCGCACCTGGTGGAAGGGCTGCTGGCCGAGGGACACCAGGTGCGTTGTCTGGTCAGGCCCAGCAGCGACCTCTCCTTTATCGCCGCCTTGCCGGTGGAGTTCGTGTATGGCGCGCTGGATGATCGGGAAAGCCTGGAGCGGGCCTGTCGGGGCGTGGACGCCGTGTATCACCTGGCCGGCGCCACCAAAGCCGTCCATGCCGAGACCTATTTCCGGGTCAACGCCCTGGGCACCCGCTCGCTGCTAGAGGCGTGCTGGCAGGTGAACCCCGGCCTGCAACGCTTCGTCTACTGTTCCAGCCTGAGTGCGGTCGGCCCGGCGGCGGGCTCTGAGCCGCCCGATGAGACCTGCGCTCCACATCCGGTCAGCGACTACGGACGCAGCAAGCTGGCCGGCGAAGAGGCTGTGCGCGCTTACGCCGACCGGCTGCCGGTGGTCATCCTGCGGCCGGCGGCGATCTACGGCCCGCGTGAGCGGGACATCCTGGCCTACTTTCGCATAGTGAACAAGGGGCTGAAGCTACTGCCGGGCGGGGGGACGCAACAGGTCAGCGTGATTCACGTCAGCGACCTGGTGCGGCTGGCTTTGCAGGTATTGCAGGCCGAGCAGGCCGTGGGCCAGACCTACTTCGCCTCCGACGGCCAGGCTCATGACCTGGAAGCGCTCCTGGACACCATCGCCGTCGTGTTGGGCAGGCGGCCTTTGCGCATAGTCGTTCCCGTGCGCTGGCTGGAAGCGGTCGCCGCTTTGGGGGGGATTGGGGCCAGATTGCCCGGGCGCCCATTCCTGCTCAACGAGCAGAAGGTGCAGGAGTTGAAGCAGCGCTACTGGCTCTGCGATGCCTCCAAGGCGCGGCGCGAGCTGAGCTTCGTGGCCCAGGTTGACCTGGCGGCAGGCTTTGCCCAGACGGCGCGCTGGTATTGCCAGCACGGCTGGCTCAGTGGATGAGGGGGAGACTGGGAGAGGGGGAGACTCCTTCTTGTCTCCTTGTCACCTTGTCTGTTCCTCGTTCTAGATGATGCCCAGTTCGTTGCCCACCTTCTCGAATGCGGCCAGGATGCAGTCCAGTTGCTCGTCGGTGTGGGTGGCCATGTAGCTGGTGCGCAGCAGCGCCTTGCCGGGGGGCACGGCCGGGGGCAACACGGCGTTGACGTAGATGCCGGCGTCGAACAGCGCTTTCCAGAATTGCAGCATGGCCATATCCTCGCCGATGATGACGGGGATGATGGGCGTCTGGCTGGCCCCGGTGTCGAAGCCCAGTTCCTGGAAGCCGCGGCGCATCTTCTCGGCGATGGCCAGCAGCCGCTCGATCCGTTGCGGCTCCTCTTGCATGACCTCCAGCGCGGCCAGCACGGCCGCCACGTTGGAGGGTGGCATGCTGGCGCTGAAGATGAGCGAACGGGCGGTGTGCTGGATGTAGTGGAGCACCGCTTCGTCGCCGGCGATGAAGCCGCCCAGCGAGGCGAAGGACTTGCTGAAGGTGCCCATGATCAGGTCCACGTCGTCGGTGACGCCGAAATGGGCGGCTGTGCCTCGTCCGCCGCCCAGCACACCGATGGAATGGGCGTCATCCACCATCAGACGGGCGCCGTACTGTTTGCAGAGGGCGATGATCTCCGGCAGGGGGGCGATGTCGCCGCCCATGCTGAAGATGCCGTCCACGACCACCAGCTTGCCTGCCTGGGGGTCGCAGCTCTGCAGGCTTTTTTCCAGGCTGGCCATGTCGTTGTGGCGAAAGCGCTTCATCTCGCCGAAGGAGAGGCGACAGCCGTCCACGATGCTGGCATGGTCTTCCTTGTCGGTGATGACCACGTCGCCGCGGCCCACCAGGGCGGAGATCGTGCCCAGGTTGACCTGAAAGCCGGTGCTGAAGACCAGGGCGGCCTCCTTGCCCACGAAAGCGGCCAGCCTGCGCTCCAGCTCGCGATGCAGTTCCAACGTGCCGTTGAGGAAGCGGGAGCCGGTGCAACTGGTGCCGTAGAGGCGGATGGCCTCCATGGCTGCCGAGCGCACCTTGGGGTGAGTGGTCAGGCCGAGGTAGTTGTTGGAGCCGGCCATGATCAGCCGCTTGCCGGCCGCCACCACCTCGGTGCCCTCTGTCTGTTGCAGAGGGATGAAATAGGGGTAGAAGCCCAAAGCCTGGACTTCTCTGGCCCGGGTGTAGGCATGACACTTGTCGAATAAATCCATGACGATTTCTCCTGTCTATGTATGGCGTGAAACGGCGGTAGGGTGCCCGGATGCATGAAGCCGATTGTACCGCACCTTTGGTAATCCGTCAAAAGGAAGGGACGATATGGAGGACCTGTGGAAGATCCGACAGCGCAAGCAGATGAGCATCGCCCAATTGAGCAGCCGGTCCGGTGTGCCCGTCGAGCGTCTGCGGGAATACGAGGCGGGAAGGGAAGACATCCGCACGGATGACCTGCCTCGCCTGGCCCGCGCCCTGTACGTGGAGGAGTGGGAGATCAAGCTGCGCTCTGACCCTATACCGGCCAAAGCAGCGGCGCAGGAGCCGGCCGGCAGGGCGAAGCGGAAGCCGGAGGGGCGACAGAGACGTGAGGCGAAGCCAGGGCAACCGCCCCAGCCATCCGCCCCGGCCCGCCCCAGCCAGATCACCCATCTGCAGGCGCTTCTCCAGCGGCTGGCGTTGAAGCAGGCAGAGGTGGAAGTGGCCATCGGCAAGCCCTTTGCTGAGCTGACCCGTCTGGAGGCCAGCGGGCTGCTGGGCGAATTGCAGCGCCGCCTCACCGCCGAACGGCCGGCCAGGGAGAAGGGCAAGCGCCGCCGTCCTTACCTCCCGGAATCGGTGGATGAATTCGAGTTCCGCTACCTGACGGCGCAGCAAGAGGCGGCCCGGCCGATCGAATTCACCCTTTTCAACGGCCAGCGGCTGAGCGGGCAGATCGTGGGCTTCAGCCCCTATGCCATCACCATCCGCCAGGCCGATGGCGCAGAGGTGACCTTGCAGAAACTGGCCATCGCTTACTACCGCGTGCCGGGCGGGGAGGTGGTGCCGTGAGCCTGGGCGATTATCTGCGCTACCTGCGGGCGGTAAAGGGCGGCCCCACGCCCTGGGAAATCGCCGATGCCACGGGCGTGCCCTCCAGCATCTACCGCCAGATGGAGCAGCGCTACCGCGCAGTGGGGGACGAAGAGGCGTTGGTCAAACTGGCCGGCTACTTCCAGGTGCCGGTGGAGGAGTTGCGCTGGCGCTTCGACTGGCCGCGCAAAGCGCTGAGCGCCGCGTTGGTGGCGGCTCAGGAGGAGGGCCGTCCCATCCGCCTGCATCTGCGCACGGGCGAGAGCTTTGCCGGCCGCGTGGAGTGGTGGGACCTGGGCGCCGTGCTGCTGACCCTGGCCGATGGCCAACAGGTCGTGGTGCAGCGGCATGTGGTGGAAAGGTGGGAAACGTGAAACGTAAGATCTGGGGCATCGGTCAACGTTTACGTTTTACGTTCTCGTAGACGGCCATGGTCTCCTCGGCGGCGCGTGACCAGGAAAATCGGGCCGCCCGGGCCAGGCCGTGAGCGCGCATCTCCGCCTGTCTTTCTTCGTCGGCCAAGACCTGATGCATGACCCCGGCCATGTCCTCGACGTCCGTGGGGTCGAAGTAGGCAGCGGCCTCGCCGCCGACCTCGGGCAGGCTGGAGGTGCGGCTGCAAGCGACGGGCGTGCCGCAGGCCATCGCTTCCAGCACGGGCAACCCGAACCCTTCGTATAGTGAAGGAAGCACAGCCAGCGTCGCTCCGCTGTAAAGGGCGGCCAGCTCTTCGTCAGATGCATAGCCGGTGAAGATGACCGCTCCAGGGGGCAATTTCTGGAGGCGGCGGAAAAAATCTTCGTATAGCCATCCCCGACGTCCCACAATCACCAGCTTCGCACCATCTCCCCTTTCGTGTAGCAGACAAAGGGCCTCCAACAGCCGGCTGAGGTTTTTGCGCGGCTCGATGGTGCCCACAAAGACGACATAACGTTCCGGCAGCCCGTAGCGATGGCGCACGGCGGCGATGGCTTCCGCCGGTGCCGGCCGGAAATGGGGCGCGGCGGCCTCATAGACCACGGTGACCTTGTCGGCAGGCAGGCCATAGCAACGCAACAGGTCCCGTTTGCTCGTCTCGGAAATGGTGATGATGGCCTGGGCGCGACGGCAGTAGAGGGGCATGGTCAGGCGCAGGTACCAATAGTTGAGCCGCTTGTGGTGCTGGGGGAAGAGGTGGAAGATGAGATCGTGCACGGTGAGCACGGTGGGCACGTGGCGCAAAGGCAGCAACAGGTGCTCGGTGGCGTGGAAGAGCTCAGCCCCGGGCAGCAGCCGGTCGAAGCCCAGCCTTGCCAGTTGGCCCAGCCAGACGGCCATGCGCCAGGGCTTGTAGCCCAGGGACACACTGCGTGCAGGAACGTGTTCCAGGCCCTGCAGCGGCTGGAAGCCCCGCTCGCGGTTATGGAAGAAGGCGAAACAGCCGGGCTCTCGCTCCAGCAGCGCCCGCACCAGGCTTTCGGCGTAACGGCCCAGTCCGGCCCGCCTGTGCACGGCGGCGGATACGTCAACGTATATCAAACTCACCTGAGACCCCTGAGACGTGAACCTGAACGGGTTGACTTCCGTTATCGCCGCATCAGGCGCTGGCCGAGCCGCAGACCAACACGGCCGCCGAACGGGGCGGCAGCGTCAGCTCGCCCAGGTATCCACCCCTGACCGTCACTGCCTGGCCGCCATTCCACACGTCTCGCAGCACGCTGCCATCGGCCAGATAACCGGCCACGGGAACCTCCAGGGCCTGGCTGGCCGGGCTGTTGTTGAGCACCACGACGACCGTCTCCCCTCCCAGCCGCCGCCCGAAGGCATAGAGGCCGCCACTGGCGAAGAGGTTGGTGACGTCGCCTCGCCGCAGGGCCGGGTGGGCCCGGCGCAGGGCCGTGCATTTCTTGACATAAGCCAACAGGTCGAGGTCCCATTGCCGTTCGTCCCAGGGCATGGCCCGCCGGCAATCGGGGTCGGGGCCTCCTTGCAGGCCGATTTCGTCGCCGTAGTAGATGCACGGCGCGCCCACGAAGGTCATCTGGAACAGGATGGCCAGCTTGAAACGGGCCTTGTCGCCGCCGATCAGGGTCAGGAAGCGGGGGGTGTCGTGGCTGCCCAGGAGGTTGAGCTGGGCCTGGGTCACCTCCCAGTCGTAGAGGCGCAGTTGCCTGTCCATCTCCTGGGCGAAGGCGGGGGCATCCAGCCTGCGCAGTTGGTAGCCGCCGGGCCGGGCGCTGAGATCGAGCGCCTCTCCGCCGAAGAAGCCCAGGCAGGCGCGGGTGAAGGGGTAGTTCATCACAGCGTCGAACTGATCGCCCTGCAGCCAGTCTTGCGCCTCGTGCCAGATCTCGCCCACGATGTAGGCCTGCGGATTGATCCCCTTAACGCGGCGGCGGAATTCCCGCCAGAATTCGGCATCGTCAATCTCCTCCGGCACGTCCAGCCGCCAGCCGTCAATCCCCTCCTGCACCCAATGCGCGGCCACGCCCCACAGGAACTCCCGCACGGCGGGGTTCTCGGTATTGAATTTGGGCAGGGCGGGGAGGTTCCACCAGGCTTCGTAGTTGGGCGTGCCGTTGTCCTCGTAGGCGTTGAGGGGGAAGCGTTTGATGATGAACCAGTCGAGGTAGGGCGAATCGGGGCCGTTTTCCAGGATGTCGTTGAACTGGAAGAAGCCACGGCTGGCATGATTGAACACGCCATCGAGGACGATGCGCAACCCGCGGCGGTGAGCCTCGTCCAGCAGTGTGCGCAGAGCGGTGTTTCCGCCCAGCAGGGGATCAACACGGGTATAGTCGTAGGTGTGGTAGCGGTGATTGGCCGTGGACTGGAAGATGGGGTTGAAGTAAATAGCCGTCACCCCCAGCTCCTGGAGGTAGTCCAGACGCTCGAGCACGCCGATGAGGTCGCCGCCTTTGAAGCCGTGTCGCGTAGGGGGCGCATCCCAGGGTTGCAGGCGAGAGGGCTTGGGCACGCTCTCGCTGCGGGCAAAGCGGTCGGGGAAGATCTGGTAGAAGATGGCCTCTTTGACCCAGTCGGGGGTGGTGATGGTCATGGTGTCGCTTTTCGTCTTTTGTCCTTCGTCCTTTGTCTTTCGTCCTTCGTCGTCACAGGATCTCATGCAGCGGGACGCCCCGCTTCCTGGCCCTTTCCATGAGCCAGGCCTCTTCGTCCAGCGGCGGCGGGGTGATTTCTGCCTCCGGCTTGCGCCGCAGGGACAGCGCTTCGCTGGGGCAGGCGGGGACACATAGCCCGCAGCCCATGCAGCGGCCCAGGTCCACTTCCACGATGTCGCCGGGCAGCGACAGCGCCCCGAAGGGACAGACCTCCAGGCAGGACGCACAGGCTATGCACAGGTCGCCATCCACGGCGGCGTGGAAGTTGGAGCGGGCCATAGCCTCGGCGTTGCCGAACTCGGTCAGGCCGCGCAGGATGCCGCAGCAGCAGGTGCAGCAGTTGCAGATATAGCCGTGTCCCTTCTGCACATTGGCCGAGGAGTGCACCAATCCCGCCTCTGTGGCCTGACGCAGGATACGCAGGGCTTCCTCTTTGCTGATAGTGCGGATGGTGCGGCTGCGCTCGAAGGCATGCTCGGCAGGATGGAAGACCAGGCAGTTTTCCACGGGGTGGTCGCAGCCCTGGCCCAGCAACCGCTTCTCCACGCGGCAGATACAGTCGCGCACGCCGAAGGAGTTAGCCCCCTCCAGCAATTGCGAGGCCCGCTCGTAGGGGAAGACCTCCAGGTCTACGGGGATGCTCTGTTCGACGGGGATGATGCGGTGCACGGAGGGCGGTGTGCTCAGCACCTCACGGCCGAAGCTCTCCTGAAAGTAGGCCTCGAAGAGCTGGGCCAGCTCTTCATCCATGCGCGCCAGTTGCGATTCGTACACGCCGACGACGAAGGGCATGAGGCCGAAGGTGAGCCCCTGTTCGCCGCGTTGGGCGCGGATCAGGCCCAGGCGGGCCATATCCTTGAGCGCGTTGTAGGCGGCGGCAGGCTCCCAGCCGACGCGGGCGGCGATGGCCTCGGCGGGCTCGGGTGTGAGCCGCATCACCGCGGCCAGCTTGGCCTGCTCGGGGGTGTACAGCTTGGCCAGCAGCTTCAGCTCGACGCCGCTTTGCGTGGAGGGAAAGCCGTTGGGGATGGTGTCCAGGCGCTGGGCCAGTTTGCGGTAGGTTGGCAGGTCGGTGGATTGGGACATTGGTAGATTAGTAAGCTGGTAGATTGGTGTGGGGCAAGGTGAGTGCCCCCTGGCGAGAAAGGTTAGCACAGAAAGCGGCAAAGGGCAAATCGGAAGGCTCGGATGGTAACTACCTACCCTGTCACTGCGAGCGAAGCGAAGCAGTCTCCTGGAATCGAAACAGGAGATTGCTTCGCCCCTTCGGGGCTCGCAATGACGCCAGCCCACCGCTATATCTCACGTTGCAAGGCCGAAGGTAGGCAGTTACCTTGGATGATGCGGACTCCTGCCTCTCTGTCACCTGCTCCCGCTTGTCCTGCCTGTTATGTACCAAAGGACTGATGCTCAGTCCGGGCGATGATCTCGTCCTGCAGCGCTTTGCCCAGGTCGCAGAAGTAGTCGCTGTAGCCCGCCACGCGCACGATCAGGTTGCGGTATTGCTCAGGGTTCGCCTGCGCCGCGCGCAGCGTGGCGGCATCCACGACATTGAACTGGATATGGTGGCCGTCCAGCTTGAAGTAGGTCCGTATCAACTGCACCAGCTTGTCCAGTCCGGCGTCGTCCTTGAGCAACTGGGGCGTGAATTTCTGGTTGAGCAGCGTGCCGCCGGTGCGGACGTGGTCCATCTTGGCCACCGATTTGATGACCGCGGTCGGGCCACGGCGGTCCGCGCCCTGCACCGGCGAAACGCCCTCGGAGAGGGGCGTCCAGGCCCTGCGTCCGTCGGGCGTGGCCCCCACTACCGAACCAAAGTAAACGTGAACTGTGGTCGGCAGCAGGTTGATGTGATAGGTTCCCCCCTTGGTGTTCTTGCGACCATCCACGGCCTGGAAATAGGCCTCAAACACGTCCACCATCATGGCATCGGCATAGTCGTCGTCGTTGCCATACTTGGGCGTCTTGTTCAGGAGCATCTGGCGCACCCGCTCATGGCCCTCGAAGTTGTCGCGCAGGGCGGCCAGCAACGCCTCCATGCTCAGGGTCTTCTGGTCAAAGACGTGATACTTGATGGCGGTCAGGGCGTCGGTCATCGTGCCCAGGCCTACGCCCTGAATGTACGTGGTGTTGTAGCGCGCGCCGCCGTCGTGGTAATCCTTGCCTTTGGCAATGCAATCGTCAATCAGCAGCGAAAGGAAGGGGGCAGGGATATATCTGGCGTACAGCCTTTCGATGACGTTGTTCCCCCTCACCTTGATGTCCACAAAGGTGTTCAACTGTTTTCGGTAGGCCTCGAAGAGCTCCTCAAAGGTCTCGAACTGCCTGGGGTCACCGGTCTCCAGCCCGATCCTGCGGCCCGTGCGCGGGTCAACGCCGTTGTTCAGGGTGAGCTCCAGCACCTTGGGCATGTTGAAGTAGCCCGTCAGGATGTAGCTCTCCTTGCCGAAGGCGCCGGTCTCCACGCACCCGCTGGTCCCGCCGCAGCGGGCATCGGCGAGGGATTTGCCCTGCCGAACCAGTTCCTGGACCACCAGGTCGCTGTTGAACACCGAGGGCTGGCCAAAGCCCGTGCGGATGATCTGTGCTGCCCGCTTGATGAAGCGATCGGGATTTTTCTTGCTGACCTGGATGGAAGAGCTGGGCTGCAGCAGCCGCATCTCCTCGATCACGTCCAGGATCAGGTAGGTGAGCTCGTTGACAGCGTCGGTGCCGTCCGGCTTCACGCCTCCCAGGTTGATCTGGGCGAAATCGGTGTAGGTGCTGCTCTCCGCCGCGGTGACCCCCACCTTGGGCGGCGCGGGCTGGTTGTTGAACTTGATCCAGAAGCACTGCAACAGCTCTTCAGCCTGCTCGCGGGAGAGCGTCCCCTCTTCCAGCCCCTTCTTGTAGAAGGGGTATAAATGCTGATCCAGTTTGCCGGGGTTGAAGGCATCCCAGGGGTTGAGCTCGGTGGTCACGCCGAGGTGCACGAACCAGTAATACTGCAACGCCTCCCAGAAGTCCCGCGGGGCGTGCGCCGGGACGTGCGTGCAGACCTCGGCGATGCGCTCCAGTTCCTTCCTTCGTTGTGGATCCGTCTCCTGCTGCGCCAGCTCCCGCGCTTTTTCCGCATGGCGCTCGGCAAAGCGGATCAAGGCGTCGGCGCAGATCGCCATGGCCTTGAGTTCTTCTTGTTTGTCGTAGGCTTCGGGGTCGTTGAGGTAGTCCAGATTGTCCAGGCTGCGTTGAATGTCCTGCTTGAAATCGAGCATCCCCTTGCGGTAGATCTTGTCATCCAGGACGGTATGGCCGGGCGAGCGCTGCTCCATGAATTCGGTGAAGACGCCCGCCTCGTACGCGGCCTTCCATTCGTCTGTCATCTCCCGGAAGATGAGCTCACGCATGGTCTTGCCCCGCCAGAAGGGGATGATGGTCTCCTCGTAGACCTTGCGCACCTGGGGGCTGACGGCGAAAGATATCTTTTCCCGCGAGTTGAGGATGTCGAGATCCTCCAGGCTGTGGCAGCACAGCTCGGGGTAGGTCGGCGCGGCCTTGGGGGCCGGGCCCTTTTCGCCGACGATCAGTTCCCCTTCGTTGATGCAGATGGTCTTGTGCTCCATCAAGTACCGGAAAGCCAGCGCGCGACGCATGGGTGCCGACATCATGCTGCCCGCGGTCTGGCGGTAGAACTCGGTCAGCAGTTCCGCGCGCTCCGACGAGATGGTGGGCCTGGCCTCCAGGCTCTGCTGCCGCAAACGGGCAACCCGTTCACCGATCGTCATGGCTTCAACCTCCAATGCTTACTTGCAGTCCGAATTCCTCCAGGATGTGCGCTGCCCTGGCTGTGCCTTCGTCGGAAGGGGGACGGGTTTCGGGCAAAGCGTAGACCATGTTCAGCCGTCTGTACTTCTCAATGGCGGTGCGGTGATAAGGCAAGACATCCACTCTGATCAGATGGGGCAGGGCAGCGGCAAATGAGCCGATCTGGCGCATGTTCTCAGCGTCATCGTTTATCCCCGGGATGAGCGGTATGCGCAGGCGGATGTTGTGCCCTCGCCGGGAAAGCATCTGCAGATTGCTCAGGATCGCCTTGTTGGACACACCGGTGAATTGGCGGTGCCTGGCCTCGTCCATCAGCTTGAGGTCGTATAGAAACAGGTCCACATATCCCCGAACCCTGTCCAACGTTTCCCAGGGGGCAAACCCACAGGTGTCCACAGCGGTGTGGATGCCCTCTTCTTTACATGCTCTGAGCAGAGCAAGCAGGAAGTCCGGTTGGAGCAGGGGTTCTCCGCCGGAGAAGGTCACACCCCCACCGGTTTCGTCATAGAATGGGATGTCCCGTCTGATCTCGGCCATCACCTGCGCCACTGTCACCTCTCGGCCGGCGATCTCGCGCGCCTCTGTGTAACAGACCGCAACACAATCCCCGCAGAGCGTGCATTTCTCCCTATCGGTGATCATCGCGTCCCCATCCCGAGAGATCGCGCCGTGGGTGCAGACCGCCAGGCAGGCCTCACATCGGATGCACCGATTTGCCCAGAAGACCAATTCCCGCTCCGGGGCCAGCCCTTCAGGGTTATGACACCACCAGCAACGCAAGGGACATCCCTTGAAAAAGACCGTGGTACGAATGCCCGGCCCGTCGTGGATGGAGAATTTCTCGATATCGAAAACTATCCCCGTAGTCAAGACC
Source organism: Anaerolineae bacterium (assembly GCA_029907105.1). Taxonomy (GTDB): domain Bacteria; phylum Chloroflexota; class Anaerolineae; order UBA3071; family UBA3071; genus JARYMM01. Next base: position 49,481 of record JARYMM010000013.1, on the reverse strand, counting down.
ACCGCATCCTCTGAAGCGTTTTACCGCTGAGAACGCCGAGCTCGCAGAGCTTCTCTTATTCTTCAGTGCTCTCGGTGTGCCCTGCGGTTCGGTCTGGCAGTTCAGGCGAAAGGCTGCTCGATGGATGGGCTGGGCTGGGTGAAGAACCTGGGACCATCCTCCGTGATGACCATGCAGTCCTCCAGCCGTACACCAAACTCGCCAGGGATGACAATCATCGGCTCGTTGCTGAAACACATGCCCGGCGCCAGGGGCACTTTGTTGCCGCGCACCAGATGATACCACTCGTGGATGTCCAGGCCGATGCCGTGACCCGTCCGATGGGGCAGCCCCGGCACCCTATAGCCCGGGCCAAAGCCGGCATCGGTGAGCACTTTGCGCGCTGCCGCATCCACCTCTTCGCACGGAACACCCACCTGGGCCGCCGCAAAGGCCGCCGCCTGGGCCTCCTTCTCCAGGTTCCAGATTTGCCGCTGCCGTGGCGTAGGCTCCCCAAACACGATCGTGCGGCTGATGTCGGAGTAGTAACCCTCGACTGTACACCAACCGTCCATCAGCACCACGTCCCCTTCCTTGAGACGCGCAGGTTCCTTGCTGCCATGGGGAAAGGCCGTGCCCTTGCCGAACTGACAGCCTATGCTGCCTTCCACCCCCAACGCACGATACACTGCCAGGCTGTTGGCGCGAAACTCCTCCTGCGACATCCCCTCCCTGAGCAGGGACAGGCACACCTTGTACGCTTCGACGGTGATATCCATCGCCCGTTGCATCAGGGCAATCTCTGCCGGGGACTTGATGGCGCGACAGGGGATCGTCACCGGGTCGGCGCTGACGAACTCCAGGTGCGGGGCTTCCTTGCGGATGCCATCGAACAGGAAGAAGCGCACGCTCTCCTCGATCCCTATCCTCCCTGTGGCGATCCCCCGGTCACGGAATATCCCCGCCACCAGCTTGTAGGGGCTTTCGTCTTCCTCCCACACGCGCACGTCGTCGCCGAAGAGGAGCATCTCCCGCAGCCTTGCCTCCTCGAAGGCAGGACACACGTAGGCAATCTCGCCCCTGGCCGGGATGACAGCAGCCATCATCCGTTCGCTGCGTTCCCATTTGACTCCCGTGAAATAGAACAGACCTGAGCCAGGCTCAAGGAATACGGCGGCGATGCCCTTCTGGGCCATCAAGGCGCGGGCCTTCTCCATACGGCCCTGTCGCTCCTCGATGGTGATGGGCGATATGCCTTCTGTCATCGGTTTCAGGCCGGCCAGCTTTTCTTCCAGCATTGATCTACTCTACTTTCCGCTAAGTTGGGGTTTTGAGCCATTTTGGGCCATTTTGCGCTCCGATGACCTACTACATGCGGTAGCCTGAATCAACAAAGCTACTACATGTAGTGGCAAAACAAGTTAGCGGAAACTAAAGATCTACTGTTCTGCCAATAGGCGCTCAGCTTCCTGCTGGGCGCGAGTCATTGTCTCTCGCTGTCCTGTTGTCTTTTCAATGTCATCACCGTCAGCGAGTGGGCGGGAAACTGGTAGGTGAACTGCGCAGCCACAGTCACCTGGCTCTCCACTACCCCCACAGCCTCGTGAGCGAAATCGTTGGCGGCATCCACATCGTCGGCGGTGACCGTGTAGGCCCTCGCCGGGTTGGCTGGCTGCCACCCGCCCAGGTCAATCTCCGTGGTCAGCGCCGCCTCCCGATGCCGGTTTATCACCGCCAACGTCAGCGCGTCCCCGGCCTCGGACAGGGTGGCGGATACGTCCAGATAGGGAAATGGTCCCAGCCCGCGCAGCCGCCGGTCTTGCGGAGCTTCAGGGAAGGTATAGCTCTCACAGGCCACCCAGACGTCCAGGGCGATGGGCTGGCTGCAGGTCGCATACAACAGCAGCGGGTAGTAGATGGTCTGGCGGAAGAGGCCGTCCGGCCGGGTGAAGATGGGCGCGATCACGTTGACCATCTGGGCCAGGTTGGCCATGCCCATCGCCCTGGGGTGACGCTGGAACTCGTTCAGGTAGGCAGCGACGGCCAGCGCATCGGCCAGGGTGTAGCGCTCCTCAAGCCGTCCCTCTTCGGCTTTCTCGCGGAACCAGACGTTCCACTCGTCGAAGGCGATGCGGATGGGGCGCTTGATCCCCTGTTGAAAGCGGATGGTGTCAATGAGCGCCTGCGCCGCCTCGATCATGCGGCCGGCGTGGTGCGGCTGAAAGACGTTGCTGTAGTAGTCGCTGCTGCCCGTATAGAGGTGGATGGAATGGAAATCCACCACAGGGGCCAGCACCTCCAACACGATGCGATCCCACTCGCTGAGGCCGTCCAGGCCACAACTGATGAGTTGGATGGATGGATCAACCCACTTCATTAGCTTGGCCGCTTCCAAGGCGTAGCGAGCATATTCTTCAGCCGGTTTGTGCCCCATCTGCCAGGGCCCGTACATCTCGTTGCCCAGCCCCCAGTACTTGACGCCGTATGGCTCCGGGTGGCCGTTCTGCCGGCGCAGGTTGGCATAGTGGGTGTTCCCCGTGCCATTGCAGTATTCCACCCAGTTACGCGCCTCGTCCAGGGTGCCTGTGCCCAGGTTGATGCAGATGTAGGGCTCCGCCCCCAGCTCGCGGCAGTAGGCGATGAACTCATCGGTGCCGAAGTGGTTGGACTCCTCGGCGTGCCAGGCCAGTTCCAGACGCCGTGGCCGCTGCTCCTTGGGCCCTATACCGTCCTCCCAGTGGTAGCCAGAGACGAAGTTGCCGCCCGGCCAGCGCAGCACGGGCGGTCGCAGCTTTTGGGCGGCTGCCAACACGTCCAATCGGAAGCCGCGGGCATCGCTCAGCGGCGAGCCTTCCCCTTCGACGGGCTCAGGGCGGGCCTCGTAGATGCCGCCGTAGATGCATCGTCCCAGGTGCTCGATGAACTGGCCGTAGATCAGCGGGCTGATGCGGCCCAGCCGGCGGTCGGGGTCAATTTTGATGCGTGTGGACATGAGGGGCTCTATTCTTCTCGGATCGCACCGGCCGTCAAGCCTTCAACTAACCGGTTCTGGACAAAAGAGAAGAGGATGATGGTGGGGACAATCGTCAAGACACAGGCAGCGGCCACCTGGCCCCAGCGAATGAGAAGCGAGGAGCCGAGCCTTTGCACAACCAGGGTGAGTGTAGCCGTCCTCTGGCTCTGGCAGATGATGGAAACGATCAGGTAATCTCCCCAGGAGACAACGAAGGAAAAGAAGGCCGCCACCATGATGCCGGGCAGAGCCACAGGCAAGACCACGGAGATCAGACGCCGAGCGATGCTGCAGCCATCTATTCTGGCAGCCTCATCGAGTTCGATGGGGAGATTATCGAAATAGCCTTTTAACATCCAGACCTGAAAGGGCAGCACCAGAATCATCTGGCCCAGGACAACGCCGATCACCTTATCAATAAGGCCCAGAGAAAAGAGGACCAGGAACATGGGAATGATGAGCAGGACCTGGGGGAACATCTGCGTGGAAAATATGCCCACGATCAAGGCGTTCTTCCCTTTGATGTCAAACCGGCTCAGGCCATAAGCGGCGATGATGGAACAGAAGAGCGAAAGCATTGTGACAACAAGGGCTATCTCCAGGGAATTGCGAAAATAGGTAGGGAAATCTGTCACTAAAAGGATCGTGGCAAAGTTCTCCAGGGTATAGTCTTTCAGGGGAGAGATCACGTCGCCGGTAAAGATCGAGGCCTGCGTGCGGAAGGATGTGTAGAAAATCCACAGCATGGGCAGAATAAAGAAGATCAGGGAGACAATAACTATCAGATAGGCCAGTATGGCCGTTCTGATCCTGCCGGATGTGGTGCTCATCGTGCCGCTCCTGGCCTTTCATGGATCCTCAGATAGACGACGAAGTATATCAGCAGTATGATGACCATCACGGTGCCGATGCTGGCCGCGTAGCCGAGCCGATAGCTCTCCCAGGACAGGCGATACACGTACACGGGGAGCACGTCCGTGCGGTTCACTGGCCCGCCGCCGGTGGCCAGATAGATGAAATCGAAGTTGTTAAACGTCCAGAGCACGTGTATGGTCACCATCACAATGATCATATCGCGGATGCCAGGGAGGGTTATGTGTCTGAACTTGCCCCAGCCGCTGGCACCGTCAATTTCGGCTGCTTCGTAGTAGCTCTTGGGTATGGCCTGCATGGCGGCCAGAAAAGCCACTCCGTAGAAGGGGACATTCCTCCACAGGTGAAGGAGTATGATGAAGGGGAGGGCGACAAGGGGGTCGCCGAACCAGTACCTGGCCAGGTCCTTCAAGCCGATCAGCCTGAGGATGATATTGATCAGGCCCACGTCAGGCTGGGCCATGAACCTGAACATATATACGGTGGCCGCCACCGGAATCACCCAACTGGCCATGATGATGCTCTTGAAGAAGGCCATGCCGGGGAGCCTCTGCTGCATGGCCCAGGCCAGAATCAATCCCAGGATGAGCTGAAGCACGACAACCGTGACAGTCAGGATGATGGAGTGAGACAGAGATAGCCGAAAGACCTCATCGGAGGGTAAGCGGGCGAAATTATCCAGCCCCACATATTCGAAGGAAGGCAGGAGCAGGTTTCTGTTGGTGAAGCCCATGCGCAGGCCATCCATAAGGGGGTAAACCGTAAACAGCACAATGATGGCCAGGGCAGGAACCAGCATCAGGTATCCGCTATGCTTCTCCTTCCACGTGAACCGTGGCCGAACTCGCCACATTCTCCAGGGTATGGCCGTTTCCTTCATCTTCAGACCCTGTAGCCTGCTATACAAAAGCCTATCCGGAAACTCTCGGCTATATTGGGGCTTTTGCCCTCAGCAGGTTCTCGGATAGGCCCTGTACGATGCTGTTGCGAAGATGGGGCGTTGACACATGCCCCATCTTCGCAACAGGGGCGCTCATGAAAGAGGCTCGATTACAGCACCTTGTCGGCCTCTAGCTGCTTGATGGTGTCGGCAAGCCATTCGGCGGCCTCGCGCGGCGTCTTCTCGTCATAGATGACGTAGTTGACCGCCCTCAGATTGGCCTCGCTGACGGGGCCCCAGTTTATGGGTTCCATGGCCACCGAATGGGGAATCTGGGCGGCGAAGCTCTGGATCCACCAGGCGATGTCACCCTTGAAGACGTCCATCTCCAGGGAGTCCCTGCGCGCCGGAATGCCACCGGAGTCAGCCAACCACAGGCCCATCTGTTCCTTGGAGCAGATGAACTTCATCAACTCCCAGGCCTGGTCTATGTTCTTGGAGTAAGCGTTCAACATGATCGGCTTGACTTCCAGATAGGTAGCCAACTCCCCGCCTTCGGCGACAGGCAGTTTGGTGACCGCCGACTTGTTCTCCAGGATGTCCTTGGCGATATCGCTTTCCACCCTGCGGCCCCAGAGCCAGGTGCCCATCGGACACATGGCCCACTTGCCGGCCACATAGCCGGGATCTTCCACCGGCCAGCCGGTTCCACGCTGGTTCGGATCGCAGGCCGGGAAGTCCCCCGTGAACAGCTCATCGTAGAGGGCCAACACCTGCTCGAGCTGTTCGACCGTGGCGATGAACTTGGGGGCTTCGCCCGAGACATCGAACATGGGTTGCTTGTGGCTCACCTGGTAGTACCAGGAGATGAACTCCTGAGCGGCCCGTGGATCGCCGACCAGTGTGCAGACAAAGACGCCAAAGATCTCCTTGTTGGTCAGTTCGGTGATCTTGCGGCCGACCTCCACGAACTCCGTCCAGGTGGTGGGCACCTTGAGGTTGTACTGCTCGAAGAGGTCCTTCCTGTAGATGAGGCCGCGGGCGTTCGTGTTGTAAGGAAGCCCCCAGAGTTTTCCCTTGATCCTGAGAGGGGCCAGCGTGGCTTCCTCGAACTGGTCTTTCTCAGCCCAGGCGTTGAAGCGCTCGTCCAGGGGCTCAATCAGGGCTTCCTTGACGTATATAGCCGTATCCTCCAACAGCCCTTCGATAACGTCGGGGACGCCGGTTTTGGCCTGCAGGAGGAACTTGTCCCGCTGATCCTTGTACTTGCCCGGCCCGTAGAAGGTATCTACCGTGGCATTGGGCAGGGCTGTTTTGACGGCCTCCTCCCATTGCTTCACATATTGGGGCGAGACCTCCTGGGTGACGAAGGGCATGTTCCAGAAGGAAAGGCTCACCTTCTTGGGAACCGGTGTTGCGGCTGGGGCCACGGGTGCGGGTGCTGAGGGCGGCGGTGCGCAGGCAGCGATCACACCACCCAGGGCGGCCGTGCCAGCTACTTTCAGGAACTGTCGGCGGGTAACCTTTTTGCCACTCATGTTTTGCCTCCTTTTGCTCTCGAATGGTCAATGGTCTCCCTGCAACTAGAGGAGGGTGAAGGGAGACTACTTAGTAGTAGAACGCCGGAAGAGAATCGAAAATCTACCCATTCCCACCCCCTTTCGTAGCTGCTCAGGGCGCAACGCGTTTTGGATCAGGCTATGGCAAGGGATGATCTGGCAGGCGAGCGGAGCAGTGTGGACAAAAAGGCGTTGCGCTTTATGATAGAAAGAGCACGTTATACATTATATCGAGAATCGTCGCCTTGTCAAGTCGCGTTGACAGCCCGGGTGTGTTTCACTTTAGTGGCGAGAGCGAGAGCCAGCCTGGCCTGTGTCATTGCGAGTTGGCCATGGCGCGGCCCGCCATTCTAAAGGACAGAAACTTCCTGGTGTCATTGCGAGTCCGCCATGGCAGGCTCCGCCATTCTAAAGGACAGAAACACTGCCCATCTTGTCATTGCGAGGCGGCGGTTTTCCGCCGAAGCAATCCCCAAGTCGCTACGTGGAGATTGCTTCGCCCCTGCGGGGCTCGCAATGACAGGCAAGTTTCTGAGCATGGGTCTCCTTCCTTTGTTTTGCGGCCTGGCCGCCATTTCGCATAGTCATCATGTGGGCCAGGCCATTACTCGACATAACTTTCAGGAAGGGTGAAATAGACTATGCGAAATGGCTGGGGCTTGCCAATCACGCGGTGGAGAAGCACCATCAGGCAATGCTTTCGACGCCAGCATTTTCGGTGTCCATCTCGGCCATTTCGCCGGTGACCATGAACACCACACGCTCGCAGATGTTGGTCACACGGTCGGCTGTGCGCTCCAGGTTGTGGGCCACCCAGAGCAGGTGGGTGGCCTGGTCCAGGGTGCGTGGATCGGCCATGATATAGGTGAGCAGCTCCCGATAGACCTGGTTGTAAAGGGCATCTACTTCCTCGTCCTGGGCAGGGATGGCGCGGGCCAGTTCGATGTCGCGGCGCATGAAGGCATCCAACGACTGGTGAAGCATGTCCCGCGCCTTCTCGGCCATACGCGGGAGGTCCACCAATGGCTTGATGAGCGGCTGCTTACCGATCATCAGGGCGATGCGGGCGATGCCCTTGGCATAGTCCCCCATACGCTCCAGCTCGGTGACAATCTCCAGGATGGCGGCCAGGACGCGCAGGTCGCCAGCCATGGGTTGCTGGGTGGCGATGAGTACCAGCACGTCAGCCTCGATAGCGAAGCGTTTCTGATTGATGAGATAATCACCGGCAACCAGACGCCGTGCACCCTCCAGATCCTGTCGCTTCAGAAGCTGTACCGATTCGACGAGGGCATTTTCCACCATGCTGCCCATGGCCAGCAGCTCGCCCTGTAATCGCTCCAATTCCCGGATATAAGTTTCGCGCACCATCAATTCCCCTCCTTTCCCGCCTTATCCGGCGCGGCCTGTGATGTAGCTCTCGGTGAGCTCATGGGTCGGTTTGGTGAACATATCCTGCGTGGCAGCAAACTCGACCAGCCTTCCCAGCCAGAAGAACCCCGTCCAATCGGAGACACGGGCAGCCTGTTGCATGTTGTGGGTGACGATAACGATGGTGTAGTCCACCTTGAGCCGGCGCATCAATTCCTCGATCTCCAGAGTGTCTATGGGGTCCAGGGCCGAGCAGGGCTCGTCCATCAGAATGACTTCCGGCCTGACGGCGATGGCCCGGGCGATGCACAGGCGTTGCTGCTGGCCCAGGGAAAGAGACAGGGCATCCTGCTTGAGGTTATCTTTGACTTCATCCCACAGCGCCGCCCCGCGCAGGCTGGCCTCCACGATGTCGGCCAGATTCTCCTTTTTGTGCAGGCCAAGCACGCGGGGGCCAAAGGCCACATTGTCGAAAACCGTCTGCGGGAAGGGGTTGGGGCGTTGGAAAACCATGCCCACCCGTCGCCGCAGGTCCACCACATCGGTGCCCGGAGCGTAGATGTCCTGCCCATCGAGCCACACCTTGCCCTCGACGCGTGTGCCGGGAATGGTGTCGTTCATGCGGTCGAGGCAACGCAGGAAAGTGGACTTGCCGCAACCGGATGGCCCGATGAGAGCAGTGATCTGATACTCCTCGATATGCATGGAAATATCGGCCAGGGCGCGGAAGTCACCATAATAGAAGTTGAGCCGTTCAGCGATGATCTTAGCCATAAGATTAACCGAAGCGGCCGGTGATGTAATCCTCGGCGCGCCGGTCGCGAGGCGCGGTGAACATCTCACGGCCAACCCGTTGCTCGATCAGCTCCCCCCTCAGGAAAAAGGCCGCATAGTCGGCGACGCGGGCCGCCTGCTGAACGCTGTGGGGGACGATGACGATGGTGTAGCGCTGCTTGAGCTGGAAAAGCGACTCTTCCACCTTGCCCGTGGAGATGGGATCCAGGCCCGAGGTGGGCTCGTCCAACAAAAGCACCTCCGGTTCCAGGGCCAGGCTGCGGGCGATGCACAGCCGCTGCTGCTGGCCGCCCGACAGGGCATTGGCCGGGTCATCGAGACGATCCTTCACCTCCTCCCAGAGAGCGGCCTGGGTCAGGCTGCGCACCAGGATCTCCTCCAGTTGCGTTCGGCCGCGCACCCCGGCCAGGCGGGGACCGTAGAGCACATTTTCCCGCACCGTGCCGGGCAGCGGCAAAGGCAGGGCAAAGACCATGCCCACCCGCCGCCGCAGGGCAGCGACGTCGGTGCCGGGAGCATAGATGTCCTCCCCATCGAGCAGGACGCGCCCCGACATCCGCGTGCCCTCCACCAGGTCGTTGAGGCGGTTGATGAGGCGCAACAGCGTCGTCTTGCCACCGCCGGCGGGGCCGAAGATGACAGTGATGGCGTGGGCGGGCACGTCCAGCGTCACCTGGCGCAGGGCGGGCTTGCCGTCGTAAAAGTAGCTTACGTTCTCGATGCGGATTTTGGGCTCGTCCATAGCGAATTGTCATGAGGCACTGAGGTACTAAGGCAACAAGGCCCCGAGGGCCTCATTGCCTCGTTGACCTGCTGGTCTACCACTGCCTTCTCCTTCGGAAGGTGCTGCGGATCACTGTGGCCACGACATTCATGGAAAGCACCAGGGCCAAGAGCACCAGAGCTGTGCCGTATTGGACCTGCGCGGGCATGCCGGGCACCTGGGTGCTGATGACGTACAGGTGGTAGGGCAGGGCCATGGTCTGATCGAGGGGGGAACGGGGCAGGCGGGGCAGGTAGAAGGCAGCCACAGTGAAGAGAATGGGCGCTGTCTCCCCCGCCGCCCGCAGCAGCCCCAGGATGACGCCGGTGATGATGCCCGGCAGCGCCTGCGGCAGCACGATGTTGCGGATGCCCTGCCAGCGGGTGCCGCCCAGGCTGGCGCTGACGGTGCGGAACTCCACCGGCACACTGCGCAGCGCTTCCTCGGCCGTGCTGATGATGATGGGCAGGGTCATGATGGCCAGGGTCAGCGAGCCAGCCACGATGGAGGTGCCGAAGTGCAGGAAGAGCACGAACAATCCCAGGCCGAACAGCCCATAGACCACGGAGGGGATGCCGGCCAGGTTGATGATGGCCAGCCGGATGGCCCGCGTCAGCCAGGTGTCACGGGCGTATTCGGACAGGTAGATGGCCCCCCCCACGCCCACGGGGATGGCCACCAGGGCCGTGCCCACACTCAGCAGCAGCGTGCCCACGATGGCCGGCAGGATGCCCCCGGCCTTCATGCCATCGCGGGGCATGGCGGTCAGAAATTCCCAATTGATGGCCCTCATGCCCCGCACGACGATGGTGCCGATGACCAGCAGGATAGGCACGACCACGACCAGAGCGGCCAGCGCCAGCAGGGCAAAGCCTGCCCGTTGCACCAGGTAGCGGTTCATCAGCGCAGCCCTCCCCGCCGCCGCTTCTGGAAGATGGTCAAGGCCGCCGCCAGGTTGATGAGAAAGGTCATCAGGAAAAGGATAATGCCGATGGCAAAGAGGGCATGATAGTGGACGCTGCCCTGAGCCACCTCGCCCATCTCAGCGGCGATGGTGGCGGTCATGGTGCGCACGGGGCGGAAGAGCGAGTCAAGGGTAAGGGGCAGGCGGGCGGCGTTGCCGGTGACCATCATCACAGCCATGGTCTCGCCGATGGCCCGCCCCAGGCCCAGCATCACGGCGGTGACGATGCCCGACCGCGCCGCCGGCACCACCACGCGCCAGATGGTCTGCCATTGGGTGGCGCCCATGGCCAGCCCTGCATCGCGATAGCTCTTGGGCACAGCGTCCAGGGCGTCCTCGGCCACACTGATGAGGGTGGGCAAGGACATATAGGCCAGGATGAGCGCTCCGGTGAAGGCGGTCAGCCCGGTGGGCGCCCCCAGGGTCTGGCGGACAAGAGGGGCGATCACGGTCATGCCGAAGAAGCCCAGCACCACAGAGGGGATGCCGGCCAGCACCTCAATCATCGGCTTGAGCAGCTCGCGGGCCCAGCCTGGTGCCACCTCGCGTACGAAGACCGCCGTGGCCACGCCCAGGGGCAGGGCGATGACAATAGCGGTCAGCGTGACCAGAGCCGAGCCCAGGATGAGCGGCAGCGTGCCGAACAGGTCGAAGGTGGGATACCAGCGGGTGCCGAACAGGTTGCCCAGGGGCACCTCGAAGAAAGTGGGCAGGCCCTCCCGCAGCAGAAAGAGGAAGATGAGCAGCACGAAGCCGATGGTGGAGAAACCCAGCACGCGGATGAGGGCTTCGATGGTGAATTCGGCCCAGCGGAAGCGTTGTGGCTGGTTCATATCGAATGTACCATTACCTCAGCGGCACGAAGCCCAGTTTTGGCACCAGAGCCTGCCCATCGCTCAGGATCCAATCCAGATAGGCCTTGATCTCTCCGCCTGGTTCGCCGGCAGTGTACATATAGAGGGGACGGGAAATGGGGTACGACCCGTCGTTGACCGTCTCCACAGAGGGCAGCACGTAAGGGCTGCCGGCATCACGGGCCACGGCGAGCACCTTCTGGTCAGGCGTCACATAGCCCAGGCCGTCGTAGCCGATGGCATTGGGATTCTGGCGCACCTCGGCGCTGATGCCCTCGGACGAGGGCATGAGCAGGGTATCAGGTGAGAAGAGCAGGGGGCTCTTCGCGTCCCCCAGCCGGATGACGTTCTCCAAGAAGTAGACATAAGTACCAGAATTCGATTCGCGGGACAGAAGCACGATGGGGCGGTCCTCGCCGCCCACCTCCCGCCAGTTGGCGATGCGACCGGTGTATATGTCAGAGATCTGCTGGAGGGTCAGCCCGTCCACGGGGTTGGAGGGATGGACGACGACGGCGATGGCGTCGCGGGCGACGACGAATTCCACGGGGGAGATGCCATTGGCCTCGGCGGCGGCGATCTCTTCTGGCTTCATGGCCCGCGAGGCGTTGGCGATGTCCACCGTGCCGTTGATCATGGCGGCGATGCCCGTGCCCGAGCCGCCGCCGGTGACGGAGATGCGCGCGTCGGGGTGTTGCTCCATGTACGCCTCGGCCCAGGCCAGGGCCAGGTTGACCAGGGTATCGGAGCCTTTGTTCTCGATGGTCCGGGTGGGCGCGGCGGCCGCGGACGATGCTGATTGCCCGGCGCATCCCGCCGCCAGCCAGGCCAGGCTGAGCAGGAGGAGGCAGAGCCGCAAAACGAGTGCCGGGTGGCAAAGGCACGCGCGGTCACGAGCAGGAGAGCAGGGATACTGCATGGGAAGGGAATGCTCCACGGCGCTTTCACCTTGCTGGCGTTGGCCACATTTTATCAAATGCGCCGCAGGAGTCAAATTGCCCTGGCAGTCCGGCTTGCGCAGCGATCGGCGGGCAACACGTCGGCAGAAAGACCGGCCTGGCGGAGCACCCCGCCGATTTTCGCGGCAATCTCTGCCGTCGCGCCATACTTCGTGGCATAAGCCACCAGCACCTGTTTGTTCATGTCATTCTCCCTTTCTGCGCACTTTGAGAGGCCCTCAACTTTCTCCAAGAAACCGGCTTGTTGCCTCGTTTCATTTAGTCCAGACGGCGGCTGACGTTGAGGGCGGCCAGGGTGGACAGGGCCAGGCCCAACGCGGCCAGGGCCAGGATGTGCGGCCACAATACCTGGGCAGTGGCCGCCTTGAGCATGATGCTGCGGATCACGGTCAGGTAATGGCGCATGGGCACCAGGTTGGAGACGGCGCGCAGAAGCAGGGGCAGGTTATCCACCGGCACCAGATAGCCGGAAAAGGTCATGTCGAGCATGGCCTGGACGAAGACGAAAAGCACAGCCTGCTGCTGTGTACGGGCCACGGTGGAGATCATCAGCCCCCAGGCCGTCTCGGCGATGACGAAGAGCACCGTGAGCGCAGCCAGCAACAGCAGCGAGCCGCGCATGGGCACCTCAAAGACCAGGATGGCGATGGCCAGCATGAAGGCGAAATCCAGACAGCCGACGAGCATAGGGGCTGCGGCTTTGCCGATGATGATCTCGGGGCGGCGCAAGGGAGCGATGATCAACTGCTCCAGCGTGCCCATTTCCCGCTCGCGGGCCAGGCTGACGGCGGCCACGGCCAGGGTCACCTGGTAGACGATGAAGCCCACCTGCGCCGGGATGGTGTAGTGGCGAGAGTTGAGTGTGGGGTTGTAACGGATGATGACGCGCAGGTCCACAGGTGACGACGACGAAGACACGCCGTATCCAGCGGCCAGATCGCGGGCAAAGCGGGCGACAGCCCCCTCGGCCGCGCTCAGGGCGGCGAAGGCGGCCACGTTGTTGCTGCCATCGGCGATGAACTGCACCTGAGCCGGGGCATCGCCGTCCAGCAGCCGATCGGCGAAACCGGCGGGAATGACCAGGGCCAGCTCAGCCTGCCCACGATCGAGCAGGCTCTGCACCTCGCGCTGAGAGGCCGGCGCGCAGCAGACGGCGAGCGTTTCCGTGTTCTCCAGGGCGGCGACGAGGCGGCGGCTGAAGGCGCTATGATCCAGGTCGAGCACAGCCAGGGGACGCTCGCGGACGCCCTGGCTGGTGGCCTGGGCCAGCAGGGAAAGCTGTAGCACCGGTGCCAGGATGAGGAAGGCGATCAACAGGCGGTCGCGGCGGATCTGGATGAATTCCTTGCCGATCAGGTTACCGATGCGTTGCCACATGCTTTTCAGGCTCGCTTGCGGAAGAGCAGGATGTTGAACACGAGCAAACCAATGCCCATGACGGCCAGCCAGGTTGCCGAGGGCCACAGCTCAGCCAGGCCTACCCCCTTGAGGAACAGGCTACGGCAGATATGGATGAAGTGAGTGGCGGGCAGGCTCAAGCCACTGATCTGCGCCCAGGGCGAGGTGCGATCCACGGGCAGCAGCAGGCCGGAGAGAAAGAAGCTGGGAATGAAAATGACGAGCATCATGATGACCATGGCCGTCTGCTGGCTGGAGACGAAGTTGCCCACCAGCAAGCCCAGGCCCATGCTGGCCAGGAAGAACACGGTGCTGAGCAGGAAAAAGAGTCCCAGGTTGCCCCGGAAGGGCACATGGAACCAGAACACGGCCACGGCCAGGGTCAGGAAAGCGCTGAACAGGCCGCTGGCGATATAGGCGGAGAGTTTGCCCAGGAGGTATTCGACGCCGCGCACAGGGGTGGTGATCAGGCTCTCGAAGGAGCCGGATTCCTTTTCCCGGCTCAAAGCCAGGGCCAGGGCCAGGGCAGGCATCTGCAGCACCACGGCCACCAGGGCGGGGACCATGCTGAGCAGGGACTTGAGGGTGGGGTTGTACCAGGCGCGGCTGCGCACCTCCAGGCGAGGGGCAGGGGATTGGCTGGAGTCCGGCGCGGGCACGGCGGCAGCGAAAGCGGCGACGCGCGCCTCCAGATAGCCGGCGTTCTGCCGGGCCTCGATGGTGTCCATGCCCTCCACGATGAGGAGTAGGGGCGCAAGGCTTTGCGCCCCTACCGGGCGGCCGCGGCGGATGTCCCTATCGAAGCCAGGCGGGATGACCAGGGCAGCCTCCACCGCGCCGCGCAGGAGCAACTCGTCTATCTCGGCGAAGCTGGAGACGTAACTGTGCACCCAGAAGTCGCCGTCGGCCGTGAGATGGCTGAGCAACTGGCGGGAGAGGGCACTCCTGTCCAGGTCGAGCACGGCTAGGGCCGCCTGTTGCACATCAAAGGAGAAGACATAAGAGAAAGTGAGCGCCAGCAGGGTGGGGGCGATGGTGACCAGGAAGAGGAGGCGAGGATCGCGCACGATATGGCGCAACTCTTTGCGGGCAATGGCCAGGGTTCGGCGAAGGGACATGCTGTTACCCCCATGCGCTGAGGGCGAAATAGACGCCGAACCCGGCGAGCATGAGGCCGCAGGTGGTGAAGACGACGCGGTGCACCAGCGGTGTCCACAGCCTGCGGCTGCGGTAGGTGACGAAGGAGACCAGCGTGTCCCAACCCAGGTCGCACAGCCAGTGGGTCACGGCGAAGAGCAGGAAGCCGATCAGGCCGAAAGCCAGCGAGCGGGAGATGAGCAAGGCGCCGACGGTGGCCCACCAGAGGAAGAAGTAGGGGTTGGCGCCCGTGGCGGCCAGGCCAGCGGCCACGGGGCCGAGCCGGACGCTGCCGTCTGTCGTTGTCGTCTGCTGCTGGCCGCTGCGGATCATGCCGTAGCCCATCCACACCAGCATCAGCCCGCCGACGATGCCGATGACAGCCTGCACCGTCTGCTGCTTGAGGAAGCCGGCGAAGCCGTAGTAGACCAGAAACATCAGCGGGAACTCGATGATGCCGTGGCCGACGGCGACCAGGGCGCCGGCGTAGGGCGAGCGCTGCCCCCTGGCCACGGTGACGGCGAACACCGGCCCCGGCATCATCACGCCGGATAGGGAGATGAGAGCAACACTGAGCAGGAAGGCCAGCAATGGCATCATAATCTTCACCTGGGCCATATTCTAGCACTATTTCGCTGCTTTGGCAACAGGGGTGAACAGGTAAACAAAGCCAGCGCTGTGACCGACGCGGCCGGATGCTTGCCGTGTAGGGGCGCACGGCCGTGCGCCCCGAATCTTAATACTATGTCTGTTATGTTATCTATGCCCTTCCGGCCAGCACTTTTTTGACATAAAGACAAGAATGGGCCCTGCGGGGGAGAGGGTCGCCGGCTTTCAGCTACGGCCAACCCCCACGCTGCGCCTTGGTGACCCAAATCATTTGCCAGCGTACCCCTTGTGTGCTACAATCGCAGCGCACGGCGTTGTAGGCGGTCATCCGGCGGTCTGCCGCCCGATGTCTCCGTGCATAACTTATATTATGTTAAGTGATAACGGGAGCAGTTTATGCGCATCTCTCGCCTCCTCCTGGGGCTTTTCCTGGCCGCTGCTTTGCTTTGCGGCACCTATCTGGCCGGTTTCGGCACCTGCTGGCTTCTAGATCGCGCCCGCACTCAGCCCAGCACGGCAGAGGCCCAAAACCTGAAGGTGTTCTGGGAAGCGTGGCACCTCCTGGACGACGAATTCCTGGGCGAGAAGCCCTCCGCCGTGCAGCGGGCCTACGGCGCTACGCACGGCATGGTGGCCACCTTCAATGACCCCTATACCATTTTCGTCGAGCCGCAGCCACGGGAGCTGGAGCGAGACGAGTTGCGGGGAGAGTTCGGCGGCATCGGAGCCTGGGTGGGCCTGGACGAGGAAGGCCACATCGTGCTCACGCCGATGAAAGATTCGCCGGCAGCACAGGCCGGCATCCAGGAAGGCGACGTCGTCGTCGCCGTGGACGGCCAGGAGGTCGGCGGCATGACCCCGGAGCAGGTGGTGGCCTTAATCCGAGGGCCCGTGGGCAGCACGGTCAGGCTGACCCTTCGCCGGGCCGGCCTGGCCGAACCGTTGGAGTTCGAGATCGAACGGCAGACGATCGAGCTGCCCACCGTCGAATACCGCCTGCTGGAGCAGGACCCGAAGGCCGGCTACGTAGCCATCCGTCTCATCGGCGAGCGCACTCCTGACGAACTGAAGGATGCCCTGCGTGACCTGCGCCAGCAAGGGGCAGCCCGCCTGATCCTCGACCTGCGCCACAATCCCGGCGGCGCCCTGCTGGCTTCGGTGGATGTGGCCAGCCAGTTCCTGCCCGGCGGCGTGGTGCTGTACGAGCAGCGCAAGGACGGCCAGGAGAAGCCCTACTACGCCGCCCGCAGCGGCCTGGCCCTGGACTGGCCGCTGGCCGTCCTGGTGGACGCCGCCACAGCCAGCGGCGCCGAGATCATCGCCGGCGCCCTGCAGGACCACGGCCGCGCCCGCATCATCGGCGAACAGACCTTCGGCAAAGGCTCCGTGCAGAACGTGCATGACCTCAGCGACGGCTCCTCCCTGCACGTGACCGTGGCGCGCTGGCTGACCCCCCACCGCCATCAGATTGACGGCCAGGGGCTCACGCCGGACGACGTCGTCCCCTTCACGGACGAGGACAGGGCCGCCGGACGGGATCCCCAGCTTGAGCGAGCCGTCGCCTACCTGGCAGAGCAGGCGAGTTAGCAAGAGGCAAGAAGCAAGAGGCAAGAGGCAGATGGATGGCGAGGTGAACGGGTGATGGACACGATAAGGAGATTGATCAGACTGGCGGCCACTGCCCTGCTGGTGGCTATGGTTACGGCAACCGCCTTTTTCGTGGGCTACGGCACAGGAAGGGCTGATGTCTATACCCACACTGCGCAGAGCGAGGCCACGGCCTCCACTGCGCCGCCGACAGGCGAGCCTTTCGACGTCTTCTGGGAGGCGTGGGACCTGCTGCAACGGGATTATTACGGCGACCTGCCCGACGAGCGGGAGATGACCTACGGCGCTATTCGCGGCGTGGTGGAGTTGCTCGGGGACCCTCATACCGCCTTCCTGACGCCGGAGCAGGCAACCCTGTGGACGGCAGACCTGCAGGGCAGCTTCGAAGGCATTGGCGCCGCGGTGAACGAATGGCCTGAGGGCGGCGTGCTCATCATCGAGCCCTTCGAGGGGCAACCGGCCTGGAAAGCCGGCCTGCGACGTGGCGACGTGATCCTGGCCGTGGACGGGCAGGATGTCACCCGCATGTCGCTGGGAGAAGCGGTGAGCCTCATTCGCGGCCCCCAGGGCACCCGTGTGCGCCTGCTGATCCGCCGTGCCGGTGAACCTGAGCCGTTTGAGGTGGAGGTGGTGCGTGCCCGCATCGAAACGCCGGTGGTCCAGAGCAAGATACTGGAGGGGGACATCGCCTATCTGCGTCTGATGGAGTTCACCGCCTCCGCACCGGGCAAGGTGCAGGCGGCTTTGCGGGCGCTGATGGTGTTGCAGCCCAGAGGACTGATCTTCGACCTGCGGGGCAATCCCGGCGGCCTGCTGGACGCGGCGGTGGATGTGGCCAGCTTCTTCGTGCCTGAAGGGGACATTCTCATCGAGCGCTGGCAGGATGGGGGTGAGAAGCATTATCGAGCCAGCGGCCGGCCGCTGATCGGGGATGTGCCGCTGGTGGTGTTGGTGAACGGCGCTTCGGCCAGCGCATCGGAGATCGTGGCCGGGGCCATTCAGGACAGCGGCCGCGGGCTGCTGGTCGGCGAACGCACCTTCGGCAAAGGCTCGGTGCAGACGCCTTACACGCTCAGCGACGGTTCGCTGCTGCGGCTCACCACGGCCCATTGGTTCACGCCCCACGATCGGGCCATTCACGGCGAAGGGCTGATGCCTGACCTGGTGGTGGAGTTCACCGTCGAGGACACCGAAGCGGGCCGCGATCCGCAGCTCGAGCGGGCGCTGGAGATCCTGCTTTCCGGTGCCATCGAGATGTAGGGGCGGGTTTGCCTGTTTCGACGGCGCGATCTTCGCTACCCACGCCACAATCGTCGGCGATACCCTATCTACGGGGCAGGAAACCCGCCCCTACTGTTGATGGAGAGAAGACGAGATGACGAGACATCGCTGTCGGGCCCGTGAAGTGGGCATCGAGACAGGGCTGTTGTCGCCAGGGCCACTCAACGCCATCACCGATGTGGCCGGCGTGCGCGTGGGCCACGTCACGTTGATCGAAGGGGACAGCGTGCGCACGGGCGTGACCGCTGTGCTGCCGCACGATGGTAACCTCTTCCAGGAGAAGGTCATCGCCGCCGTGCATACGCTGAACGGCTATGGCAAGGCCATGGGCTTCGAGCAGGTGCGGGAGGTGGGCACGCTGGAAACGCCGCTGCTGCTGTGCAGCACGCTGGACGTGGGCCGTGTCGCCGACGCTGTGGTGCGCTGGATGCTGGAACAGAATCCGGCGCTGGGCCGCCAGGCAGGCACGGTCAGCCCGCTGGTGGCCGAATGCTTCGACGGCTATCTGAATGACGCCCGCACCCCCACGGTGCAATGGGAGCAGGTCTGGGCAGCCATTGAGAACGCCCAGGCGGGGCCGGTGGCGGAAGGCAATGTGGGCGCGGGCACAGGCATGAGTGGCTTCGAGTTCAAGGGAGGCATCGGCACCAGCTCACGCCGGCTGGATGAAGAGCACGGCGGCTTTAGCGTAGGCGCGCTGGTGTGCCTCAACTGCGGCCGGCGGCAGCAACTGTTGATCCAGGGGGTGCCCGTGGGCCGGGCCCTGGCCGACTGGCCTGGCGATCCCACGCCAGATGGCGGGTCCATCATCATGGTGCTGGCCACTGATGCCCCCCTGGAGGCCCGGCAACTGGGGCGGCTGGCCCGCCGCGCCCCGCTGGGCCTGGCCCGCACCGGCGCCGTGGCCTCCCACCGCAGCGGCGACTTCGTGATCGCTTTCTCCACCGCTCAGCGAATCCCCACCATTCCAGTAGGGGTGCAAGGCCTTGCACCCAGGGTGCAAGGCCTTGCGCCCAGGGCGCAGGGCCCTGCGCCCCTACTCACCCATACCCTCACCGTGCTGGCTGAGGATTGCGAGGCCCTGAACTGGCTTTTTCAGGCCGCCATCGAGGCCACGGAGGAGGCCATCATCAACGCCCTGTGCATGGCCGAGACGATGCTGGGGCGCGAGGGGCATGTGCGCTATGCACTGCCCCTCGACCGGGTGGTGGAGCTCTTGCAGATGCATGGGCGTATCGGGGCAAGACCGACATCCGGGCGATGAAGTGACCAAAGACGAAGGACGAAAGACAAATGAAGGCCATGGTCCTGAAGGCTCCCCGGCCGGTGGAGGAGAATCCGCTGGAACTGACGGAGTTGCCTTTGCCAGAACCGGGTGCCGATGAGGTGCGCATTGAGGTGCTCGCCTGTGGCGTCTGCCACACCGACCTGCACACGGTGGAGGGCGAACTGCCGCTGCCCAGTAGGGGCGCACGGCCGTGCGCCCCTATCGTGCCCGGCCATCAGATTGTGGGCGTTGTGGAGAGCATGGGGGCGAATGTCAGCCGCTTCCGCCCGGGCCAGCGGGTGGGCGTGACATGGCTCTACTCGTCATGCGGCGAGTGCGACTATTGTCGTCGAGGGCTGGAGAACCTGTGCGACAGCGCCCGTTTCACCGGCCTGCACGCTGACGGCGGCTATGCGAAATATATGGTTGTCCCCGCCGCTTACGCCTTCCCCATTCCCCCTTCTATCCCCGATGTCCAGGCTGCGCCCCTGTTGTGTGCCGGTGTCATCGGCTATCGTTCCCTGCGGCTATGCGAAGTAGGGGCGCACGGCCGTGCGCCTGGGCAGCGGCTGGGGCTCTATGGCTTCGGCGCCTCGGCACACGTGACCATCCAGGTGGCCCGTCACTGGGGCTGCCAGGTCTACGTCTTCACCCGCAGCGAGGAGCACCGCCAGCATGCCCTTGAACTGGGTGCGGAGTGGGTGGGCGGAGCCGAGGATGAGCCGCCGGCGCCTATGGATGCCAGCATCACCTTCGCTCCGGCGGGCTGGATCGTGCCGCGGGCGCTTGCCCGGCTGCGCAAGGGGGGCACGCTGGCCATCAACGCCATCCACATGAGCCCTATCCCAGAGATGGACTATAGCCTCATCTACGGCGAGCGCACGGTGCGCAGCGTGGCCAACCTCACGCGGCGAGATGCCGAAGAGCTGCTGCAACTGGCGGCGGAGATCCCCATCCACACCGACGTGGAGTTGTATCCGTTGGAGGAAGCCAACGCCGTCCTGCAACGACTCAAGCGGGCGGAGGTGCGCGGCGCGGCCGTGTTGGTACACTGGTAGCTGGAGGTGTCCTATGCCTGATTGTCCCAATTGCGGCACCTGGAATCCAGACGACAAGCGGGTGTGCTGGCGTTGCCAGACGGAGCTGCCCAAACCCATGCCGGAGAAGAAACCCCTGCGCATCCTGGGCTTGCCCGTGTGGACCTGGGTGATCCTGATCTTGCTGGCCATCGTATGGGTGGCCATCACCTGCGGGGCACCGCAGCTCTTCGCCCCGCCTGCGGGTGGTTAGTAGGGGCGCAAGGCCTTGCGCCCAGGGCGCAAGGCCTTGCGCCCCTACTCAGACCCGCCCCTACGCGACCACCTGACCACGTGACGACGCGACAACTCGACGACCAGATGACCACGCCTGAGCCATTCGCCGCCATCACGCAGCGGCTGCTGGACTGGACGGCGCAGTCGCTGCCCGATTTCCCCTGGCGGCGCACCAAAGACCCCTACGCCATCTGGGTGGCCGTGGTCATGTTGCAGCAGACGCAGGTGGCCACCGTGCTTCCCTACTATGACCGTTTCCTGGCCCGTTTCCCCACGCTTCCCGACCTGGCTGTTGCCCATCTCGACGATGTGCTCGGAATCTGGGCAGGGTTGGGCTATTACGCCCGCGCCCGTCATCTCCTCGCCGCCGCCCGGCTGGTCCTGGAGCGCCACGGTGGCCAGCTCCCTGCCGATCGCCAACAGCTCCTGGCCCTGCCCGGCATTGGCGATTACACCGCCGGGGCCATCCTCAGCATCGCCTTCGGCCAGGCCGAGCCGGCCGTGGACGGCAACGCGCGCCGTGTGCTGTGCCGGCTGTTCGCCTTCGACGAGGATTTGCGCAAGGCGGCAGCCCAGCGGCGTTTGCGCGAGCTGGCTCGCCGCCTGTTGCCGCCGGGGCAGGCCGGGGACTTCAATCAGGGGCTGATGCATCTGGGGGCGGTGGTCTGCACGCCGCGACAGCCTGACTGTGCAGCCTGCCCGCTTGATGGACTATGCGAAGGACAGCGCCAGGGCCGGCAGGAGGAGCTTCCCCGGCGCCTGTCCCGCCGCGCTGTACCCCACTACCAGGTCACGGCAGCCGTGATCTGGAACGACGATGGCCGGGTGCTCATCGCCCAGCGCCAGGCGGGGGATATGCTGGGCGGGCTGTGGGAGTTTCCCGGCGGGCGCTGCGAGGCGGGCGAGACGCTGGCCGAATGCCTGCAGCGGGAGGTGCGGGAGGAGTTGGGCCTGGAGATTGCCGTCGGCGAGCCGGTGGCCAGTGTGCGCCATGCCTACAGCCACTTCCGCATCACCCTGCACGCCTTCCATTGCCGCGTGCTGAATGGCGAACCGCGTGCCCTGGGCTGCGCCGACGTGCGCTGGGTGCTGCCCGGCGAGCTTCCCCGCTTCGCCTTCCCCGTGGCCGATCAGAAGATCATCGCTGCCCTGCACGGGCATCGAGACCAGCGGGGCGCGCACAGCGAAAGCCCGATGAGTACGTAGGGGCGCAAGGCCTTGCGCCCAGGGCGCAAGGCCTTGCGCCCCTACGAGACTGGCGGACTGTGCACCGCCCCTGCAAGGGCGGGTCTGAGACCCGCCCCTTACCGAGACATCACCGTTCACGTCCGCCTGGGATGATGGATGCCGTTGCGGAAGCCGGTGTATGATGCTTCAGCAGGAGTGGCAGATAGCAGAAGCGATCCAGGACAGGCGGCCGGGTGGGCGTCGCTGTCGGCGTCTGTGTGACTGTAGCTGTCGGCGTGGGCGTTGCCGTCCCGGTGGGCGTTGCTGTGGGGGTAGAGGTAGCGACCAGGCCGCCCTCGCTGTGCGCCCCGTTGTAGCCGGTGAGCACATTGTCTGCTCCGCAGGCGTCGTGGAACTCGGTGGCGCCATGGTGCTCGTCGAAATGCCATAAGGCGCGCGTTTGACCATCGCAGGAGAATGGCGCGTTGGGCACCGCATAGCTCGCCCCACTATAGCGGGCGCTGGCCGAGAGGCGCACCTCCTCCATCAGCCCGGCCACTTTATCGCCCACCCGGAGGGGATCGGCCGTATTGTTGACCGTGACCTGTCCGATGTGAGAGGGTTCGCCCAATCGCTGGCCATCCATATACAGCCGTATTTCGCCGCCGTCCCGGTCATATACGCCAGCCACGTGATGCCAGCCGGGGATCCAGAACCCGCCACCATACTGGGTGGTGCAATGCCGCAAAAACCAGGAGCTCGCTCCCTGCCACAACTGGAAGGTCAGGCAGCGCATGGTATATGAGCCCGAGGTCTGTCGTTCGGTGTACAGCGCGTAGGCATTGGGCTTCCTGGCCACCTGTGCCGGGCCGAAGGTGCTGAAATTGACCCAGCCTTCCACGGTCAGGTTCTCGCCCGCCTCATCGCTGATGTCCAGTTCTGGGTGGTCTGGTGTCTCAGCGTAATCATCCGTCCCGTCCAGAACCAGATAGCCTTGCCAGGGGACAGGAACCTGGGCCTGAGTGGGCGTGGGTGTGGGCGTCCGGGTCGTTGTTGGCGTGGGCGTCCGGGTCGGTGTTGACGTAGATGTCCGGGTTGGAGTAGGAGTGGCGGTGCCGGTCGGCCCTGAGGTGGCCGTTGCCGTCGGTGTGGGGGTGGAGGTGGCAGTGCCGGTCGGCTCCGATGTGGCGGTCGGCGTGGGCGTAGCGACAGGCGCTGCGCCCAGGTGGATGCGGCCCCACCCGTAGCGGTTGTTCTGCGTGCCGCTCCTGGGGGAAAGGCCGGCCGCAGCCAACGCACCACCGCAAGTCCCGCCATCCGCCTTGTATAGTGCCTGATCCTGCACATAGTTGCGCAGTTGGGCCAGGGTATAGGCCGGGTAGCCTTCCCAGGCCGTGGCGGCCAGGCCGGCCACATGGGGCGCCGAGGCCGACGTGCCCCAGAAGCCGCTGCCCTCGTTGGCAAAATTGACGCCGTTGCTGGCGCCGTAAGTGACGGTGTCCACGCCGTCTGGCGCCACCACATCTGGCTTGTTGACGGCGGCGCCGGGATTGGTGCCGCCGGGCCCGTTGCGCGGCCCAAAGCTGGAGAAGGTCTCCAGGCCGTAGAGCGGAGGCGTGCCGTCCTCGTTCCAGAAGGTGCTCCCCACGGCCACGGTACTGTCACTGTCAGCGGGTATGGTGATGCTGTTGCAGGGGTTGGTGTACCAGAAGCTGTTCATGGCCCCCTGACCGGGTTGGTCAAAACCGTTGGCGGTGAAGAGCTGCAGCCAGTGGCCAAAGTTGTTGGGGCAGGTCCCGCCGCCTGTATCGCGCTGGATGTACAGCCCGAAGTAGCCGCCGCTGGAGGTGGTGTAGACGATGGCCTCGGTGGGCGGGACAGAGCCAGAGCACTGGTTTCCTTCTGAGCGAGCTGCCACGCCCCAGGCGCTGCCCGTCCAGCGCAGAAGATACAGGTCATAATCAATGTGGCTCTGGTTGCCGGTGCGGGCAGCGTTCCAATCGTTCCACTCCAGGAAGGCGGTGATCGTCGAGCCGGCCGGGATATTCCATACGTAACCCGGTTCCGGGCCAAAGCCCTGCACATTGCCATCGCCGAAGGCGACGCTGTCAGTGCTACCATGTCGGATGGCCGTGCCGGACCAGTGCTGCTTCTGATAGCTGCCGGCGGCGTTGGCCCAGAAGATGCCGGCGGCCTGGGCGTTGTTAACGATGGCGTCGAGGGAGCCGGTGCCATCGTAGGGGCCAGCGTTAAGCCAGCCGATGGATTGTGTGGCCGCTTTCTTGCCGCTGACGTTGTTGATGTAGTCATTCACAGCGTTGCCGAATTCGGCCTCGGTGCCCCAGGCGTAGAGATGCACGATGGCGCCCGGCGCCATGTCGTAGGCGATCTCGGCGCAGGCGGTGCCATGCTCTTCACCGGGGGTGCCCGGCGGCCCGAAGCTGTAGGCGGCGCTGAAGTCGTGCAGCAGCAGGCTGCCCCCGCCGGGCAGATCACCACCGGCCTGGCGGGCTTCCCAGCCGGTGAAGCCGTTGTCGAAGACGGCCAGGTGGACACCCGTGCCGTCGAAACCGGCGGCGTGCCAGGTGCTGGCATTGGCCAGGTCCACGCCCTGCGTGGTCTGCGTGCCGACCAGGGGGCCAGAGCCCGCTGACACTTCCCCGGCTGGCGTCTGGTCCGGCTCGATGGGAAAGGGCAGGCGGACATAGCGCACGCCAGGTATCTGGGCCAATAGTTTCAGGCTGGCCAGCGGGGCCAGCACCTGCACCCAGTTCTCATAGGCTGTTTCATAGGTGGCACCGGCTGCGGCGATGGCCTCGGCCAGGTCCTGGCCGATGGCGACGCGCGGCGCGTGGGCGATCTGCGCCGTGCGCCCATCGGGCAGGGCCACGCTCTCCACGCCCGGCCCGCCGACCGCGTGCGCCTCGGGGCTTTTGCCCATCTCCAGGATGACCCGTACAGCCGCTCCGGCCAGGTCCACGTGGCGCTCCCCGGCAAAGGCTGCCAGCCTGTCGGAGTCACCGGCCTCGTGCGCAGCGTATAGCTGAGCCAGGCGGTCTTCCAGCCCGCGGATGGCTGACCCTTGCCTGTGAAGAGACGAGTCCAGAGTAATGGAGACGGGCACGGCTTCGGCCGAAAGAGACGCCGCTGTTGGCAGGGGAGGCCTGGCCGCTTCCATCACTTCCCGTGCCTGCGAGTAGGGGCGGGTCTCAGACCCGCCCCTACTGACTGGCGGTATCCACAGCGCCATGGCGACCAGCAGGACAATCCAACCGAACAGACCTCTTTTGCTCATGGGGATCCTTTCTTATTTATACCTTGTTCAAGACATCCGGCCAGTCCGCAGCAGGCATATCAGACGGTCAATCAAAACATGGAATACATCGTCGTCAAGATGGCCTATAGGCCCCAGAACCAAGGCTTGGGACAGGGACGCGATCTTGAACACCTTGAACACCGAAGCGGTTTTGAGGCCTGTATGGGCAAAGGCAGGATGTGCTGGGGACACAATGAGGTCAATACCGGGGAGGGCCTGGTGCAATTGCGATGAGATGAACATGACCAGGAAATCACGATGTGGGCCTGGGATTTCGGCCAGGATCAGCACGGGACGAATCTTGCTGCCGGCTTGATCAACAAAGGGGAAACGTGCCAGTACGATGTCGGCGCGCTGGATCATCAGGCAATGGCTTTCACATCAGCTTCGGTGTACAAATCCTCGGCCGAGTCCCACAGAAATGCATAGCCTGGATCATGTTGAAGCAGGGAAAGAGCTAATCCTTCTTCTTCAGGACCCTCATAGGGCAGGATGATGATCTCCAGAAGCTGCTCTTTCTCCACCGGAAGATTGGTGAGCACCAACTCACCATCTGCTCCCGGCCTGGCTAGAATACGAATGGCGTTCATCTTCTTCCACCATTCCTGCTTTCTCTTGACCTGACCCTGAACACATGTTGACCAGGGGTTCACATCTTGCTCGCTGTACTTTCCAGGCTGATTGTACCACTAATCGCCAGCATATGCAAGTCAACTAAACACACTCAATCCGATCCTGCCCGCACCCAGCGCAGGCTAACTGTGCTCAGGATGAAGAGAACGCCGTAGCAGGCGAAGATGGCAAAGTAGCCCAGCCCTGGCAGGTAGCCGTTGAGAACGTCCGCCAGCGGCCCACCGATGCCGGTGCCGATCATCCCGGCGCCCGCGCCGGCCAGGTTGGAGATGCCCAGGTAACGCCCGGCCTCCACACCTGGCACCAGGACAGTGCCCAGGGCCCAGTTGGCGGTCATGAACAGCCCTACCGCCATGCCCAGGATGCAGCCGGCAACGTAAATCAAGGCCAGGTTGGGAACCCAGATCGTCCCCAGGAGGAGGAAAGCGCTGGCCGCCGCCACCAACCCGCTGACGCCGACCAGCCGTTTGTGCCCCAACCTGTCCGCCAGCCAGCCGCCGGGCAGGGCGGTCAGCAGGGTGAACACCCCCACCACCATCATCAGGTTGCCGGTCATCTCGGCGGCAGCCTCGCGGGTGATGTGGAAGGCGTACATCAGGAAGTACAGGGCAAAGCCCTGGATGGAGGTCGCCGCGGCCAGGAACATCAGGCGGTTGACCACCCACCAGGTGAAGGGGCTTCGACGGCGAGCATCCTGGCCCAGGCTGCCCAAAGAGCCTGCCCACACGCCGACCACGACCGCCCCGGCCATGGCCACCAGCCCGCCCACGCCGGCGGCGACTGCCCTGGCCGTCGGAGCGCCTGCCAGCGGCCAGGTGATCAAGCCTGCCAGCCCACCCACCACGCCGCCCCCGACCAGCCCTGCCGCGGCGCCCGCGCCGATCCCCGCCAGCATGCCCAGCACGCGTCGCATCGGCGGCCCCAGCGGGGTGTCGGGCCTCTCGCGCAGTAGGGGCGCACGGCCGTGCGCCCCTTCTTCCTTCACCAGGGCCATGGTGAGCAGCATGATGACCAGCAGCGCCGCGCCGGTGGCCACGATGGCCCAACCCATCTGCCCGGCCCCGACCAGCCTGGCAATGGTGAAAGCGATCAGGATCAGGGGCAGCAGTTCCATGACGGCCTTGATGCCCGACGACAGCCCGCGCTGCTCCTCCGGCACCAGGTCGGGGATCAGCCCTTGCAGCGGCCCATGGGACACATTGGAGGAAAATTGCAGCAGCAAGATGGCGACCAACAGCGCCCAGTAGTTCCAGGCCAGGCCGATAGCGGCCAGGAAGAGCAGGTCCAGCAACACGCCGACAAAGATGAAAGGCCGGCGACGGCCAAAGCGCGACGTGCTGCGGTCACTCAGCAGCCCTGCTGCCGGCTGGACCAGCATGGCAATGATCAGACCGGCGGTGCGCATGGCCCCCAGCGCCGTGTTCTTCACCTCGGGCCGCACGAAGGCATCCACCAGGTAGGGCATGAAAAGCGAGCCCACGGCGTTGTTGCGGATGTTCAGGCCCAGCCAGAAGAGGTTAATGGAGACATGATCGTACCAGCGCAGGCGTTTCATCACCCATCTCCCCTAGGGGCGCATGGCCGTGTAGGGGCGCACGGCCGTGTAGGGGCGCACGGCCGTGCGCCCCTACGTGCCTATCGAAAAAGGCGACAATACGGCGGCGGTATTCGTCGGGATAGAGCTGATCCACCGTGCGATGCCCGGCCTCGGGAACACGCCAGACCTCGGCCGTTGGGCCGGCCGCAGCGACCAGAGCGGCGAAATCGGCCGGCGGGAGGTACTGGTCGTGGTCGCCGTGGATGAAGAGGATCGGCCGGGGGGCGATCCTGCCCACCCAGCGCACCGGTTCGTAGCGAAACTGGTTCGCCCCCAGGCGCAGGGAAGTGACGACCAGGGTTAGCCAGGCCAACACATCGGCCAGCGGCCGAGGCACCCCCCGTTCCTGTCCCCAGACCGTCAGCGAGGTCCTGAGACGCGCCGGCCCGCCATCGGAGATCACGGCCTGCACATGCGGGCAGAGCGGCGCGGTGAGCATGGCCACCATCCCGCCCATGGAGAAACCCAGCAGGCCCAGGCGCTCGATCCCCTTGGCCCGCACGAAGTCCACAGCGCCCAGGACGTCCTGCCGCTCCAGGTAGCCGGCGGTGCTGATGTGGCCATCGCTACGGCCATGCGCCCGGAAATCGAACATCAGCACGTTGAAGCCGGCGGCATGCAGGGCCGGCACGTACTGTACGTCCGGGTCCATGCTGCCGCCGTGGCCATGGAGCAGGATCACGGCGCGATCGGAGCCGGGGGCAGGGATCCACCAGCCGCGCAGCGTCAGGCCATCACGGGCGGGAAAGGCCACTTCCTCGAAGGCCAGGCCATATTCCGCCGGACTGCGTGTCTCATCGGGCCTGTTGCGGCGCGTCAGGCGGCGAGAAAGGACGTAACCCACGGCCAACAGGAAACCCAAGGACAGGAATATGGGTTTCCAGCTCCGGGTTGCAGGTTTCGGGAGACGACACCGTGCAACCTGAAACCTCGAACCTGAAACCTGGAACACTACGCATCC
The DNA here is from genome assembly GCA_029907105.1 of Anaerolineae bacterium. Classification (GTDB taxonomy): domain Bacteria; phylum Chloroflexota; class Anaerolineae; order UBA3071; family UBA3071; genus JARYMM01. The sequence continues at coordinate 21,184 of JARYMM010000013.1, read as the reverse complement.
TTTCCGGTGCCATGATGCAGAAGGAAGGGGCGGAAGCGGCCGAGCAGCGCGGCGGGAAGGCGTCCCTGCACCAGCGTGCCTTCCGGGCCATGCTCTTCCCGTTCCACCGTGCCCCGCTGATGGAAGAGCGCCAGCAGCCCTGCCTCGCGGTAGGGAATGTGCACGGTCAGCGGCACCAGGGCTGTTTCCAGCAATTCCTCCACCCGGGCCAGAAGCTCTGTCAGCCCCCACCCTTTCAGGGCCGAGATGGCCAGGCTGTTGGGGAACTCGCTCAACAACGGAGCGACAGCATCCGGGTCAGGCAGGCGGTCAATCTTGTTCAGGGCGACGATGATCGGGGCGCTGGTGGCCCCCAGATCGTTGAGCACCTCCCCCACCGTATGGCTCTGTTGCCGCACGTTGGGATGTGTTATGTCAACCACATGCAGGAGCACGTCGGCCTCGTTGATCTCTTCCAGAGTGGCGCGGAAGGCAGCCACCAGCATGGTGGGCAGCTTCTGGATGAAGCCAACGGTGTCGGTGAAGAGCACCACCCTGCCGCCGGGCAGGGTCACTCGCCGTGTCGTGGGATCGAGGGTGGCGAAGAGCTTGTCCTCCACCCATACGTCGGAGCCGGCCAGGGCGTTGAGGAGGGTGGATTTGCCGGCGTTGGTATAGCCGACCAGGGCGACGACGGGGATAGCCTCCCGCTGGCGGCGCTGCCGATACTGTCGCCGGTGGGTGCGCACCTCCTCCAGCTCCCGCCGCAGATGGGCGATGCGTCGGCGGATCTCCCGCTGGTCCACCTCGAGCTGGGTTTCGCCGGGGCCACGCAAGCCGACGCCTCCGATGCCGCCGCGTCCGGCAGCGCCGCCGGCCTGCCGCGCCAGGTGCGTCCAGGCGCGGGTCAGCCGCGGCAGGCGGTACTCGTACTGAGCCAGCTCCACCTGCAGCGCCCCCTCTCGCGTGTGGGCGTGGCGGGCGAAGATGTCCAGGATCAGGGCGGTGCGGTCGAGCACCTTCACGCCATCGCCCAGGGCCTTTTCCAGCTCGCGTTGCTGGCGCGGCGACAGCTCGTCGTCGAAGATGACCACGTTGAAGCCCAGGTCATCGCGCAGTTCCTGCAGCTCCTCGACCTTGCCCTTGCCGATGAAGGTGGCCGGATGGATGCGCTCTAGCTGCTGCGTTGTGCGGCCGACCACCTCCACGCCGGCCGTCCAGGCCAGTTGGGCCAACTCGTCCAGAGAGTCTTCCAACTTCCAGGCCAGCCGTCCGTCCTGAGGGCGTTTCAATTGCGCTCCCACCAGCAATGCCCGTTCCACAGGGACTTCGGTAGGGATAGCCTCTTGTTGAGCGATAGTGCCTCCTCCTGCGGTAATGGGGCAACGAGGCGGTTGAAGTAGGGGCGGGTCTCATACCAACCCCGCTCGTTGACCCGTCACCCGTTGACTTGTCACCTATCACATTGCATCAGACAGACTCAAAACTCAAACTTGCTGAGTCTATCCAGTGCCTCCTTGATTCGTCCCGTGTCCTGGCCCAGCGATATGCGCAGATAGCCTTCACCGTATTGGCCGAAGGCCGTGCCGGGGGTGATGCTGATGCCTGTCTCCCGCAGCAGCCGGTCAGCAAACTCGACCGCACGGTAGCCTGGCGGCACCTCCGGCCAGATGTACAGGCCGGCCTGGGGGCGGCGGGCGTGCAGGCCCACTTCGTCCAGGGTGGCCAGAATCATATCCCGCCGCTGCTGGTAGACGGCATTGCGCTCGGCCAGCCAGCTCTGGTCGCCGGTCAGGGCGGCCACGGCGGCGTCCTGAATGGCCCGGAAGATGCCGCTGTCCACATTGCTCTTGATGTGCAGCAGCGCGGCAATGGCCCTGGCGTTGCCCACGGCCATGCCCACCCGCCAGCCGGCCATGTTGTGCGATTTGGAGAGGGAGTTGAACTCCACGGCCACCTCCCTGGCCCCCGGCACCTGCAGCAGGCTGGGGGCGCGGTAGCTATCGAAGGCGATGTCGGCATACGGCGCGTCGTGGCAGACGAGCAGGTCGTGGCGGTGGGCGAAGGCTACGACGCGCTCGAAGAACTCCAGCGGGGCCACAGCACCGGTGGGGTTGTTGGGGTAGTTGAGCCACAGGAGCCGCGCCCGGTCGGCGACCTCGTTGGGGATAGCCTCCAGGTCAGGCAAGAAATCGTTCGCCGCCAGCAGGGGCACGGCATACACTTCGCCGCCGGCCAGGTAGGCACCCATACGGTAGGAAGGATAGCCGGGGTCAGGCACCAGCGCCAGGTCGCCAGGGTCGAGCCAGGCCAAGGCCATGTTGACGATGCCCTCCTTCGAGCCGATCAGGGGCAACACCTCGCTGGCGGGATCCAGGGTCACGCCAAAGCGTTGGGCGTAGGTGTCGGCTATAGCCTGCCGCAAGGCAGGGGTGCCCGAGTAGCCGGCGTAGCCGTGGTGATCGGGATTCAACGCCGACCGGTACAGGGCTTCGATGATGAAATCCGGCGGCGGCAGGTCGGGGCTGCCGATGTCGAGGCGGATGACGTCCACGCCTTCGGCTTGCAGGGCGCGGATGCGTGCCTCCAGGGAAGCGAACACGTACATGGGCAGGCGGTTCAGTCGGTCTGCGGGTTGCAAGGGTGCCTCCTTCGCTGATGAGTGTTTCAGGTTTCGGGTTCCAGGTTTCAGGTTGCACGGTGCTCTCTCCCGGAACCGGAAACCCGTTAGTGTTCCAGGAACGTCTCCAATACCCTCCCCACGCGCTCCAGGCTCTCCGGCGCCACCTTGTCCGGCGTATCCTGGGTGGTGTGCCAGAAGGGATAGTCGAAATCAATGATGTCCACGGCTTCGATGCCCTGAGCCAGGAAAGGGGTATGGTCATCGGTCAGGGCCCACTTGTACTCCGGGATGAAGACGTGACCATAGCCCAGGTCGGCGGCCAGGGTCCACAGCGTGCGCGTCAACTGCGGGCTGGAGTTGCGCTCCATGTAAAGCTGCTGGTCGGCATCGCCAACCATGTCCACAAGAATGAAAAACTCGGGCCAGGGCGGCATTGTCGGAGTGGTCTGGCTGGCCTCCGGCGGTGCTATTCCGGGAACGATTCCCCTTGCCCACTGCTGGGCCATGTACGTCGAACCGACAGCCCACTCCCAATCGTCGAGCCGACCGTTGTCCTCGGCGTCGAAGAACACCAACCACATCTGGTGCCGCAATCTGTCCAGGTCGAGAGCATAGGCCAGTTCCAGCAACACGGCCACGCCGCTGGCCCCGTCATTGGCTCCCAGCACCGGCTCCTGGCGTCTGGCCGGATCGGGATCGGCGTCGGCCTGTCGGCGGGTATCGTAATGGGCGCCGATGAGGGCGATGGGCCCCTGCCCTGCCTGGCCGATGAGGTTAGTGACTTCTGTGTCCTTGTAGGTGAACGTCTGGGTGATCACCGTCCAGCCCTGGGCGGTTAACTGTGTCATGATGTACTGGCGCGTGGCGGCGGCCGCTGCGGAGCCCGTGGGACGAGGCCCGAGCTCGGTCTGTGCCAGAACGTGGGCGTAGGCCCGTTGCCCGTCGAAGACATGGGGCTCAGGCGTGGGCGTCGGCTGCGGCAGGAGCCCGTAGCCGAGCCAGCCCAGGTAGCCCACAGCGGCTAAGAGCAGTAATGCCAAAAGCGCTTCCAGCCAGTACTTCCCCATCTGATGGGAGATATCCTTCCGCCCCTGTAACTACCTGCCCTGTCACTGCGAGCGAAGCGAAGCAGTCTCCACCCCTGCCTTCCCCATCAGTACTTCCCCATCTGATGGGAGATATCCTTCCGCCCCTGTAACTACCTGCCCTGTCACTGCGAGCGAAGCGAAGCAGTCTCCACCCCTGCCTTCCCCATTGACGGGGAGGGTGAGGGGGGGTAGGGGCGCAAGGCCTTGCGCCCCTTCGCCCCTCCACCGCCAGGCCCGGACGACGAAGTGGCCGTCTTTCGCATAGTCTATTTCCCGTTCCAGAAAAAGCAGGGCTCCCCAGCCATGCCGCCAATACTATGACTATGCGAAATATACCCCTGCCGTGCGTTTATGCCATGCCCGCCTATGATATGACTATGCGAACCATATGGGGCCCAGGAAGCTCCACTTGCCTGGCGCAGGGAGATGCTTCGTCGCTTCGCTCCTCAGCATGACAAATGGCCGGAAGAGGCCCCCCTCCGCGCCTCACCCGTCAAAAGTGGGAGGCTTTTGGCAACTTGCTTAATACTACAACCGTACTTGTCATGCTGAGCAGATTTCAGGCATCAAACTTCATTGCTCGGCCGACTCCAGCGAAGCATCTCTTGCCTGCATGGTGACGCAAAAACTTGCCACCTGTGCGGTTGGTAGGTAGTAGTAGGACAACTGCTCGCAGTTGTCCTACTATTGCTGCCTTTAGCCCCTCTCGTCCCGCGGCCTGAAGACCAGCCGCAGCGGCGTGCCTTCAAAAGGATAGCGCTCCCGTAACCGATTCTCCAGATACCGCTGGTATGTGAAATGCACCAGTTGGGTATCGTTAACAAAAAAGACAAAGGTAGGCGGATCCACCTGAGACTGGGTAACGTAGTAGAGCCGCAGCCGCCTGCCCTGCTTGGATGGCGGCGCATGCTGAGAGACGATCTCTTGCAGCCAACGGTTCAGTTCGCCGGTGGGAATACGCATCAACCGTTCGGCCTGCACCCGCAGCGCCGTGGGGATCACCTGCTGCACCCGCTGGCGTGTGCGGGCAGAGACGAAGAGCACCGGCACGTAATCCAGGAAACGCAGGGCCTCACGCACCCGCTGCGTCATCTCGGCCATGGTGTGCGTGTCCTTTTCCACCAGGTCCCACTTATTCACCACCACCACCACGCTCTTCGCCTCTTCCAGGATGTAGCCAGCGATGTGCGCATCCTGCAACGTGACGCCGCTGGTGGCATCAATGAGCAACAGCACCACGTCGGCCCGCTGGATGGCGCGCAGCGCCCGCATCACGCTGTAGCGTTCGATGCCCCGCTCAATCTTGCCCCGCCGCCGGATGCCCGCCGTATCAATCAACACCACCGGCCGCCCTTCCCACTCCAGAAAGGTGTCAATGGCATCGCGGGTGGTGCCGGGGATGGGGCTGACGATGGCCCGTTCCTGGCCCAGGAGGGCATTGAGCAGCGACGACTTGCCCACATTGGGGCGACCCACGATGGCGATTTTCACCGCCTCCGGCAGCTCCTCCGGCTCGCCGGCCGGGAAGCTGCCCACCACCGCATCCAGCAAGTCGCCGGTGCCCGTGCCGTGCAAGGCGGAAATGGGAAAGGGCTGCCCCAGGCCCAGGGCGTAGAAGTCCACAGCCGCCGCCCGCAGGGCAGCGTTGTCGGCCTTGTTAGCGGCCAGAAACACCGGCTTGCCCGTCCGCCGCAGCAGATGGGCCACGTCCTCATCGCCGGAGGTCAGGCCATCCTGGACGTCCACCAGGAAAATGATCACATCGGCCTCGGCGATGGCCACCTCCACCTGGGCGCGCACCTCTTCTACATAGTCGGCGGAGGCCTGGGCCAGTGGCGCGGGACGTGCTTCTTTGGGCTGCCGCGGGTCGCTGGCGGCGATGTCCAGGCCGCCGGTGTCCACCACGGTGAATTCCACGCCGGCCCACTCGCTGTCGCCGTACAGCCGGTCACGGGTAGTGCCCGGCACATCTTCGACGATGGCCTGCTGCCGCCCGACCAGGCGATTGAAGAGCGCAGATTTGCCCACGTTGGGCCGGCCCACGAGAGCGACGATCGGTCTGGCCATCGGCGCTAACCTCCCGTCGCCGTGGGCGCCGGCGGCGCAGCCGTGGCCGTCGCCGTGATCACAGGTGTGGCTGTGCCTGTGGGCGTAGAAGTGGGCGTGGGAGTGGCCAGTTCGCTGATCCTGACTTCGATGGTCTCCGGCACCAGGGTCTCCGCCCGTATGCCTTCCGGCACGATCACCATGGGCTCCAAGGTGTGAGTGCCGACCCTCAATCCTGTCAGGTCAAGCACAACCTGCACGTCGCTGGGAGCCAGTGTTTCCAGGCGGGGCAGAGGGCCGGCTACCAGAACGTCCACAGCCTGCGGCGAGAGTTCGACGTGTAATCCGTCGCCCAAGCCCCGGATCATCGGCGCCCGCTCCACCCAGGCGCTTTCCTCGATGGCCATGATGCCCACGCTGACGACCACACTCTGCGTGCCCAAGACGGAGACATTCTCAGGCACGATCAGCGCCAGCCGCTCCACCACATTTCCACTGGCCCCCTCGATGTTCACGGGGGTTGTTTCCACGTAGCCGGGCACCGTGTCTATGGCCGCCGGGCTGCCGAAAAGGGTCACGATGGAGGGGTCAACGGCCACCTCGCTGATGCGATACCCCCGGGCCGGCCGGCCCTGCCAGCGCACGCGCACCGGCACGTCCCGGTAGCCGGGGCGTTGCTCGATGGGCACGGTCACGGTCACCGTGCGCGGCGTCCAGTCCACCACGTTGCCCACGACCTGGCCCTGTTTGTCGCGCAGGGACAGCGGCCGGCGATAGCTTGCTGTGCTGCGCGCCGTGCGCAGATAGACCTCGGCTATGGCTACGGCCACAGTGTCAACGTATTGCTCCGGGCCGCTGACCAGCACCTCCGCCGGCGTGACTTCCGGCGTGCGCCAGTCATAGCCCAGGGGCGGCGAGTCCATGACCTCCGCCCGCACCGGCACACTTCTCTGCACCAGACGCTCCAATTCCACGGTCACCTCAGCCGGCGTCACGCTCAGCAACTGCACGCCGGGCTGGCGGTGGACGATCTCCACTGCCAGCCGATGTTGTCCAACGCCCAGGCCGGTCACGTCCACATAGGCATCCAACTTGGTTTCACTGCTTGCCTGCCACGTCTCCCAGAGGTCCTTGGACACGAGCACATTGATGTCCACGGCGTCAGGTGTGACGGCGTGCAGAGCCATGCCCTCCTCCAGGCCTTGCACGATGACCTGCGTGCCCCGTATCACCACCTGTTGGGTGTTCTCCTGCTCAGCCACCACCCAGACGACGAGGGCCAACACCAAGGCCAGAGCCCCGGTGCCCGCTTCCAAAAGCCAGCGTCTCATCGCAACCTCTCCCACACACCGCGGCGCACGTAGAAGGCTTCCAACACCCGGCTGAGCCGTTTGTCATCCAGTCGGCGGGCGATGCCGCCGCGTCGGGCCACCGAAATGATGCCCGTTTCCTCGGAGACGAGCAGGGCCAAAGCGTCGCTTTGCTCGGTGATGCCCACAGCCGCCCGATGGCGTGTACCCAGGCCACTTCCTACGGGCCGTTCGGTCAGCGGCAACATGCAGGCCGCGGCGACCACCCGTTCACCGCGCACGATCACCGCCCCATCGTGCAGGGCCGTGCCCGGATAGAAGATGCTCAGCAGCAATTGCGCCGTCAGCCGCCCATCCACCAGCACGCCGGTCTCGACGTACTCCTGCAAGCCCGTTTCCCCTTCCAGGACGACGATGGCGCCATGACGACGTTCCGAGAGGGTGAGCGCCGCCTCCACCAGTTCGTGGATCACATGGGCCACCCGCTGCTCTTCGCGGGGGATCAGAAAAGGCGCGGCCCGCCCCAGCCGCTCCAGGGCCCGGCGCAGTTCCGGCTGAAAGATCACCGGCAGGGCGAGCAAGATGGCCGGCAAGGAGTTGCGTACCAGCCAACTGAAAGCCGGCAGCTTGAGCTGGGTGGTGACCAGGAAAATCACCAACACAATGACCAACAGGCCGCGCAGAAGCTGCATGGCCTGCGTGCCACGGAAGAGGCGCAGCAGGCCATAGAAGATCAGGGCCACCAGCAGAACGTCGAGGGCGCTCTGCCAGGTAAAGCGGCTGAAGGTGCTGAGCAAATTGGTCATAGGTCAGAGGGTTGGCAGGTCGGCAGATAGGCAGACTGGTAGATTGGTAGACTGGTAGATTGGTAGATTGGTAGACTGGTAGATTGGTAGACTGGTAGATTGGTAGACTGGTAGATTGGGGCAGGCAGACCTCAAGCCGGGATAAGGAAACGGGCTTCCATCATCGCCCTCCCAACAACAAGGCCAGCACGGCTTTCTGGGCGTGGAGCCGGTTCTCGGCCTGATCGAAGAGGACCGAATGCGGCCCGTCGGCGACCTCATCGGTGATCTCCTGCCCGCGATGCGCCGGCAGGCAGTGCATGACGATCACATCGGGATTGCCACTGGCAGCCACCAGGGCTTCGTTGACCTGATAGGGCGGGAAGACCTCCAGCCGCCTGCTCATTTCCGCCTCCTGCCCCATGCTGGTCCAGGTATCGGTGTAGATGACATCAGCGCCGGCCACCGCTTCCTGCGGGTCATAGGTCAAGATCACGCGGCCACCGCTTTCGGCGGCGAAGGCCGTGGCCAGATTCTCCACCTCCTCGGTGATCTCGTAACCGGGCGGCGTGGCCAGGGCCACCTCCATGCCTACCTTCGTGCCGCCGAAGAGCAGCGACGTGGCCACGTTGTTGCCGTCGCCCACATAGGCCAGCCTCAGCCCACTCAGACGCCCCTTCTTCTCCAGAATGGTCAGCAGGTCGGCCAGGGCCTGGCAAGGGTGGCTGTAGTCCGAGAGGCCGTTGATCACCGGCACGCGGGAGAAGGCGGCCAGCTCCTCGAGGTGGGCATGGGCGAAGACACGGGCCATGATGCCATCCACGTAGCGGGAGAGCACCCGCGCCACATCGGCCACGCTCTCCCGCTGGCCCAATTGCACCTCGTTGGGGGAAAGGTAAAGCGCCTGCCCTCCCAGGTGGATCATGGCCATCTCGAAAGAGACGCGCGTGCGCAATGAGGGTTTCTGAAAGAGCATTCCCAGCGTCTTGCCCCGCAGGATCGGCTCATTGCCACCGCGCTTCCACTCCCCCTTCAGCTCCACGGCCAGGTCTATGATCTTCCAGATCTCCTGGCTGGACAAATCGGCAAGGCTGAGCAGGTGTCTCATCGGAACACTCCTTGTTTTGTGAACTCAAATCGGTCATTTGGCCGGGCCGACGCCGCGACCATACGACGGCCTGACCAGGCGGACGGTCCGACCACGCGTCCAGGTGAGGCCACGGCTCAGGAAGGAGAACGGTCACCACTCTTCATCCTCGCCGAAGTAGTCGTCTTCGTCCCCCCACTCCTCGTCCTCCAACTCCTCCTCCCATTCGTCTATGTCCTCGCTGTCAAGCATGAGGTCTTGAATGTCCTCCATGCTGATGCAGGAGAGATGGTCGGGATCGAGGGTGATCTCGTCGGCGCCGCAGTAGCCTTCGTCCCAGAAGACACAGGTGTCCTGAGGGCAGATCACTCTTGTCATGGGCTTTTTCCTCCAAGCTGTTTGGAAACCGCACCTATCAAAACGGCTCACGCCACCACGGAAACCGTCAGCCACGCCGCCAGAGCTGCGAAGAGCAGGGCCATGCCCAACTTGACCGCCGCCGCCCGCTGCTGGAGGAAGCGGGTCAACTGCCTGGAGCCCGTGCCGTAATAGGCCAGGATGAAGACGACCACCAGGGGCAGGATGAAGAGCAGGTTGTAGAGCACCAGAAAGGCCACCGCTCGCCCCTGCATCCCCTGCTGACTGACCATGAAGATGATTGTCGGCAGATAGACCTGTCCTGTGCAGGCCAGTTCCAGGAACGAGATCACCACGCCGGTGAGGAATGCTCCGGCCACAAAGGCCTGCGACTTGCGCCAGCGGCGAATGGAAGTGTTGATGCGCATCCGCAACCCCTCGGGCAGGTTCAGGGCCATCTCCTCCATCTCGCCCCGCCGGGCCTTGAGCGCATCGAGGAGGCTGAACACGGCCAGCACAGCGCACAAAAGCGCCGTCAACCCGTAGACCCAGCGCCCTACGGTGGTCAACCAGCCGCCCAAGAGGTCGAGCACTTTGTAGAAGCCCAGGCCCACGGCCAGATAGGCCAGGAACACGCCGAGGGCAAAGGCGGCACCGACCATCAGCACCTCCCGCCCCCGGCGTCCGCTCAGCGTCAGATAGGAGACGAAGAAGATCAACGTGGCAAAGGCGCAGGGGTTGAGACCATCCACCAGGCCGGCGAAAGCGACGGTGAGCACGCCGAAGGAGCGGAAACGTTCCACGATGCCCCGTTCGGCGGCCTGGGGGTCGAAGTCGGCCCAGACCCGCTCCACACCCGTGGCCGCGTACTTTTCGAGCAGGGCCAGCAGCGAGGCCGAGGTGATCTCGCTGCCGATCAGGGCGTCGTCGCCGACGAAAAAGGCCGGGGTGGCCAGTCGCCGCCTTTCCGGCACGCCGGCGCGGGCGCCAAGCCACTCCGCCAACGCCGCGTTCTCTTGCACGTTGAACTCCTCGATCAGCAACTGGGGGTATTTGCTCTGCGCGTAGCGGATGTCGTATTCGGCCCGGCTGCACTCCTGGCAGCCCACCTCGTAGAAGTAGGCGGCCCAGATTGCCGCCGGCGCCTCACAGACAGCTACGTCCTCCGGACCACAGACGGCTGCTTCCTCCGGTTGCAGGCTGAATCCGGGATTGAGGCTGATCGCTCCCTCCACCGGCACGTTCTCCAGGCCGGGAATGTCCGGCCAGGCCGTGCCCCCCGCCCCCAAACAGGTGTCGAGCAGGCATGGCAATTGCTGCCGGATTTCTTCCTCACCGATGAGGACCTGCCCATCAATGACCAGCGTGGGCAGCCCGCGCCTTTCGGCGGTCACGCCGAACATCTCCTCGGCGCGGATCAGCATCTCGTAGTGGGCCGGGTCGGAGATCTCGACCATTTTGATCTGCATGCGATCGCCGTATTTGGCCTGTAGCGGCTTCAGCACATCGTTGATCACCGCCACACAGTATGGGCAATCCTCGGCGGTGAAATAGACCATGCGCACCACGGCGCCGCCTTCGGCCAGGGCAATGCCCGCGCCCCAGGCGAGGGCCAGGGCCAAAGCCAGCAAGAGTATTCCCCACCAGCGCCTCGATGACATCCGACCGCTCATGCTCGGTATCCTTTCCCATCCATCGTCACAAAGCCACATCGGGGTCGCTCACTCGCTGGCGGAGATTGGCTCCAGCCAGTCGCCGGCGGCCCAGCCGACGGTGCCATCTTCCATTTCCAGCCGCCACCAGGCGAAGCCGTCGGCCTGCTCAGGGCCTTCCAGAACCTTGAGACGGACCCCCTCTTGCAGGATGTCCAGGGTGGCATAGTCCAGCCCCGGGCCCGAGCGGAAGCGAATGCCCTCTTCCTCCGTGCCGCTAATCTGCACCATCTGCCCCACAGCGATCGCCGCCTGCGGCGTAGGGGTTGGCGAGGGCACAGATGTCACGGCGCTGACCGTCGCCGCCGCGGTGATCGCCGGGGTAGGCGTCGCCAGAGGGAGCGAGGTGGCCGCTGCCGCCGCCGTCGGCGTCGCCACCGGAGGCGGGAAGAGGGCGCGGGCACTCCACCACAGGACGACGGCCAGCAAGAGGAGCACCAACAACGCCAACAGCCCGCGCAGGGTCATCGAACGCCCCAGCCGTCTGCGGCCAGCGCGGACGCCAGCCCGGGTCGCACGGGGGTAGACCCCAGCCTGCTCTGTCCCTTCCACCTCCGATGTCACCTCTCCAGGCGTCCACTCCTCCTCATCCGCGTACGGCGGAAAGGCAGGGCGATCGGGTCCGTCTCGCATGTTCCTCCCTCCTGCTCCAAAAAGTCACCCTGAGCGCCAGCGAAGGGTCTCCTGTCATGCAAGCAGGAGATTCCTCGTCTGCGTCCCTCACACCGGCGGCATTATACCAACTTTCTTTTCCCTTGCCAAAAGAGGGGATGCCTCGCGTGGCACCAAATGAGCCATCCCCATAATGAGCGCATCCATTGTGGACAACTTTGCATTTCTGAGGTATAATGTAAGCGATCGTCGTCACAAGCAACGTCTGTGCCTGGCCATTGGGCCATCGAAAGGGGATAGGCAATGGCTCGCTACAAGTCCAAATACATCTTCGGTCTCCACGAGCCTGGCGGCGAACACATCATGGCCGAAAAGGGCAAAAAGGGCTGGATCCTTTTCCTGCACAAGGTCGGCCTCAACCCCAGCAATTGCCCGGGGTTCGATCATTCCCACTGGGCTAACCAGGGTTTCGGCATCATCTCCCGCCTCAATCACGGCTACGAGCCGGAGGGCACGATCCCGCGCTCGGACAAGTACGAGGTGTTCGCCCAGTGCTGCGCCAACTGGGTCAGAAACTCCCGCGGCTGCGATATCTGGATCATCGGCAACGAGATGAACTACGCCGTGGAGCGCCCTGGGGTGCGCTACGACCGCAGCAAAGAGCCTCCCGTGCTGGTGGACCCGGGCGAGGTCATCACCCCGGCGAAGTACGCCCGCTGCTACCGGCTGTGCCGCGAGGCCATTCATGCCGTCCCCGGCCACGAAAACGACGCAGTGCTCATCGGCGCGGTGGCCCCCTGGAACGCCCAGACGACCTACGAGGGCAACCCGCAGGGCGACTGGGTGCAGTACTTCCGGGACATCCTCAAACTGTTGGGGCCGGAGAACTGCGACGGCATCACCATCCACACCTATACCCACGGCGCCGACCCGCGCCTGGTCTACGAGGCCACAAAGCTCAGCAATCCACCCTTCGACACGTATCACTACGACTTCCTGGCCTACCGCGACTTCATGAACGCCATCCCCGCCAGCATGCGTCATCTGCCCGTGTACATCACGGAAACGGATCAGGATGTGGAGTGGAAGAACGAGAACACCGGCTGGGTGCAGCGTGCTTACGGCGAGATAGACTGGTGGAACCGACAGCCGGGCAACCAGCAGATCCGGGCCCTGATCCTCTACCGCTGGCCCAAGGGGTACGACAAATGGGGCATCGAGGGCAAGGCAGGCGTGATCGAGGATTTCAAAACGGCCATGAACCATGACTACGTCTGGCGGGAAGAAGCCCCGCCCCCGGCGCTGCCGGCCTATCGCGTGGAGTGGCTGGAGCACAGCACGCCGGCCACAATGCGTGGCGACAGCACGGTCAGCGTGCGCTTGAAGCTGCGCAACGCCGGCAGCAACACCTGGCGATGCAGTGGCGCCAACCCGGTGCGCCTGGGCTTCCATTGGGTCGCCGACGGACGGCCTGTGCTGCTCAAGCCGGAGCAAGATATCCGCACGCCGCTGCCCAACGACGTCGCCCCGCAGGGCGAGGTGACGCTCAATGCCCAGGTAGTTGCTCCCGCCGAAGCAGGCAGGCTGACCCTCAAATGGGACCTGGTCGAAGAGGGTGTCACCTGGTTTGAGGACCGGGGCAGCAAGCCGCTAAGCCTGGCCGTGACCGTGGAAGCGCCACCGCCACCCGCAGAGCAGTACTTCGAGGTCACCAAACACTGGGTGCGGGGCGTGTTCCTCGATTTCTACCGCCGCTACGGGCTGGACATCACCGGTTACCCCATCAGCGAGCAGTTCGTGGACCCCACAAGCGGCCTGCAGACACAGGTATTCCAGCGCATCATCCTGGAGCAGGTGGACGGCCAGGCGCGGCTCAAGCTGGCCGGGCAGTACCTGCAGGAGGCGCAACAGGAAATCGCCCGCCTCAAGGCGCAGATCGAGCAATTGCAGAAGCTGCCCACAGGCCGCGTGCGGCCGCCGTCCTTGCAGGATGTGAGCGCCGCGCTCCCCCGCCAGGCTGCCCGCTTCCACTCGCGGCAGCCGGCGGATGTTCACTACCTGGTGATCAACCATTCCGGCGTGAGCAAAGACCTTGACCTGCAACAGATTGCCGTGGCCCACCAGCGCCGCGGCTGGCCGGGCATCAGCTACCAGTACTACATTGACCGGCAGGGGCAGATCTTTCGCACCAATCCCGACCTGGAGACGGTGAGCAGAGAAGATGACTGGGCAGCAGAAGGCATCAACATCTGCTTCGCCGGCCATTTCAGCAAGGAAGTGCCCAATGAGGCGCAGCTCGCCGCCGGCGGGCACCTCTGCGCCTGGCTGTTGCAGGAGTACGGCCTGTCGGCAGAGGCCATCGTCGGCATCAGCCATTTCTACACGACGGAATCACCGGGCACCAACTGGACAGCAGGCGCCAACTGGCGGGGCATGCTGCTGGACAAGGTGCGGGAAGTACAGGCGGCTGCCGGTCCTGCCGAGCAGGAACTGGCCCAGCAGGTCACCACCCTGCGTTCGCAGGTGCAACAACTGCAAGAGCGAGTGCAAGCGCTCCTCGACCAGGTGCAGCTTCTGCAGGCGGAAAACGAGCGCCTGCGCCAGCAGATCGTGCCCGGCGGCGGGCGCGTGGAGCCACCGCCCATCGAGGACATCACGGCCACGCTGCCGCGGGAAGCGGAGAGGTTCCAGCGCCGCCCGCAGAGCGACGTGCGCTATCTGGTCATCCACCACACCGCTGTCGCCCCCAGCGTGGGCATGGACCGTATCGCCCAATCGCACAGAGCCCGCGGCTGGCCCGGCACGCTGCACCACTACTTCATCACCGGCGAGGGGAAGGTGCAGCAGACCAACCCGCTGGAAGACATCGTGGACGCCTCCAAGGAGTGGTTGCGACAGGGGATCAACATCTGTTTCGCCGGCAACTTCACCCAGGAGGTGCCCGGCGAGGCGCAGATGACCAGCGGTGCGCAGCTCTGCGCCTGGCTGTTGCAGCAGTTCGACCTCTCGCCCGAGGCCATCAAGGGGGCGCAGGAGTTCTACAACACTCAATCGCCGGGCCTGCAATGGCGGGAGGGGCAGGTCTGGCGGGACAGACTCTTGCAGAAGGTGCAAGAGGTTCTGGCAACCGCCGGGCCGCCGGGCGATACAGCCGCCCTGCGTGCCCAGATCGCCCAGTTGCAGGCGCAGCTCGCCTCGGCGCAGCAGCAGGCGCAGGCGGCCGCGGCCGAGCAGGAGCGGCTGCGCGGCCAGGTGCAGCAGTTGCAGCAGGAAGTGGAGCGCTTGCGGGCGCAGCCGGGGGCCGAGGCGGCACAGCAGGAAATCGCCCGCCTGCAGGCGCAGCTCGCCTCGGCGCAGCAGCAGGCGCAGGCCGCCGTCGCCGAACAAGAGCGGCTGCGCGGCCAGGTGCAGCAGTTGCAGCAGCGCATAGACGAACTGCTCAGGCAGCCTCGCCCGGCGCCCTCCGGCCCGGCGGTCGTCTCCAAACCGCCCATCAAGGACATCGTGGATGACCTGCCCAAGCACGAGACGCTGCGTTACACCACCCGCCCGCTCGCCCAGATCACCCATCTCTCCATCCATCACAGCGCCGCCCCGGCTAACATTGACCCCTGGCGTGTGGCGGCCTACCAGATCAAGGCCGACCCCAGCCGGAACAAGGACCCCTGGCCGGGCATTGGCTACCACTACTACGTGGAGCCCGACGGCACCATCTACCAGACCAACCGTCACGAGACCGTCTCCTACCATACGGGCGGCAATAACGGCTATAGCGTGGGCATCTGCTTTGCCGGCAGCTTCATGGACGTTGTTCCCACGCCCAAGCAGATCGAGCAAGGCGGCCACCTGGTGGCCTGGCTGATGCAGGAACTGAACATCCCCGAAGAGAACGTCTGGGGGCATAAGGAATTTCCCAAGAACCAGAGCACAAGCTGCCCGGGCGCGCAGTGGCTGGCGGGGCAGAAGTGGAAAGAGATGCTGCTGGCCCAGGCACGGGCGGTGCAGAAGGGGCTGCCGGGCCCGCTGGACAAACCCATCCGCCATTACCTGCTCTTCTGGTGGCGCTCGCCGGACCTGTGGGCGGCCAGCGATTGGGCCAACGCCCGCAACTACATCGCCAGATTCCATCCCGTCTGCGGCTTTTCGGAGGAAGCAGCCAAGCGCGCCGAGTACGTGCTCATCGTCGGCGGCACGGCCGGCGTTTCCTGGCAGACGGAGGACAACCTGCGCCAGGCCGGCTGCAAGGTGGAACGCATCGAGGGCGTGGACGAGGCGGATACGCGGCGACAACTGGACGAACTGGCGGCCAGCGGCCGGCCTTTCAAGACCTACGAGATCGCCGAGCCGTGGTGGTTTTAGCAATTCAGCGAGTCAGCGATTCAGCGAGAAGGCAAACCGCTGATTCGCTGACTCCTGAATCGCCGATTCGCTGACTCGTTGTCATGACCTATCAGGTACAACTTCCCGTCTTCGAAGGCCCTCTCGACCTCCTGCTACATCTGATCGAGCGGGAGGAACTGGAGATCACGGCCATCTCCGTGGCCCAGATCGCCGACCAGTATCTGGCCTACCTGGCGCTGTTGCAGGAGCGCCAGGCCGGCGACCTGGCCGATTTCCTGGTCATGGCCGCCCGGCTGCTGTGGATCAAATCGCGGGCCCTGCTGCCCCGCCCAGCACAGGCTGTCGAAGAAGGAGAGGAGGAAGACCCCGCCGAAGCGCTGGCCCGCCAACTGCGGGAGTACAGGCGCTTCAAAGAGGCCGCCGCCTGGCTGCGGGAACGGGAGGCACGCGGGCTGCGCGCCTACGCGCGCACCGCTCCCCCGCCGGCGCTGCCCCGTCGCATCGCCCCCGGCACGATCACACTGGACGATCTCTTGCAGGCCCTGCAACAGGCCCTGGCCACAGCGGAGGCGGAAGCCCCTCCGCCCGTGAATGAGATCGTCGCCCCGATCACCGTGACCATCGCCGAGCAGATCGAGCGCATCCTGGAGGCCACGGCGCAGCAGGGACGGGTGCGCTTCCACCAGTTGCTGGCCCAGGCCGCCTCACGGGTAGAGATTATCGTCACCCTGCTGGCCCTGCTGGAACTGATCAAGCAGCAGCGGGTCGCCGTGGAGCAGGAGCGATTGTTCGGGGAAATCGTGATCACGCCGTTGAGTGTGTCCTGATCACCAGGAGGACACCAAGACACAAAGGATTAGAGATGGAGATTGGAAGTTGGAGGTTGGAAGTTGGAAGTTGGAGGTTGGAAGTTGGAGGTTGGAGGTTGGAGGTTGGAAGTAGGCGGCTTCGACGGCCTCGACCAGGTGTGACCAGGCAAAGGCGGTGCGCACGCGGTGTTGCGCGGCCTGGCCCATGCGCTGTCGCAGATTGGCGTCTTGCAGCAGCCTGACTACCGCCGCGGCGAAGGCTTCCTCATCGCCCGACGATACCACCAACCCCGAAACGCCGTCCTCGACGATGTGACCATACTCTCCCACCGCTTCGGTCACCACAGGCAGGCCGGCGGCCATCAGATCCAGCAGCCGCGCCGGGCATCTGGCCCGGTTGAGGATGGTATCGTCCACGGGCATCATAGCCACGTCGGCAACGGCGAAGAAGCGCGATAGCTCCTCCGCTTCCACCCATCCGATGATGTCAACGCTATCGCCCAGCCCCGCCTCAACCGCCAATCGAGCCAGCTCCCGCTCCTCGCCCCGAAACCCCTCCCCGACCACCAACAACCGCACCCCTGCCCCCTTGCTCCTCTGCTCCTCTGCGACCTTGCGCCCTTGCGCCCTTGCGCCCTTGCGCCCTTGCTCCCTTGCGACCTTGCAAAGCTCCACCACCCGCCGCCAGATCCCCACCACCCGCTCCACCTCAAACTCCACAAACCGCGTGTACAACAGCACCAGTTGCAGGTTTGAAGGTTCCAGGTTCCAAGTTGCATAGACGCCATGAGCGGTCAACCTCGAACTTTCAAACCTTCGAACCTTTGAACCTTTGAACGCTCTAGTCCCCTCTTGTTTCTTGCTTCCTGCCCCTTGCTCCTTGCTTCCTGCATCCTGCTCCACCCCATTGGGCACGTACCACACGCCCCCGCGCCGGCCACGCATCTCCCCCACCCGCTGCTCCAGCCAGCGGCTGGCCACGGTGACCGCGTCACAATGGCGCAGTCCCCACTGCTCCTGCCAGGCGAAGAAGTGCCGCTGCATCCAGGAGTAGCCGCCGATTTCGTTCCAGCCGCCCCAGCCTTCCCAGTCGTCGGCGTCCACAACCAGACGCCCCCGCCAGAGGCGCAGCCGTTGCAGGGCCCACAGCGCGGCCGCAGCCAGCCCGGCAACACCCTTGGGCTTGAAGCAGTGGATCACCCGGGGATGGAAACGCAGCGCCGCCCGCAGCAGCCGGGCGGTCAGCCAGAGGTGGTCCAGCGGGGGCAGCCGCGGCGGCAGGCGGACGTTGACCACCTCCACGCCGTCCTCCTGCCAGATGCGTCCGCTGTCCTGCGGGCAATCCCAGGGCGGCAGGACGACGCGCACATCATGGCCGCGGGCCGAAAGCGCCCGCGCCAGCGGCAGCGCCCGGCGGGCCATAGTCATCTTCGGCCGCAACCCAA
Organism: Anaerolineae bacterium; assembly: GCA_029907105.1. Taxonomy (GTDB): domain Bacteria; phylum Chloroflexota; class Anaerolineae; order UBA3071; family UBA3071; genus JARYMM01. The sequence goes on along the minus strand of JARYMM010000013.1, from coordinate 2,990 downwards.
AAGGGCCCAGCAGCACAAGGCGCATTCCCCCCAAGTTATCATGGCTCAACGGGCCACTTGCCTGCCTGAACAGGAGACCCTTCGCGGCGCTCAGGGTGACGTTTTCAGGGCAGGGCCTGGCCTGGCTTTCGTTCACGTTTCGTGTCCCCCGCAACTTATCCTGCGTCAGCGTGTTCTACATGACAAGACCATCAGTGATCAGGAGGAGGTTGCCATGTGTGAGATGCGACGTGTCGTGATTACCGGTTTAGGAGCGGTCACCCCCGTGGGGAACGATGTGCCCACCACCTGGGAGGCCCTGCTCAATGGCCGCTCCGGCGTGGAGCGCATCCGTTGCTTCGATCCATCGGAGTTCAAAACGCAGTTCGCCGCCGAAGTGAAGGATTTCGATAGCGTGCAGTACGTGGGCCGCCGCGAGGCGCGCAAGCTGGACCGCTTCACCCACTTCGCCCTGGCCGCGGCCGGCGAGGCCATCGCCGATTCCGGGCTGGACCTGGCCGCCGAGGACCCTTCTGAGATAGGGGTGCTCGTGGGCTCTGCCGTCGGCGGCGTCATCTCGCTGCTCGAGCAGTCGGCGCTGATGGCCCAGAGCGGCCCCCGCCGGGTCAGTCCCTTTCTCATCCCCGCGCTGATGATGAATGCGGCGGCGGGACAAATTGCCATCACCTTCGGCCTGCAAGGCCCCAACCTGGCCGTGGCCAGCGCCTGTGCCACCGGCGCTCACGCCATCGGCGAAGCGGCGGCCATCATCCGGCGCGGCGACGCCCAGGTCATGCTCGCCGGCGGCAGCGAGGCCGGCATCGTGCCTGTGGCCATCGCCGGGTTCAACGTCATGGGCGCCCTGTCCACGCGCAACGACGCCCCTCAGCGAGCCTGCCGTCCTTTCGACGCCCACCGAGACGGGTTTGTGATGGGCGAAGGAGCCGGCATGATGGTGCTGGAGAGCCTGGCCCACGCCCGGGCACGCGGGGCGCGCATCTATGGCGAACTGGTGGGCTACGGTGCTTCGGCCGATGCCTTCCACATCACCGCCCCGGCCGAAGATGGCAAGGGAGCAGCCCTGGCCATGCAGAGAGCGCTGAAGCAGGCCGGCATCCCGCCGACGGCAGTGGACTACATCAACGCCCACGGCACCAGCACGCCGCTCAACGACGCCAGCGAAACGGCGGCCATCAAGATGGTCTTCGGCGAGCACGCCTATCGGCTGCCCATCAGCTCCACCAAGTCCATGATCGGCCACCTGATGGGTGCGGCCGGCGCTGTGGAGGCCATCTTCTGTCTGCTGGCCCTGCGCGATCAAGTGCTCCCTCCCACCATCAACTACGAGACGCCCGATCCGGCCTGCGACCTGGACTACGTGCCCAACGTGGCCCGCCGGGCGAGAGTCGAGGTGGCGATGTCCAATTCCTTTGGCTTCGGCGGCCACAACGCCGCACTCCTCTTCAGCCGCCTTGCCCCTTCGTAACAGCCGTTGTCGTTCCTTTTGAAGGTTTTGGATTTTGAGCTTTGGATTTTGCTCTTTCTCAGGGAGGACCCTTGGCGCGTTACGCCCAGATTATTGGTTGGGGCATGTGTGTGCCCGACCATGTCCTCACCAACGATGACCTGTCCCGCATCGTGGACACCTCGGACGAGTGGATCCGCACCCGTACCGGCATCCGTGAGCGGCGCATCGTCAGCGGGGAGACGGAGACGACCTCCACGCTGGCGGTGAAGGCTGCCCGCGCCGCCCTGGAGGTGGCCAACCTGTCGCCGCAACAACTGGATGCGGTAATTGTGGCCACGGTCACTCCCGACTACCCCTTCCCGGCCACGGCCTGCCTGGTGCAAGACAGATTGGGCGCGGTGCGCGCCAGCGCCTTCGATCTCAACGCCGGCTGTTCCGGCTTCGTCTACGGCCTGAGCATCGGCTCCAGCCTGATCGTCAGCGGCCAGGCTGACCACGTGCTGGTCATCGGCGCCGAAACCCTCTCCCGCATCACCAACTGGAACGACCGCGATACCTGTGTCCTCTTCGGCGATGGGGCCGGCGCGGTGGTGCTGGCCGCCAGCCAGACCCCTGGCGGGGTGCGGGCCACTGTGTTGGGGGCCGACGGCTCCGGCGGCGACCTGCTGATCCTGCCCGCCGGCGGCAGCCGTCACCCCGCCTCGCGGCAGACCGTGGATGACGGCCTGCACTTCATCCACATGCGGGGGCGCGAGGTGTTTCGCTTCGCCACGCAAATCATGGCCCAGGCCGCTCGCCAGGTGGCCGAGCAGGCCGGCTGGACGCTGGACGAGGTCAGCCTGATCATCCCCCACCAGGCCAACGAGCGCGTCATCCAGTCCTCGCTCGGACGCCTGAAGCTGCCGCCGGAGCGCGTGTTCAGCAACCTGGAGCGCTACGGCAACACCTCGGCGGCATCCATTCCCATTGCCCTGTGCGAGGCCGTGACAGAGGGCCGCATCCACGCCGACGACCGGCTGATCCTGGTCGGTTTTGGCGCCGGCCTGACCTGGGCCGCTGCGGCGGTGCAATGGGGTGTCCCTCTGCCCGTGCAGCCGCTGCCCTGGTGGCGACGGCTCTGGCGCTGGCTCATCTATCGGGGGGCTCGCTGGCGTTCCCTGGCCTTGCGGGCGCTGCGCTGGCTGGCCGGGCTGCTATCAGGCCCGGTTCAGCACAACGGCTGGCGGGCCCGGCTGAGCGCCTGGCGTGAGAGAAGACGCCAGGCCTCGAAGGAGCCTGTCCCGCCCCAGGCGCCGTCCGAAAGATAGCCGGCGGGCTCCTTCTCCCGGTGTTCCCCCGCCGATACCTCCTCCCATCACCATTGTAGCACCTTTCGGGCGAAGGGGCAATGTTTGTCGCACCACGGGCGTGCGCAGCGGAAGCCCGGGGAGTACGAGGGGTATCCCCTCGTTTACCCCCACCCCTACTACTACAACCGTACTTGTCATGCTGAGCGGGTTTCAGGCGTCAAACTTCATTGCCCGGCCGACTCCAGCGAAGCATC
>JARYMM010000133.1 GCA_029907105.1 Anaerolineae bacterium | reverse complement strand
AGGGTCGGCATGCCAAGAGCAAGGCGCGCCTGGCCCGGTTCGACGAGTTGCAGTCGCAGGAATTCCAAGCCCGCAACGAGACCAACGAGATCTATATCCCGCCTGGCCCGCGCCTGGGGGATCTGGTGATCGAGGCCCAGGGTCTGCGCAAGGCCTATGGCGACAACTTGCTCTACGACAACCTGTCCTTCAACCTGCCCAAGGGCGGGATTGTGGGGGTCATCGGCCCCAACGGGGCGGGCAAGACCACGCTCTTTCGGATCGTCACCGGCCAGGAGCGGCCGGACGCCGGGACCTTGCGGATCGGCGATACGGTGCAGGTCGCCTACGTGGACCAAAGCCGCGATTCGCTCGACGACGTCAAGACCGTTTGGGAGGAGATCTCGGACGGTCTGGACAACATCGTGGTGGGCCGTTACGAAATGCCCTCCCGAGCCTATTGCGGCCGCTTCAACTTCAAGGGCTCCGATCAGCAGAAGCGGATCGGCGACCTGTCCAGG
>JARYMM010000132.1 GCA_029907105.1 Anaerolineae bacterium | reverse complement strand
ACCACCCCGAGAGGCCCCTGCCGCCACCGCAGCGAGCACCAAGCCCAGCAACCCGGCCGCCGGCGCCGACCGCGAGGGCCCCACCAGCAGAGCCGCCAACCCCAGCGTCACACCCACGATCGCCACCAGCCCCGCGGTCAGCCCAGGCAGCCGCCGGCATAGCACCACCGCATAGACGATCGCGAGCAGCCAGACCACGCTCACCGGCGCCGACCACGCGCCGAGCGCCACCATGTGCCGCGCGAACGGTAGCTTCACCTCCACCATCACCAGGCCGGAGGCCGTCGCCAGCACCGCCACTCCCCCGGCCAGCACCCCTTGGGCCAGTCGGGGCAGCGCCACTGCGTCCACCACCAGCCCGGCCAGCCCGGCCGCCATCACCACCCATGCGGCCGCCTGGACCTGTGGGTGGCCTCCGGCGACGAGCAGCACGGGGAGGGAGAGGGCCGCAGTGGTGCTGAGGCCCGAGACCAGCCACTGGCGCCGGGGGCGCACACCGGGG
>JARYMM010000131.1 GCA_029907105.1 Anaerolineae bacterium | reverse complement strand
GGACGTGGACGAGGCCACCCTGCCGCCCGACGTCTACCTGAGCCCCGGCATCGCCGAGCCGCATGGCCCCATCGTCCTGGGTCCGGCCGAGGATTACCTGAGCGCCGACTTCGGCTACTATCCGGGCGGCTCCATCGGCGACCTTGTCTGGTGGGATCTGGATGCCGATGGCCTGCGCGACCCCAATGAGATGGGCATCCCTGGCGTAAGAGTGCGGTTGCTCGACCCCGGTGCCAATGGTCTCTGTGAGCCCAGCGATGCGGTGATAGACACGGCCATCACGCGCATTCTGTACCCCAACAAGGGCAAGTACCTCTTCGACCCGCTGCCGGCGGGGCTCTACTGCGTGGATGTGGTGGAGGCCACCCTGCCGCCGGACGCCTTCCTCACCCCCGGCATGGCTGAGCCGCATGGCCCCATCGCCTTGGACCCGTGGGAGGACTATCTGGATGCCGACTTCGGCTACTATCCGGGCGGCTCCATCGGCGACCTTGTCTGGCTGGAC
>JARYMM010000130.1 GCA_029907105.1 Anaerolineae bacterium | reverse complement strand
GATCGGGAAGAAGACGGCGTACGTGGTGCTCTTGTTCGGGTTCGGCCGCCCGTTCTTCCCGGTAGACACGCACATCCGTCGGGTGACGCGACGGTTGGGGATCGTCGATTCCCAAGCCGAACCGCACGCTGCCCTCGCCCCCCTCGTGCCCCCAGGGACGGAGGCCGAGGTCCACCTCCAGCTGATCCGGCTGGGGCGGGAGATCTGCCGGGCCCGGCGGCCCCGGTGTCCGGCGTGTCCGCTCGCCGACCTGTGTGGATACGCCCGATCAACTCATCCGAATCAGGCTAGAATGGGGCCACCGCGAAAGGAGGTGCGATGACCCGCAAGGAGGCGCTGGCGCTCGTGCAGGAGAGGGTGAAGACGAAGAACCTGGTGAAGCACATGCTGGCGGTGGAGGCGGCGATGCGCGCCCTCGCCCCCCACTTTGCCGGGGATCCAGATCGGTGGGCATTGGCCGGTCTGCTCCACGATCTCGATTACGAGGACACCAAAGACCGCCCGGATCG
>JARYMM010000012.1 GCA_029907105.1 Anaerolineae bacterium | reverse complement strand
TTGCTCCTTTCATCTTCAGAAATATTGTGGTTGCGAACCGCTGGGCGGCCTAACTATTGATTATACGGAACAGGTATGCCTGAGTATACTTTAGGTTACCTCTGGCTACTTCGGTATCCTTCGGGTTACTCAGGGTCACCTTCCAGGGTGACTTCCCCTTCCACCCACAACTCCAATAACGCCACGATGACATCCGCCAGCCGACGCCCGTTCAGCTTCTGCACCACCCGCCAGAATGTCGGCTGACTGATGACGGCGGTGTACAGGTCAATGGAGCGCCGACACATCTCGGCTTGCGACATGCCAATACGCCGGGCGTGACGGCCCAGCAACTCGTGGTGTTCCCTTCCAATCTTGACGTGCTCTGCCATCTCTCGGAAATCCAAGCCCTGAAGGGGCCTCCGCTTTTTCAGCTGGACAGTTCAGCGCCCGCAGAGCAACAGCGCCTCACCCAAGCCCTCTCGGGAAACATGCAATAGGCCCTAATTTAGCAAACTATAGCACAATTTCCAGAGTCTGTCAACTCTACTTTCCGCTAAGTTGGGGTTTTGAGCCATTTTGGGCCATTTTGCGCTCCGATGACCTACTACATGCGGTAGCCTGAATCAACAAAGCTACTACATGTAGTGGCAAAACAAGTTAGCGGAAACTAAAGGTCAACATCATTTTACAATGAAGAACTTGCGCAGCGAAACGAGGGAGATCCCTCATACTCCCCGAGCTTCTACTGCACACGCCGAAATGCCACGGAACCGGTGCTCCCCACTGCGGCACCATCGCCACACACAGTCGCCGGATTGACGCCACTTCCCCAGCGGATGAGCCGGGCAGTCAAAATTCGCCCATCTCCCCCACGCGGAAGCGCTCGATGAGCAGAAACCCCACCGCACAGACGGCCATCAGCAGCGTGCTCATGGCCAGCGCCTGCCCGTAGTTCAACAGCCCCGGCTGGCCCAGAAAGCGAAAGATGACCAGCGGCATGGTGGGAAACTGCGGACGGGCGATGAGCACCGTGGCCCCAAACTCGCCCATGCTGACGGTGAAGGCGAACACCGCCCCCACCAGCAAGGCCCGGAAGAGGATGGGCAGGTCAATCTCCCCCACCACCCGCAGCGGCGAAGCCCCCATCACCGCCGCCGCCTCGCGCAGATGGGGGTTCAGGCCGCGCAGCACCGGCAGCAGCGTGCGCACGACGAAGGGGAAGGCCACCAGGGTGTGTGCCAGCACCACCAACACGGGCGAGGTGCGCAGGTTCAGCGGCGGCTCATCCAGGGCGACGATGTAGCCGAAGCCTAACGTCACCGCCGAGGTGCCCAAAGGCAGCATGAACAGGGGATCGAGCAAAGCCCGCCCCCGCCGCGGCGAAGGGGCCAGCAGGTAAGCGCTGATGGTGCCCACGATGAGCGACAGGGCCACCGTCGCCGCAGCGAAGAGCAACGAATTGCGGATGGCCTCCGCCGGCGGGACGAAGAAGATGGACTGCATGCGGTTGATGAACAGCTCCCGGTAATAGCGAAGGCTAAAGCTTCCGCCCAGGGAAAGGGAACGCTCGGCCAGCGAGGCCAGCGGCAGGAGCAGCAACAGCAACATCCCGCCCAGACAGCCGGCCACCAGCAGACGATCCCGCCAGCGGCTGGGCCGCCGCTGCGTGGCCCGCCGCGGCCGGAACTCCAGGGGCACGGCCAGCCGCGCCGCCAGCCGCGTGTAGCCGGCCATGATGACGAAAGTAAACGCCATCTGCACGAGGGCCAGCGCCGCGGCCAGCGGCAACCGGAACAGATGCACCGCCTGGCGGTAAATCTCCACCTCCAGCGTGGCAAAGCGCGGCCCACCCAGGACGAGGATGACGCCGAAGCTGGTGAAGCAGAAAAGGTAGACCAGCAGGGCGGCAGCGACGATGGCCGGCCCCAGCAGGGGCAGGGTGATCTCGCGGAACACCTGCCAGCGCCCCGCACCCAGCACCCGCGCCGCCTCCGCCTGGCGGGGGTCGAGATTGGCCCAGAAGCCGCCCACGATGCGCACGACGATGGTCACGTTGTAGAAGACGTGGGCCAGCAGGATGAGCCCCAGGGTGTGCTGGAGGTCAATGGGCGGCTCGCTCAGGCCGAATGCCGCCATCAGCCAGGCGTTGAGCCGGCCGCGCGGCCCCAACAGCGAGGTGAAGGCCGTGGCCACGACCATGGTCGGCAACACAAAGGGAATCGTGGTCAGCGAGCGCAGCAGCGCTTTGCCCCGGAACTCGTAGCGGGCGAAGACGAAGGCTGCCGGCAGGCCCAGGAGCAGGGTCAACACTGTGGAAAGGGCAGCCTGCCAGACGGTGAACCACAGCACACGGGCATAGTAAGGCTGCGTGACCAGCACGCGCAGCGGCTGCAGGTCTAGCCTCCCCTCCGGCGCCAGGCTGAGGGCGAAGATGCTGTAAAGAGGATAAAAGAAAAACAGGGCCAGGAAGAGGAGGGGAACAACGTAAACCAGTTGCGACCATCGCCTGTTCATGCCCATCTCCAAACAAATCCGCCCCTCAAACTCCAAAGCTCACCACCCACCGCATTCCAACCCCTGGATTTTTTGAGCTTTGGATTCGAAGTTCAAAACCCCAGTATCCACTGCCGATACAATGCGTCCAGGTTCCGCCCGCTGACCCTCTCCGCCACGGCCAGGAAGCTTTCCGCGGTGGCGATCCCGTAGCGGTGCTTCTGGAAGTAGGCGCGCAGGATGTCCTCGAAGAGCCTATCGCCCACCAACTCCCGCAAGCGGTGGAAAAAGAGCGGTCCTTTGCTATAGACGATGGCCCCGTAGTCCTCAGGGGCGAAGCTGGCCACAGGCCCGGCCACGGGCCGATCACGCCCTTCCTCCCGCGCCTGCTCCCAGCGATCCCAGAAGTTCACCCGGCGGGCTTCCTCGGCCACGGCCTGGCCATATCTGTCCTCGTAGTACAGCGAGGCGGTGTACTGGGTAAGCGCCTCATCCAGCCACGGCTCGTCCACCTGGTCGTTGCCCACCAGGTTATACCACCACTGGTGAGCCACCTCGTGGGCCACCACCCATTCCATGCGTTCGCTGCCCTCGTAAAGCCGTTTGGCGATGACCACCAGCCCCGGATATTCGATGCCCGCCGCCGAGGTGTACGTGGCCACCACGTCCAGCTCGCGGTAGGGATAGGATCCGAAACGCCGGGAGAAGATGCGCAGCGCCTCGGCGGCGATGTCGAGCACCGCTTCGCCGCCCTCAGTGTCTCCGGGAAGGTAGTAGGAGTTGACGCTGATGCCATCCACCTGGCGGCGGAGGACTTCGTACTGGCGGCTGAGGACGAGATTGAAATCGCGGGCCGGCCCGCTGACGAAATGCCAGGTGGCCGTGCCATCGGCATGAGCCACGAGGGGAAGAGCAGTGCCCGTGGCCACAACGACCATCTCCACAGGCGCGGTGAAGGTGACATCGTACAGGCTGATGTCTGCGTAGATGATGTCGCCAAAGCTCGGCGCCAGCTCCACGTTCCACCCCTCGTCGTCGTAGACGGGGATGAAGGGGTAGAAATGGGCCAGGGCGATGACCCCTTGCTGCGCGGCGAAGGCGCCGTAGTTGCCCCCCGCCCCCGGCGGCACACTCACCGTGAAGTCCATGCTGAGCTCCAGCGATTCGTCGGGAGCCAGCGGCGGCGCCAGCGGCAGCCGCATGGCCGTGCGCTGCAACTCGAACTGTGGCACCGCCGATCGGCCAGCCACGGCGATGTGTTCCACCTCCATCCCACCCCCATGCGCGGTATCCCTGTTGGGGAACAGGCGGACGTACAGCTCGTGCAGGGGCACTTCCTCGTTGTTGGTGTAGAGGATATCGGCATGGCCGTGCAGCCGCAGCCCGGCCGGGTCCAGCGTGAGCTCCAGGCGGTAATACGTCGGGTCGTCGAGCAGGGCCAGGTCGCCGCAGGCAGCGGGGAGCAGCGCCGCTTCCTGCTCCGGCCAGGTTGCCACGCCGGTCGGCTGTGGCGCAGCCGTGGGTGATGGCGTGGCGCTCGGCGAGGGAGGAAGGCCGGAGGCCGCAGTGGCCATAGGCGCGGGGGCAAGCTCCGCCGGCGGAGTACAACTGCCCAGCAGCACCGCGGCGATGAGCAGCAGCGTCGCCTTCCACTTGCCCGATGTCCAATTACCACTCACCAACCCTACCTCCGATAGGGCAGGCACAGGACCTCCTCGATTTTCAGGTCGAAGAAGTTGTGCGTGTTGGCCGGGCGCAGGACGATGGCTGTGTCAGCACCGCGGCCGGTGCCGGCGATGGCGATGGTCAGCTCATCGGTGCGCACCAGCCCGGCGTCGGCGGCCATGAGGGCGATTTCGGCCGCCACCTTCGTCCCCTCGCCGAAGATGCGCAGGGTGAAGGCCACGATCTCCCCCACCTCGTAGGTGCCCAGCTTCTTGCGCACGGCACGGCTGATGCCGGCGAAGGCATGGCCGCAGGTGAGGATGCGCACACCGGCAGCCTCCATCGCCGCGCGGTGCTCCGGCAGCACTTCCCAGGCATCGGGCTCCCGGAAGCCGTGGCAGTGAGTCACGGCCACCACGTCGTAGCCCTGGAAGAACGACCCGGCCTGCGCCCCGGTAGCGCCGGTGGTCGTCGCCACCAGGATGGTGCGGATGGACAGCGCCTCGGCCCGGGCACGGGCAATTTCCAGCGTACGTTCGGTGTTCTGCGGGCCGGGCCGGTCAAAGTAGACAGCAGGTACGATTGTTTCTGGCATGAGTTGGCCTCCTCTATCTATGGTTCCAAAGCCGTCAATATCCACTGCTGGTAAATCGCGCCCAGGTCATGGCCGCTGACTTCTTTGGCCACGGCCAGGAAATCGGCCGGCGTGGCTTCGCCCCAGCGGTAGCGGTCAAGATACTCCTGCAGCACACGGTAGTAGGTCTCCTCGCCCACCTCCCGCCGCACGGCGTCGAAGAAGAGGGCCGCCTTGGCGTAGATCATCGTCTCATAGTTGGCAGCGCTGAAGGCCGACGAGGGCTGGTTGACCACCGCATCCAGCCCCTGTTCCACGGCGTACTCGTAGGGACCGCGCCAGCGCCACTCCAGAAGGGCCTCGGCGGCCTCCGCACCATAGCGCGCCTTCTGGTAGGTGTAAGTGGAGTACTCCGCCAACCCCTCGTCCAGCCAGGGATAGGTCAGGGGATCATTGCCCACCATGTTGTACCACCACTGGTGCGCCACCTCGTGTACGATGAGGAACTCCAGGCCCTTACGCTGCTGGCGATAGAGATCAAGGCCGATGAGATTGAGCCCCGAATACTCCATGCCGTAGTATCTGATCGGCGCCGAGACCACAGCCATGTCACGGAAGGGATAGGGGCCGTAGTGCTGGCAGTAGACGCGCAACGCCGCCGCTGCATACTGCAAGGCGGCCTGGCCGGTGGCCTGATCCTGGGGCAGGAAATAGGAGGTCACCCTGGCACCGCAGGCATCGGTGCTGGCCGTCTGGAACTGGGGGCTGAGGATGAGCATGAACTCCCGCCGCGGCCCGCCAACGATGTGCAGGTCAACCCAGCCCTCGCCGGCGCTGCTGACGGTGGTGCTGACCACGGTGCCCGTGGCCGCCACCACGACGCCCGAAGGCATCGTGGCCGTCACCTGGTAGAGCCCCGCCTGCACGAAGGCCACGTCGCCATGTGTGGGCGGGGCGATGTCCAGACGCCACAGGGGGAGGCCCGCCCTCTCGTCGCGCACGGCCAGGACGGGATAGAACAGGGGCAGGCTGAGGATGCCCTGGCTTTCGCCGCATAGCACGTACCCCTCCTCTCGCCTGGGCACGCGCAGGCCAAAACTGAACTCCACGGCCGCCTTGCCCTCCGGCGGCAGCGGCTCAGGCAACACGATGCGCACGGCGGTATCCTGGGCCTCATAGGTGAAAGGCACAGTCTGGCCGTTCACCGCCGCGCCGCCGACGAACATGCTGCCGCTGTACTGGGGCAGATTGGGGTAGAGGCGGAAGAACAGGTCGCCCAACACGTCCCGGCCCCGATGGACCACCTGCACCCGTTCCCAGCCGGTCACCTGCTGTTCGGCGGCGGGGTCAACGCGCACCCGGATGTCGTAGCGGGGCATGCGCCCCAGCCCATCCAGTTGCCCCTGGGCCGCGTGCTGCATGGCCGGACGATAAGGGGCCATCTCGTCCACCGGCCGCGCACAGCCGCACAAGGCCAACAGCATCAGCAGCACGAGCAGCCTGTATCGCCTCATGTGTGATGTCCACCTTTCCGGCAGGATCGCGGGTTCCACGTTTCAGGTTACAGGTTCCAGGTGTCCTCCAACCCCTGTTGCCTCGTTGCCTTGTCGCCTCGTTGACCTGTTGCCTCGTCTACTACATTATACCACAATTTCCTCCAGGGGTTCATGTGCGGGGAATAACATGCACAAAGGCCACCCGGGGGGCCGTTCGCAGGTTTTGGGCGGCAATTGTTTCTTCCGTGGGGCTGTGGTATAATATGACGAAGGACGAAAGACGAAGGGTGGAATATGTCCATTGTCAGCGCGCAGGGCCTGGCCGTGGCCTACGGCGCCCAAGATGTGTTCAGCGATGTGAGCCTGAGCATCGCCCACGGCGACCGCATTGGGCTGGTCGGCCCCAACGGCGAGGGCAAGACCAGCCTGCTGCGCGTCATCGCCGGCTTACAGGCCCCCAACGCCGGCACGGTGCACCGCCAGCGGGGGCTGCATATCGGCTACCTGCCGCAGGAGCCGCCGCCGGCGGGCACGCACACCCTGTACGAGACGATGCTCGGCGTGTTTGCCCCGCTGCAAGCCCAGCGGGCGGAACTGGCCAGGCTGGAGAAAGCAATGGCCGATCCCGCCCGGCGGGAGACTGCGCTGGCCCGCTACGGCCCATTGCAGAGCGCCTTCGAAGCCGCCGGCGGCTACACTTACGAGCTGCGCATCCAGCAGGTGCTGGGCGGCCTCGGCTTCCGGCCGGAGGAATACGACCAGCCGCTGGCTCACCTGAGCGGCGGCCAGCGCACGCGGGCGCTCCTGGCGCAGCTTCTGCTGGAGGAGCCCGACCTGCTGCTTCTGGACGAGCCGACCAATCACCTCGACCTGGAGGCCCTGGAGTGGCTGGAAGGGGTGCTGCTGAAGTGGCCGGGCAGCCTGGTGGTGGTGGCTCACGACCGCTATTTCCTGGACAAGGTGGTCACCCGCATCTGGGACCTGAGCTTCGGGCGGCTGGAAGCCTATCGGGGCAACTACAGCCACTACGCCCGGCAACGGGCGGAGCGGTTGGAGCGTCAGCGCAAGGAATGGGAGGCGCAGCAGGAGCATATCGCCCGGACGGAAGGCTTCATCCGCCGCACTATGGCCGGACAGCGAACGAAGCAGGCGCAGGGCCGCCTCAAGCGACTGGAACGGTTCAAGCGCGATGAGGCCATCGAGCGCCCGCAGGAGGCGAAGCGCATCCGGCTGGATATCACCACGGACGTGCGCAGCGGCAACATCGTCCTGCGCACAAAGGACCTGGTCGTGGGATACAGAGGGCAAGAGGCAAGGGACAAGAGGCAAGATGCTCCTCGCCTCCTGCCTCCTGCATCTTGCCTCCTGTTTCGGGCACCTGATCTGGAGGTGTTGCGGGGGCAGCGGGTGGCGCTCATCGGCCCCAATGGTTCGGGCAAGACGACTCTTCTGAAGACCATCCTGGGAGAGGTGGAGCCGCTGGCCGGCCGTGTGTGGCTGGGGGCCAGCGTGGAGATCGGCTACCTGGCGCAGATGCACGCCCATCTCGACCCGGAGAAGAGCGTGCTGGACACCATCCTGGAGCAGGAGAACATGCCCCTGGGCCAGGCGCGCAGCTTCCTGGGGCGCTTTCTGTTCCGCGGCGACGACGTGTTCAAGCGCGTGGGCGATCTCTCCGGCGGCGAGCGCAGCCGCGTGGCCCTGGCCTGCCTGACGCTGCGCGGGGCCAACTTCCTGCTCCTGGACGAGCCGACGAATCACCTCGACCTGGCCTCGCAGGAGGTCCTGGAGGAGGTGTTGCGGGAGTTTCCGGGCACCATCCTGCTCGTCTCGCACGACCGTTACCTGGTGGACGCCCTGGCCACCCGCGTCTGGGCACTGCGCGATGGCCGCCTGCATGTCTACAAGGGCGGCTACCAGGAGTATCTGGCCGCCCGCGAGCAGGAGAAAGCGGCCGGGGCTGAGGTGGCGAAGGCGACAGAGGCCGCGTCGGAGCAGGACTGGCGGGAGCGGGCGCGGGCGGAGCGCCGCGCCAGGCGAGCGCAGGAGAAGCGGAGCGAGCAAATCGCGGCGTTGGAGCAACAGATCGAAGAACAGGAGGCGCGGCTGGCTGCCCTGGAGGAGGAGTTAGCTGCCGCCAGCCAGCGCAGAGAGGTGGCGAGGGTAGAGGAATTGGGATTGGCGTACCAGCAGGCGCAGGCGCAATTGCAGCACCTGCTGGACGCCTGGGTGGAGTTGGCGTGACCTGGGCCCGTTTTTCGCACCGCTTGGCGGTCCGACGGGAGCGGATGCGAAATGCGGGCTGGGTTCTTCGGAAGGGCGGAACAGGAGGTGTTTATAAGCATGAAACAAAGCAAGAGTGTCGCGTTGAAAGAAAGAGGAGGTTACTATGCCCTGACGATAGATGAAACCCGGCTTCGTCAGGCCCCATTTACGATCGAGCGGGACGGACAGCCGGTGGCTGCTGTCGTCCCTGTGGACGAGTATCAGGAGTTCATGGCCTGGCGCGAGCACATAGCGCATACGGAGTCCCCTGCGAAGAGCACCACACTACAGCAGGATGCACTGAACGCTCTGCAGAAGGAACGGGCTGCTTTTCTGCGCCTCAAAGAGCAATTGCTGCGCACCCATTCAGGCCAGTTCGTCGCCATTCTGAATGGAGAGATCATAGACTCCGACACAGATGATCGTGCCTTGACCAGAAGGGTATATGCCGAACACGGCTATGTTCCCATATACATAGATGAAGTAACCAAAGAACCCCCGCTACGGCGGATTCTTTCTCCCAAAAGGGTGGTATCCTGATGCTCCGTTACAGTACCGAATTCAATCCTCCGGCCCCCGTGCTTGATTTCATCGTCTATTGTCCTGTGGATCACGGACGGGCGGCAAGAGTACGGGGAGAGTTGGATTCCGGCGCAGAGATCTCCGTTTTGCCGCAGGAGATAGTTGATGCATTGCACCTGGTCCCACGGAGGCTGATGATCACTGAAGGCTATGACGGCACCCAGGGTCAGTGGGCGACTTACATGATAGACCTGGAGGTCGAGGGGTACCCGGTCAATGATGTGGAAGTGATCGCATTGCCACGGAAGAACGGTATTCTGGACCGTGACGTGCTGAATTGCTTCACCGTCACCCTCGATGGAAAGGCCCTGAGCTTCGAAATGATGGACCCTTGATGGGGTGAACAGGCGATGAATACCCAAAGGTTGAATGAGGCGACTCTTCAAGAGATTATCCGACGGAGAGTGGCTCAACCGGGCACGCAGTAACCTCCTTCTGGCCAGAGCGGAAAAATGACCATTGTCATCGGCCTCACCGGCAACATCGGCACGGGCAAGAGCACGGTGCTGCAGATGCTGGCCGGGCTGGGTGCACAGATCATTGACGCCGACGAACTGGCTCACGAAGTCATCGCTCCCGGCGGGCCGGCCTACGCCGCGGTGGTGGAAGCCTTCGGGTCGCAGATCGTGAGGCCAGACGGCAGGATTGACCGGGGCAAGCTGGGAGCCATCGCCTTCCGTGACCCGCAGGCACTGGCCCGGCTGGAAGCACTCGTCCATCCGGCGGTCATCGCCCGCACGCGGGAGCTCCTCGCCCAGACACAGGCAGAAGTGGTCGTCGTGGAGGCCATCAAGCTGCTGGAAGCGGGCATGGCGCGGCAACTCTGCGACACCGTGTGGGTGGTCACCTGCCGGCCGGAGCAGCAACTGGCGCGGGTCACGGCTCAACGGGGGCTGAGCGAAGCGGAAGCGCGCCTGCGTATGGAGGCCCAGCCGCCGCAAGAAGAGAAAATCGCCCAGGCAGATGTGGTCATTGACAATAGCGGCACGGTCGAGGAAACGCGGCGGCAGGTGGAAGCGGCGTGGGAGAAGTTGAGGGAAGGGAAAAAGAAGGGGACTGAGGGAACGGGAAATCCAAAGGAAGGAATTTGCAGTCGCCGGCGAGGGCGAAGAGATGCTTCGTCGCTTCGCTCCTCAGCATGACTGTTCGAGTATTTCCTGGAGGAACGATGAACGTATTGCGCCGTTTCTGGGATGAACATCCCCGGCTGGTCATGTGGATTGTCCTGGCCATCGGCATGGTGGCGATCATGATCTGGGCCGCCTGGAGCGTAGGCTTCACCGCCGCACAGTGGGCCTGGCTGGTCGCCGTCACCATCGGGCTGGCCGGAGCGTGCAGTTGGATCATCAGTTGGGAAGATTAGGCCCGGTGACAGTCGTCTCTTGAGGTGACTGTCACCTGACATCTGAGATCCAGGACCATGAGCAACAAACGTGACTACTACGAGATCCTCGGCGTCGGGCGGGGGGCCAACGAGGAAGAGATCCGGCGGGCTTACCGCCGCCTGGCGCGGCAGTACCATCCTGACGTCAACAAGGCTCCGGACGCCGAGGAGCGCTTCAAAGAGATCAACGAAGCCTACGAGGTGCTTTCGGACCCCGAGAAGCGGGCCATGTACGATCGCTATGGCCACGCCGGCCCGCAAGGCGCCGGCTGGCCGGACTTCGGCGGCTTCGGCGACTTCACCTCCATCTTCGAAGACCTCTTCACCGGCTTCGGCATGGGCAGGCCCACGGGACGGGTCCGCCGCGCCCCGCAGCGGGGTGCCGACCTGCGCTACGACCTGGAATTGGAGTTCAACGAGGCCATCTTCGGCACGGAGAAGGAACTGGAAATCTCACGCTACGAGACCTGCCCGCGCTGCGGGGGCAGCGGGGCGGAGCCAGGCACGACGCCCATCCGCTGCCCGCAATGCAACGGCACGGGCGAGGTGCGCCGCACGCAGCAGTCCATCCTCGGCTCCTTTGTCAGCGTGACCACCTGCCCGCACTGCCAGGGCGAAGGGGAAATCGTCACCACGCCCTGCAGCGAGTGCCGCGGGCAGAAACGGGTGCGCACCCCGCACAAGGTGGTGATCACCATCCCGCCGGGCGTGGACGATGGCACGCGCATCCGGCTGGCCGGAGAGGGGGAACCGGGCGTGTATGGCGGGCCCGCTGGCAACCTCTACGTCGTGCTGCACGTCCCGGAACACCCGATCTTCAAACGGCAGAACAGCGACATCCTGACCGAGGAGTACATCAACATCGCCCAGGCCGCCCTGGGCGCGGAGATCGAGGTGGAGACCATTGACGGGCCGGTGACCCTGCGCATCCCGGCGGGCACGCAGAGCGGCCATGTCTTCCGGCTGCAAGGCAAGGGGGCGCCCAATATGCGGCGGCCGGACCGTCGCGGCGACCAATACATCACCGTGCGCGTCGTGGTGCCCACCAGGCTGACGCCGCGGCAGCGGGAACTGCTGACCGAACTGGGCCAGTCGTTGGGCACCAACAAGCTGGGCAAAGAGAAAGGCTTCTTCGACAAGGTGCTGGATGTGCTCGGCGAGGCATTAAGTTAATGCTACAATCGCACTTGTTGTCATGCTGAGGCCTGTCTCCTTCGTTTCACTCAGGACATCTTGTCTTTCGAGGCATTGTGCTATACGCCGGAGGAATTCGAACACAAGCGACGACAGCCTGGCATCGTGCAACAGGCGGGGTGTGAAGGGATCGAAGTTGAATTGGATTGAGATCAGCGTGCGCTGCGATGAAGAAGGCGCAGAAGCGGTCAGCGAGCTGTTCAACCGCTACAACAGCGGGGCGGAGGGCCACGGCGGCGCCGTGGTGGAAATCGGCGGCTTCGACGCTGTGGGGGAGCTGAGGCAAGCGAGGATCACCGTGCGCACCTACCTGCCGGCGGACGAAGAGGGCCGGGCCCGACAGCGCCGCATCGAAGAGGGGCTCTGGCATCTGAGGCAACTCTACCCGCTGCCCGATGCACAGGTGCGGGAGCTGGCGGAGACGGATTGGGCCGAGGCCTGGAAAGCGCATTACCGCCCGCTGCGCGTGGGCCAGCGGTTGCTGATCACCCCCTCCTGGCTGACGCCCGAGGCGGCTGCCGATGAAGTGGTCATCGCCCTGGACCCGGGCATGGCTTTCGGCAGCGGGCTGCACCCCAGCACCCGCTTCTGCCTGATGCTGCTGGAACAGCACCTCCGGCCGGGCGACACCGTGCTCGACCTGGGCACCGGCTCGGGCATCCTGGCCATCGCCGCGGCCAAACTGGGCGCGGCCTCTGTCCTGGCCCGCGACATTGACCGCCTGGCAGTGCAGATCGCCCAGGAGAATGTGGAACGCAACGGCGTGGGCGCCATCGTGCGCGTGGAAGCAGGCTCTTTGCCGGTTCCAGGTTCCAGGCTTCGCCCCTTCGCTTCACTCAGGGCAAGCTCTGAGGGCCTCCGCCGAGGCGTCGGCCGAGGCGCTCAGCCCGAAGGGTTTCAGGTTTCGGCTTCAGAACCTGAAACCCTGGAACCTGAAACCTGGAACCTGATAGTGGTCAACATCCTGGCCGAGGTCATCGTGGACTTGCTGGAGCAAGGGCTGGCCGCACGGCTGGCGCCCGGCGGGCGGCTGATCCTCTCCGGCATCATCCGGCCGCGAGCAGACGACGTGGAAACGGCCTTGCGGGCGCACGGGCTGAGCGTGGCCGAACGCCTGGAAGAGGGCGACTGGCTGGCCCTGCTGGCTCAGTAACTGACATCTGATATCCGATACCTGTCGTGCAGCGCTTCTTCGTTCCGCCCACCGCTATTCAGAATGATCGGGTGACCCTCACCGGGCCGGTCGTACACCAACTGACGCACGTGCTGCGGCTCAGCCCGGGCCAGCGTATCGTGGTGCTGGACGATAGCGGGTGGGAGTACACGGTCGAGTTGCAGCGGCTGGGGCGGGGGCAGGCCGAAGGACAGATCGTGGAGCGATGGGAGGCACAGGGCGAACCGCGCACGCGGCTGACCCTGTACCAGGCCGTCCTGAAGGGCGAACGCTTCGCCTGGGTGCTGCAGAAGGGCACGGAACTGGGCATCGCCGCCTTTGTGCCGCTGCTCTGCGCCCGCAACGTGGTGCGTGACCCGGCGGCAGTGCGCCAGAAGCTGCCGCGCTGGCAGGCGATTGTCCGCGAGGCAGCGGAGCAGGCGCGGCGGGGACGATTGCCGCGGCTGGCCGCGCCGCTTCCCTTCGCCGAGGCCTGCGCACAGGCCCAGGCGGCGGGCGGCCTCTCCCTCCTGGCCTGGGAGGAGGAAACGGCCACCAGCCTGAAAGCCACACTGCGGGCCGGGCTTTCCAACCTCCAACTTCCAACCTCCAATATCCAGCTTTTCATCGGCCCTGAGGGAGGTTTTACGCCCGACGAAGTGGCGCTGGCCCAGGCGCAGGGCATCCGGCCGGTCAGCCTGGGCCGCCGCATCCTGCGCGCCGAGACGGCAGGTCTGGTCGCCGCAGCCATCATCTTTTATGAACTGGACGATTTGAGCTGACTACACGGAGGAGGCAATGTCAGAAGACGTCGAAAAAGTCATCATCATCGGCAGCGGGCCGGCGGGGCTGACCGCCGGCCTCTACACCGCCCGCTCGGAAATGCGGCCCTTGCTCTTCACCGGCTCCGAGATCGGCGGGCAGGTGAGCCTGACCATGGAGGTGGAGAACTACCCCGGCTTTCCCGACGGGATCACCGGGCCGGAGCTCATCCAGTTGATGCAGAAGCAGGCCGAGCGCTTCGGCTGCCGCGTCGTCGTGGACACGGTGACCGAGGTGCTCCTGGACGAGCACCCCTTCACCATCAAGACGCAATCGGGAAAGGTGCACCGGGCCAAGTCGCTGATCCTGGCCACCGGTGCCCGGCCACGGCGGCTGGGCGTGCCTGGTGAGAAGGAGCTCACCGGCCGCGGTGTGAGCTACTGCGCCACCTGCGACGGCTTCTTCTTCCGCGGGAAGGAGGTGGCCGTCGTCGGCGGCGGCGACGCGGCCATCGAAGAAGCGCTTTTCCTGACCAGGTACGTCAACAAGGTGAAGGTGATCCACCGCCGCGACCAGTTGCGGGCCCATGCGGCTCTCCAGCAGCGGGCTTTGCGGAATGAGAAGTTCGAGTTCATCTGGAATACGGTGGTCACGGCCATCCACGGCGAGCAGAAGGTGACCTCGCTGTCGCTGCAGAACGTGCAGACGGGGGAAGAAAGCGAGATGCCCATTGACGGCGTGTTCGTCTACGTCGGTCACATTCCCAACTCGCAACTGTTCGCGGGGAAACTGGCCATGGACGAGCAGGGGTATCTGATCACCGACCGCTTCATGCAGACCAGCGTGCGCGGCGTTTTCGCCGCCGGTGAGATCCAGGACAGCCGCTTCCAGCAGATCGCCACGTCGGTGGGGCAGGGGTGCGCGGCGGCACTGGAGGCCGAGAAGTTCGTGGCCGAACTGGAAGAGCGCGCCTATCCGGGGGAGCCGTGATGTCCGAGCGGCTGAAGGAATTCAAAGCCTACCGCCAGCGCATGAACGAGAAGATCCTGGGCTGCGGTCACCTGGGGCTCAGGCGCTTCTTCAATCTGGATAGCAAGGCCTACGAGGATGGTGCGCTGGACGGGAGGACGAAGGAACTGCTGGGGCTGGTGGCCTCGACGGTGCTGCGCTGCAACGACTGCATTGACTACCACCTCATCCAGTGCGTGCGGCTGGGCTTCAGCGACGCCGAACTGCACGACGCCCTGAACGTGGCCCTGGTCGTGGGCGGCAGCATCGTCATTCCCCATCTGCGCCACGCTTTCGACACCATGGAGCAGTTGCGGGCGATGTTGGAGGCGAGCGAGCGCATAGAGCTGTGAGCAGAGACTCAGTAGATGGAAAATCGCTCCGCCAGGTACGTCAACATCCACAACGAACGCATTTTCTACAGCAAATGGGACGGAGACCCGTGTGATGGGCATCCCCCGCTGGTGCTGGTGCACGGCGCCGGGGGGACACATCTGCACTGGCCGCCGCAGCTTCGCCGCCTGCGGGATGCCAACGTCTATGCGCTTGACCTGCCGGGGCACGGCCATTCCCTCGGCCAGGGGCGCGACAGCATCGCTGCCTACGGCGCGGTGATCCTGGCCTGGGCCGAGGCCCTGGCGCTGCCGCCGTTCGTCCTGGCCGGGCATTCCATGGGCGGGGCCATCGCCCTCGACTTTGCCCTGAACCACGCCGAGCGGCTGGCCGGGCTGGTGCTGGTGGCCAGCGGCGCCCGCCTGCGGGTGCATCCGGACATCCTGCAAGGGGTGCAGGACGACTTCCCGGCCACGGCCAAACTGCTCTGCGACTGGGCCCACGGCGAGAGGGCCAGCGAGCACAGCAGACGGCAATACCTGCGGCGGCTGCTGGAGGTCAATCCGGGGGTGCTGCGGGGGGATTTCCTGGCCTGCGACGCCTTCGATGTTCGCCCGCGCCTGGGCGAGATCGCCGTGCCCACGCTGGTCATCGGCGGCAGCGAGGACCGGCTGACCCCGCCTCGGTTCAGCGAGTATCTGCGGGAACACATCCCGAACGCTCAACTGCTGCTGGTGGAAGGGGCGGGGCACATGGTCATGCTGGAGCGGCCGCAAGCAGTGACGGAAGCTATCGCCGACTTTTTGCAGCAGGCCGGTTCCGGGTCGCAGGTTTCAAAGTTTCAGGTTGAGGACCTGAAACCTGGAACCCTTCGGGCTGAGCCCTTCACTGCCTCTTCGTTCCTCAGAGCATGGTTCAGGGCAGGCCCTCAGGGCGAAGCCTGAAACCTTACTCACGAAGGAGGACGCTATGCCGATCACCGAATGCAAACAGGAGACGAACCTGACCCGTTGCACCTGCACTTACGAGCCGTGCAGCCGCAAGGGGTTCTGTTGCGACTGCATCGCCTATCACCGGCAGTACGGCGAGCTGCCCGGCTGCCTTTTCCCGCCGGAGGCGGAGCGCACCTACAACCGCTCCATTGCCTACTTCGTCCGCCTGCACAGCATACAACGTCAAGCGTAAGACGTAAATCTACCTCCTATCTTCACGTTTTCACGCCATGCCGGGCACGTTCAGGGCGTGATCACGATTTTCAACGATTCCTGGGCTTTAGCCGCCAGTTCGATGGCTTCGCCGACGCCGGAGAGATCAAAGCGGTGGGTGATCAGGTCTCGGACATTGATGCGGCCCGCCTGGATCAGCTTCAGCGATAAGCGCGTCTCCTGCGGCGTGCTGGAGTAGCTGCCGGTGATGGTGACCTCTTCGAACATCAGCCGATGTGGGCTGATGGGCAGCATCACTCCGGGCGGTGTGGGGGCGAAGAAAAGCACCGTGCCGCCCTTCTCGGCCAGGGCCAGCCCCTGCTCCATGGCCTTTGCGCTGCCCACGGCGACGAGCACCACGTCGGCGCCGCGCCCCTCGTTCAGGGCTTTCAACCGCGCCGCCACGTCCTCGGCAGCGTGGAGGGCGTGATCCGCCCCCAGCCGGCGGGCCATCTCCAGCCGGAAGTCCACGAAGTCAGTCGCCACGACCAGCCCCGCCCCCCACAGCCGCGCCAGTTGCAGCAGGATCAGGCCGCTCACGCCAGCGCCCAGCACGGCCACCGTGTCCCCCTTCTGCAGGCCGGCCCGTTCTATGCCCCGGATGCAGGTCGCCACCGGCTCGATCAGCGTGCCTTCTTCGAAGGACATCTCGTCGGGCAGTCTGAGCACATCCCGCGCCACGTTGAGGGCAGGCACGCGGATGACCTCGGCAAAGCCGCCGGGGTCAATGTGCGTGGCCTTGAAGGTGGCGCATTGGCTGTAAAAGCCGCGCACGCAGTAGTGGCAGGTGAAGCAGGGGACATGGTGGTGGACGAAGACGCGGTCGCCGACAGAAAACTGTTCCACGCCCGCGCCGACCTCGACGACCACGCCGGTGGGCTCGTGCCCCAGCACGGTGGGGGCCTTCTCGTCGGCGTACCAGGCCATGAGGTCACTGCCGCAGAGCCCACAGGCTTTGACCTGCACCAGAAGCTCGCCCGGCCCGATCTGCGGCACGGGCATCTCCTCCAGGCGGATGTCCTGGCGGCTGTAGTAGCGGGAGACTTTCACTGGCTTTCCCTTGATCGGTAGGAGCAATCCCTTCCGTGGAAACAGACAAAGGACGAAGGACGAAAGACAAAGGACGAATGGAGGGCTCGTCTTTCGTCCTTCGTCTTTCGTCAGATGGTTGCCCAAGACAGGTGCAAGACCTGCCCCTACAAAGCAGGGATGACGCAGAAGAAGCCGAAAGGCCCGTCGCCGGTGTTGCGGAACTGATGCACCTCGTTGCCCGGGACGTAGACGACATCGTTGGGCACGATGTCGAACTCCTCATCGCCCAGGCGCACCCGCCCCTGGCCGCGCATGACCACCACGCCATGGTCATGGGCGTGCTGATCGAGCGAGGTCCAGCCGCCCGGCTCGACCTCGAAGTAGCGCAGGGCGAAGTGGGGAGCCTTCTCCTCCGGGCCGATGAGCCAGCGCACGGTCACGCCCCTCATGTTCTTCTCCGGCGGGTAGCGGCCCAGCTCCACGCCTTCCCAGTCGAAATCACCTTTGTAACGATGGATGACACCCATGTAAACTCTCTCCCTTCACGGCACGATGGCCACCTTGAGCGCTTCGCCGCTGGCCACCAGATTCAAGGCTTCCTCCAGGCGCTCCAGGGGCATCTCGTGGGTAATCAAAGCGTCGGCGTCCAGTTGCCCACCGGCAATGAGGGAAAGCGCCGTACGCACGTACAGCGGCGTGTGATGGAAGACGCCGATGATCTCCAGTTCGTCGTAATGCAGCCGGCCGGTATCCACCCGGATGTGCGTGCCCGCCTTGCAGCCGCCGAAGAGGTTCACCCGCCCGCCCCGGCGGGTCATGGCGATAGCCTGCTCCCAGGTCTCCGGCAGGCCCACGGCCTCGATGGCCACGTCCACGCCGCGGCCTTCCGATGTCAGCTCCCGCACCGCCTCCACCGCGTCGGCGACTTCAGCGGCATTGACCACCTCCTCGGCGCCGAAGTGGCGGGCCTTTTCCAGGCGGAATGGCACGCGGTCCACGGCGATCACCCGCGCCCCCTTGAGCCGGGCCAGGCGAGTGAACATGAGACCGATGGGCCCCTGGCCGATGACACAGACGGTATCGCCCAGGGCTATCTTCGACCGTTCGATGCCGTGCACGATGCAGGCGAAAGGCTCGACCAGTGCCGCGTGGCGGAAGGGAAGCTCGTCAGGGATGGGCAGCAGGTTCTGCTCGACGATGCGCGCCGGGACGGCGATGTACTCGGCGTAGGCACCGTTGAGGAATTCCAGGTTCTCGCAGAGGCTGAGGCGGCCCTGGCGGCAGTAGAAGCAGCGATTGCAGGGCGCGGAATTGGCCGCCACCACCCGCTGCCCCACGGCGAAACCCTCCACGCCCGGGCCGATCTCGGCGATCACCCCCGAAAGCTCGTGCCCGAAGACGGTGGGGGCCCTTTGGATCATCACCGGATGGCCGCGCTTGTAGGTCTTGAGGTCGGTGCCACAGGTGAGCGCCGCTTTAACCTGCACCACCACCTCGCCCGGCCCGGCCTGGGGCCGGGGAACTTCCTCATACCGGATGTCGCCCGGGGCGTAAAACAGAACAGCTTTCATTGCTGGCACCTCATCATTCTACCGCTGAGACCGCAGAGCACGCGGAGAAAATCCGCAAAACGCTCTGCTTTCGTCCTTCGTCGTTCGTCGTCGCCGGACAAATCTGCGGTCACGACGCCAACCTGAGACCCTTGAACGCTTCCACCTGCCCGCGGATGGCCCGTTCGGTGGGCAGCCGCTCGATGCTGGAAGCGCCGAAGAAGCCGACGATGCCCGGCATCCTGGCCAGGGCCACACCTACGTTCTCCGGCTCGTCGAACGGCCCGCCATGGCAGATGACCATGATGTCTTCCCGCACCCGGCGCCCCGCCTCGGCCATCTGCATCACTTTCTCGATGGCCTCGTCCAGGGTGAAGGCCACTGCCGCGCCGATGCTGCCCGCCGTGGTCAGGCCGACATGACAGACCAGGAGATCCGCCCCGGCCTCGACCATGGCCCGCGCCTCCTCGGTGGTGAAGACGTAGGGCGAGGTGAACAGGTCCATCTCGTGGGCCAGACGGATCATCTCCACTTCCTTATCGTAGCCCATGCCCGTGGCTTCCAGGTTGGCGCGCAGGTTGCCGTCAATCAGCCCCACGGTGGGGAAGTTCTGCACGCCGGAGAAGCCCATCTCTTTGAGCTGTCTGAGGAACACGGGCATCAGCCGGAAGGGATCGGTGCCGCAGACGCCGGCCAGCACCGGGGTGTCCTTGACCACGGGCAGCACCTCGGCGGCCATCTCCACCACGATGGCGTTGGCGTCGCCGTAGGGCATGAGGCCGGCCAGCGAGCCGCGCCCGGCCATGCGGTAGCGGCCAGAATTGTAAATGATGATCAGGTCGGCTCCGCCGGCCTCGGCGAATTTGGCCGAGATGCCCGTGCCGGCGCCACAGCCGATGATGGGCCTGCCGGCGGCGACCTGGGCCCGCAGTCGCCTCAGGATTTCGCTTCGTGGGATGGACATGGTGATGCTCCTGGCATGGTATCGGATACTCAGTGGATGGAAATTTGCTCTGAGGGGATCGTCAGATCCCCCGATTTTCGCCAGGATCTGGCGATCCTGGCGGAGCGATTTTCCACTTACTGATACTGGTATACTACTCTTGTGCCCCGCGCAACATCTGCAACAGCACCTCCGCCGCCTTATCGGCAAATTCGGGATCGTTGATGTTGTGGTCCATCTCGATCACGGGGATGCCCGGCCTGAGGTGGCGCTTGATGGCCTGGTAACAGGCGTGGTCGGCTTCCGGGTCCCAGAAAGCGCCGCCCTCGCTGTCCAGCATGGAGACACCGCGCAACGGCAGCAGGATGGCTACCGGCCCGGTGGCAGCGTTGGCAGCAGCAGCGAGCATCTCGCCGATACGGATGTTCTCCTCCACGTTGGTGCGCAGCAGGGTGATGTTGGGGTTCCATTGGTACAGGTTGCGCTGCCTGTACTTCTCAGGCACGCTGTCCAGGGCCCAGAAGTTGGCCATGTCCACACAGCCGGGCACGAGGACGGCCGGAATGCCGGCCCGCGCGGCGGCCAGACAACGCTCCGGCCCGGCGCTGAGCACGCCGCCGCAGACGTAGTCGGCCAGCTCCGTCGTGGTGATGTCCAGCGAGCCGACGATGTAGCCGTCGGCGATCAGGCTCTCCATGGTGCGGCCACCGGTGCCCGTAGCGTGGAAGACGAGCACCTCGTAGCCGTGGTCTTCCAGGATGCCGCGCGCCCGGTTCACGCAGGGGGTCGTGTTGCCGAACATGGAGGCAGTGATCAGCGGCCTGTCTTCAGCCGTCGTCGGCCTCTCCATCTTGACCATGCCGGCGATGGCCCCGGCAGCGTTGGCATAGATGGCCCGGCTGATGCGGTTGACCCCGGCCACGTCCACGACGGAAGGCATGAAGGTGATGTCCCGTGTGCCCGCATACTCGCTGACATCGCCGCCGGCCAGGGTGGAGACCATCAGCTTGGGCACGCCCACAGGCAACGTGCGCATGGCGGCCGTGGCAATGGAGGTGCCCCCGCCCCCTCCCATGCCCAGGATGCCGTCCAGCCGGCCCTCCTCGTACAGCCGGCGGACGATGGCGGCCACACCGCTGGCCATGATCCTCATGGCCTCGTCCTTGCGCTCACCCGAACGCAGGACGGCCAGCTCGCCGCCACCGGCCCGGGCCACCTCCTCCCGGCTGATGTCCGGCTGGAAGCCTGGCTCTCCCAGGACCCCGAAGTCAACGACCAGCGCTCGCAGCCCCTGATTCTCGATGAGCTCTTTGACGAAGGCGAAATCGTCGCCTTTGGTGTCCAAAGAGCCCACAATGACCACCGTTTTCGTCACCGTGCGATCTCCTCACCCTCACCCCAACCCTCTCCCAGGGGGAGAGGGGGCGGCCAAATCCCGGCCCTTCCTCTCACCCCTGTGGCGGGGAAGAACCCTCACCCCAACCCTCTCCCAGGGGGAGAGGGGGCGGCAGAACCCCCGGCCTTCCTCTGCTCCCCGTCTCTGCTCCTCGTGGCGGGGGAGAGAAAAGGGGGTTGGGGCGAACGGCACAGCCGCCCGCCCCAACCCTGCATCATCCCTTTCCCCCGTTCATTCCTCCTCGTGCGCGCTTCCGGGCGTCACGTGGCTCCACACGATGAAAGCCAGCGTCGAAGCCAGGACGATCTGAAAGCCCAGCTTGTAGCCGAACATCGTCCAGGGCTGGAACATGGCCACCACACCCCCCAGAATCCCGATGATAAGGATCAACTCGACGATAGTGAAGACCCTTGCCGACACCTGGCCATAGAGCAGACGGCTCAAAAAGACGATGAAATAGATGAACGTCAGCAGAATGGCCAGGAAAACGGTCAGGAACTTGGCCGCCTGGCCGGCTACATCGGGCAGCACCAGCGGAAGCACAAGCCGGAGGATCAGGAGCACGGCCACGATGATAGCGCCGGTGAAGTAAGGCTGTAATCGTTTGACCATGGTCTCTCCCATGCCTGCTTCAGTACCTGATGTCCACCTGCCGCTTCGCCTGGGCCGATTCGGCGATGGCGTCGCAGATGACCGCAGCACGGTAGCCGTCCTCGAAGGTCGCGCCGTAAGGAGCCACGTCTTTGTTGTTGACGATGCAGTCCAGCAGGTGGGTGATCTCGTGGACGAAGGTGTGCTCCCAGCCGATGATGTGCCCGTGCGGCCACCAGTGCTCCAGCCAGGGATGGTGGCCTTCGGTGACCAGGACGTCGTGAAAGCCCTGCGTCTCCTTGGGCTCCTCGCCCACCCAGAAGACCTGCAGTTCGTTCAACCGTTCCAGGTTGAAGTGAATGCTGCCCTTCTCGCCGTTGATTTCGAAGCAGTTGTAATTCTTGCGGCCGGCGGCAAAGCGGGAGCTCTCCAGCGTGCCGATGGCCCCGTTCTCGAACTCCACCGTGGCCACGAAGGCGTCGTCCACGTCCACCTTGCCGGTGCCACTGCCATCCGTCAGGGGGCGTTCCTCGATGAAGGTGCGCGTCACCGCGCTGAGGCTCTTCATGCCGCCCACCAGGAAGTGGGCCAGGTCAATGATGTGCGCCCCCAGATCGCCGATAGCGCCGCTGCCGGCCACGTCCCTGTCCAGCCGCCAGATCTTCGGTGTGCCGTAGTGGGGCATAATCCACTCCTGCAGGTACACGGCGCGGAAGTGGTAAATCTGGCCCAGCTTGCCGCTGGCGATGAGGTCATAGGCCAGGCGGACGGCAGGCACGAAGCGGTAGTTGAAGGCCACCATGTGCTTGACTCCAGCCTTCTCGACGGCGTCGAGCATCGCCTTGGCCTCCTCGGCGTTGCGGGCCAATGGCTTTTCGCAGAAGACGTGCTTGCCGGCCTGCGCCGCGGCGATGCACGGTTCAGCATGCATGCTGTTGGGGCCGCCGTTGTCGAAGAGCTGGATGCGATCGTCCTCCATCATTGCCCGCCAGTCGGTGTAATAGCCCTCGTAGCCAAAGCGCCTGGCCGCCTCGGCCACGGCCTCCTCATTGCGCCCGCAGATGGCGATCAGCCGCGGCACCGCCGGTGGCGGATAGATCATGTAGGGAAGCTTCTTGTAAGCGTTGCTGTGTGCCTTGCCCATGAAGGCATAGCCCAGCATGCCCACGCCGATCTCCGGGGCCTCCTTTTCCGCCCTGGCCCCGGCCATGGCTGTGAATGTCTGTTTGCTCATGGGTATCCTCCTGCTATTGGTTTCGGTGCCCTATTTGGCGGCAAATGCGGCGTCAAAAGCCACCGCCGAGGGTGTGAAGTCCTGGCTGCGGATCATCTTCAACGCCTCCGGCGCGCCCCACTCGCGGTCCATGCCGGTGTCTTCCCACTCAATGGAGAGAGGCCCCTGGTAGCCGATCCGGTTGAAGGTGCGGATGATGGGGTCCCACTTCACGTCCCCGCGGCCCGGCGAGACGAAATCCCATCCCCGCCGCGGGTCGCCGAAGTCGAGGTGCGACGACAGGATGCTGTTGCGGCCGTTAAGCTGCACGCGCGAGTCCTTGACGTGGCAGTGGAAGATGCGGGTCGGGAAAGTCTCGAGGAAGAAGACCGGGTTGATGAACTGATGGACGAAATGGCTGGGGTCGAAGTTGAACCCGAACGCCGGGTGGCCGTTCAGCGCATCCAACGTGCGCTGGGCCGTGTAGATGTCGTAGGCAATCTCGGTCGGGTGGACCTCCAGGGCGAACCTGACCCCCTCGGCCTGGAAAACGTCGAGGATGGGCAGCCAGCGGGCGGCGAAATCGCGATAGCCGGCGTCAATGTCGGCCTGGGAGGTGGGCGGGAAGAAGTAGAGCTTGGCCCACACCGGGCTGCCGGTGAAGCCGTTGACGACGTTCACGCCGAACAGTTTGGCCGCCCTGGCCGTGTTCTTCATCTCCTCGGCGCAGCGTTGGCGCACCCCTTCGGGGTCCCCATCGCCCCACAGCCGCGGGGGCAGGATGCGCTGATGCCGCACGTCAATCGGGTCGTCGGCGATGCACTGGCCCACCAGGTGGCTGCTGATGGCGAAGCACTGCAGGCCGTATTTCTCGAGCAGGGCGCGCTTCTCGCGCACGTAGGAATCCTGCTCCAGCGCTTTGTCTACCTCGAAGTGATCGCCCCAGCAGGCGAGTTCCAAACCGTCGAAACCCCATGCGCTGGCCTTCTGCGCCAGCACCTCCAGTGGCAGATCGGCCCATTGGCCGGTGAAGAGAGTGACAGGTCGAGACATGGTGTTCCTCCTTGTGTTAGATATTTGCTAATACCTCCCATACTCCCGGGTGAAGTCGAACATCGCCTTCAAGTTCTCCGGCTTTGCCTCGTCCAGCATGACCGCGGCGTCCACGATCAGGCCGGGCTTGCCTTTAGTGTAGTCTATGATCCGCTTGCAGTACGCCTTCACGTCATCCGGCGTGCCGCCCAGCAGCAAGATGTTGGGCACGTTGCCCATCAGGCAGACCTTGCCGCCCAGCGCGTCCCAGGCCCGCTCGAAGTTGGTGTTGGAGAGATGGTAGATGATCTTGCCGTGGGGGATGTCGGCGACGTGCTCCAGCCGGCTCTCCCAGTCGGCCTCCCAGTAGACCACCGGGATGATCCCTTTCTCGATCAACGCCAGCAGGCCCTTGCGCAGGTAGGGCCAGTAGAATTCCCTGAACTGCGCATCGGACATGAACTCGCGCGTCGACTTGTGGACCCAGACCCAGCAGAACGGCAGCGGCGCGCCAGCGGCACCGGAGCCGTATTCGATGAAGATTTTGGTCGCCACCTCCAGCGCGTCGTGCAGCTTGCCAGGGCGGCGGCGCATGTCGGCCAGGATGTTGCGCGTGCCGCGCAGGGTGTCGCCGATGATGTCGAAGGGGGGCCAGTCCCAACCGGCGAAGGCCATAGGGAAGCCCTTGGCCTTGGCCTCGTCCCAATACTGGAATTGCGAGGCCCACCATTTGGCCGCCTCTTCGGCACCGGCCTGCACCGCGCGCAGCGTCTCCTGATATTCGGGCGTCAGCCAGAAGAAGTTCAGGTTCATCCAACCCGACCACATGAAGCGCCGCCAGGGGATGGTCTGGGCGAAGCCGGCCATCGAGGCGAACTGGCGCGGGGCCCATTTGCCGAGCATAAAACCCGAAGGATCGTAGATGAATTCGTCGTACTCCTCGGCCGTCATGTACTCCCCTTCCACGTACTGGTACATGACGTCGTCGTCCAGGCCGTGGCCCGGCCACTTGAAGGCCCTCCAGCCGTAGAGCTCCATCGCCCTGGCAGGGTAGGCGAAGATCGGCCCGAAGTCCACGTCGGGCTGGAAATAGTCCAGGAACTTGTGGCAGGCCGCGCGCGCCAGGGCGTAATCGTTCATGGCGTCTTTCAGGGTGACGCCGGCGAACTGGTAGGGGTACTTCTGGAACGGCCCGAACACCGGGATGCGGTCGGGTTGCTGGCAGGTGGCCGCGGCCAGCACACGGGCCAGGCGCTCGTTGTAGAGTTGTTCGACCGATTTCTCGGACATGGTGGTTTACCTCCTCCTCAGCATGAGCCTATGCCACCCAGCTCCTGGCGAGCCTGACCGCGGCCATGGCGTCAGCGCCATAGGCGTCGGCCCCCACATACCTGGCGGCCCCTTCGTCCATAATGGCGCCGCCGATCATGATCTTGACCCTATCGCGCAGCCCGGCTTCCCTGATCGCCTCGACGGTGCGCTTCATCTGATCGAAGGCGAGGGTCAGGAAGCCGCTCATGCCGACGACGTCGGGCTTGAGCTCCTCGATCTTGGCGACGAAGGCCGCCGCCGGCACATCCACGCCGAGGTTATGGACCTCGAAGCCGTTGACGTCGAGCATGAAGGCCACGATGTCCTTGCCGATATCGTGGATGTCACCGGCGACCGTGCCGATGACGACCTTGCCCAGCCTGGGCACCTGTGCCATCTGGGCACTCAGCTTCGGCTTGACCAGTTCCCCGATCGCCTTCATCATGTCGCCGGCGATGATGAGCTCGGGCAGGAAGTACTCCTTCTTCTCGAAGCGGTCGCCGACGATGGTCATCGCCTCGCTGGCGGCGTTGAGGATGACCTGGGGGTCTTCGCCGGCGTCCAGCATAGCGTGGGCCAGCCGCATGGCCTCATCCTCGTTCATGTCAGCGATGGCTGTCACCAACTGTTCCCTCATTGCCTTGACTCCTTTTACAACCGTACTTGTCATGCTGAGCGGGTTTCAGGCGTCAAACTTCATTGCCCTGCTGGCCAGCACAGCTCGCTGCTATCCCTCCCCCTTTGCCGGGATGACTTCACAGCCGGCTATCTCCCGCAGCCCTCGCTCGGCCCCGGGCGGCGCATAGACGACCAGCAGGCGCATGGGCTCCCAGCCGGTGTTGAGGGTCGAATGGAGCACGTCGGGCGGGATGTGGAAGCAGTCGCCGGGGCCCACCTTCACCGGGCCCTGGCCGTCTATCATCTGCTCCCCCACGCCGGACATGACGAAGATGATCTCCTCCACGCCGGGATGGGTGTGGCTGTCGTGCCCCTTGCCCGGATTGAGAATGACCATCCCGAAGCTGAAACGCTCGGCGCCGGTGACTGCCGGCTCGCTCAAAAACTTGATCGTGCCCCAGTCAAACAGCAACGTGTCCACGTCGTCGGCGTGAACGATCTTTCCTCGGCCAAGGAT
Source organism: Anaerolineae bacterium (assembly GCA_029907105.1). Lineage (GTDB taxonomy): Bacteria > Chloroflexota > Anaerolineae > UBA3071 > UBA3071 > JARYMM01. The sequence continues at coordinate 51,212 of JARYMM010000012.1, read as the reverse complement.
TTCCATTCCCTTTCGCTCCTTGTAGTCTTCCCAAACCGTGTTGATGCCAGCTTCGGCCAGCTTTCAACCGCGGAGAGCGCCGAGCACGCTGAGAAAACAGGGAATCTCTGCGTGCTCCGAGCGCTCTGTGGTGAAAAGGGACATCAACACAAAAGAGGGAGACCATCCGCTCCTTGTATCGGCCGTTACTGCCCTGCTGTTCCTGCCGATTTGCTCTGTGTCTTGGTGCCTTTGTGGTAGAGAACGAACGCGCTCTAGCCACAGATCAGGCCATGAGCTGCTGCAAGAAGGCCTTCCCTTCGCGGGCCAGGGTATCCTGATCGGGGGCTGGAGGCCGCCAGATGGCTGCGGCGCGGGCGATTTCCTTCACCGTAGTGGTGAAGGACTCGATGACCAGCGCCCCGCTGTAGTTGATCTTCTTCAAGGCAGCAGCCACCTCTTGCCAGGGGACGTGGCCGGTGCCCGGCGTGCCGCGGTCGTTCTCGTTGGCGTGGATGTGCACCAGGTAGGGTGCGGCCGTCTCGATGGCCCGGCCCAGGCTTTTCTCCTCGATGTTCATGTGGAAGGTGTCCAGCATGATGCGGACGGCCGGGCTATCCACCATCTCCACCAGCTCCACGGCCTGCTCAGCCAGGTTGATGAAGCTGGTCTCGAAGCGGTTCAGCGGCTCCATGGCCAGCGTCACGCCGCGCTCCTCGGCGTACCTGGCCACTTCCTTCAGGTTGCGGGCGCACCGTTCCAGCTCGCGCTGGCGCTGCTCGCCGCTGGACTGCCAGGTGCGCCCCACGGCGGCATAGATGGGGCCGCCGACGATTTTGGCGCCCATCTTCACCGCCGCGTCCACACAGTGCTTGAGGTATTCCACACCGCCGCGCTGTTTGTCCTCGTCCTCATGGGCCGGGTCGCGGCCGGGGCCCATGACGGCACAGACGCCGGCGGCTATGCCCGCCCGCCGGAAGGCCTCGCCGGCCTGGTCGTAGTCCAGATCATCCAGCCCTTCGATGGGGATCTCCACCAGGTCGAAGCCCATGGCCCTGGCCTTGTCAATCAGCGGCAGGTCCTTGGTCTTGAAGGGCGAGGTCCAGGTGAAGGTGTTGATTCCGTATAAGATGGACACGCGATGCCTCCCTGGTTATGGTCTGACAAGGCCGATCAGGAGACCGGCCCTAAGCTGGTAGACTGGTAATTGGTAGATTGGTAAGCTGGTAACTTAGTGGACCCCCAGCCAGAATCGATGGACCAATCTACCAATGTACCAGTTACCAATGTACCAGTCTTGGGTTGCGGCTATGCCGCGCTATGGCGTCACCTGCACCTTCATGGGATCGCCAACACGCGAGCGCAGGTCGCGGATGGCCTGGCCCGTTTCCTCCAGGGGCACGGTGCTGGAGACCAGGCTCTCCACATCCACCAGCCCCTCGGAGATGGCGCGGATGGCCGTGGGCCAGGACAGCGGGGCCAGCCAGGAGAAGCGGATCTGCTTGTCCATAGTGTGCGTGGACAACGCCGGCACGTGGATGACGTCGCCGGTATCGGGCAGGCCGAAATGGACGATAATGGCCGCGTTGCCGGTGATGTCAATGGCCTGTTCGAAGGCGGCATTGGAGCTGGTGGGCACGATGGCCCGGTGGGCCAGCGCGCCGTGGGTGAGGTCGGCGATGGCCTCTTTCAGGTTCTCCACGTAGTAGGGCGACTGGGGGTCGCTGACGTTGAAGATGTAGTCCGCGCCCCACTTCCTGCCTTCCTCCAGGCGATAGTCGCGCGTGCCGATCAAGGCCACCTTGCCTGCGCCGGTGGCCTTGGCCAACTGCGTCATCATCAGGCCCATAGGGCCAGGCCCGAAGATGGCCACGAAGTGCCCAGGCTCGATCTCCAGCTTCTTCATGCCGTAGACGGCGCAGGCCAGCGGCTCGGTGAAGGCGCCGGCAGCGTAGCTCACCGTATCGGGCAGCTTGAAGAGGCCGGTGTAGCGGGAGATGGCATACTCGGCAAAGCCGCCGTTGTGGGTTACGCCGGGCACGTAGAGATTGGCGCAGAGGTTGGTCTGGCCGGCGGCGCAGGCATAGCAGGCATTACAGTGCTGCACCGGGTTCACCACCACGCGGTCGCCGGGCTGAAACAGCTTCATGGCCCTGGCCACCGCTCCGACCTCCACCACCTCACCGGTGAACTCGTGGCCCAGCACCAGGGGCCCCTTGCCTGTCGGCGTGCCCACCGGGCTCAGACCGAAGTAGTAGGAGATGTCCGAACCGCAGATGCCGCAGTTCTTCACCCGCACCAGCACATCAATGTCGGTCACTTCGGGGATAGGGAGCTCCTCCATCTCCATCTTTTCAGCCTCGTAGAACACCTGGGCTTTCATCTTTTCTGCCATGGTTTGTCCTCCATCCGTAGTGTGTGATCCGGACAAGCCGGAAGAAGAGGAAGGGCGAAAGACCAGGGACGAACAACGAATCGGTCCTTCGTCATCCGCCTTTCGTCGAAAACGGCTACTGGACGCAGCGGCGCTGCGCCCCTACGGCCTAGCCGTACCTGGCGGCCAGACCGCGCATGAAGGCCAGCGCCGGCTGAGTGGCCTCCAGGGCATTGGGCCAGAAGCAGAGGTCCATAGGCCACCACTCATCGGCATAGCCTGCCTCGAGAAGCGCCTTGACGATGGCATCGAAGTCCAGCACGCCCTGGCCAAACGGGGCGTGCGTGCTGGTGTCGCCGTCGTGCAGCGTCTCGTCGGAGTCGATGAAGTGCACGTGGCTGATCTTGCCCGTGAGCATGTGGATGAACTGCACGATGCCGCCGGGCAGCGTCTCCTTCTCACCCAGTTGCCGCGCCCCCACCACGGCGCACATGTGACCGTGGCAGGAATCGAAGAGCACACCGAAGTTGGGATGGTCCACGGCGTAAACCATGCGCACCACCTCGCTGGGCTTGTTGAACAGGAAGCCCGGCTCGAACTCCCACACCAGCTTGACGCCCTCGTTGGCGCACACCTCGGCGGCCCGGTTCCAAACCTGAGCTATCCGCCAGAAGCAGGTCTCGTAGTCCATGCCGCCGGGGATCTCCGTCGGCGGGCTGACCGTGTCCACGCGCAGCTTGGGGATGTCCAGGTCATGGCAGATGTCCAACTGCTTCTTGACCATGTCCATGTACACAGGCGGCTTGGTCGTCGCCGGCGGCAGGCCCCAGAAGGCGCCGGCCAGCCCGGAGATGCCCAGGCCGTGGTCGTCGAGCATCTTCTTGATCTCCAATCGTTTGGCCCGATCGCCATAGTCCTCCACGTTGAGATGGGGCGGGAAGGCGCCAAACTCGATGCCATCGAAGCCCATCTCGGCCAGGCTCTTCACCACCTTGGGGAAGGGAATGGGAGCATCCGCATAGCCTCCCCAGATGTAGGCCCAGGTACCGACACTGATTTTCTTGCTCATGGTTTTGTGCTCTCCTTTCGATATGGTACTGGATATTCGATATTACGTAAAGCGTAAAACGTAAGGCGTAAAATGCATTGCGTACACTCGTGGTGGACAGTAGACCTGTCCTTCCGTTTTACGCTTCACGTTTCACGGATCAGCATCCACTGCTGTCTGCTAAACACCCGGCGGATACTTCGGGATATACGGCACATCCAGATTGATGTCCGGCCCGAAGAACTTGAAGATTTCCAGCTCTTCCGTGCCCGTGTTCTCGATGACGATAGGCACGGTGGCCCGGGCGTGGGAGACGAGCAGTTCGTCGAAGCCGAAGTTTCCCGCTTCGATTTCGTGACCGTCAAAGCGCCCGCGGCCGCGCCAGACCAGGATGTTGTAGACGCCCCTGTCCACGCTGGTGAACTTCTGGCCCGGCCTCACCACCAGCCGCTTGCCACTGAACTTGGTGGTGTTGTAGTAGATCCAGTACTCTTCGCCGCCGGCCTGTTTCGTCTCCTCGACCAGCACGGGCGCTGTGTGTCGGTTCTCGTAGAAATAGGGGTCGCCGCTGATCTCCCAGTTGATCTGCCCCAGGATGACCCGCTCGCCGTACTTCTCCCGATCCTCCTTGCGCACGTCCTTGAAGAGCAGTTCCTTAGAGATGATTTTGCCCGCCACCAGCGCCTGGAGCATGGCGAAGACGTCGGAATCCTCCTGCAACTCGATGGTCAGCGCCGTGCCCGGCGCGTGCAGCACGCCGGAGGGCAGGTGGAACCCCTCGCCGGGCACCAAAAGGTAGGCCCGCGAATGGCGCAAGATCAGGTCATCCCTCCATTCCACCAGGTAGGGCAGCAGGATGTCGTACTGCTTCTGCTCGGCGATGTAGGGATGCACGCCGAAGAAGGTCTCCGGGTGCGGGCCCATATCCACGCCCTCGGGGAAGTAGTAGGCTTCCTCTTTGGGGTTGGCTCCCACGAGGGCAGCGTCCTTCTTCATCTGATGCAGATGGTAAGGGATGCGATCGCCGAAGTCGTAAATCTTGGCCAGTCGCCCCAGCCCCTTGTGCGTCCTGGCGTACTCCTCGCCCATGATGGCCGAACCGGCTACCTCCACCGCATCCTTGAGGGTCATGCGCCGACCACCGCCCAGGGCAACGTAGGACAGCCCCTCGTCCGGCGGGCCCACGCGGTTATCGGCCTTGGTCGTGGAGCCAAGCCAGCGTTCCGAGATCCAGCCCCGCTCGCCGACATCGTACTCCTCTTCCTTGAGCCCCAGCCGCTTGCCCGGCGGCAGGAAATCCCGCGCCACCCAGGCCGGCTCCAGCCTGAGGATGCCGTTGCCCTGACCCAGGGCGGCTTCGACGAGTGCTCGTTTCTCGTTTTGCGTCATAGCCTGCCTGTCTCCTTGTCTCCCCCTCCTACCTGGCCAGCTCCCCGAAACGGGCGAAGATGGCCAGGGCGGGGTCAATGGGCACTTCCGCCCGCTTGACGTCCCTGGGGATGCTGATGGTGGGCGTGGGGCGGATGGTCTTGCCTTCGAATTGCGGCAGCCATTGCCGCTCCGCCTCCAGCATCTCCGTGGCCATTTCCCGGATCTCCTTGAGGGTGAGCACGGCGCTGGTGAGCGGGTCCAGAGCGATGGCCTGGACGATGTGCTCGGGGTCGCCGGTGAGGGCCGCCTGCACGGCCAGCCGCTGCACGTTGATGTTGGTCATGTTCAGCGCGGCGCACTGCGGCGGCAGGTCGCCGACGATGGTCTTGTGCAGCCCGGCGCCGTCGGCGTAGATCGGCCCTTCGGCACAGCAGTCGGGCGGCAGGTTGGTGATCATGCCGCCATTGATCACATTGCCGTTGAACTTGAAGGTGCGCCCCGTCTCCAAGGCCTCGATGATGTACGACCCGTACTCCACGCTGCGGGGTGGCAGCTCCACCGGCTCGTCGGCCAGGATGTCCCCCGAAGCGTACTTCTCGGCTACGTACTTGCACCAGTTGTAGTAGGCCCCGCTCTCGCCGCCGAAGGCCGGCTCGTCGCAGTAGAGGTCGAGCGCTTTCTGGTTCTTGCGGAACCAGGGCACGTACTCGGCCAGGTGGCCGGTGGACTCGGTCATGAAGTAGCCGAAATGGCGGAAGACCTCGCCGCGCACCTTCTCGTTGACGTAGTACTCGGGCCGCTCGAAGCGCTCGCGCAGAATGGGGTAAAGGTCTTTGCCGTGGTGTTCCAGTTTGAGGAACCAGGCCATGTGGTTGATGCCGGCGCAGAGGAAGTCAATCTCTTCCTTGGGCACGCCCACGTAGCCGGAGATGAGGTCCAGCGTGGTCTGCACGCCGTGGCAGAGGCCGACGAACTTGACCTTAGTCGTGCCCAGCGCCCAGCAGACCATAGCCATGGGATTGACGTACTGCAGGACCAGGGCGTCCGGGCATAGCTCCTCCATGTCCCGGGCCAGGTCCATCATCACGGGGATGGAGCGCAGGGCGCGGAAAACGCCGCCCGGCCCCAGTGTGTCGCCGATGCACTGGTCCACGCCGTACTTCAGCGGGATCTTGTAATCGGCCTCGAACCCCTCCACGCCGCCCACCTGGAAGGTGGTGATGACGTAGTCAGCATCTTTGACCGCCTCGCGGCTGTCCGTGGTCAGCCAGACCCTGGCCGGCAGGCCATTGGCCTCGATCACCCTGTTGACGAAGGACTCCACGTAGGGCGTCCGCCGGGTGGTGGGGGCCATGAGGGCGAACTCGGTATCCTCCAGGCCATCGGTGGCCAGGGTGTCCAGGATCAGCGTCTTGCAGAAGACGATGCTTCCGGCGCCGATAATCGCTACTTTTGCCATGTTCAACCTCCAAATGTAGGGGCAGGTTTGAAACCCGCCCAGGTTCGTAGGGGCAGGTTTGAAACCTGCCCGAAGTTCCACCGCCGAACGTCGAACTCCAAACCTCGTTGCCTCGCTGCCCCGGTGCCCCGTGCTACACCGAGATGCGCGTGCCATCCAAGCGGAAGTAGTGCAGCCGCTGGCGGATGATGTTGAAGCGCACCTGGTCGCCGATGCGCAGGGTGGTCATCCCCGGCACCAGGCTGAGCATGGTTTTCTCTCCCGCCTTGATATGCAGGATCGTCTCCACGCCCAGAGGCTCGGTAAGCACGATCTCACCGGGGAAGTCGCCCTCGCTGTGGATCTGCACGTCCTCGGGGCGCACGCCCAACAGGAACGAGGAGGGCAGAGCCTCTTTCCCGGGCATGGGCAGGTGAATCGTGCTGTCCACCACGTGCAGTGTGTCGTCCTCGCGAGTGGCCTCGTGCAGGTTGATGCGCGGCGTGCCCACAAGCTGGGCCACGAAGGTGGTGGCCGGCCGGTCGTAGATGTCCTCCGGCGTGCCGATCTGCACGATGCTGCCCTTGTTCAGCACGGCGATGCGATCGCCCATGGTCAGCGCTTCGATCTGGTCGTGAGTGACGAACAGCGTGGTGCTCCCCTGGGCCTTCTGCAAGTGCTTCAGTTCGACGCGCAGTGCCTCGCGCAGCTTGGCATCCAGGTTGGAAAGCGGTTCGTCCATGAGGAAAAGGCGCGGCTCGCGCACCAGCGCTCGCCCCAGCGACACCCGCTGCATCTCGCCGCCGGAGAGATGGGCCGTGGTCCGTTCGATGAGATGCTCAATGCGCAACTTCCTGGCCGTCTCTCGCACACGCCGGTCAATCTCATCTTTGGACAGGTTGCGCAGAGGCGAGCGCAGGGGGAAGGCCAGGTTGTCGTAGACCGACATGGACGGATAGAGGGAGTACTGCTCGAAGACGAAGGCGACATCGCGATCGGAGGGCGTCAGGTGATCCACCGGCTGACCATCGAACAGCACGCTGCCTCCGTCGGGTTTCTCCAGTCCGGCGATCACCCGCAGCGTGGTGGTCTTGCCGGCGCCGGTGGGGCCGAGCAACACGAAGAACTCGCCATCCTTGATGTCGAAGGAGACATTCTTCAGCGCCGTAACGGTCTTGAACCGTTTGGTGATATTCTTAAGAGCCACATCAGCCATCAGCGCACCCTCCGTGTGATGGCCGCTTCGGTGCGGGGGTTGAAGAAGCGCACCATCTCTGCATCTATATTGAAGCGCACCGTCGCCCCCATAGGATAGCGGATGCCCCGAGGCACGCGGATATGCACCAGGTCATCGTTGAGGCTCAGGTTGAGCATGTTGTAGGCACCGTGCAGATCGCTGGTGAAGACCTCGGCAGCCAGCGGGCCATCCTCGACGATCACCCCTGCCTCCGAGCGGAAGCCCAGGATGACCTTGCCTTCGCCGCCCAACTCCCGTTGCAGGGCCTGGTTCCACTCCGGAGAAAGCAGGTAACGGCTGTTCTCCGACAGATGGACAACGCCATTGGCGTAGTGCCCGGTCACCAGGTTCATGCCAGGGCTGCCGATGAAGCGAGCCACGAAGAGGTTGGCCGGCTTGTGGTACACCTCGGCAGGCGTGCCTATCTGCTGCACCAGGGCCTCGGACATGACCACGATGCGGTCGCCCATGGCCATGGCCTCCACCTGATCGTGGGTCACGTAGACGGTGGTGGCATGCTCCAACAGATGCAGGCGCTTGATCTCGGCGCGCATCGTCTCGCGGGCGTCGGCATCCAGGGCGCCGATGGGCTCGTCCATCAGGAAGGCAGCGGGGTGGCGTACCAGAGCCCGTGCCAGCGCCACGCGCTGTTTGTCGCCGCCGCTCAGCGCGCCCGGCCGCAGGTGCAGCAGATGGTTGATCCTCAGCAGGCTGGCCACCTCGGCCACGCGCTGCTTGACGGCGGCACGGGATTCGCCCTGGGATTGCAGGGGGAAGGCAATGTTCTGCCAGGCCGTCATATGGGGATAGAGGGCAAAGAACTGGAAGACAAAGGCGATATTGCGCTCGCTGGGATGCGCCCAGGTCACATCGCGCCCGTCTATCAGGATCTGTCCACCGGTCACCGACTCCAGACCGGAGATCATGCGCAGCGTGGTCGTCTTGCCACAACCTGAAGGCCCCAGCAGCACGACAAACTCACCGTCGTGGACGGTCAGGTCCATAGGCTTGACGGCGTGCAGGTCGCCGAATTTCTTTTCCACTTGTCGCAATTCGATAGTAGCCATAGCAACTCACCTACTGGCGGATTGCCCCAAAGGTGACCCCCCGCAGCAGGTACCTGCGCAGGGCGAAGGTGACAATCACCACCGGGATCAGGAAACCCAAGGAGCCGGCAGCGATAGCCGCCCACTCGATGCCGCCACGGCCCAGCTTGGCCGGGATGCTGGGCGGCGGTGTGCGGGCCCTGTCGCTGGTCAGCATGAGGGCAAAGGCATACTCGTTCCAGGCGAAGATGAGGCAGAAGACCGTAGTGGCGGCGATGCCGGTGAGGGCATTGGGCAGCACCACCTTGCGGAAGGCCTGCAGACGGGTGTACCCATCCACCAGCGCCGCCTCCTCATACTGCCTGGGAATCTCGTCAATGAACCCCTTGAGCAGCCAGACGGAAAGCGAAAGGTTGAACACGGTGTACAGGAGGATCATCCCGATATGGGTATCGTGCAGGCCCAGCCGCCGGTACATGAGGAAAATGGGAATGGTCACCACCACCGCCGGCAGCATACGCTGGCTGAGGATGAAAAAGAGTAAATCCCCCGAGCCGGGCACGTTGAAGCGACTGAAGGCGTAAGCGGAAAGCAATCCCAACAGAACGGCCAACACCGTCGAGCCGCCAGCGATGATCACCGAATTGCGCAGACGGCCCACGTATTGGCTGACACCGATGATCTCGGTTCCCGCATCCAGGGCGATCCGTTGAATCCACGACAACTCATCGCGGCGGGCCTGCATCTCCTGCCGGCGGGCCTGGGCCAGCACGGAGCGCTCCGCCAGCAGGTTGACGAACCCTTCCAGTGTGGGCTTGAAGAAGACTTTCGGCGGCACAGCCACCGCATCGGCTCGCGATTTGAAGGCCGTCGTGGCCATCCAAAACACCGGTATGAGCATGATCAAAGCCACAATTACCGTCAGAAACGCCCGGATGGCAAGGATAACCCGTGCCCGTCTGCTCACCTTGTGTACCGGCGCGGCGTAGGTAATCGAGCGTTGTCGGCTGGTACCTTCAAGTGCGGTCATATCCTAATCCCCTCTGATCTTGTTAAGGAACCTGATGTATACATTACTGATCCCGATGACGATGATCAGAATGATATAAGCCAGGGCGCTGGCCCGGCCGGTACGCCATTGGCCACCGAAAGCCTGCCGATAGAGGTTAAGCGCGATCAGCTCTGTGGCCTCCCCGGGGCCACCCGCCGTCATGGGCATGACCACGTCAAAGGCCTTGAAGGCCTCGATGGTGCGGAAGAGGACGGCAATCATCAACAGCGGCGCTACCTGCGGCAGGGTGATGCGCCAGAACTGTCGCCACCAACTGGCGCGGTCAATAGCCGCCGCCTCATAGATGTAGTCAGGGATGGCGCCCAAACCGGACAGGCAAAGCAGCATCACAAAGGGGCTCCACATCCACACATCCACGATAATGATCCCCCATAGGGCCAGCTTGGGGCTGGCCAGGATGTCGGGAATAGCGGTGGGATGGCCGAATGTGACGATGTAGTTGAAAATGCCAGAGGAAGGATGGTAGATCAATTTCCAGAACAAGCCTACAACCGCCGGCGAAAGCATCATGGGCACCAGGATGAGGGTGGTAAGGAACCCGCTGCCCTTGAATTTCTCGTTCAGCAGCAAGGCCAGCCCGAAGCCGACAAGTGTTTGCAGTCCCACCGATAACAGGGCATAGCGCCCTGAATTGGCAAAGTAGATCCACATCTGCTTGTCGCTCAGCAGGTCCGAGTAATTCTTGAACCCCACCCAGTTCGGCGCCTGGCGGGTGATAGCCGAATAGTCGGTGAAACTGAGGTACAGGCTATAGAAGAGGGGGAAGATGTTCATCAGGATGATCAGGATCAGAGTGGGAAAGATAAACAGCCGCAGCAGCGCCGCATCGCTGAGCTGTCGGCGGCGCCGACTCTGTCCTCCGCTAATGGCTTGGGTCGTGGCCATAACACTCCTCTCTCGTAACTGCTTGCCCTTCCAGCCGCTGGATCTTCCGCTTTGTTCAGCCTAGCGATCCCACAAGAGCGGCTGAAATACACTTCAAACTCCGTAGTGAATGGGGAGGCGGCGCGCACACCGCCTCCCCCTCACAGTACATGGCACATGCCGACGTTACTTGATGAACCCTGCCTCCCGGAGGATCTTGTCATGCTCCTGGGCAATGGTGTCCAGGCAGGACTTGGCCGTGCCCTCGCCAGCCACGATGAACTTGTGCAACTCCCGCTGCGCCACCTCCAACAACTGGGCATACACCGGAATGTTCCAGAAGTCCTGCACGAAGGTCATCGTCTCGGCAAAGGCCGGGTTGAACGGCGTGGCATCCAGGAACTCCTGCGTGGCCAACACGTTCTTGTTGCAGGTGTAGCCACCCAGCCGCGCCCACTCCGCCTGGATCTCGTCCTGGGCAAACCAGCGGATGAAGTCCTTGATCGCCTCCTGCCGCTCCGGACTGATGTAGGAGATAATGCTCAACCCCTGTCCTCCCAACGCCGCCGCCCGATCGCCATACGGCCCCTTGGGGTTGGCAAAGAAGCCTGTGCTCTCCGCATAGGGGTTGATCTCCGGATTGGCCAGCGCCGGGAAGAAGGCAAAGTAGTTCATCGCCATCACCGCCTGCCCCTTGATGAAGGCATCGTTCGTGTCCACAAAGAAGGCATTGCTCAACCCAGGCGCCTGGCAGCAGTCGTACAAATCCTTGTACATCTGCAACGCCTCGACCGCCTTGTCCGAGTTGACCCAGCCGATCACCTCGTTGGTCTCCGGGTTCTGCCACCGCGCCCCATACGTGAAGAAGGTGTTCTCCACGCCCATGGTGATGGCATCGTACTCCTTCTGCGTGTAGATGGCCACACCATACAACCCCTTATCCGGTCGGGTGAAGAACTCGGCAATGTCCTTCAACTGAGCATACGTCTCCGGCACCCCCAGCTCGTAGCCGTACTTGGCCTTGAACGCCGCCTTCTCCGCCGGGTCCTCGAACAGATCCTTGCGGTAGGCCCAGCCATCGGCATCACCCTCCGTCGGATAGGCCCAGTAGCGCCCCGACCCCGTCGGATACTCCCCATAGTAGGTCAGCGTGGCCTGCGTCACCGTGTCGGCAATCCCCTCGCCTACCAGGAAGTCCGTCAGGTCCACATAGTGCCCCTGTGTGGCCCCCTGGCCCAGCCACTGGCTGTCGCCCACCACACCATCCCAGGCATCGCCACCGGCGGCAAACTCCGTGAAGGCCCGGTCATAGAAGCTGCCCCACGGCTCCTGCACAACGGTCACCTTGATCCCGGTCTCCTTCTCGTACATGTTGCCGATCTGTTGCAGATAGTCCGCCGGGTCCCACTCCGCCCAGAGAATCTTGATCTCCTTCACCGCAGGCGCCGGCTTGACTTCTGGCTTCGCTGCCTCTTTGATGAAGCCCGCTTCCCGGAGGATCTTGTCGTGCTCCTGGGCAATGGTGTCCAGGCAGGACTTGGCCGTGCCCTCGCCAGCCACGATGAACTTGTGCAACTCCCGCTGCGCCACCTCCAACAACTGGGCATACACCGGAATGTTCCAGAAGTCCTGCACGAAGGTCATCGTCTCGGCAAAGGCCGGGTTGAACGGCGTGGCATCCAGGAACTCCTGCGTGGCCAACACGTTCTTGTTGCAGGTGTAGCCACCCAGCCGCGCCCACTCCGCCTGGATCTCGTCCTGGGCAAACCAGCGGATGAAGTCCTTCATCGCCTCCTGCCGCTCCGGACTGATGTAGGAGATAATGCTCAACCCCTGTCCTCCCAACGCCGCCGCCCGATCGCCATACGGCCCCTTGGGGTTGGCAAAGAAGCCTGTGCTCTCCGCATAGGGGTTGATCTCCGGATTGGCCAGCGCCGGGAAGAAGGCAAAGTAGTTCATCGCCATCACCGCCTGCCCCTTGATGAAGGCATCGTTCGTGTCCACAAAGAAGGCATTGCTCAACCCAGGCGCCTGGCAGCAGTCGTACAAATCCTTGTACATCTGCAACGCCTCGACCGCCTTGTCCGAGTTGACCCAGCCGATCACCTCGTTGGTCTCCGGGTTCTGCCACCGCGCCCCATACGTGAAGAAGGTGTTCTCCACGCCCATGGTGATGGCATCGTACTCCTTCTGCGTGTAGATGGCCACACCATACAACCCCTTATCCGGTCGGGTGAAGAACTCGGCAATGTCCTTCAACTGAGCATACGTCTCCGGCACCCCCAGCTCGTAGCCGTACTTGGCCTTGAACGCCGCCTTCTCCGCCGGGTCCTCGAACAGATCCTTGCGGTAGGCCCAGCCATCGGCATCACCCTCCGTCGGATAGGCCCAGTAGCGCCCCGACCCCGTCGGATACTCCCCATAGTAGGTCAGCGTGGCCTGCGTCACCGTGTCGGCAATCCCCTCGCCTACCAGGAAGTCCGTCAGGTCCACATAGTGCCCCTGTGTGGCCCCCTGGCCCAGCCACTGGCTGTCGCCCACCACACCATCCCAGGCATCGCCACCGGCGGCAAACTCCGTGAAGGCCCGGTCATAGAAGCTGCCCCACGGCTCCTGCACAACGGTCACCTTGATCCCGGTTTCCTTCTCGTACATGTTGCCGATCTGTTGCAGATAGTCCGCCGGGTCCCACTCCGCCCAGAGAATCTTGATCTCCTCCACTTTAGCCGCGGGCTTGGCCGGTGCTGGAGTCTCAGCCGGCTTGGCCGGCACGACCTCAGGGGCTTTTGTCGGCTCTGCCTTCTTAGCGCAACCGGCCACAATCAGAACGGCGACCAATACCAGCGAGAGCATTATTCTTTTGGACATCTTGCATTCCTCCTTGTGGTTTTCTTTGAAAGCGCGACGGTATGATTATTTAGTGGTCTGTGATCTGGTTTGTGTATCTCTGCGGCACCTCCTTTCCATCATTAACTGTCAGACTGCCTGGCAGCCGAAAGGCAGTGGAATCGCAATTTGGACCGCTGCGTGCTCGCACATGGACCGGAAAAGCCCGCACCGCCCGATGGCCTGGGCGCGGGCAATCCCATGGCGGTAAGGCCCGCCCACCGTTGGAGAGACAAGACAAGAGAAACGCTTGATCTGGGGCAAACTGTCGAAAATGCCATCGCGACATCATAAGCCATCTGGACAGCGTCGTCCCCTGAAAACGATGTCGTGGCATCGCTTTCAATGTACCAACATTATAACAGATTCCCCCCTGGCTGTCAAATAGCACCGACAAACTCCTCCTCCGCCCCAGCATCTGGGCGGATGCACTCCAGCGGCACGACCCACTCAAGGCGTTCAATGTGCCGGACATCCGCCTTGTGCACGAGCAGATGCGCCCGGGCCGCGCTGGGCAACACCCGTTCGATGTTAGGCAGGTCCACCCGCTGCATATGCTGCTCTGTCACTTCTGCCGATTTCCCCCCACGCCGATGTCTCTCCCTCAATCCTTCGACCAGGGTGTGCAGGCTGGCGGAGATGAACACCCGTACGTCGAACAGTCCACGAAACCGCCGCCAGGGTTCTTCGTCCAGCAGCAGGTAGTTGCCTTCCACCACCACGATGCGGTGCGAGGCGGTCACCATCCCGCCCCCAGGCACCGGCTCATGCCGCCGGCGGCTGTAGACGGGGAAGCTCACCTGCCCACCCTGGCGCATCTCTGCCAGACAGTCATAGGCCGCTGCTGCATCGAAGGTCTCCGGCGCCCCTTTGATGCTGCGCAGGGCCATTCGCTCGCCATCCCGCTCGAGGGCATGGCTCTCCAGATAGTCGTTGGGATAGTGCCAGCCATCCAGACCCACGAGCACGGCCACCTCTTCGCCCGCCGCAGCGTTGATCACGGCGACCAGGATGGTGGCAAAAGCGGTCTTGCCGCTGCCCGGTGGGCCGGCCACGGCCACCATCAGCCGGGACACCGACCTGGATTGTGAGAGCAGGGTAAGCGCCAGCGGCAGATAGAAGCGCTCGACCTGCTCCCGCTCCACCCCCAGCCGGGCATCGGTCTGGTCCAGGTACAGAGGGGAGCTCGTCAGACGCTCCCAGACCTCTACGCCCACCTGCTGCGTATCGCCCACACCACCGCCCCACCGGTTTACCAGACTCAGCAGATCCAATTTTGCTCGGCCTGGATCGTCAGATCCAGGCCCAAGGCGGGGATCTGGCGATCCCCTTGGAGCGATTTTGGATCTGCTAAGAAACTCATTACGTTTCTTCCAGAAAGAATTGGCCCATAGGGCCTATGGGTGGCTACTGAGACTCAGTAGACGGAAAATCGCTCCATCAGGATCGTCGGTAGTCTCCCCGTAGGGTGTTGTCGGGCTATTTGCCCGTCATTTGTGACCTTTTGCTCCCGCCGGATCGCCAGATCCGGCGGCTTAACGGCGGGATCTGACGATCCCGCCGGAGCAAAGTAGAGCAGCAACACTCAAGCGGGAGACTACCGGATCGTCAGATCCTGGCGAAAACCGGGGATCTGACAATCCCCTTAGAGCAAATTTCCATCCACTGAGACTACAAATCCACCAGCATACCAGTGTACCACTCTACTAATCTACTAGCCTACCATGCCCCCGCACCGCCTCGATGAAGGCGACCATGTTCTGCACCGGGATGTCGCCGGGCATGTGATGCGAGGGGGCGATGATGAACCCACCGCCGCGGCCGATTTCTGCCATCAGCTGGCGCGCCTCGGCCCGAATCTCCTGCGGCGTGCCCAGAGGCAATGTGCGCTGCACGCTCATGCCGCCGTAGAAGGCCAGGCGGTCGCCGAACTGCCGCTTCATCTCGTAAACGTCCATCACGTCCGGCTGGAAGGGATTGAAGACGTCCAGGCCGATCTCGATCAGGTCGGGGAACAGCGTTTGCACCTGGCCACAGGAGTGGACGAAGGCCGCCCGGCCCGCCTGCTTGACCGTGTGCAACAGCCGCGCCAGCCGCGGCTTGATGAAGCGCCGCCACAGCCGCGGGCTGAAGATCAGTCCCTGCTGATGCCCCCAGTCGTCGCTGAACAGAAACCCATCCACTTCGTACTTCAGGAGTTCCTGCACAACGGCCAGGTTGAACTCCATCAGGCGGTCGAGCAGCTCCTCCACCCACTCCGGCGCTTCCACCATGTCCATCAACAGCTCCGGCATGCCACGCAGCGTCCAGGCCCGCTCGAAGAGGGTGAAGGAATAGCTCACCAGGCGGAAGCGTTGCGCGTGTTTCTCGGTGAAGGCCGGCAGCCCGGCGTAGCGCCTGGGATCGAGCGGGTCGGGAAAGGTGTACTCCTCCAGCGAACAGCGCTGTAGCGGGTACTCCGCCGGAACGCCGATGTCCCTGTCCACCGTGCGGTTCCAGAGCACGCCGAACTCATCGCGCACAAAACCGGGGCGCACCTCCTCGAACAGGGCCGGGCGGCGGATGCTGTAGCGCACCATGTCGTTATCCAGGAAGACATCCAGGTCCGTGGTGCCGTAGTGCGCTTCCAGCTTGCGGGCGGCGGCCTGCGTGAAGCTGAAGTAGTAAGGCACGCGGTCGGGTTGCTGATGGCGGATGCTGGCCCAGACCCGCTCACGGCTGTTCATCGTGTCCCTGTTCCCTCAGAAAGCGCTCCACGGTGGGCAGATCAGGAATGCCGCTGCGGCCGCCCGGCTGAGTGGCCTTGAGGCCGGCGGCAGCCGTGGCCACGGCAATAGCCCTGCGCACGCTCTGGCCACGGGCGATGCACGCCGCATAAGCGCCGTGAAAGACATCGCCGCAGCCGGTGGTATCCACGACTTCGACCCGAAAAGCCGGGAAGTGATGTACCTGGCCTCCACGCTCGACATACCAGCAGCCTTGCCCGCCCGCCGTCACCACGCAGCAGGCGCGGTCGGGGCCGCCAAGCGCACGGGCCATCGCCGCCGGTTCCCGTTCTCCCGTCACCTCCGCAGCAAAGGCGGTTCCGACGATCAGATGGTCTATCCGAGGCAGCAGGGCCAGCACGCACCGATCGCGCACGGCCTCGAAGTCGCCCAGCACCGGGATGCCCTGAGCATGGGCCAGCTCGACGATGTGCGCCCCCGTCTCCACGAGCGTATGATCCACGAAGACCAGTCGAGAACGAGAGAGGAGCTCCGGCGTGACTTCTGCCAGCGCCGGTTCCCTGACGCCGACCGTCGAGAAGAGGATGGTGCGGTCGCCTGTGGAGCGGTCAACGATCACCAGAGAATGAATAGGCCGGGCGTCCGGGTCGTAGAGGACCGGCGTACAGTCCACCCCCTCACGCTCGAATTCGCGCCGCGTGAACCGGGATAGCTCATCGTCGCCCAGCACGCCGCAGTAGGCAGCGGTGGCCCCCAAACGGGCGGCGGCGACCAGGGCCGTCCCTGCCAGGCCGCCACCCTGCCGCTGCCTGTGGCGCACGGGTATCTTGCTGCCGGGCAGGGGATACTGATCCACGGTGATCAGGTCGTCCACAGCCACGGCGCCGAAGCCCAGCACGTCCCACTTGCCGACGTTCATGAGGCACCAAGGCAACGAGGCACTGAGGCAACGAGGCAACAGGACGCCAAGACAGTGATGCGACACCCCAGGCACCCGGTGCCTCAGACACTCGGAGCCCCGGCGAACGCCACCACCATCAGGCCCAGAACATCTCGCCCGGGGGCTCGAAGAGGCACGCCTCCTTGAGCGCGGCCACGGCCTTGGCCAACCCCTCGTCGAAGGACATCAAGGCATCCTCATGCTCGATGGAGATGACGTAGTCATAGCCCACCATACGGAAAGCGCTCATGATGTCCTTCCACACGCCGATGTCATGGCCATAGCCGATGGTGCGAAAGGTCCAGGAGCGCTCCGGGATGCGGTGATAAGGCTTGTTGTCGTTGCAGCCGTTGACGGCCACGTTGAAGGGGTCCACATAGACATCTTTGCCGTGCACGTGGAAGATGGCCTCGCCCAGCTTGCGGATGGCCGCCACCGGGTCCACCCCGTTCCAGAAGAGATGGCTGGGGTCGAAGTTGCAGCCGATGACCGGGCCGACGGCCTCCCGCATGCGGAGCAGCGTCTCCACATTGTAGACCAGCATGCCGGGGTGCATCTCAAAGGCGACCTTGATGCCGTGATCGGCGGCGAACTGGCCCGCTTTCTGCCAGTAGGGGATGGCCTTCTCGTTCCACTGATACTCCAGCATATCCAGGAAAGCAGGCGGCCAGGGGCAGGTGACCCAGTTGGGGCACTTGTCGCCCGGCCCGCCGGCGGGGAGGCCGGAGAAAGCGTTGACCACGGGCACACCCAGGAGTTGGGCCAGACGCACCGACTTGCGGAAGTCCTCGTCCGCCTTCCTGGCCACTGCCGGATCGGGGTGGACCGGGTTGTCGTGACAACTGAAGGCGCTGAGGATCAGGCCGCGCGAGGTGATGGCCTCCATGTACTTCCGCCGCGCCGTTTCGCTCTCCAGCAGGTCGTCCACGGGACAGTGAGGGTGACCCGGCAACCCTCCGGAGCCGATCTCTACCGCCGACACGCCGGCGGCGACAGCACGATCCAGGGCTTCCTCAAAGGGCAGGTTGCCAAACAGTGCCGTGAAGAGTCCGATACGCATGGGATGTCTCCTTTCTCCAGGTGGGTATCGGGTAAACGAGAGGCGAGATGCAGGATGCAAGATGCAGGATGCAAACCGTTTCTTGCTTCTTGCCTCTTGCTTCTTGCCTCTTGCTTCCTGCCTCTTGCTTCTTGCGTAGTGGTGACCCGCGCTCACTCCTTGCCGGTCAGCGCCGCGCGCACCTCGGCGAGTTTGCCCGCGCAGCCCAGTTTCTCGCTCTTGTGGGCGATGAAGTGCGCGTACTCCGCCATCATGATCTCGCCCGGCTTGCGGAAGTCGAAGTTCTCGGGGTGATCGCGGAAGTGCTCGCGGTGCACCCGCGTCCACACCAGCCGGCCATCGGTGTCAATGTTGACCTTGACCACGCCCAAAGGCACGGCTTTGGCGAACTCCTCCTCGTCCACGCCGCGCGCCGAAGGGTCAATGGCCCCGCCGGCGGCGTTGATGCGCGCCACTTCCTCCGGCGGCACCGAGGATGAGCCGTGCATGACCAGCGGGAAGCCGGGCAGGCGGTGCTGGATCTCGGCCAACCGCTCCAGGTGCAGCGTCTGCCGTCCCTTGAACTTGTAGGCCCCGTGGCTGGTGCCGATGGCCACGGCCAGGCTGTCGCAGCCGGTCAGGCGCACGAACTCGGCAGCCTCGTCGGGGTCGGTGAGCAAGGCGTGCTTCTCGTCCACACGGATGTCCTCTTCGACACCCCCCAGCATGCCCAGTTCCGCCTCCACGCTGATACCCCTGTCGTGAGCCCGCTCCACCACCCGGCGGGTGATGGCCACGTTCTCCGCGAAAGGCTGATGGGAGGCATCAATCATCACCGAACTGTAGAAGCCGGAGGCGATGGCGTCATAGCAGGTGGCCTCATCGCCGTGATCCAGATGCACGGCAAAGATGACCTCGGGATACATCTCCTCGGCGGCGCGGATGATGGCCTCGATCATCTTGACGCCGGCGTACTTGCGTGCCCCCTTGGAGATCTGGATGATGAGCGGAGCCTGGGCTTCGATGCCCCCGCGGAACAGACCCAGGGCCTGCTCCATGTTGTTGATGTTGTAAGCGCCATAGGCGAAACGGCCATAGGCGACACGGAACAAATCTGCCGTTGTGACAATCATGATACTCTGATCTCCTCCGTAGCTTTTCTGGTCAATTCAAAGAGCTTCCACAGGCCCATAAAGGCGCTGCCCGATAGCCAAAAACCGGTCAGAGGAACGAGATGTTTCAGGCCGACTTCATGCAGTCCCCGCACTATCCCGTCCGGGGTCTGCATCGAACTTGCTCCTCCCCGGGGAAGCCGCCGAATGCTCGACCTCGTACCGTCCTTGCACACCTTTCACCGCCCTCCCGGTGGTGAAGATCTCGCCAAAGGCGGAGGCCAGCCGCTGCGCTTCCTGTGGACAGGTGTCTATCAGATTATGTCGCTCTTGAGGGTCGTTCAGCAGGTCGTAGAGCTCGTCTGGCTCTCCTTCGGGACGACGGATGTAGCTCCAGCGCTTGTCGCGTATGCAACGGTCCTTTCCCTCGTGATAGCCGGTGATGATGGCCTGGCGGATAGAGTCCACCTCCCCCCGGATGACCGGCAGCAGGCTGCGTCCTTGAAAAGCATCCAGATCGGAACGGAAGCCCATCGCCTCCAGGAGGGTGACCGGGATGTCGTGGAAGAGGCCCAAAGCATCTACCTGTCTGCCACCCCACTCGTCGCCGGGGAAGTGGATCATCAGGGGGACCTTCAGGAGTTCGCTGTACAACCGGTCTGGTCCCTTCAGGAACTTGCCGTGATCGGCCAGGGGGTGGCCGTGATCGGAGACGAGCAGGATCAGGGAGTTCTCGAAGAATCCCCAGCTTTCTAGCGCCTCCAGCAGCACGCCGATGTAATGATCCACATAGGCCACCTCGCCGGCGTAGAGCCCCCGGATGTAGGCGATTTCCTCCGGCGTGAAGACACGGCTGGCCAGGCCACCAGGCGGCAGAATGTACCGCTTGCCCCGGTAGTTCGGATCGGTGTAACGGTCAAATTCCGGCGGTGGAGTCCATGGTTCATGGGGATCGAAGCACTCCACCCAGAGAAAGATTTTGTCGTACGTCCGGTTCTCCTCCAGCCAGGCACAGGCCTGATGCACGACCTGGGCGCAGGGGTAGTCGTCCGGTTTCTCCAGAGGTTCGATGTTCTGCAAACAGGTCAGGACCAGCTTTTCCCACCCCGGCGGGAACCGCTCGTTGATGTGATCTTCGAGACGCAACCGCTTCAGCGGGGCGGAGCGGTAGGGGTCATACTCCTGCCCCCGGATCCAGCGCCAGACGCGAAAACCGCGGTGGAAGTTGTAACCGGGCTTGAAATAGTGATAAACGTCGGTGATGAAGGCCGAGACGTAGCCATAGCGCCCCAGGAGCTCGGCCAGGGTGCGGTCCTCAGGCGTCAGCGGCTGCCAGGGACGGTTGGGCAGGGTTCGCCGTCCGGCCGTCAACTGCGTGCGGACGGGGATCGTGGGCAGCGCCTCGGGATAGACGTTGGTGAAGCTGACGCTGCGCCGGGCAAGGCGGTCCAGGTTGGGCGTCGCCACCGGCGAATCGGGATGGTAGAAGCTCACATGGTCCTGCCGCAAAGAATCCAGGCAGATGACGATCAGGTTCATGGTTCACAGCCTTCCTGCTGGCGGCGCAATTTGACCACCGTGCTTTCCTCGTCCAATCGCACGTCATCCCAGGTGATGATTTGGCCGGCGGCCACCGGCCGCACGATCTCCGCGCCGGGGGCCAGCCCCACGGGAAGGGCGTTCAGTGCCCGCGCCTCCGCAGCGCCGTCTATGATACCATAAAACGTGTAACCGCCAAAGTCGTCGAGCCGCTCTCGCGGCTGCAGGCCGCGTTTGGCCACCGTCATCACCTCGGCCACGGGATGCTCCAGCGGCACCAGCGTCGGCTGGCGGTAGAGCACGGCGCGGGCCACAGAATGGGGCGCTTCCAGAAACCACAGGTGGTAGGGCCGAAAAAGGGTGAAGTATTTGCCCCTGCCCACCTTGAGATATTGCAGGTCGTCGCGGATGCGTTCATCTTCCACGCGGACGACGACGAAAACGCCGCCGGCCATGGAAGGCCCCTGCACGAAGTCCACCGCGCCGGGGAAGCGGGTGATGCCGCCATCCTCCTGCAGGGCGAAGACCTGGGATACCGTCTCCAGTGTGGCCTGGGGGCCGATCATGCCCCGCTGCATGGGCCGGCAGCCGGTAGCGTTGGCCGCACAGGCCATCTCGAACATGGTCTTGGTGCCATCCACGTACGAGGCCACCTGGAAGGGATCCTTGCCCGTGCGGCGGGCCGCTTCGGCCACCGTCTCCGGCGTGGCCGTGGGGTCGAGGGGGTTGTTCTTGCCTTTGCCGATGACGATCACCTCCCAGCCCAGGCTGGTGACGAAGTCGTAGAGCTCCATCAGACAACCCGGCTCGTCGCCGGAGGAGACGGTGTAGAGCACGCCGGCCTCCTGTGCCAGCTTGTGCAGGATGCGCCCCACCGTCACGTCAGCCTCGATGTTGACCATGACCACATCTTTGCCGTGCCGGATGCAGGCATAGGCCGTTTCGGCCCCGATGGCCGGCGAGGGGGTCACATCGCAGACGACGTCCACGGCCTCCAACTGCGCCGCCAGGGTGTAGTCGCCGGTGACCACGCGCTTGCCGGCGCGCAGCGCGTCCATGGCCGGCCCCGGTGCACTGGCCTCAACGATGCCCTCCCGCGCCACGCCCGTGGCCATGAAGGCTTCCCAGGCCAGGCGCGTATCGGCGTCGGCCAACACGGTCACCTCCATGCCCGGCACGTGGGCCACCTGAGCGACGAAGCCGCTGCCCATCCAGCCCGCGCCGCTGACGCCGACACGGATGGGAGTGCCTTGGGCTTCGAGTTTGAGGAGTTCTTGATGCATCACCGGATAAGCTCTCCCCGTGATCCGTGATGCGTAAGGTTTCGATCACGCATCACGTATCACGCATCACGTATCACGTATCACGCATCACGCATCACGCCTTGGCCGCCACCACCTCTCGCGCCGCCTCCACGATGTCCATCGGCGTCAGCCCGTACTTCTCCAGAAGGGCCTCCGCCTCGCCCGAATCGGTGTAGGTGTCGGCCAGGCCGACGAAGCGCATGGGCACGGGGTAAGTTTCGGCGACGAGGCGGGCGATGTTGCTGCCCATGCCGCCATGCAGCAGATGCTCCTCGGCGGTGACGATGGCCCCCGTCTCTCGCGCTGCGGCAACAATGGCCTCCCGGTCCAACGGCCGCAGGGTGTGCATGTCCAGCACGCGGGCCTCGATGCCCTCCTCGGCCAGCATCGCCGCTGCATCCAGGGCCGCCGCCACCATGATGCCACAGCCGATGATCGTCAGATGGCGCCCCTGACGGACCACGTTGGCCTTGCCGATTTGGAAGGGACAGTCATCCATCGGATAGATGTGCGGCATGGCCTCCCGGCTGGAACGCAGATAGACGGGGCCCACATGCCCGGCGGCGGCGTGCACCGCTTTGTACATGGTGGCAGGGTCCGAAGGCACCAGGATGGTGAAGGTGGGCAGGCCGCCCACGAGGGCGAAATCCTCGATGGCCATCGCCGTCGGCCCATCCTTGCCCAGGGTGATGCCGCCATGGCTGCCCACGATCTTGACGTTGAGGCCGGCCAGGGCGACGGAGATGCGCAGTTGGTCGTAGCCGTTGGCCAGGATGAAGCCGGCCAGGCTGGAGGCAAAGGGGATAAAACCGCACGAGGCCAGCCCGGCAGCGATGCTGACCATGTTGCTCTCGGCGATGCCGATGTTGAAAAAACGCTCCGGGAACTCCTCGCGCACGCGCAGCGTCTTGGTGGTGCTGCACAGGTCGCCATCCAGGACGACGACCTTTTCGTTCTTGCGGCAGAGGTCGAGCAGGGCGTCGCCAAAGACCTCGCGCATCTGCCTGGCGGGCGGCAGGCCCGCCTTCTCTCCTAAGCGCATAGTATTTCCTCCCGCGCCTTTTCCGCCTGCTCCGGCGAGAGGGCCTTGCCATGAAAGCGATAGTCCGCTTCCACGAAGGAGACGGGCCGGCCCTTCACCGTGTGGGCAATGACCACCGACGGCTGCCCCTTGACTTGCCACATGGCTTTAAACGTTTCGATAAGCGCGCCGATGTCGTGCCCATCCACCTCGGCAACGTGCCAGCCGAAGGCGCGCCACTTGTCGGCAAAGGGCTCCAGCTCCATCTCACGGCTGATGGGGCCGCTCTCCTGATACTTGTTGTAGTCCACGATGGCGATGAGGTTATCGGCGCGGAAATGGGCCGCAGCCATGGCCGCCTCCCAGATCTGACCTTCCTGACATTCGCCATCGCCCAACAGCACGTAGCAGCGGTAGTCCAGCCTATCCAGCCGCCCGGCCAGCACGTGGCCCAGGGCCACGGAAAGCCCCTTGCCCAGGGAGCCAGAGGTCATCTCGATGCCCGGCAGCTTGTCCTGAACCGGGTGCCCCTCGGCGCGGCGGTTGACGGTGCGCAGGCCCCACAGCTCGTCACGATCGAAGTAGCCGGCGCGGGCCAGCACGGCGTAGAAGATGGGGGCCGCGTGCCCCTTGCTGAGGAAGAAGCGATCCCGCTCCGGCCAGTGCGGCTGGTCGGCGCGATAGCGCAGGACGCCGCCAAAGTACAGGGCGGTCAGGATCTCCACACAGGAGTAGGAGCTCGAGACATGTCCTGAAGCGACGCGCGTCGTCATCTCCAGCACGTCCAGCCGCAGGTTCCGCGCCAGCTCCTTGAGCGCCTGCAACTGCTCAGGCTCCCGCCGGACAGCCATGTCCGGCGGCCTGGCTGGCCAGATACCAACTGCATCAGGCTGCTTTTGGTCTGGAGTAGGAGCACAGCGGCGCTGCGCCCCTCCAGACTGAGTCTGCCGACCCGATATTGTAGGCATAACCCTAATCCAATCTACCCATTCCCGGCTCGATTGGCTGACAGAAACCTGTCTACCTGGGCCGCCGTGGGCAGCGCCGGGATGACACCCTGGGTCATGGAGGTGAGCGCGCCCACAGCGTTGGCGTAGCGCAGGATCTCTCGCATCCGCGCCACCGTCAGTTGCTGTCGCCAATCGGCACCCACCACCAGACGACAGAGCAAAGCGGCGATGAAGGCATCACCGCAGCCTGTGGAATCCACCGTCGGCACCCGAAAGGCAGGCACGTGTTCGCCGCCCTCGGCCACCCGGAAATAGCTGCCATCCGGGCCCAGCGTCACCACGCAGATGGCCGGCCCCAACTCCAGCAGAGCCCGGCTGCCCACGTCCAGGTCGTCGCTGCCGGTGAGCAAAGCCAGCTCCACCTCGTTGACCTTCAGCAAATCCGCCTGGGGGGCCGTGGCCATGACCCGCTCGCGGGCTTCCTGGGGGCTGCGCCACAGGGTGGGGCGGTAGTTGACGTCGAAGGAGATCAGCGCCCCCGACTGGCGGGCAATGGCCGCCGCCTCCAGCGTGGCGCTGCGGCTGGGCTCCTGGATCAGGCTGAGGGAGCCGAAGTGGAAGGCCCGGGTCCCTTGCAGCAATTCCCGATCCAACTCGTCGGCCCGCAGGAGCATGTCCGCGCCGGGGTTGCGGTAAAAGATGAACTCCTGCGTGTTCTCGTCGGGCATGGCGATGAAGGCCAGCCCCGTGCGGGCGTACTCGTCAAAGCGCATGCCGCGGACGTCCACCCCCTCGCGCCGCAGGACATCGGCCAGGTGGTGGCCGAAGGCCTCATCGCCCACTTTGCCGATGAAGGCGCTTTGCGCGCCCAGGCGGGCCGCGGCCACAGCCACGTTGGCCGGCGCGCCGCCGGGCTTGGGATGAAAGGCGGACACCTCGGCCAGCCTCCGGCCCACCTCGGCCGGAAACATGTCCACCAGCACCTCGCCCAGACAAACGATGTCCATGATCCGCACCTCTCCTTTCTTGTTGCCTCAGTGCCCCGGTACCCGGCGCCTTTGTGCCCCGGCGACCCAGCGCTACCCCTGTAGTTCGCTGTACAGCGAGTAGCGATCGGCCCGATAGTAAACGCGCAGGAACTCGACGGGGATGTTCTGCTGCGAGTAGGATACCCGCTCGATGAAGAGCAGCGCCGAGCGGGACGGTATGGCAAGCAGCCGGGCCAGGTCACGGGAGGCCGGGATGGCCCGAATGACCTGCCTGGCCCGGCTCCAACGGATGCCGTAATCACGATCCAGCACCACGCGCAGAGAGCAGGTGGCATAATCGTTGCGGGACAGGATGCCCGGACAGTAGCGGTGCACCAGGTAGGATTCCTCGATGCCCATGGGCTCATCGTCGGCCAGGCGCAGGCGCTTCAGATGGGCCAACTCCTCCCCCGGTTCGATGCCCAGCTTCTCAGCAATATCCTGCGGCGCCGGCAGGAGGCCGGAGGAGAGCACCCTGGAGGCCGGCCTGAAGCCCCGCTGGAGCATGTCCTCGGTGAAATTGACGATGCGCACCAACCCCTGCTCCAGGGTGGGGTGAGCCACGAAGGAGCCGCGGCCCCGCTGCCGGTAAATCAACCCCTCGTTGACCAGCCTGTCCAGCACCTGACGCACCGTGGTGCGGCTGACCTGGTAGCGCTCGATAAGTTCCGACTCTGGCGGAATCAGGTCGCCCGGCTGCCACTCCCCGCGCACGATGGGGCCACGCAGGATCTCGTACAACTGGTGGTACAGGGGCAATTTGCTGCGGCGGTTGATATGGTTCATGGGTACCTCCACGGGCTGGAAGGTGAGAGGCCAATGTTGGGTAGCATTGCGCCCGGATAGCCGCGTGAATATCATAACATTGTGATGTTGTAGCAAATGATAGCATAAGGGGGTCTGCTTGTCAAATTCGGTAGATTACGAAGGCTCCCGCCGGACTGCCAAGTCCACCGCTTTTCCGCCGGACTTGGCAGTCCGGCGGGAGCAATTTTGTGATCTGCTAAAACTGGGGAAGGTGAAGTTTGGACGGCAGAGGTTCTGAGGAGCATGAAGCGAGATTCTCTACCGCCGTCGCTGCCGCCCGGCCCGCCAGATAGATAGCAGCAGCATCAGGCCGAGAAAGGCGGCGATGAGGAACCCGACCACCAGCAGCCAAAAGGCGAAGCCCCGGCCCCCCGCGGCCACCAGGGGCATCAGCAAGGCCATGCTGACGATGAGGGCGGCGATGAGGATGCTGATGGCCAGCCGATTGCCGATGCGATCGAGCCGGCCAATGGCCCGGTCCGTCTCCTTCAGGCTCAAGATGAACTCCAACTGGCCATGCTCGAGGCGGTCCAGGATGCGAGGCGCCTGCCGCGGCAGGCCGGCGAACAGTTCGCCCCAATCGCCGATCCCCTTGACCAGCCTGCGCCCCCAGGCATGCGGCGAGACCATCTGCCAGGCCATGCGCCGCACGTGAGGGCCCACCACGTCAAAGATGTTGAAATCCGGGGCCAGCCTCAGCCCCACGCCCTCCATCATGACCAGAGTCTTCTCCAACAGCCACAGATCGGGGGGAAAGTGCAGGTGATGGCGGAAGGCGATGGGCAGCACATCTTCCATCACCTCCTGTGCCCGGATCTCCTTCAACGGCAGGCCGTAGTACTTGTCCAACAACCGCTCCAGGTCGCGCTGCAGTTTGGCCCGATCCACCTGATAGCCGACGGCCCCCATGCGCAAGAATTGCTCGACCACGGCTTCGCTGTCCCGGTCCACGAAAGCCACGTACAGGCGCGTCAGGTCGCTGCGCAGCGCTGGCGATATGTGTCCTACCATGCCGAAATCCATGGCCCCGATGATTGCCCCGTCCATGACGAAGAAGTTGCCCGGATGCGGGTCGGCGTGGAAGAAACCATCTTCCAGCACCTGCTTGAGGATGATGCGGGCGGCATTCTCGCCGACCCGATGGCGATCCACCCCCGCCGCGTCCAGGGCCTCGATGTCGCCGATTTTGATGCCCCGGATGCGCTCCAGCACCAGCACGCGGCTGGTGGTGTACTCCCAGTAGACCCGGGGGATGTACAGGGCCGGTTCGTCGGCGAAGTTGCGCCGGAAACGGTCGGCATTGCGTCCCTCGCGGCGGAAGTCCAGCTCCGCCCGCAGGGTGAAGGCGAACCCCTCGGCGATTTCGGGCAGGTCATAGAGCTCGCCCAACGGCGTGCGCTCCTGCACCAGGCGGGCCAGGTCGAAGAGGATCTCCAGGTCCACGGAGATGAGCTCCTCGATGCCCGGACGTTGCACCTTGACCACCACCTCCTGGCCGCCGGGCAGCGTGGCCGCGTGCACCTGAGCCAGCGATGCCGCAGCCAGCGGCTCGGCCTCGAAGGAAACGAAAAGCTCCTCCAAGGTGCCTTCCAACTCTGCCTCGACCCGCGCCTTAATCGCCTCCCCATCGGCCGGGGGGACGGTGTCTTGCAGCTTGATGAGTTCCCGGATGTAGGCTGGCGGGATGAGGTCAGGGCGGGTGCTGAGGATCTGGCCCAGCTTGATGAAGGTCGGGCCCAACTCTTCGATGGCTAGGCGGACGTGCTCTGGCGCGCTGAGCGGGGGGCCCACCGGCCCGCGGCTCAGCAGCCGTCGCGGCAGGGAAAGCGCCGGCAACAGCCCCAGTTGGTCCACCAGCCCGCCGAAGCCATGGCGGATGAGCACGCGCACGATCTCCCGGTAGCGGCGCAGGTGCTTCAGATGGCGTTGAGGGCTTCGCATCATGTACATCGGACGAAATCCAAAGCGCAAAGGACAAACTTCAAAGCCTAAACTTCAAATCTCAAGGGACTCAGGGGTGAAATCGGCCGGTCGGGATCGGATCATTGGCAGGTCAGAGTATAGCACAGTTCCGGCGGCCATACAAGTGTCTTGGGGAGACGAGATGAGGGGCGTCCTTGCCTGTTTTGCCTCTCCGCATGGGCTGAGACAGGGCGAGACGCCCCTTGGTCACGTTTCTGGGGGATTTTCCCGACCTGCCATGCGAGACCCCGAGGCAGGCACAGTCGGCTCAGAGGTGGCGAAGTCCGGCCTATGAGGGCAGTGTCCCTTCAACCACCTGGCGGAGGCGCGGCAGTGCGGCCAGGGCCGCCTGCTCACCAGCAGCAATGATCTCCGCAGCGCGGGGGAAGCCGGTGAGCACGGTTACCTGCGGGGGGATGGCGGGACGGATGATGACCTCGGGGCGCGCCTCGGCCAGCCGGTGGCGGTTGATCTCCGCCATCATCACGGCAACCGAGCGCCACAGTACCTCGATGGTGTCCGCCAGCCCGTTGGGGACGTAGCGACGGCGGTACAGTGCCTGAACCAGGTGGGATATCGTCTGTCCGTCGGAGGTGACATCCACGGCGATGACCACGTCGGCCCCCATCTGACGCACAGCGTCGGCGGGGAGGTTGTCGAGCAGCCCTCCGTCCACGAGCAACTGCCCATCCCGCTCCACCGGCGTCAACACGCCCGGCAGGGCGACGGAGGCTCGCACGGCATCCACCACGCGACCCTGGCGCAGGTACACCTCGCGGCCGCTGTTCAGATCCACGGCCACCAGCGCCAGCGGGATGCGCAGGTCGGCGAAGGTGCGCTCGCCCAGATGAGCGGCCAGATAGGCGTACACCTTTTGCCCCTCAAAAAGGCCGCGCCGGGGCAGCGAGGGATCGGCCAGGGCCAGCAAGCGGCGGACACTGGCCATGCGCCGCGCCTCCTGCTCCATAAAGTCAGGGTTCAGGCCGGCCGCGTAGGCGGCGGCGATGACACCGCCCATGCTGGTGCCGGCCAGGAGGTGCACCGGGATGGACTCTCGCTCCAACACCCTCAGCACGCCGATGTGAGCCAGCCCACGCGCCCCGCCGCCGCTGAGGGCCAATCCCACCCGGGGGGTATGGGGAGCAGTAGCGATTTGCTCACGGAGTGTTCTCTCGGACGGACAGTTCATTGATGACCTGCCTTACCCCTGGCACTTCACCGGCCACCTTGGCTGCTATCTCTCGGCGGGCCGCGGAATCCACCGAACCCTGAAGGTAGATAGTACCCAGAAAGCCTCGCACCGTCACCTCATCGGTCAGAAGCCGCGTCCGGGGGTCGGCGGCCAATCGCTGAGCTACCTGGAGTTGAAGCTCGGTATCGGTGAGCAGGTTGTTCTGCACCCCCTGAATGCCAGGCACCTTCCGAGCTAACTCCTCGGCCATGCGCTTCATCATCGGTGTGCGTACCGTCCCCAAGAGCTGGACCCGGCCGTCGTTGACCTGTACGGACATGGCATGACTGAACATGCGCAGGGGATCGAAAGACAAGATGGCTTGATGAACTTTAGCTTGCAGCCCGCTATCGGCTCCCTTCGCTTGCTCAACCACCATGTTGACCTCCTGAAACATCGTTTTTGGCAGACCTTTACTCCTGCCGCAAGATGCGGGAACTGGGAGTGAAGGATGTCACCCTCGCGTGCGGTAAAGGCTCGCCGCCCCTGCTCCCACCACGACGAGGGCGATCAGAAAGAGCGCCCGGCGGATGCCGATCAGGTCGGCCAGGCCGCCGGCCAGCGGCAAGGGCAAGGTGTTGGCGGCATTGCTCAACGTCAACTGGGCGGCGATGACCCGTCCCCGCATTCGTTCCGGCGGCCGCTCTTGCAGGACTGTCCTGGCAGGGATGATGATCAGGCTGAATCCGAATCCCATGCCCACAGCCACTAGCAGGAAGAAAAGCCACCACAGCCCCTCCAGTTGGCGCAGGGCCGGCAGCAGGGCCAACGCCCCTCCCAGAACCAGAAGGCCGATGTTGACCCAGCTCTCCTTGCGACGCCGATCCCCCCGCCGTCCCACCAGCGCCAGCCCCAGCCCCAATCCCGCCCCCACAGGCACAGCCATATACGCCGCATCCTCCACCCGCAGGCCCAGACTGCGAGCCACGAGGCCAGGGGCCAAGGTGGAAAGCACCAGCGAGACGCTGGAAGCCAGCACCAACTGGAAAGTGGCCAGCGAGACCGGGCGGTCGCTGGCGATGAAGCACCAACCGGCCTTGAAGTCGGCCCACAGCCCGGCCAGCGTCCGTCTCTCCCTCGCCTGGAGCCTTATCTCTTCCCGTGGCAGCGAAGCGGACAAGGCCACCGCGGCCAGATCGAGCACGATGGCCGCCGAGGCTACCGCCTGAGGGCCGCCCAGCTTCAGCAGCAGGGGAGCCAACCCTACCAGCCCTGCCCCCTGCGAGGCCAGCAAGGCCAGATTGAACAGAGAATTGGCCGCCAGGAGCTGCTTTGAGCCCACCAGACGGGGAATGGTGGCCCCCTCGGCCGCGGTCACGAACTGAGCGAGGGCCGACAGGACGAAGTTGCTCAGATAAACGGCCGGCAGCAGGAAGGGCGGCTTGGGGAAACGAACGGCGGCCAGGAAGCCCAGACTTACCAGCGTCCGCAGGACATTGCTGGTCACCAGGACCCCGATCCGCTCGTGGCGGTCCACCACCACCCCAGCCAGCAGCCCGAAGAGCAGCCCCGGCAGGGTGGAGGCGAAGATCATCAGCCCCATCTGGGCGCTGGAGTGGGTAATCTCCTCCACCAGCACCATGGAGGCGAAGTAGATGGCATAGGCGGCCGTCATGGCCGCGAACATCTCGCCGCATAGCCGGCGAAAGGATGGATGTTTAAGCGCCGAGGGAGACATATCGCTTGAATTCCATCCACTCGATCGGCACCACCACCTCTCCCCTAACCTGGCCCCGCAGTTGTTCGGGGTCCGCCTCCCAGGGCGGGATGTCGTGATGGATGGGGATCACGTAGCGGGGCGCGAGAGAACGGGTCAGCTCGATCAACCTGCGCTGGAAACGCTCATTGCCGAAGGGCACCTGCCGCCAGGGCAGACAGAGGATGTCGGCTGCTATCACCATGGAGCAGCGATAGGCGTCGCCGATATGTAGCAGGCTGAGATCGTCCTCCACCAGGAAAGACAACGGAGTGCCACCGGGGAGCCGATGCCGCCGCCCCCACAGCCGGGCCCATAGCTCCGACAGGCGGCCCACGGCACTGTAACCCGGAAGGACCCGGATGTTATCCACCACGTCGCCAGGTTTGACCGCGCGCAGGCGCTCGGCGGACACCCCTTGCTCGCGGGCGAGGTGGCATACGTCCGGCGAAGCCAGCACGATGCCGCTCGTCAACTCCCCTACCCGGCCCAGATGATCCTCATGGCCGTGAGTGATCAGGATGTAATCCAGGTCTGGAGCCGGCTCTCGACGATAATCCGGATCGATTAACACATGAGTCCGGCCTGATATCTCGATGCACGAATGACCCAGCCAGCGGACTTTCATGAATGCACCTCTTGAGGAATCCGGGGCGGTATCCGCAGGTACGCGGCGCGGCAGGTCAGCATCTCCACGTAACGTGCCCGCCCCGCCGAGAGCCCCGGTTCAGCGGCGGTAGCCTCGACGTCCATCCCTCGCTCCAGCCGCCAGAGCACCCTGTCCAACGTGGGATAGTCCAACCTCATGGCCTGTTCATCGGTCAGGCCGGGCAGGAGGTCCGGCGACGGGGGGACGGGCGATGATCTCCTGCCCTACGAATCCAAGGCCAGCTCCCGGCCTTCGCGCCCAAGGTATTCCCGCTCCCAGAGGGGGTCCAAAGCGCGCGCCACAGCTTCATCATATCGGATCAGTCCATCACGATAAGCCGGGTCCAGCAACGCTTGCAGCGCAGCCTCGTCCTCGGGGTCCGGCTCGGTCATCTCCAGGATACGCCGGAAGTCGCGATGGTGATCGCGGATGATGCAGGGCATCAGCCAATTGCGGTGCTCCTCCGGTCGCGTCGCCGCGTAGCCGTAGGCGTGCTGCCACTCGCGGATGGCTTTGAAAAAGGGTTCCTGCAGGATGTCATTCAGCGTCTTGCCTTCCCGATAGGCGTCGTTGATGTTGATCGGCGAGTAGGGGACAAAGACACAAGGCATCACTTTGCCATTCCAGTCGAAGTAGAGATAGCCACCCTGGCGGCCGGCCGAGAGGCAGCCGTCGGAGCAGGTACCCAGGTTCCAGAAGTCGGCCAGGAAGTATTTCTTCTCCCGCACCACCTGCCAGGTGCGTTCCCACATCCAAACCCGCTGCTCCGGCGTGGGGAGCAGGTCCAGCGTGAAGCCCCGGCCGATGGGCATGTACTGGAAGATCCAGCCGTAGATGGCCCCCTGCTCCCCGAAGAAGAAATCGAGGAACTCGTCGGAGAGGATCTCCTCGCAGTTCTCGCACGTGGCGGTCAGGGAGATGCCGAAGGGCACGCCAGCTTCCCGCAGGTTAGCCATGGCCCGCAGGATGCGCCGGAAGACCCCTTTGCCCCGCCGGGCATCGGTGCGCTCCTCGAACCCCTCCACCGAGATGGCCGGGGTCAGGTTGCCCACCTCAGCCAAGCGGGCGGCCATCCGTTCGTCAATCAACGTGCCGTTGGTGTACATCAGGAAGAATGCATCCCGGTGTTTGGCTGCCGCGTCGAGCACATCCTTACCCTGAGAGCGGTAGGCCAGTGGCTCGCCGCCGGTGAGGACGAAAAACCCCATGCCCCAGAGTGTCTGCGCCTCTGTGATGATGCGGTCGAAGACCTCCCAGTCCAGTTTCTCGCTGTCAGCGCCGGAACTGGCATAGCACCCCTTGCAGCGCAAGTTGCACAGCTTGTCCGGCGCGATGACCAGGAAACTGGGCGGGCTATAGCCGTCATGTTCCTGGCGGAAACGTTCCCATGTCGCGCGGCGCTCTCCACGCATGAAACCGTTCATCACCAGGCCGCGCAGCACGCCTCTGGTGATCGCTTTGGAAACGCAGCCACGCCCCACAGCGCGATCCATGGAATGCACGATGGCACGGGCGATATAGGCTCTATCTTGAGTGACGCGAGCCGGGCGCCGTCCATCAAAGCGATGGGGTTTCTCCAGGCGCTGGTTGATGAGCCGATCCACATAGCCTACCAGCAACCGACGGGGCAACTCGTGACGCAGGATCTCGGCAGTGATGTTGGCAAACCTCTCGGCCTGTCCATTAGAAGCGATGGCATGAACGATGTCTTCCGGTTTCATGATTTGCCTCCACAATCAGCATCTTAGTGGGGTCGGCCTCGAAGTGGGCCACGATGCGCGCCAGCCAGTAAGGCGGCACCCGGGTGTCGGCGTCGGTGCTGGCGATGATCTCACCTCGCGCTGCCTCGAAGCCCGTCTGTCGGGCACGGGCCACCCCCTTGCGCGGCTCGCGCACCACCCGCGCCCCGAAGCGGCGGGCGATCTCGGCCGTGGCATCAGTGCTGGCGTTGTCCACGACGATGACCTCAAACCCCGAAGCCGGATAGCTCTGGGCGCGCAGCGCCTCCCAGGCAGCGGCCCAGATAGCGCTCCTCGCTATGGGCGGGGATTACCACAGAGATGAACATCTTCCGCGTGTCCCGTCAAGTCTCAGTAGACCGCGATCTCTCGCGCTAAGCCGGTCCGTAACCGGCGTTCTGCAGGTCACGGACCCGCAGAGAGCAACCTCGTGCGGTGTACCGAGTCTCGTCCATCACCGCCCAGTTCAGGCGGTGGCCTACGGTTCGGCATAGAAGGCCAGGCCGACGGTGCCCGGCCCGACGTGAGTGGCAATGACCGGGCTGAGCTCGCAAACGAACAGCTCCCGGCAGTCAAAGCGCTCGGCGACTCGCCGTCTCAGCATCTCCGCTTCCTCGGGCACGTTGGCGTGGGTGATGGCCGCGCGAACCGCTGCGCTTCGCCCCATCTGCTCCTCCATGATCTCCAGCAGCCGCTGCTTGGCCTTCCGGGCCGTGCGCACCTTCTCCAATACGTCAATGCGGCCTCCGGTGAGGTACAGGACGGGCTTGACCTGGAGCACCGAACCCAGCAGCGCCGCCGCGCCGCCGATGCGTCCCCCTTTCTGGAGGTATTCCAGTGTGTCCACGACGAAAATCACCTTCAGACGGGGGATCAGATCCCCCACGGTGCGCACCACAACCTCGGCCGACTGGCCGGCTTCGATTGCTCGCGCTGCTGCGGCGACCAGCAGTCCCAGGCCGACGGAAGTGAAGGTCGAGTCCACCACATGGATGGCTGGCAGACCCACACCTCTTTCAGCAGCCTCGGCGAAGAGCGCTTGCCGGGCGCCCAATGCAGAGGGCACGGTGCCGCTCAGTCCACTGGAGATGTGGATGGAGACGATGCTCTCCGCCTCCTGGCCCAGGCGGCGGTACAGCTCCAGGAAATCGCCCACCGAAGGCTGAGATGTGGTGGGCAATGAGCGAGCACGTTGCAGCTGCTCATAGAACCCGGCGGTGTCCAGCTCGACCCCATCGCGGAAGGTTTCGTCCTCGAAGTGAACGTAGAGGGGGATCACATGAATCCCATACTGCTGTATCAATGTCGGCGGCAAATAGGCCGAGCTATCGGTCACAAGGGCGATGTTACCCATGATGTCACTCCTTTTCAAAAAACAAAATAAGCAGAGAAGACGAAAGAATCGGGTAAAAAATTCAGCTCCTCAGATTTCTACAATCTTCATCACCTCCTGGGCGAAATCGGAAAGCCGTTGTTTGCTTTCGCTGCTCAAACGGGCCAGGTGTTCCTGATACTTTCGACTGTAGGACAGAAGCAGGGAGGTGACGCGACGATTGGCTCGCTCCACAAGGGTGAGGCCAAGAGTCAAACCGGCCAGCTCACTGGGGAGCCCCAGAGCCCGTAAGCTCTCCAGCAGGTTGCTGCTCCTGGCCTCCTTCTTCAACTGATGCAAGTGCAGCAGAACAGCGGTGACCATCTCCGCTGCGTAGAGCATGGGCGATTTGCGCTCCGGGATGCGCAGCAAAATCTCCTCCAGCAAGTCGTGGTAATCGGTGCCCCGACCCTCTCGCAGAGCCTGTAAGATCCGTTCCTTCACTCCCTCCCACTCCTCACGATCCCAGCCCACGCCGGCTAATTGAGACATCAAAACCGTTGCCTGCGCCGTGGGACGAAAAACGATGGTCGAACGACCTGGGCCCTGATCAGGCAAAACGTATTCGGAGACGACAAGCCCCCGCTCCTCCAACAATCGCAGCATGTCATACGCCGTCATAGGGCTGATCCCGAGCCGCTCGGCAACGGCGGAATAGTGCAGTGGTTGCTGGGACTCCCGATAGAGGTCGAGAAAGTTGTTGAGAAACTGCCGCTGTCGTCCGGTGAGCTTCATGGTCTGTACCGTTTCCAAAAAATCAAAGATGACCAGAAACACAAAACATTATACTCGCCGGCTTTCTTTTTGTCAAATCGAGGAACGGGCGTCAGGAGCAGCGCGAGGTGAGCAGTGCAGATATGCGGCGCGGCGGGTCAGCCTCTGCACGTAGTGCACCCGCTCCGGCGTCAGCCCTAATTCGATGGCGATGGCCTCGATGTCCATCCCCCGCTCCAGCCGCCACAGCACCCGGTCGAGCGTGCCGTAATCCAACCCTATGGCCTCCTCGTCGGTCAGGCCGGGCAGGAGGTCCGGCGACGGCGGGCGGGCGATGATCTCCTCTGGCACACCCAGGTAGGCGGCCAGGGCCCGCACCTGGGTCTTGTAAAGATGGGCCAGCGGTGCCGCGTCTGCCGCGGCGTCGCCATGCTTGACGAAGAAGCCCACCGAGAGCTCCGTCTTGTTGCAAGTGCCCAGCATCAGCAGATTGTGCAATTCCGCATGGTAATAAAGCAGCACCGTGCGCAGCCGCACCTTGACGCGGTGATAGGCCACGGCTTCGTTGAGCCAGGGGCCGCTCAGCCCCCGCGTGCCGACCATCACTGCCGAGAAAGGGGTCTCCCCTTCTCCAAAGGTCTCGGTGTAGCGAGCGTAGAAGCGATGGATCATCCTCGCCTGCAGGCGGCGGGTGGGCAGCAGCCACAACGGCACCTGCCGGTAGACGCCCATCAGGAGCAGCAGCTTGCTCAGCCCCACGGCGCGGCAGCGAATGCCCAACTGCCGGGCGTGATGCCGGGCCAGCCGCCGGCTTTTAGGCGCGCTGTCCCGCTCCGGCAGGATCAACCCCAGCACCCGCTGCGGCCCCAGCGCACGGACGGCCAGGGCTACGGTCACCGCCGAGTCGATGCCGCCGCTCAGGCCGACGATGGCCCCATCCCGTCGGAAATCCTCGATCGCCTGGCGGATGAAGGCTCCCAGCTCATCGGCCACGGCGGCCGGATCAATGCGCAACTCATCGGTCATGGCTGCGCTGCTCCTGTCTGCCACGCTCCACGTGTTCCCGTGCCGGGTAACATACACCAGAGACCCTTTTCTGTCAAACTGGGCTCGCCGACAGAACTCCGCCCTCTCAGCCACTGGCTGAGGCCAAAATCACACTTTGTTCGCGACGGATCTGGCGATCCGTCGCGAGCACAAAAAGAGGCGATTTTGCCCTAACCCGGACACGCCGGAAGCAAAAGGTTTCACCGCCGAGACGCCGAGGACGCAGAGACTTTAAATTTCTCGGCGCTCTCTGCGCCTCTAGGGGCAGGGGATAAGCGAGGGGGTACTCCTCGTACTCCCCGGCTTCCGCTGCGCACGCCCATTCGCGCTGGCTTTCTTTGTGACTGGAGGCGAAAGGTGGTAAAATAGCCGGGCATGACAGATGCTGCATACCACTGAAGGAGAGACAAGCCTTGCCCGAACTACTCGACCTGTGCCCGCCGGATGAGGCCTGGCGCATTTTCCGCGAGCATTTCGATCCGCAGGTGGCCGCCGAGCGCCTGCCCGTGCGCGAGGCGTTGGGCCGCGTGCTGGCCGAGGACCTGAGCGCCCCGCACGACCTGCCCACTTTCCCCCGCTGTGCCATGGACGGCTACGCCGTGCGCGCTGCCGACACCTACGGCGCCTCCCCCGGCCTGCCCGCCTACCTGGACGTGGTGGGCGAAGTGCTGATGGGCGAGGCCCCGACCCTGGAAATCGGCCTCGGCCAGTGCGCCCTGGTGCACACCGGCTGCATGTTGCCGTCCGGAGCCGACGCCGTGGTCATGGTCGAGGTCACCCAGCCGGTGGACGAGAGGAGCATCGAGGTGCTGAAGCCGGTGGCCGAGGGCGAGAACGTCATTCAGGTCGGAGAAGACGTGCGGCGCGGCGATGCCGTGCTGCCCGCCGGACATCGGCTGCGGCCGCAGGACCTGGGTGGCCTGTTGGCCCTGGGCATCACCGCCGTAAGCGTCGCCCGGCGGCCACGCGTGGCCATCCTCTCACAGGGGGACGAACTGGTGGAGCCGGAGCAGGAGCCCCGCCCCGGCCAGGTGCGGGACATCAACTCCGCCACGCTGGCCGCGCTGGTCGAGCAGGCCGGTGGTATTCCCCTGCGCCGGGGCATCGTCGGCGACGACCTGGAGGCGCTGCGACAGGCCGCCGAGGCCGCCCTGACCCAGGCCGACGTGCTGGTCATGTCCGCCGGCAGTTCCGTCAGCGCCCGCGACATGACAGCGCAGGTGATCAACGGCCTGGGGCAGCCGGGCGTGCTGGTGCACGGCGTGTCCGTGCGCCCCGGCAAGCCCACCATCCTCGCCGTGTGCGATGGCAAACCGGTCTTCGGCCTGCCCGGCAACCCGGTCAGCGCCGTGAACGCCTTCCGCCTCTTCGTCACGCCGGCCATTCACCTGCTGCAAGGGGGCCAGCCGTCACCGCCGCGCGCGGTGCCGGCGCGCCTGGCACGCAACGTGGCCAGCGCCACCGGCCGGCAGGACCACGTGCCCGTGCGTCTGGAGGAGCGGGACGGCGAAACCTGGGCCGTGCCCATCTTCGGCAAATCCAACCTCATCTACACCCTCATCCGCGCCGACGGCGAGCTTATCGTGCCTCTCGATAGTGGCGGAATGGCGGAAGGGGAGATGGTCACCGTTTTTCTGTACTGATCCGGTTGCAGGTTCGAAGGTTTCAGGTTTCAAGTTGCAGAGAATGTCACCAACTGTCAACCTTGAACTTTCGAACTTTCAAACCTTTGAACCTCGAAAAGAAGAAACCAATGGGCAAAAGACAGGTCTATCTCGAAGACATCCCTCTGGAAGAGGCCGTTGCTCGCTGGTGGGCGGCCCTGGAAGAAGCTGGGGCCACGGCGCCGTTGCCTGGCGAGCCGCTGCCTGTGGCCGAAGCGCTGGGCCGCGTGACCGCCGAAGCGGTCTGGGCGCGCCTCTCCTCGCCCCACTACCATGCCGCAGCCATGGACGGCTACGCCGTGCGCGCCGAAGACACCCGCGGGGCGACCGAGACAACCCCGCTGCGCCTGCGGGTGGGCACCCAGGCCATCCCCGTGGACACCGGCGACCCGCTGCCGCCGGGCACCAATGCCGTCATCAAAATCGAAGACACACAACTCATCGCGCATCACGCATCACGCAAATCGCTTATCGCAAATCGCTTATCGCAAGTCGCAGCTCGCCCTTCGTCCATCGAGATCCTCGCCTCCGTCGCCCCCTGGCAACACGTCCGGCCGATGGGCGAGGACATGGTGGCCAGCGAACTGGTGCTGCCGGCCAATCACAGGCTGCGGCCCCAGGACCTGGGGGCCATTGTCGGCAGCGGGCACACGACGGTCAGCGTGCGGCGCAGGCCGCGTGTGGCCATCCTGCCCACAGGCACAGAGCTCGTGCCGCCGGGCAGTGAGCCCCGCCCCGGCGAGATCGTGGAATACAACTCCATCATGCTGGCGGCCAAGGTGGAGGAATGGGGCGGCGAACCAACGCGCCTGCCTCCCGTGCCCGATGACTTCGAGGCAATCAAGGACAGCGTGGCCACAGCACTGGACACCCATGACCTGGTGGTGGTCAACGCCGGCTCCTCGGCCGGCTCCGAGGACTACACCGCCGACGTCTTCCGCGAGTTGGGTCAAGTGTTCGTGCACGGCATCGCCATCCGCCCCGGCCACCCGGTGGTGCTCGGCCTGGCTCGCGGCAAGCCGGTCATGGGCATCCCCGGCTACCCCGTCTCGGCGCTCCTGACCTTCGACCTGCTGGCCGGGCCGCTGATCGCCCGCTGGCTGGGCCAGCCGGCGCCGCCGCGGCCACTCACCCTGCAGGCTACGCTGACGCGCAAGGTCTTCTCGCCGGCCGGGGAGGAAGAGTTCCTGCGCGTGGCCGTGGGCCAGGTGGAGGAACGGCTGGTGGCCACGCCGCTGCCGCGCGGCGCGGGTGTCCTCATGTCCCTGGTGCGCGCCGACGGCCTGGTGCGCATCCCTCGCTTCAGCCAGGGATATGACGCCGGCGACACGGTGACCGTGGAACTCCTGCGCCCGTCGGAGGCTATCCGCCGCAGCATCGTCGTCATCGGCAGCCATGACCTGACGCTGGACCTGCTGGCCGACCGGCTGGCGCAGCACCATCCGGGACTGCGGCTCACCTCCGCACACGTGGGCAGCCTGGGCGGGCTGCTGGCTCTGCAGCGCAACGAGGCCCACCTGGCCGGCTCGCACCTGCTGGACGAGAAGAGCGGCGAATACAATGTGGACTACGTTCGCCGCCTGCTGCCGGGGCGGCGCATCGTTCTCCTGGGCTTCGTCACCCGTCTGCAAGGGCTGATCGTGCTGCCGGGCAACCCCAAGGCCATCCGCTCGCTGGACGATCTGACGCGGGAGGATGTGAGCTTCATCAACCGCCAGCGGGGTTCGGGCACGCGGGTGCTGCTGGACTACGAGCTCAAGCGGCGATCCATTGACCCGCGCCACATCCAGGGCTACGAGCGGCAGGAGTTCACGCACCTGGCCGTGGCGGCGGCGGTACAATCGGGGACGGCCGATTGCGGGCTGGGCATCCTGGCCGCAGCGCGAGCGCTGGGGCTGGATTTCGTGCCCCTGCTGGAGGAGCGTTATGACCTGGTCATCCCTGCCGAGCATTACGAGAGCGAATTGCTGCAGCCGCTGCTGGCGCTGATCCGTAAGCCCGAATTCGGCGCCGCCGTGGAAGCGCTGGGCGGCTACAGCGCGGCGCAGATGGGTCGGGTACTGGCAAAGTTGGAAGAAGACGGCAACGGTGGTACAATCTGAAAGAGGAGGCAAACGCTTATGGCCAAGTACTTTGTCGTTCACGCACCAGCGGTCGAGGAGTTGCCCCAGGACAGGTTGCACGAACTCATGCATGCCGTCGCCGTAGCCAACGTGCCGGACACGGAGTGGCTTGCCAGTTGGGTCACGGTGGATGCCCGCAAGATGTTTTGCGTCTGGGAGGCCCCCGGCGAAGCAGCCATCCGCGCGGCCCTGGGCGAGGAGGCGCTGAAGCTCAACCCCATCGAGGCGCTCTACGAGGTGGTGGACGTCAACCCGGCTGACTTCCTGTAAACCTGAGGGCTTCCCATCTATCGGCCCCAAGCCGTATGATCACCATCGAAGAGGCGCGTCAATTGTACGCCGCCGGCGACGCGGCACACGATTTCGATCACGTTCTGCGCGTGCTGGCGCTGGCCGAGCGCATCGCCCAGGCTGAGGGCGCAGATATGGCCGTGGTGCGCACCGCCGCGCTGCTGCACGACATCGCCCACGGCGAGCCGGAACATCACCGCCGCGGGGCGGAACGGGCGCGGCAGCTCCTGGCCAGCCAGCCGCCTGCCTTCGTGGAGGCCGTGGCCCATGCCATCGAAGCACATCGCTTCCGCTGTGAGCCGCAGCCGCGCACGCTGGAAGCGCAGGTGGTGTCCGATGCCGACAAGCTGGACGCCATCGGAGCCGTGGGCGTGGCGCGGGCCTTCGCCCACACCGCGCAGCAGGGGCAGCGGCTCTTCGTGCCCCTGGACGAGGTAGACGAGGCGTCTCTGGCCTCGGGGCCAGGTCACACCGCCGTCCACGAGTTCGTCTTCAAGCTCTCCCGCCTGCGCGATTTCCTGTACACGCACACCGCCCGCGAGATTGCCCGCGGGCGGCACGAGTTCATGGTTGATTTCTTCCGGCGGCTGGATGCCGAAGTGCGCGGCCAGGCCTAGGGGCCTTCAACCCGGCGACGGTCACGTTTGATTTCGCTGCGGCGGCGTTTTTCCGCCAGGCGGCGTTCTTTGGCCCACGCGGGCAGCCCGGTGCGTCGCCGCCGCCTGGGTATATGTAGCGCCTGCCGTAACAGCATCCGGAAGCGCTCCACGGCCTCCTGGCGATTGCGCCATTGGCTGCGCTCCGACTCGGCGACCACGCGCAAGACCCCCTCGCTGTCCAGACGCCCCGCCAGCCGCTCCAGCACCCGTTGCCGCTGCTCCTCGCTAAGGCTCGGCGAGCGCGCCACATCGAAGCGCAATTCCACGCGGGTGGCGCTGCGGTTCACGTGCTGCCCGCCCGGCCCCCCGCTGCGGGAGAAGCGAAATTCCAGCTCCGCCAGGGGGATGGCCAGTTGCCCGGTGATCCACACCAGCTCTTCGTTCATGGCAGAAGCTCGCTCACCTCTCGCCTCTCGCAAAAGGCCAGCGTGGTCAGTGGGAGAAGCGGATATGAATGACGTCGCCGTCTTGCACGACGTATTCGCGCCCCTCCAGGCGTACCAGACCCGCCTCGCGCGCCGCCACCAGCCCGCCCGCCTCCAGCAGGGTGGACCAGGGGATCACTTCCGCCCGGATGAAGCCGCGCTGCATGTCCGTATGGATAAGCCCGGCGGCATCCCAGGCGGTGCGTCCCCGGGCCAGAGGCCAGGCCCGCGTCTCTTTCTTGCCGGTGACGGTGAAGAAGGTGATGAGGTCCAACAGCCGGTAGCCAGCAGCGATGAGCCGGTCAAGCCCCGGTTCGGCCAGGCCCAGCTCGGCGCGGTAGGCGTCTGCCTCCTCCTGAGGCCACGTGGCCAACTCGGCTTCCAGCTCAGCGCAGATGATCACGGCTTCTGCCCCCTCTGCCGCAGCCCGCTGGGCAACCGATTCCGCCCACGGCCCGCCGTCAGGCAAATCCTCCTCCCCAACGTTGAGGACATAAAGGCAGGGTTTGGCCGTCAACAGGTTCAACGGCTGCAACAGATGCGCTTCTCTGTCGGCGAGGACCATCTCCCGCGCCTTGCGGCCGCTATCCAGATGGCTGCGGAGCCGTTCCAGCAAGTCCAGTTCTGCCTGGTACTCTCGCGGCTGGGCCTTGGCCCTGGCCCGCACGCTCTCCAGGCGTCGCACCACAGCGGCCAAGTCGGCCAGGATGAGCTCCAGTTCCACCGTCTCGATGTCGTCCAGTGGGTTGAGTTCCGTCGTCACATGAGGAACGTCGGGATCGGTGAAAGCCCGCACCACCATGGCCATGGCGTCCACGTTGCGGATGTGGCCCAGGAACTGGTTGCCCAACCCGGCGCCCTGGCTGGCCCCCTTGACCAAGCCGGCGATGTCCACAAATTCCACCGTGGCCGGCACGGTGCGCTCCGGATGCACCAATTCTGCCAGACGCTCCAGGCGGGGGTCAGAGACGGCAGCCACACCCACGTTGGGCTCGATGGTGGTGAAAGGATAGCTGGCCACGGCGGCCTGGGCGCGGGTCATGGCATTGAAGAGCGTGGACTTGCCCACGTTGGGCAGGCCCACGATGCCGATTTGCAGGCTCATTGTTCACCTCCCGGCTTCCCGTCTCCGAGCAAAGCGCGCGCCGCGTTTTGCCGTTTTGCTACAACTGCGGTATAATGAATGCGAACACTCAGCGGGGCGTAGCGCAGTTCGGCGAGCGCGCAGCAATCGGGATGCTGAGGTCGGCGGTTCAAATCCGCCCGCCCCGACCTGTATGAGGGGTGGAGCCCACAGGCTCCACCCCTTTCTGTTGCGATCGCCTATCCCGCCCGCAAAAGCAGGGGCAGGTAAACGAAGTACGGCGTCGGCGTAGGCGACGCCGTCGGCGTGGGTGTGTGAGTTGCCGTCGCCGTGGGCGTCGCTGTCGGTGTATCTGTCGGCGTGGCCGTGGGCGTCATCGTAGGTGTCGCTGTCGCCGTCGGCGTGGCCGTGGGCGTCGCTGTCGGTGTATCTGTAGGCGTGGCCGTGGGTGTCGCCGTCGGCGTTGTCGTAGGCGTCGCTGTGGGCGTGTCCGTGGGCGTCACCGTCGGCGTGGGCGTGTCCGTGGGCATTGGCGTGGCTGCCGGCTGCGGCACGTGGTAACGCACCTCCAGCCGCGGCCGCCAGGCTGCGCTGGAATACTCCGAAGCCGCCAGCATGTAGTCCACCTTGTCGCCAGCCCCGCCCTTCAGCACCAGTCCCGCATTCTGACCCGGATCAGCCGTCCATACCCGCACCATGTCGGTCACGTCGAAGCTATAGTAACTCAAGGCATTGAACTGCTCCGTGTCGCTGGGCGTGGCCAGACGGTCGGTCGCCGTGTCGTTGGCCCCTGGCGCGCCCCACGGATTCCCCGCCGCCGCCCGTCGCCAGGTGGCCTCGTCGTGATCCCAGGGCCGGCGCAGGCGGTAGCTGCTCACGCTCAGGGGGCTGCTCTTGCTGCGCCAATAGGCGTACACGGTCAACGTCGCCTGGTCAATCACCAGGTTGCCGTCCAGCGGCGTCAGGCCGAAGTAGAGCAAACCGGCCATCACGTCGCCGGAACGCAGGCGAAGCTGTTTGGCGTCGGGAAGATCGTTGAAGTTGCGGTCGGGCTCCCAGGAGCTGATGTAGGTGTCCCTGGCGATGGTGTACTTGTTGGCCTTGTGCTGGAAGATGACCGTGTTGCCCAGCAGGTGCAGGCGGCCATACTCCGGGGAGCTGTAATCCGTTTGCTGCCCATCGCGCACCAGGAAGCTATCGCCCGTGCCGCCATCGTCGTCGTCCCGCAGCCCCAGCGCCAGGCCGATACGGCGGCCATCTTGCAGGGGAGCACCCCCCAGTGCCACCAGGGGGATGGCCGCTTCCACGGCGTAGCCGCCGGGGATGACCCGGGCGGCGGCCTGGAAGGCCGTCGTGGGCACGCCGAAGTCCTCCACGCGGCCATCCCAGCCAATGGCGATTTCGTGATCGTCTCCGCCGCCGGGTGCATGGTCGAAGGCACCGTCAATGCCCAGCACCACGGCGTCATCGTCCACCAGGCTGCCGCTGTCGGCCACCAGGACATCGTCCCGCACCCGCACGGCCAGGTAGAGATGGCCGGCGTTCCAAAAAGAACGCAACTCAGCGCTGAGGTCGT
Source organism: Anaerolineae bacterium (assembly GCA_029907105.1). Classification (GTDB taxonomy): domain Bacteria; phylum Chloroflexota; class Anaerolineae; order UBA3071; family UBA3071; genus JARYMM01. The sequence goes on along the minus strand of JARYMM010000012.1, from coordinate 7,199 downwards.
TGGCATCCGCGGGCAGGCTCTCGCCGAACAACCCTTCCGCCGTATTGGCATCCAGGACAAGCCCGGCGTCGGTCGCCCAATCCCCCAGGTCGCCGTCTATGGTCGGCGAGAAACCTACCTGGTAGCTCCAGACGGTGGAAGGCTCGCCGTCGTAGTGCAGGATCACGCCCGATTCGCCGACGATCCACCCTTTGTCGCCCACGAAGGTGATGCCGCCACCGCCGCCGGTGCCTTCACTGGGTCCCCCCTCGTCGGGGCCTGCCGGCCAGCCAGAGCCCAGGTTCTCGCCGGTAGGGCTGGCCTGCCGCTCCCAGTTCCGGCCGCCGTCCTCGGTATACAAGATAGTGCCTGCGGAGCCCACGGCCCAGCCGGTATCCTCGTCAATGAAGAAAACGCCCCGCAGGAAGGTGTTCAGCAAAGGCTCTCCCTCAATATGCTGCGTGTACCAGGTCTGGCCATAGTCCTCGCTGTGGTAAATCACCGCCGGAAAGCCCGTGCCCTCCGGCCCGTTGCCCACCATCCAGCCCAGAGGCGAAGCGGGCAGGAAGTAGATGTCCCGGAACTGCTCGGCGAACCAGAGGATGTCCCAATCCTCGCCGGCATTTGCGGTGCGCGACATCGCCCCGGCTTTTCCGCTGAAGGCAATCCAGCCGTGCTGCCGATCGGCATCCCAATGCATGCCACTGGGCGGGATGTGCGCTCCGGGGTCGAAAGTTTCCCAGGTCTGGCCGCTGTCCACCGTATGGTGGATGCCCTCGTAATTCTGGGCCACCCAGCCTTCATTCCGGTCGAAGAACTGCACGCGGTAGTTGAACCTCCCCGGCCGGGGGCGCAACAGGGTCCAGCTCTGTCCGCCATCGCCGGTATAAGGGACGAAGCCGAACCGCCCGCAGGCCCAGCCGTGATTCTCGTCCACGAAATCCACGTCACCAAGCCAGCCGACATTGGGGAGGGTCACGCTGGCCCAGGTGTGGCCCCCATCCATGGTGCGCAGCATGACGCCGGGGTAATACCGGTCGCTCCCCACCACGATTTCCTCCGCCCCTTCGCCAACCACCCAGCCGCGCTGGTCGTCAAGGAAATCCACACCGCGCAGCGACCGCAAAGGGCCGCCGCCGCGAGACTTCCAGGTCGCCCCCCCGTCGTCGCTGAAACGCATGCTGCGCAGCGCACCCACGGCCATCACATGCCCGGCATCGGGCGCGGAGACGGCTTCCAGCCGCTGCGTCGTGCCGCTGCTCTGCACCTCCCAGCTCGCGCCGCCGTTGGCCGTGTGCAGGATGGTGCCGGCCGCACCTACGACCCAGCCCTCATTGGCGCTGACGGCGGTCACGCCGTACAGGCTCCAGGCCACCGGACAGGGCTGAGCATTCCAGTGGGCGCCGCCATCGGCGGTGTGGCGGATGACGCTGGCGCCGCCCACGGCCCAGCCGTTGCTGGCATCGCTGAAGCTGATGTCGCGCAGAGGCTCCGTGGTGCCGCTGCTTTGGGCATTCCACGTTGTGCCACCGTCGGCGGTGTACAGGATGGTGCCGTTCTTGCCTACCGCCCAGGCGGTCTGCGTGTCCACGCAGGTGATGTCATACAGGTCGTTGGCCGTGCCGCTGGCCTGCGCCTGCCAGGTCAGGCCGCCGTTGCCGGTGCGCAGGATGGTGCCCTTCTCGCCCACCGCCCAGCCGGTGCTGGCATCGCCAAAGCAGAGGCCATGCAACGTTTCCGCCGTGCCGCTCTGTCGCACCGTCCAGACGCGGCCACCGTTGGCCGTGCTGAGGACGGCCCCGCCATCGCCGGCCGCCCAGCCGTGTTGCTCGTCGGCAAAATACACCGCCCGCAACTGCGCTACGCCCCGGGAATCCTGCAGGCTCCAGAACGTGCCACCATCGGCTGAGTGCAGGATTGTCCCCTCCGTCCCCACCGCCCAGATGTGTTGGGGGTCCAGGAAATGCACGTCCTGGAAGTCACCTTTGCCATGCCATTGGAGCTGCCAGGGGCTGACCTCTGCCTGAGCAGGGGTTGCCGTTGCGGGACCGGGCAAAGCTGTGGCCACTGAGGTGAGCAGAGAACTCAAGATCAACATACCGATCAGAGCGACACCAAATCGCTCCCGTCTCGTCTTCATAACTGGATTCGACTCTCCTTTCGCTAAAGGTACGCCATTCTACCATCACTCCAGGTTGAGCACAAGTCAGACCCTGGGCCCGGTGGCCTGTAGGCTTGCGTTTACCGATGCTTCGAGTATAATGGCCGACATGAACATCATCATTCTCGGTTTAGGGCCCGGTGATCCGGCACATCTGACCGGCGAGGCCCGGCAGGTGCTGGAGGCAGCGGAGGAGATTTACCTGCGCACGCAAGAGCATCCCGCCGTCGCCGGCTTGCCCGCGCACCTGCGTCAGCATTCCTTCGACCATCTGTACGAGACGCAGCCTACGTTCGCCGCCGTCTACGAGGCCATCGCCCAGGAAGTGCTGCGGCTGGGTGCCCGTCCGCAAGGGGTCCTCTATGCCGTGCCGGGACACCCCTGGGTGGGCGAGGCGACCACGCCGCGCATCTGCCGCCTGGCGAGCGAGCGGGGCATCCCCGTACGCGTGGTGGGCGGCATGAGCTTCCTGGAGCCGTTGCTGGCCGCGCTGGGGGTGGATCCCGTGGACGGTTTGCAGGTCGCCGACGCCATGCTCATCGCCGCCGGCCACCATCCATCGCTGAACGTGGATCAACCGGCCGTCATCGCCCAATGCTACAGCCGCACCCTGGCCAGCGACGTCAAACTGACCCTGCTCAACGCCTATCCCGACGAGCACCCGGTGACCATAGTCAAAGCGGCGGGAACGGCGGCGCAGCAATTGATCACCCTGCCTCTGTACGAGCTGGATCGCGGCGAGCATTTCGACCACCTCACGTCGCTCTATCTGCCGCCCGTGGCCGGGCCTGGCTCTTATGCCAGCCTGCAAGAGGTCGTGGCCCGCCTGCGCGCCCCCGACGGCTGTCCCTGGGATCGGGAACAGACGCATCAGACGCTGCGTCCGGAGCTGTTGGAGGAGACCTACGAGCTGCTGGCGGCGCTGGATGCCGAAGATGCGCCCAAGATGTGCGAGGAGTTGGGTGACCTGCTGCTGGAGATCACGCTGCACATTCAGATCGCCACCGAGGAGGGGGAGTTCAAGATGCCGGACGTTATCGCCGGGATCGTGAACAAGCTGAAACGCCGTCATCCCCACGTCTTCGGCAAGCGGGCTGTGAGCGGTGTGGATGAGGTGTTGCGCAACTGGGAGGAAATCAAGCAAGAGGAACGCGGGCATAAGGAACCCGGCGGGTTGCTCAAGGGCGTATCGCCGGCGTTGCCGGCGCTGGCCCAGGCCCAGGCCTATCAGCACCGCCTGGCGCGGGTCGGCTTCCAAACGCTGGAGAGGCTGGGGCTGGACGAGGAGGAGATGGCCACCGTGGCCTGCCTGCTGGCCGGAACCGAAGACGAGGAGGGGCAGGCCCGGCTGGGGGATCGCCTCCTGGCGCTGGCAGAACTGGCCCGGCAGCGCGGGATTGACCTGGAAAGCGTCCTGCGCGCCGCCAACGCCCGCCTGGCCGCCCGTTTCGAAGCCGGCGATGGCAGGCCCTCATAAGCCGCCACTGACCAAATCCTGCCGCCACCGCCTGGTCTATGAGACCTTGTCCGTTCACTGAACCGATGGTCACAAGAAGCGGTTCCCTCTCGATGCCACTGGCTTTGCTGGGACTGCTGTTCGTTGCTCTCATGAGCAATGGGCTGCTGAGCCGCGCGGCGAGCGCCGCCCCCTCTCCTGGCGACCCGCTGGAGGTGGTCGCCACGGCTATCGTCCCGCCCACACCGCCGGCCGGGAGCATGGCCCTGGTGCAGAGGCCGGGCATCTTCGGCGTGTGGGACTACTGGCCCAATGAGCTTACCCCCATCGAGCACTACCACCTCATCGGCAGCCACATCACGGTCAACTGGAGCAAGATACAGAACCAGCCCGGGGTATACAATTGGAGCTTCCTGGATAATTGGCTGAACCGCGTGCAGCCCACGGGCAAGACCGCCGCCTTCGGCATCAGCACCTACAACGGCCGCTACCAGAACGGCATCGAGGCCCTGCCCGCCTTCCTGCGCCAGAACCCCAACGCCGTCGTGGACGTGGGCAATGGCTGGCTCGTCCCCAAATACTGGCATCCCACCTACCTGGACGCTTACCAACAGTTCATCTTCGCCCTCGGCGCCCGCTACCGCAACGACCCGCGGCTGGAGTGGGTGGCCATCGGTGCCGGCATGTACGGCGAAACCTGGGCCTGCAACCCATCGGACAACGACGCCATGGCCGCGGCAGGGCTGACCAGCGACCTGTGGATCCAGACCGTCAACCAAATCGTGGACTGGTACGTGGAAGCCTTCAGCGAAAACGGCCAGTTAAAAAAGGTGCTCATGGTGCAATCCGCTCCCTACACGTTTACGGCCAGGGAGCGGCGGGAGATCAGCTTTCACGCGGCCAGCCGGGGGGTGGGGTTCTCCATCAACGCCCTGTACCCGGATCAGGAAGGGGCAGTGTTCGGAAGCGACAGCCATTGCCCTTACTGCGGCGTCCACGACAGCCTGCTGCTATACAACCAGTTGCTGCCCACGGCCTTCGAGACCTATGACTACATGCTCTGCAACCCCGATCAGGTGTACTGGGGCATGCTCAACGGCCTGGACAAGCACCCCACCTACCTGCGGCTGAACCTCGACCTCTTCCGGGAATTCGACCCGGTCCGCTACCCTGACACGAGCGGCTATGGCCCCGATAAGCTCGAGAATCTGGCCATCTTCGACTGGGTGGAGCATTACGTGGGCGTGACCCTGGAGAACACCCCCAGCGTGTGGGTCGCCCTGCGCGAACATCGTGTGCCCTGGCAACCGTGCGGACAAAGCACCCCTGTCCCAGGCCCCTGGTATCCGCAATGGGGCAACTATGACTTCTGGCTGGAGCAAGACGACAGCGTGCCCGGCGGTCGTACCGTCCCCGAGACGAACGATCCCACCATCACGGCCATGGGCAGTAATACCCGCCCCTACAACGCCAGCCTGCCGCCGGGCCGCGAGGGCTGGGCCGTCCGCCGCACCGATCAGGCTACGGGCAATCCCTACATGTTCTTCAAAGTAGACGACGGCTATCTCTTCGGCGGCTCCCATCCTGTGACCATTACCGTGACCTATCTCGACCGCGGGGCCGACACCTGGAGCCTGCGCTACGACGCTGCGGGTGGGGTGGTGCGCGCTGCCGTGCCGCAAGGGGGCAGTGTCCCCTGGGTTCAGAAGGGAAACAGCAACACGTGGCAGCGGGCGGTATTCCCTCTCCAGGATGCCCGCTTCGCCAACGGCCTGGCAGGAGGCAGCGACTTCCTGCTCGACTGCCGCAACGATGGGAACGAGTGGATTCACTTCGTGGACGTGAGCACCAGTGAAGGGGTCAGCCCCCCACAGCCCAGCCCCACCCCCTCGCCTGTGCCGCCTCGGGAGGTATGGAGTCATCGGTTCGTTTCGCCGCCGGTGCTGGACGGCGATTTGAGCGAATGGGGCTCCCTGCCAGGGGTGGTGCTCGATGCCGCCACCGCCGATACCATTCGCGGGGAGACGCCGGACACGGAGGACGCCAGCGCCATCCTGCGCAGCGGCTGGAACGAGGGCTTCCTGTACTTCGCCATCGAGATAGGCGACGACGTGCTCGTCGCCGACAGCGCCGACATCTGGCGGGACGATGGCATCGAACTGGGCATTGACGGCCTTTACGATCACATCGGCTGGCGCGCCGATGACCACCAGTTCACCCTCAACCTGGACGGCCGCAGCACCGACTTCGGCAAGGCCACCACGGCGGTCACCGCCTTCACGCGCACCGTCAGCGGCGGCTGGGCCCTGGAGGTGGCCATCACTGCCCAGGGCCTGGGCGCCGGCCCGCTCACCGCGGGCAAGGTCATGGGTTTCACCTTCGGCCTGCACGACGACGATGACGGCGGCGACTGGGAGAGCTACCTCATCTGGGAAGGTGACAGCACCAACAACAGTTCTGCCGAGTATGGCCGCCTGCTGCTGAAAGGGGAAGCGGTCACCCCTACGGCCACGCCGACCGCCACGCCTACCCCTACAAGGACGCCGACCGCCACGCCAACCCTTACCAGAACACCGACCGCTACGCCCACCCCTACCAGAACGCCGACCCCTACAGCCACTCCTACGGCTACGCCGACCGTCGTGCCACCCCCGCGCACGGCAGTCAGTCAGCGGTTCTCCATGACGCCGGACATTGACGGTGACCTGAGCGAGTGGAACGCCTTGCCAGGGGTGGTGCTCGACGCCATCACCGCCGATACCGTGCGCCGGGAGGTGCCGGACACGGAGGACGCCAGCGCCATCCTGCGCAGCGGCTGGAACGAGGGCTTCCTGTACTTCGCCATCGAGATAAGCGACGACGTGCTCGTCGCCGACAGCGCCGACATCTGGCGGGACGATGGCATCGAACTGGGCATTGACGGCCTTTACGATCACATCGGCTGGCGCGCCGATGACCACCAGTTCACCCTCAACCTGGACGGCCGCAGCACCGACTTCGGCAAGGCCACCACGGCGGTCACCGCCTTCACGCGCACCGTCAGCGGCGGCTGGGCCCTGGAGGTGGCCATCACTGCCCAGGGCCTGGGCGCCGGCCCGCTCACCGCGGGCAAGGTCATGGGTTTCACCTTCGGCCTGCACGACGACGATGACGGCGGCGACTGGGAGAGCTACCTCATCTGGGAAGGTGACAGCACCAACAACAGTTCTGCCGAGTATGGCCGCCTGCTGCTGAAAGGGGAAGCGGTCACCCCTACGGCCACGCCGACCGCCACGCCTACCCCTACAAGGACGCCGACCGCCACGCCAACCCTTACCAGAACACCGACCGCTACGCCCACCCCTACCAGAACGCCGACCCCTACAGCCACTCCTACGGCTACGCCGACCGTCGTGCCACCCCCGCGCACGGCAGTCAGTCAGCGGTTCTCCATGACGCCGGACATTGACGGTGACCTGAGCGAGTGGAACGCCTTGCCAGGGGTGGTGCTCGACGCCATCACCGCCGATACCGTGCGCCGGGAGGTGCCGGACACGGAGGACGCCAGCGCCATCCTGCGCAGCGGCTGGAACGAGGGCTTCCTGTACTTCGCCATCGAGATAG
>JARYMM010000129.1 GCA_029907105.1 Anaerolineae bacterium | reverse complement strand
GTTACATTACATCCTTACCGAAGAGGAAACCGGTTCCGAATCCTCCGGGTAGGAGAGACAATCCCGAACAGTAGGGGGTGGTTACGAATATCTCGGCCTGCTCGATGTTGAGTAGGGCTGGGAGTAGGAGAGACAATCCCGAACAGTAGGGGGTGGTTACTCATGAAAAACCTTAACCTCAACCATACTTACTCCTTTGTAGGAGAGACAATCCCGAACAGTAGGGGGTGGTTACCCACAGCCCGCCACTCGACCTCTAGGCCGAGCTGAGTAGGAGAGACAATCCCGAACAGTAGGGGGTGGTTACTTGCCAAAACCTTATTTTTTATCGGGGCTTTTGGTTTTGTAGGAGAGACAATCCCGAACAGTAGGGGGTGGTTACATGTTTTTGCCCATAATCTTATGGGCGTCGCTTACCTCGTAGGAGAGACAATCCCGAACAGTAGGGGGTGGTTACGAACCGTTCCTGTGGAGTCGCAAACATCCAAGAAGATAAGTAGGAGAGACAA
>JARYMM010000128.1 GCA_029907105.1 Anaerolineae bacterium | reverse complement strand
GCAAAAAAGTAGCCATCAAACTCGAGACCATAGGTCAAACCCTGCTTTTCACGATATCCCCCCTTCTCCTCGAACCCATCCCCCAAACCCAAATCCTAAATCCCTGACCCCAAAACCTGAAACCCGAAACCTGGAACTAGGAACCTGAAACCTGGAACCTGGAACCCGGAACTAGGAACTTGGAACTATGAACTCGGAACTTGAAACCTGAAACTTGAAACTTGAAACTCGGAACCTGAAACTTGAAACCCGAAACCCGAAACCTGGAACTTGGAACTCGGAACTAGGAACTAGGAACTTGAAACCTGGAACTTGGAACTCGAAACCTGAAACCTGAAACTCGGAACCCGGAACCTGAAACTTGAAACTTGGAACCTGAAACTTGGAACCCGGAACTTGGACCCCTCACACAAACCACTCCCTTCCCCTCATCTCCTCAGGCAACTCCAACATATCTATATACGGTCTCATCATCGCCAACAATCGCGGAAGCTGGAGCATAGCAGGCA
>JARYMM010000127.1 GCA_029907105.1 Anaerolineae bacterium | reverse complement strand
AGAACTTTAGGCAGGAGGCGGCGGTCTACGAGGGCTTTCTCAAGGTCAACAGGCGCGCCTATCAAGTCAACCTGATCCGCGGGTGGGTGATGAACACCATCATCCCGCTCCTTGAGACGGGCATCGGCGTCAGTGTCGCACTGGTCATCTACTATGGGGGCGCGGCGCAGCTCCGCGGCCTGGTGACGCCTGGCGAATGGTTCCTCTTTGTGCAGACGGTGGGCATGGTCTGGTTCCCGATGACGAGCGTGGCCTCCTTCTGGAGCCAGTTCCAGGACGGGCTCTCGGCCGCCGAGCGCGTCTTTTCCCTCATGGATGCGGGGCCGCGCGTCGTTCAGATAGCGTCCGAGCCGGTCAAAACGCTGGCCGGGCGGATCGACTTTGTGGACGTGCATTTCAGCTACACCGGCCGTGAGGTGGTGTTCGATGGGTTCTCGCTCTCAGTAGCAGCCGGCGAAAAGGTCGCTATCGTGGGGCACACGGGGGCGGGCAAGTCGAGCCTGGCGCGGC
>JARYMM010000126.1 GCA_029907105.1 Anaerolineae bacterium | reverse complement strand
AACATTCCGAACGGCATGCCTACCCCAAAATATTCCACCCCACGGTACAGGATCATCCCCACTGCGCCTATCGCTCCCCCCAACAGGACAAACAAATAAAACATCAACTTCTGTCGGCGGTTGTTGATCAACCTGATCCATTTGAACCCATAATAGAATACTGCGGTAAAAACCGAAAGATAAACCAAAATGCCTAAAACCCCGGTGATCACCAGCGAGTCCCAGGTTTCGTTGTGCGAACGGTCGGGCGAGGCGTTGCGCTTCTCCACATGCGCCAGGTCTGGCACATAGAATTTGTTGTACGCCACATACATGCTCTCAGGACCATACCCCAATAAGGGGCGCAGGAGGTTGAATCGGTCCGTGGTGCCATCCGGGAATTCGAGTGGATCGTGATAGGAAACCAGTTTTGCCGCACCTTCCCAGATATATTTACGCACCAGGGCGCTGTTGCTCTCCGCATCCAGGAGCAGACCAAAACGCCCAATCGCCGGGGATTCGCGCAGTTTTTCCAGAGGTCCCCCAGGGATG
>JARYMM010000125.1 GCA_029907105.1 Anaerolineae bacterium | reverse complement strand
CGGCCCTCGCCGAGAAGGTGGCCGCGGGGGCGCTGCCTCCGCTGAAGGACCGCCTGCCCGTGGACCCGGTGGTGGTCGGCGGGCGCGAGCAGATGGGCACCTACGGCGGCGAGGTGCGCCTGATCGCCTACGACACCGTGTGGCACCTCGAGTACGGGTGGCTCGCCGAGCGCATGATCCACTACTCGGACATGGACTTGCGCACCCTCGTCCCCAACATCTTTGAGAGCTGGGAGGTCTCGGAGGACGGCAAGACCTTCACCTTCCACCTGCGCAAGGGCATGAAGTGGTCCGACGGGCAGCCCCTTACCACGGCAGACGTCGAGTTCTGGTGGGTCGATTTCGCCACCAACGACGAGCTCGGCTGGCACAGCTGGCACTGGCGCTGGGGCGGGGAGCGGTGCAAGCTGGACATCGTCGATGACTTTACCTTCCGCGTGACCTTTGTGCGGCCCTTTGGCCTCTTCCCCGCGCACCTCACCCGGTGGCACATGGGGCAGGACTTTTTGCTGCCCAAGCACTACTGCCAGCAGT
>JARYMM010000124.1 GCA_029907105.1 Anaerolineae bacterium | reverse complement strand
AAGTAGTCAATCATCTCCTTGACGACGCACGTGCTCCCCAGGGCGCCCTCGTCTTGGGCCAGACAGATAGCGCCCATCCCGCCCTTCCCCAGCACCTGGACGATCTTGTATCGGCCCTGCAACACGTCGCCGGGGGCCAGGAAAGTCAGGCGAGCCCCGCAGGCCCTACAGTGTTTCGCCTCGGCGCGGTTACGGTCATATCCACAGTTGATACATCGGCTCATGAGTGATCTCCTCGATGATGAGAAATCCTTGGGGGCTGGACTTGGCAGTCCAGGCCGAGCGGGCTGAGCGGCTGCCAAAACTCATTTCAGAGGCTCTAGCCAATCCTGGGCCGTCCAGCCAACGGTGGAATTCAGCCTCACCTGCCACCACGTATAACCATCTGCCGTCTTCGGCCCACCGATGACTTCAAGGATGGAGCCCTCCGCCGCTCCCGCCAGGATTTTGGCCTTGATGCTCGCCTCCGCCCTGATTCGTAGCTTGTCGCCTCGGGTCTTGATCACTCGAACCTTGCTCCCTACCCGGATCCCTTCC
>JARYMM010000123.1 GCA_029907105.1 Anaerolineae bacterium | reverse complement strand
TTTCAAGCAGGCTGGGGGAGTCTGTGCTACATTGCAGACGGCCATCCGTTTTCCCTTTTCATGGAAATGGGTTATAACTTGTATTCCGCACTTCTTGAACAGGATTTGATTTTATGGTAAAATGGGGACACCTATTCTGCGTGGAGGTGTTCCCATGACCGAACAATTGGGTGAAGTTGAGTTCGAGACCCGTACGATTGGTCCTCTGGTACTCACCACTCCAGTTTTGCAACGCCTGGGGTTGCGGGAGATTGTGAACCACCACTGCCCTATCGCGGAGCAGGCAGATCTCGACCATGGCCTGGTCGCCGAATTGGTCACCCAATCCCGGCTCAGCGATCCGGGCGCTTTGTATGACTTGGTCGGCTGGGCCGAGCGGTATGCCATTCCCGCTCTCTATTCCGAGCTGGAGCGGGCGGAGAAGCTCAACGATGACCGAGTGGGGCGCATGTTGGATGCCATTTACGACCAACGAGCCGTCATCTGGGGCGATTTGCTCGCCAAGGCCGCCTGTGTCTATCAGTTGGATCTGCATCGC
>JARYMM010000122.1 GCA_029907105.1 Anaerolineae bacterium | reverse complement strand
TGTCATGGCAACCTTTCCCCTTTTGTCGTCTTCGGGGACCTTTGGGGCATATAACGCGGCTCATGTTCGGCCTTATAATTGTTTGAGCTCCGCTTTTGTATGCCCAAAGGTCACTTATGTACCAGTTTTACTGAGGCTCCTACTGTTCTTCCTGGAATAACGGCGTGCTCAGGTATCTCTCCCCAGTATCAGGCAGGACGGCCACGATCAGCTTGCCCTGGTTTTCCTGACGCCGCGCCAACTCCAGAGCCGCATAAGCCGCCGCCCCGGATGATATGCCGGCCAGGATCCCCTCCTCGCGGGCCAGCCGTCGCCCGGTGTCAAAAGCATCCTGGTTTCTCACCTTGATAATTTCATCGACCAGTGACAGTTCCAGCACTCCAGGAATAAAGCCTGCTCCAAGTCCCTGAATCATATGCGGCCCCGGTTTCCCTCCTGATAAAACAGGCGAATCGGCCGGTTCCACCGCCACCACTTTCAACTGGGGCTTCCGTGGCTTAAGCGCTTGAGCGATGCCGGTAATAGTGCCGCCGGTACCCACACCGCCAACAA
>JARYMM010000121.1 GCA_029907105.1 Anaerolineae bacterium | reverse complement strand
AATTACCAGCCGGATGCTAACGGCTTTTGAGTTGGGGCGTACGCGTCGCTATGAATCGTGGTTGCCCAGTCAATTTGACCATACTTTAGTCACCTCCCGCATTGACCGGGATGCTTTGCTGGCACTGGTTGGGAATGGCGCAGAGCGTGTCAGGAAGATCTCTGTGCTGCCGAATGGCGTGGATTTGGGTTATTTCGTGCCGGATGAGAGTCTGCCGCGGGAAAATGATACGCTGGTGGTCAGCGGCAAGATGAGCTACCATGCCAACGTCACCATGGTACTCGATCTTGTAGACAAGATTATGCCCCATATCTGGGCTGTTAAACCTGAGGTGAAACTCTGGATTGTGGGCAAAGACCCAACTCCAGAAATTAAGTCCCTGAACCAAAAAAATGGAATCACTGTCACAGGCACGGTGGATGACATCCGCCCTTATCTTCAGCGAGCAACCCTGGCTGTGACGCCTATCTCTTATGGGGTTGGGATTCAAAATAAAGTGTTGGAAGCGATGGCGTGCGGGACGCCGGTCGTATCCACACCTCAAGCGGTTTCAACCCTG
>JARYMM010000120.1 GCA_029907105.1 Anaerolineae bacterium | reverse complement strand
GAGGTGCTGGCCATCACCAACGATCCGGCGGAGTCGCAGACGATCATTGACGACTACTACACGGCCAACCCGGACACTGACATCTTCCTGACCCTGGGGCCGAACGGGGCCAACCCCTTCTATGCCTTCATGGAGGCGGCGGGCCTGGGTCCGGGCGACATCAAGCACGGCACCTTCGACCTCAGCCCAGAGATCAATGCCCACATCCTGGATGGCACCACCCTGTTCGGCATTGACCAGCAGCCCTTCCTGCAGGGCTATGGTGCTGTGCAGATGTTGGTCATGGTCAATCGCTACGGCATCGGCCCTGCTCTGCCCGTGACGGCCACCGGCCCTGGCTTCGTGGATGCCTCGGGCGTCGGCTTCGAGGCCGATCCGGACAGGCCGGTCAACCTCATCCTGGTGCAGCATGCCTTGTGTGCCTGGGACTCCTTCTGGTGCGTGGTGGAGAAGGGCATCCAGCAGGCAGCCAAGGAGATGAATGTCAACGTCACCGTTCTCGGCCCTGACGAGTTCGACCTGGAGAGGGTGGCGCAGTTGATTGACCAGGCTGTGGCAGCGCAGCCGGACGGCA
>JARYMM010000011.1 GCA_029907105.1 Anaerolineae bacterium | reverse complement strand
CCTTGACCTGGACGGCGATGGGAAGTGCGAAGTCCATTGTAACACGATGGAATGTACCTGGTCCTGGTTGCGCCAGATGATCCGCACCTATCGCGGCGTCTCCAAGGTCTATCTGCCGTTGTACGTCAGCCAATTCGAGTTTCTCTTCAACCGGCGGCATCAAAATCATTGGAACCGCACTCTCGACGTACTTCAGGTAGCCCTGCAGCTCGACGCCGCCAGTGCGATCGACCTATTGGATCGAGTGGAGAGCGCTCGTTTGGCGGAGGTGTGCCCGGTTGCCGGTTAAGCCGGGCCCATCTTATCATCGCTCTCCACCGGGGGTGGAGGCCGTTTCGCTTTGCCTTCACCCCTGTTCAAGCTCGCCTGTCGCGGCTTTGTGTGCCTTCCCGCGACGCTGACCGGCCTGTTCGTTTACTTACCGTTCGCTATAGTGGACATGAGCGAACGAAGATATTGTAGGCTTTCATGGATAAACCTTCCTTTGGCATTCAAAAGCGTATGCCAGCGCGCCCCTGTCCACTGATTGCGGGGCACCCACCCCCTGCTCCACGGCTCCGGTCCGTGGAGTGACAGAAATCGTCGGGTAGACACCTCTTTGGACTGATTAATTCTACAACGATGGTTCGCTGCTTACTGTCATTCTGAGCGACCGCAGGGCCTGCCCTGAGCGAAGGCGAAGGGGAGCGAAGAATCTCCTCGGAGCCGACACTTTGCCACTCCAGAACGAGATTCTTCGTCGCTGCGCTCCTCAGAATGACAAAACCATCGTTAGTATTAAGATGAGTGGTTTCATTCTTGCCGCAGCGCTGCCAGGTCGGGCCAGCGGCTGGCGGTGGCGAAAGGTCAGTGCAGAATCTTGCTCAGGAACTGTTTGGTGCGTTCGTGCTTGGGGGCGGTGAAGAGTTCCTCGGGGGTGGTCTCCTCGACGATGACGCCTTCATCCATCAGGATCATGCGGTCGGCGGCGGCCCTGGCGAAGCCCATCTCGTGCGAGACGACGAGCATGGTCATGCCTTCCCTGGCCAGTTCCAGCATCACATCCAGCACCTCTTTGATCATCTCGGGGTCCAGCGCCGAGGTGGGCTCGTCGAAGAGCATGATCTTGGGCTGCATGGCCAGGGCGCGGGCGATGGCCACTCGCTGCTGCTGCCCGCCCGAAAGCTGATCCGGGTAAGCATCGGCCTTCTCCGGAATGCCCACCTTAGCCAACAGTTCATGAGCGATGCGCTCGGCCTCCTCCCGGCGGCGCTTGCGCACCACCCGCTGGGCCAGGGTGATGTTTTCCAGGGCCGTCAGGTGGGGGAAGAGGTTGAACTGCTGGAAGACGATGCCGATCTCGGCGCGCAGGGCGTTGATGTCCACGCCTTTGGCCGTGATGTCCACGCCGTCAATGATGATCTGGCCACTGGTGGGAGTCTCCAGATGGTTGATGCAGCGCAGCAGGGTGGATTTGCCGGACCCCGAAGGGCCGATGATCACCACCACCTCGCCCCGGTTCACGTGCAGGGTCACCCCGTTCACCGCCTCCACATGGCCGAAGTGCTTGCGCAGATCGTAGATTTCGATAATCCTGTCTCCAAGTTGCTTTTTCTTCTCAGCCAACGGACCACCTCCGCTCGATCGTGCGCACCAGGAGGGAGAGGAAGAGGGTCATCACCAGGTAGAGCAGGGCCACCGAGTTATAGCCCTCGAAGGCGCGGAAGGTGCGCGAAACGAAAAGCCGCCCCATCTGTAACAGATCAGGGATGGCCAGCAGGGCGATGAGCGAGGAGTCTTTGAGCATGGCAATGAAGTCGTTGCCCAGCGGCGGCAGGATGCGCCGGATGGCCTGCGGCAAGATCACGTAACGCATGGCCTGCATGTAGGTCATGCCCAGGGAGCGCGCCGCTTCCATCTGCCCGCGGTGGATGGATTCGATCCCCGCCCGGTAGACCTCGGCCAGATAGGCGCCATAGCCGATGGCCAACCCGATGATGCCCTCCTGCAGGTCGCTGAAGGTGATGGCCCGATGCGTGGCGTCGCGGATGGCCGGCGAGATGACGTAGCCGGCATAGAGCAGGATCACCAGCATGGGCAGGCCACGGATGATCTCCACGTAGAGGGTGGAAAGGGCGTAAAGAACGGGATTCTTGGACACACGCATCAGCCCGGCGATGAGGCCGATGACCAGGGCCAGGGCATAGGCCAGCACAGTAACCTGCATGGTGATCTTAACTCCTGGCAGGATGAAACGAAAGGCCTCGATATATCTCTCGTTGGATAGCACGGCAAAGGTCACGTAAATGCCGATGAGGATGATGATCACCACCCACCAGGGCACGTCGGCCAGGCTGATGCGTTCCTTCTTTGCTTTCCCCAGTTCCGGGGTCGCGCTCGTAAGCTCGGTCAATTCTCTGCTCCTTTCCAAAATGATCCCACCTGTGCGGTTGTAGGACAACTGCTCACAGTTGTCCTACAGCCGCACAGGTGGAAAGAATTCAGGTTTGCATCCGCGGATCGAGGGCGTCGCGCAGGCCGTCGCCCAGCAGGTTGAAGCCCAGGACGGCGAGCATGATGGCCGCGCCGGGGGGAACGATGACCCACCAGGCCCCCTTGGCCAGGAATTTGTAGGAATCGCTCAGCATGGCCCCCCACTCCGGCTTGGGAGGCTGCTGCCCCAGTCCCAGGAAACCCAGCCCTGCTGCCCAGAGGATGGCGCTGCCCAGCCCCAGGGTAGATTGCACGATGATGGGCGAAAGGGTATTGGGCAGGATGTGCCGAAACAGAATGCGGAACCTGGAAACGCCCACGCAGGTAGCGGCAGTGATGTAATCCTGTTCCCGGATGGAGAGCACCATGGAGCGAGCCAACCGGGCGAAGATGGGGACAAACACCACGCCCACGGCGACCATGGTGTTGTTTAGCCCTGGCCCGCGCACGGCGACGATGGCGATGGCCAGGAGCATGGCCGGAAAGGCCAGGATGATGTCCATGATGCGCATGATGAGATTGTCCAGCCCTCTGCCGACGAAGCCTGCCAGCAGGCCCAATATCCCGCCAATGAGCAGTCCTATGCCTACGGAGATGATGCCCACAAGCAGCGAATAACGTGCCCCGTGAATCAGACGCACCAACACGTCTCGCCCCAGGTTGTCGGTTCCCAGGATGTGCTCGCCTGAAGGGGGTTTGAGCCGGTCGCGGAGGCTGGAGTCCGTCTTCGGGTCGTAGTGATGCACTACGGGGGCCAACAAGGCTCCCACCAGCAAGACGCTGATGATGACCATGCCGGCGCGCGCCGTGTTCAGGGAGGTCAGGCGACGCCAGGCATCGCCCCACAGAGAACGGTGTTTACGCACCGCCCAATCCACAGAGGTGTCCACAGGCGAAAAGGTCGTCTCACTCATCTCACTCACTCGAAGCGGATCTTGGGATTCAGAAAGGCGTAAGAGATGTCCACCAACAGATTGACCAGGGCGATGAGCAGGGTGATGACCAAAACGGCCACCTGTACGACAGGGTAATCCCGGGCCAGGATGGCATCGTAGACCCATTTGCCCACACCCGGCCAGGAGAAGACCGTTTCGGTCATGATGGCCCCTGCCAGCAGGCCACCGATTTGCAACCCGATGATCGTGATCACCGGCAGGAAGGCGTTTTTCAGGGCATGGCGTATGATGACGGTCCTCTCGCTCAACCCTTTGGCATAGGCCGTGCGGATGTAGTCTTCTTGCAGCACCTCCAGCATGGCCGAGCGGGTCATGCGGGCGATGATGGCCATGGGAATGGTGCCCAGGGCCACAGAGGGCATCACCAGGTGTTTGAGCGCCAACCCCAGGGCCCGGACATCGCCGGCGAGGATGCTGTCCACGGTGTAAAGGCCGGTGACACGCTCCAGCGACAGGTCAACCGGGAGGCGGCCATAGGTGGGGAACCATCCCAGCTTGACGCCGAAGAAATAGATGAGCATCAGGCCGAGCCAGAAGATGGGCATGGACACGCCGATCAGGGAGCCCACCATGCTGAGGCCATCGAAAATGGAATTGCGCCGGGTAGCAGAGACGATGCCGGCGGGGATACCCACGGCGATGGCAAAAGCCATGGACAAAAGGGACAGCTCTATGGTGGCCGGGAACTTCAGTTTCAGCAGGTCGGCGATGGGCGTCTTTTCGTGGACAGAACGCCCCAGGTCGCCGCGCAGCAACCGCCCGAGGAAGCCCAGGTATTGCGAATCGAAAAGCCCTTTGACCCCTTCGCCGATGCCGATTTCGCCGCGCAGGGCCTGGGCCGGGGCTTCGAAATTCAGAAGAAGCGGCTTATCGAGGCCCAACTGCTGGCGGATGCGCTTCACGTTTTCCGCAGAGGCGTGCTCGCCCAGCATGACGACGGCCGGGTCGCCGGGGATGAGGTGAATGAACATAAAAACGAGCAGAGTCACCCCCAGCAACGTGGGGAGCAAAGAAATCAATCGGCGGATGATATATTTGGTCATTGACTACTCCTGGGTTGCGGGCTCGCAACGGTCACTGTAGGTTCAACGAATCCCCCTCCCTCCCCCTGGGAGGGACTGAGGGAGGGCTCTACCTTCAGGGTGAGGTATATCATGCAGGGAATCTGGTGTGGCAGGCCACCAGGTGCCCTGGCTCGACCTCAGTCAATGAAGGCCCCTCCACGCTGCATATGGCTGTGGCGTGAGGACAGCGAGGGTGGAAGCGACAGCCAGGCGGAGGGTTGATAGGATTGGGGATCTCCCCTTTGGGCAGCCTCTTCACCCGCCGCGCGTGAGGGTCGGGCACCGGCACCGCGGCCAACAATGCCTGCGTATAGGGATGCTGTGGGTGGCGATAGACCTGTTCCAGCGTGCCCATCTCGCAGATCAGCCCCAGATACATGATGGCGATGCGATCGCAGATGTACTTGGCCGTGGCCAGGTCATGGGTAATGAAAAGATAGGTCAGGTTGAACTCCTCCTTAAGCTGTAGCATCAGGTCCAGGAGAAGGGCGCGCACGGAGACATCGGCCATAGCGATGGGTTCATCGGCAACGACCAGGTCAGGGTGCAGCATCAGCGCCCTGGCCAGCACAATGCGCTGGCGCTGCCCGCCGCTCACCTGGTGCGGGTACTTATCGTAGAAAAAGCGGGCCGGTGTCAAGCCCACTCGCTCCATCATGTCGAGCACGCGCTGGCGCTTCTCCTCCCCCGTGGCCACCTTGAATATCTCCAGGCTGTGGCCGATGGCATCCCCGATCTTCATGCGCGGGTTGAGCGAGGCAAAGGGGTCCTGGAAGATCACCTGCATTCGCTGGCGCAGGCGACGCATCTCTTCATCGCCCAGCGAGGCCAGGTTCACCCCATCGAAGACGATGCTTCCCTCGGTGGGCTCCACCAGGCGCAGGATCAGCCGCCCGGTGGTGGTCTTGCCGCTGCCGCTTTCCCCGGCCAGTCCGAAGACCTCGCCGTGACGAATCTGGAAGTCAATCCCGTCCACGGCGTGCACGAACTGCCGCTCGCGGGTTACCAGCCGCTCGATGAAGCCCTTCTGCACGGGAAACCACTTTTTCAGGCCTCGCACTTCGACGAGATTATCCGACATCACCTCGCTCCCAATCAACATTCTGCATTCCGCAATCCGCAATCAATACAGCCAGCAGGCAACCGAGCGTCCTGGTTGCACCTCCCTGAACGGCGGCTCCTCGAGGCGGCAGCGATCCATGACCTGGGCACAGCGGGGATGAAACCGGCATCCAGGGGGTGGGTTGTACAGATCAGGCGGCACCCCCGACATGATCTCCAGATCATCATCGGTGAGCCGGATATTGGGCACCGACCTCAGCAGCCCTCTGGTATAGGGATGCAGCGGGGCATCGAACAGCGGGTACACGTCCCCCAGCTCCACCAGCTTGGCGGCGTACATGACCGCCACCCGATCGGCCAGCTCGGCCACCACGCCGATGTTGTGGGTGATGAGCAGGATGGTCAGGTTGAATTGCTGTTGCAGTTCTCGGAGCAGTTCCAGGAATTGAGCTTCAACGATGACGTCCAGCGAAGTCGTCGGCTCGTCGGCGATGATCAGGTCGGCATTCAGGGCCAGGGCCAGCCCGATCATCACCCGCTGGCGCATGCCCCCGCTCAATTGATGGGGATAGTCGTCCAGCCGCTCGGTCATGATGCCCAGCCGATCTATCAACTCCGCCGCCTGGGCGCGGGCCTCTTTCTTGCTCACCTCGGGCCGGTGGGTGCGGATGGTCTCCACCAGATGATCGCTGACCCGCTGCAGCGGGTTCAGGCAGGTCATGGGATCCTGAAACACCATCGAGATGCGCTCTCCCCGCAACAGGCGCTTCTCCTCCTCGCCAAGCTCCAACAGATTTCGTCCGTTGAAAAAGACCTGGCCGCCAGCGATCCTGCCTGGCGGGCGCAGGAGACGGAGAAGGGCCATCCCCAGGGTGGATTTGCCACAGCCCGACTCGCCCACCAGCCCCAACACCTCGCCCCGCTCGATGGTCAGGCTCACATCGTCCACCGCCCGCACCACGCCGATGCGGGTGGGATAATCTACATTGAGATGGCGTATCTCCACCACCGGCTCGCTCATGTTTCGGTCAACCTCGGGTTCAGGATCTCGCTCAGCCCCTCGCCGAACATGCTGAAGCCCAACGCCACCAGGGCGATGGCCAGGCCGGGGAAGGTGACCGGCCACCACCGACCGCCCACCAGTTCCGCCCGCCCGCGGTAGATGTCGTAGCCCCAATCTGGTCGCGAGGGATCTACTCCGAGACCGATAAAGGCCAGCCCTGCCTCGGTGATGATGGCATCGGCGATGTTAAGGGAGAAGACGACGACGATGGAGGGGATGACATTGGGGAAGATGTACTCCCATAGGATCGTGCGCCCGCGCGCCCCCAGGCTTCGGGCCGCCTCCACGTACAGCTCTTCCTTGATGGAGAGCACCTGGCCGCGCACCAGCCGGAAAAAGATGGGCACATAGACCACGGCGATGGCGATGGAGATATTCAGCACACCCGCGCCGAGCATGGCGGCCAGGGCAATGGCCAGGATCAGGCCCGGGAAGGAGTAGAGGCTGTCCATGACCAGCGAGAGCACGCGGTCTACTCGTCCCCCCGCAAAGCCGGAGAAAAGGCCCATCGGCACACCCACCACCAGCGAGAAGCTGGCCGACAGCAGCGCTACCTGCAGCACGATCTGAGAGCCGTAGATGATGCGGCTGAAGATGTCCCGCCCCAGTTGGTCCGTGCCGAAGAGGTGGGTGGCATTGGGCGGTTCGAAAGGAGCGCCGGAGCGTGCCTCCGGATTGTAGGGGGCCAGGTTGGGCGTCAGAAACGATACCAGGGTCAGCACGACAATGAAAGTGACGATGAGGCCACCGATCACCGTCATGTACCACTCTGCGCCGTACCACTTGCGGCCGCGCAGGAAGCGCCCCAGCAAGCCAGGTTCAACCTCAGCAACAGTTGCTGTCATGTGAATTACCAACCTGCCAATCTACCACATCAATACCGCACCCGAGGGTCAATGCGCGCGTAGATGATGTCCACGATGAGGCTCACCGTGGCCACGAGCAGGGCGAAGAAGACCACCGTGCCCTGGATGGCCGGGAAGTCGCGGTCCACGATGCGATTGACCAGGAACAAGCCCATCCCAGGCCAGTTGAACGTCGTCTCCGTCAGCACTGCGCCAGCCAGCAGCGAGGCGAATTGCAGGCCGAACATCGTCAGTATAGGAATGAAGGCATTGAGCAAGGCGTGCCGATAGACGACGATTCTTTCCCGGATGCCGCGGGCCCGGGCTGCGGTGATGAAATCCTGCTGCAGCACATCGAGCATGTTCGCTCGCGTAAGGCGGGTGAAGACCCCGGATAAGTAAAGCCCCAGCGTCAGGGAGGGCAGGACCAGGTGCTTCAGAGCATCCCCCAGGCTTTTCCACTGGCCTGTCACCAGGCAGTTGAAGATAAGGAAGTTAGAGAAGAAATCGGTGATGGAGAGAATCTTCTGCCCCAGAGAGCCCGTAAGGCGCTGCTCCAATTCGTACACCTGGGCGATGGTTTCAGGACGCAGTTGGGTGGAGACACGGTCCGTCACTGGCAGCCAGCCTAACCCCACACCAAAGATGAGTTGAAACATCAAACCCAGCCAGAAGATGGGGATGGCGTAAGCCACGATGCTGTAGATGCGCAATCCGTAGTCGGCCGCGCTACGGCGCTTCTGGGCGGCAAAAGCGCCGCTGAATACCCCCACCGTCGTAGCCACCAGCATGCCGAAGATGCTGAGTTCCACAGTGGCCGGGAACTTGAGCACCAGGTCGGCCGCCACAGGGCGTCCGCGCAGCGTGATAGACTTCCCCAGGTCAAAGCGGGAGATCAGGCCCCACAGGTAATTGAAGAACTGGCTGTCCAGGGGATTGATGTGCACGCGGAAGGCCTCGGTGCGTCCCCAGCCTTCCAGTCCGCCCTGAAGCATGGTCACCAGATTCCAATTGCCCTCCACAGGGGGGGCGCCCGCATCCTTGACCGTCTTGAAATGGAATTCGACCCGGCGCAGCCATTTCAGCTTCTCCTGTTCCACCCAGACCTGCTCGCCCACGTCAATGGAGACGCGTAGCCAATCTTCGCCTCCCTCAGTGGAGCGGTCGGTAACCGGGAACTGCTGTCCCTGGCGAACGAGCATGACGGGGGCACTGGCCTCATCGTGCTCGGCATAGAGCACAACCACGGGCTCCGACACCGTGGCCGCACTGCCCCTCAGGTTGATCAGCAGCGGCCGGTCGAGCCCCTGGGCGTGCCGAATCTGGTCCAGATACTCCTCTGGCACGCCGGGCCGCATGGTGGCCTTGATGGGATCACCGGGCATCACCCGCAGCAGGACAAAGACCAGCACCAGTAGGATGAGCACCATGGGGATGGTGAGCAGCACACGGGTGATGATATAGGCGCGCAGCGAACTCATGATCCTATCCAGACAAAAGAGAGGGGTTTTGGGGCGGGAACTCCCCAAAACCCCTCTTTGCTCAGCTAGATTCCCATCGGCAGAGGCCAGACGACTACTTCGTCAGCGTGAAGTAGTGCAGGAACATGGTCGGGTCCAGCACAACCCCGCTGACGTTCTTCCGCGTCACGACCAGCAGCTTCCCCTGGATGAAGGGGATGGTGGGAACCTCGGTGGTCCAAAGCTCCTGGATCTGCTTGTACAGCTCCAGCCGTGTATCCGTCTCCGTCTCCGTCTGGGCCTGCAGCAAGAGGGCATCCATATCCGGGTTGCTGTAGAAGATGCCCAGGTCCTCCGAGGCGTCGGTGTGGGCGAAGGACCAGACGTAGTTGTCGGGGTCCAGATAGTCGGGATACCATCCCAGCAGGAAGACCGGCATGGTT
This sequence comes from Anaerolineae bacterium, assembly GCA_029907105.1. Classification (GTDB taxonomy): domain Bacteria; phylum Chloroflexota; class Anaerolineae; order UBA3071; family UBA3071; genus JARYMM01. The sequence continues at coordinate 68,422 of JARYMM010000011.1, read as the reverse complement.
CCCGGGCCGAAGTAATCGGTGTAGGTGGCCCACTCGGCAGATTGCAGGTTGACTTTGATCACGCCTGTCTCTTCCAGGGCCTGCTTCATCATCGCGGCCACATCGCCTTCGGTCGGGCCGTAGTGATCCGGCGTCCACCAGAAGTCCATCACCAGCGGGTTGCTCGCATCGAAGCCGGCCTCGGCCAGCAGGGCCTTCGCTCTCTCCAGGTCCCGCTCGCCAAAGGCGTCTATGTGGCCGGCCATGCCCATGGGCACCATGCTATAGAGGTTCTGATGGGTGCCCTGGAAGACCACGTCCGAGATGGCGCTGCGGTCAATGGCCAGGGAGATGGCCTGTCGCACGCGCTTATCATCGAACGGCGGGGTGGTGGTGTTGAAGCAGATGTAGCGGATGTAGGCGCCAGGGCCTGTGATGACGTTGAAGTTGGGATTGCCCTCCAGGTCCTGATAGTCCGAGGGGGTCAGCGTCTTCCAGGCCACGTCTATGTCCCCTGCCTCCAGGGCCAGCCGCATGGCGGTGGAGTCGGCGAAGTAGCGCACCACGATGCTCGGATAGGCCGGCGGCTTGCCGTAGTAGTCGGGGTTAGCCTCCAGCACCATCTCCACGTCCCGCTCCCAACTCTTGATCAGGTAGGGGCCGATGCCACCGCAGGTGCTGTCAATATCGAAGTCATCCTCCGGATAGCACTCCGGGCTCACCGGCGAGTAGGGCGGGGTGGCCACCACCAGCGGGAAGAAGCCGACGGGGTTCTGGAGCACGAACTTCACCGTGTACTCATCCACTGCCTCGACATAATCCACGAAGGAGGTCACCAGCCAGCTCGGGTCACCCTCCAGCCGCATCACGCGGTTGATGGACCAGACCACAGCGTCGGCGTTGAAGGGGGTGCCGTCGGGGAACTTCAGCCCTTTGCGCAAGGTGAAGGTGTATTCCAGTCCATCGTCGCTCACTGCATACGACTCGGCCAGGCCAGGTTGCAGCTCGGTGGTGCCGGGGATGTAAGTGAGGAGGGTGTCCATGGTGTTGTGGTGGATCTCCCAGGTGTGGAAGTCGTAGGAATTGGCCGGGTCGAGGTCGGTGACTGAGTCGGTGGTGCCGATGATGAGCGGCTCAACCTCGGCCACCTTCGGCTTGGGCACGCCGAACCACTTCTCATAGATGGCTTCGTAGGTGCCATCGCCGCGCACGATGGCCAGGCCGGTGTTGATGGCTGCCAGCACCTCCGGCCGATCCTTGCGCACGGCGATGCCATAGAACTCGTCGGTGAAGGGGCTGCCCACCATCTTCAGGTTCAGCTCTGGGTTGGCCTTGACGATGTCCGCCGAAGTGGGGCCATCGTTGACCACGGCGTCCACGTCACCGTTGGCCAGTGCCTGCATGGCCAGGGTGATCTCCTCGTAGCGTTTCATGTACTCGTTGCCGACGATGGCTGTGGCGGCGATGTCGCCGGTGGTGCCAAGCTGCACTCCCACGTAGTGCCCGGGCAAGTCCTCGGGCCCTGTGATCTCCGTCTCGTCGGCGCGTACGGTGATCATCTGCCCGGCGTTGAAGTACGGCGCGCTGAAGTCCACCGTCTGCTTGCGCTCATCGGTGATGGTGGCGGCAGACATCACGGCGTCGAATTCACCCGAGGCCAGGGCCACGAAGATGCCGTCCCACTTGGTGTTGACGAACTCGTACTCGAAGCCTGCTGCCTTGGCGATGGCGTCGAAGAGATCGGGGTCAAAGCCGACGATCTTCCCCGTCTCATCCACGTACTCGAAGGGCGGGTATTCGGCATTGGTGCCCACGATGATCTTGCCCAAGGGGGCCGGCGTGGCCACAACCACGACCTCTTTCTCCACGGGCACCTCTTTCTCCACGATGACCGTTTCCTTCACCACCTGAACCTGAGGGGTGGCCTGCGGGCAGGCGGTGAGGAGCAGGGCGGCGACGAGAAGCGCCGTCATTATGGCCAACATCTTGCAAGTTTTCACTGAAGTACCTCCTTTTGCTCTGGGCCCAGATTCGACCCTGGGCCTTTAGCTTAGGGGTGCGGGGTCATCCCCGCACCCCCTTTGTGCTGTCCTGCGGGGCTCGTGACAGAGCCCGAGCCTGGTGCGATAAAGGAGCCACCGCACCTGCTTCAGTCTTTGATCACGACCCTCTCGTACTTGTCCGCCCCCACCGGCTGCACCACGAAGCCGGTGACCCGGGCATTGAACAGGCGCGGGGTGTTGTTGTGCATCACCCACAGGCGGGCGCGGTCCTCGTGCAGCAGGCGTTCCACTTCCTCGTACAACGGGGCGCGCTTGGCCTGGTCAGGCTCGGTGGCTGCCTGGTAGAGCAACTCCGCCACCTTCTGGTTGGCGTAGTAGCCCTCGCGGGGGTCGGGTTCCTTGATCTGGCCGGGCCTGCTGAGGCCGCCGAAGAAGTAGTTGAGGAAGTTGTCGGGGTCGCCGTTGTCGCCGCCCCAGCCGAGCATGTAGAGACCGTAGAGGCGGCCTTCCCGTCGGGCGGCCAGGTAGGTGGGCCAGTCGCCCTCCAGCACCAGTTCGGTGACGATGCCGGCCTTGGCCAGGTCGGCAGCCATGGCCTCGCCGATCTCCTTGGGGCTGGGGTAGTAGAAGCGGGTGACGGGCATGTAGTAGAACTTGAGGGGCCTTACCTCGCCGGTGTCCAGGTTGGTGACTTCCTTGAGGCCGTCGGGGAAGCCGGCCTCGGCCAGGAGTTGCCTGGACAGATCAGGGTCGTAGGTCCAGTCTTCGAGCTTCGGGCGTCCCCACATGGAAGGATGGAGGAAGGTGGAGGCCACCTCGCCGTATTCGCCGTAGAAGGCGTCCTTGAGGGCGTGGCGGTCAATGGCATGGAAGACGGCTTCACGCACCCTGGGGTCCTGGAACTCCTTGATATGGTAGTTGAAGGCCAGGTAGGCGGTGTTGAGGCCGGTGGCCTGGATGTAGCAGTTGGGGTCGGCCTCGCAGTCCCTGATGTCCTCGATGCCGGCCTGTTCCATGGCGTGGATCTCGCCGGCCTTGAGGGCCAGATAGCGGGCGGAGTCGTCGGGGATGACGCGCCAGATGATCTTGTCAATGGTGGGGGGGCCGCCCCAGTAGTCCTTATTGGCTTCCACGGTGATGTGGTCGTCCTCAACCCATTCCACGAACTTGAAGGGGCCGGTGCCCACAGCGCCGACGGCGGGGGTGCCGTAGTCGGGGCCGTACTTCTCCAGAGCTGCGGGGCTGGAGATGGCGAACATGTCCATAGCCAGGTTGGCCAGCAGGGGGGCCAGGGGTTCGCGCAGGGTGATCCTGAGGGTGAGGTCGTCCACGACGTCAATGCTGGTGATCAGGCAGTCCTCGTCGAAGCCGTTGAACATGTATTCCCAGTACTCGTAGACCTGTTCTGGGAAGTGCAGGGGGTGGTCGGTCTTCCACTGGCGTTCGAAGTTGAGCTTGACGGCTTCGGCGTTGAAGGGGGTGCCGTCGTGGAACCAGACGCCTGGGCGGAGGAAGATGGTCCACTCTCTGCCATCGGGAGAGGCCTCGTAGCCGGTAGCCAGGGCCGGGATGGGTCTGGTGCCGCCGTCCTCGTACTGGAAGAGGGGTTCGAGGATCTGGCCGGTGACGCGGAAGCTCTCGCCGTCGGTGACCACTGCCGGGTCCAGTTGCACCGAGTCACCGCCGCGGCCGAAGATGAACACCTCCTCCGGCAGGGGGGTTGGGGTGACCACCACCGTCTCCTTGACGATTTTCTCTACAGGAACCTCCTTCACCACCTCCACAGTCTCAACCACTTTCTTCTCGACTACCACTTCCTTTGGTACTTCGATGACCTGCGGAGTGGGTTGCGGACAGGCGGTGAGGAGCAGTGAGGCGATGACGAGAACCGATAGTACGCTGAGGATTCGATAGGCTTTCATTGAGTATTCTCCTCCTGGTCAGGTTGCTCAAGGCTGTGTGCGCCATCGCGCACGTGTCCGCTCGTTGCGGGGAACCTACCCCCTTGCTCCACGGACCCCTGTCCATGGAGCGACAGCAGCTTTTCCAGGCAGGCACCTCCTTTCGCTCGGGTCAGGATAGAACTGGGGGATGAAAACCGTGACTATTATAAACGCAACCGGCTACTTTGTCAAAAACCCGAAGTTCTCACCGGGGAGGGCTGCAAAAGGTTCAGCGGCAAGCGCACAGCAGTCAAGCGAGGGTTTGCATTTGTGTTCCAGATGCGTTACAATAAGTTCATGGGCAAGACACGTGGCGCCGTCTCTGCGATTCTCAGTGGATCACAAAGGCTTACAGCAGATAGCCGGGGCCGCCGCTTTCCCGCTGGACTTGACAGCCCAGCGAGAGCAAACCGTGATCTGCTGATTCTGGCCGTTATCCTTCTGGTCTACCTGGGCATAGGTATTCTCTACGCCGCCTACACCCCTGCCTGGCAGGTGCCGGATGAGCCGGCCCATTACAACTACGTGCGCCATCTCGCCGAAACGGGGCGCTTCCCCGTCCTGCAGATGGGCGATTATCCCCACGATTACCTGGAGGAGCTGAAAGCCCGCCGCTTTCCTCCCGACCTTCCCATAGACCCCATCCGCTACGAATCCCATCAGCCGCCGCTCTATTACCTGCTGGCCGTGCCGGTATACTGGCTGAGCGGGGGAGAGCCCCTGGCGCTGCGGCTGCTCTCGGTGGCCCTGGGCGCCGGGCTGCTGCTGTTCGCCTACCGCCTGGTGCGGGCGATCTTCCCGAGGCAACCTGCCCTGGCCCTGGGCACGGCAGCCTTCGTCGCCTTCCTGCCTATGCACGTGGCCATGACGGCGGGGGTGGAGAACGATACGCTGGCGGAGCTGTTGCTGGCCGCGGTCGCCTTGTTGGCGGTGCAGCATGTGCTGGAAGGGTCTGAGGGGGTTGAAGGAAGGGAGGGAAAGAGGGGAAGCGAAGGAAAAGGGGGGGCTCAGGGGAACTTGGGGGAACTCCGGGGAACTCAGAGGCGCATGGTGTGGATGGGTATCCTTTTGGGGCTGGTGCTGGTGACCAAGACCACCGCCTACGCCGCCTTGCCCGTGGCCCTTGCCGCTGTCATCTGGCGTTGGTGCCTTATGCACCGCGCACCACGCATCACGACCTGCCGTTTGCTGGCGCAGCAACTGTTGGCGCTTCTCCTGCCGGCTTTGCTCATCGCTCTGCCCTGGTATGCGCGCAACATGGCCGTCTACGGCTGGCCGGACCCCTTGGGCCTGCGCTGGCATAACGCCATCGTCGTGGGCCAGCCGCGCACCGCCGGGTGGATTGCCACCTACGGCTGGGCGGACTTCCTGCGCCGCTTCGCCGGGTTCTCCTTCAAGAGCTTCTGGGGGGTGTTCGGCTGGATGGGCCTGTTCGTGGACAACCGTATCTACCTGGCCCTGGGGTTGCTGAGCGGGGTCGTGATGGCAGGGTTGCTGGGGCTTGGGGCGAGGAAGTGCGGCTTGTGGGCAGGATGGGGAGGGAAGGAGAAGAGGGGAAGAAGGGAAAAGAGGGGACTGAAGGGGCGGAGGAGCGGAGGAGCGGAGGGGCGGGGGAGCGAGGGAGCAGGGGAGCGGAGGGGCGGAGGAGCGAGGGAGCAGGGGAGCAGAGGGGGTTTGGTGCTGATGGGCGTGTGGCTTGGCTGGACGGTGTTGCAGTACCTGGCCTATAATATTACTTTCGTGCAGCATCAGGGGCGTTACCTGTTCCCGGCGCTGGTGCCCATCGGCCTGGCCTTCGCCCTGGGCTGGCGGGAGGCGCTGCGGCCAGCGGTGAGCCGCGCTTTGGCCGCCCTGCTGGCCCTCCTTGTCCTGGTCCTGGCGGCCGTGGGTCTGGCGACAGGCGACTGGCCCACCTGGCCGCTGCTGTTCTCTGCCCTCGGGGCCGGTGGGCTGTTCCTGCGTCCCTGGCTGCCGCGCCGCCTGGATGGCTGGCTCTTTGCCCTGCCCTTTATCGGGCTGGTCATTCTCGATCTCATCTGTCTGTTCGGCTTTATCGTGCCGGCGCTGAGTGTCTGGTAGGTTGGTGGGATGGTAGATTGGGGGATTGATACGCTGGTTGGTGCTTGCGAGGGAGGTCATGAAGCGAACGGTCTCTGTGCTGCTTGCCCTGACCCTGTTGGCCGCCACAGGCTGGGCTGCCTGGTGGGCCTGGCGTACGCGCCCTGACCTGGTGCAGTCGCTTCTGGCCCGCTGGGATCGTTCCACGGCGGCAGAAGCCGGGGGATTGATCGCCTCCGGCACCGTTGAGGCGAGCAAGGTGACGGTGACCACGGAGAGCGGCGGCCGCGTCGTGGAGCTTCTGGCCGGGGAGGGTGACGTCGTGCAGGCCGGGCAGGTGGTGGTGCGGTTGGACGAGGCGCTGCTGGAGGCTCAGATCGCCCAGGCGCAGGCGGCGGTGGCCGTGGCCGAAGCGCAACTGGCGTGGGTGCAGGCTCCGGCCCGTGCGGAGGAGTTGCGGCGGGCCCAGGCTGCCGTCGCCCAGGCGGAAGCCGCGCGCCAGGCTGCTCGTCAGGCCTGGCTCGACGCCCAGGCCCTGCGCGATCACCCCCAGGACCTTGATGTGCAGATCATCGCCGCCCGTACCGACGTACAGGTGGCCGAACACGAACTGGCAGCGGCGCGGGCAGAGGCGCAGGCGGCCGATCTGGAGTTGGAGTTCTGGGGCCGCACGGTGCAATTGCTGAAGGAGGGTGTGGATGTGTCCGTGCCTGTGCCTGGCGGCGGCACGACTACCGTGCATGTGGACGTAGGCGGTGACAAGATCAAGGCCGCCAGCCTGCAATGGAACCTGACCAGCCAGCGCGTCTGGCAGGCGCACGAGGCAGAGCGGGCAGCGGAAGAAGCCCTCCGCGCAGCGCAGCAGGCGCTGGCCCATCTGCTGGCGCAGCGGGACAATCCTCAGCAACTGCAAGCGCAGGTGGATGCCGCCGAGACAGGGTACCGCAGCGCGGAGGCGGCTGTGCTGGCGGCTCAGGCGGCGCTGGAGGCAGTGCAGGAAGGGGCCACTCAGGAGCAAAGGGCCCAGGCCAGGGCCGGGTTGGAGCAGGCGCAGGCAGCATTGCAGGCGTTGCTCGTCCAGCGGGATAAGCTGTGGCTGCGCGCCCCGCGGGCGGGGCAGGTGGTTGCCTGCCCTGTCCATGCCGGGGAAGTGGCACAGCCGGGTAGCACGCTGCTGGAAATTGCCGACCTGGACCAGGTGAGCCTGACCGTGTATGTGCCCCAGGACCGGCTGGGAGCCGTGCGGCTGGGGCAGGAGGTGGAGGTGCGTGTCGATTCCTTCCCCGGCCGCGTCTTCGCCGGGCGGGTGACGCGCATCGCCGACGAGGCGGAGTTCACCCCGCGCAACGTAGCCACGCAGCAGGAGCGGGTGCAGCTCGTCTTCGGCGTGGAGATCGCACTGCCTAATCCCGACCATGCGCTGAAGCCGGGAATGCCGGCCGACGCGGACTTCGGAGGGAAAGAAGGGAAAAAGGAGGCCCGCGCCCTGCACACCGGCTGGGATCTGCTTAAAGCATGGGCGGGTCAGGCTGCACGCTGGCTGGGCGTGGCCGAAACGGACGCCGGCCCTGCTCCCATTGTCGCCGCTGGCACAATCGAGGCGGATGAGGTGACCGTGGCCGCCGAGCTGAGCGGCCGCGTGGTGGGACTTTTCGCCGCAAAAGGGGACGAGGTGCAGGCGGGGCAGTTGCTGGTTCAACTGGACGAGACGGGGGTGCTGGCCGATTTGGCCCAGGCTGAGGCGGCAGTGAAGGCAGCCCAGGCCAACCTGGCCCAGGTGAAAGCCGGCCCGCGTGCGGCGGAGGTGCAGGCGGCGGAGGCGGCTGTAGCCCAGGCTGAAGCGCAGTTGGAAGGGGCCCGCACCGCCCTGCGCAATGCCGAGGCCATGCGCGATAACCCACAGGAGCTGGCGGCGGCGATTGATGCCGCGCGCAGCCAGGTGCGATTGCTGGCCCATCAGGTCGAGCAGGCGCAGGCGGCGGTGAAGATGGCCGAGATCGTGCGCGATAGCGGCAATCCCTCCGGTTCCGATCGGGAGAAGACGGAGGCCGCGGCCTACGAGAAGCAACTGGAAGCCGCCCGGGAACGGCTGGCCGCGGCGCAAGCCGCTCAGGCCGGTGCCCAGCAAACGCTGGCCGCTCTGGAGGCCATGCGGGAGAGGCCGCTGGCCTTGGAGGCCCAGGTACATGCGGCGGAGTCCCAGGTCAGGCTGGCCGAGGCGGCCCTGGAACTGGCACAGGCGGAACTGGCCTTGCTGCAAGCCGGTTCTCGTCCAGAGGCGGTGGCTGTGGCCGAAGCGCAGGTGCGCCAGGCGGAGGCGGCGTTGGAGTTGCTCCGCGTGCGGCGGGACAAACTGGCCCTGCGCAGTCCCCTGGCCGGGCTGGTCACCAGTCAGGTCATCGAGGCCGGCGAGACGGCTTTGCCCGGCCTGCCCCTGCTGACCATCGCCGATCTCCGTCAGGTGGAGGTGCTCATCTACGTGCCCACCGATCGCATTGGCCGGGTGCGTTTGGGACAGGAGGTGGCGGTGACGGTGGACTCGTTCCCCGGCCGCGTCTTTGCAGGCCATGTCAGCTCCATCGCCTCGCAGGCGGAGTTTACTCCCCGCAACGTGCAGACGCAAGAGGAGCGTGTGAACACGGTCTTTGCTGTGCGCATCACGCTGCCCAACCCTGACCTGGCCCTGAAGCCGGGCATGCCTGCCGACGTGGAACTCAAGGGCGAGTGAGGGAAGCAAGGGAAAGAAGGGGAACAACTGTGCCCGAACTGGTTGTCGTTTACGTCTCCATGGGCCTGTTGGAGGCGGAGGTGATCAAGGGCAAGCTGGAGGCGGCGGGCATCCCTGCCCTGTTGAGTTACGAATCGGCCGGGCCGGTCATCGGCATCATCATAGACGGCCTGGGCGAGGTGAAGGTGCAGGTGCCACAGGAGTTCGAGGCCGAAGCCCGCACCCTCATTGAGCCTCTGGAAGCGGGCGAGGAGGTGGGGGATGAAGAGTGGGTTGAGGACGAAGGGGGATGATGGACAGGGGAATCGTCGCTCGCGGCTGGACGTTCGCCTCCATTCATGCGGGTGCATTTCAGTTTTTTGGAAATGTCATTGCGAGCGGAGCGAAGCAATCTCCGACTCGGGACTTGGGGATTGCTTCGGCGGAAAACCGCCGCCTTGCAATGACACCAGGAAGTTTCTGTCCTTTAGAATGGCGGGCCGCGCCATGGCCAACTCGCAATGACACAGGCCAGGCTGGCTCTCGCTCTCGCCACTAAAGTGAAATACATCCCATTCATGCCCCAGCATTGACCAATACCCGCCTTTGTGCTACAATTGCCTTGCCAGGCAACCCATAGCCATCCAAATCAAGTCCACCGTGACAGCATGATATCACCAAATCCACATCCTACCGATCCTACCTTGGCGAGCACCGATCCTCACCACAAGCACGTCCCCCCTGAAATGCGGCATCATCGCGTTCCCGCCCCCGATCTCAGCTTCACCAGGCCAAATCTGCCTTTCCTGATCGCTGAAATCGAGCAGTCGCTCCTTACCTCCAGCAAGGAGACTGAACCATGAACAGACGAACCACACTCCGTGCCATCGAAGCCACCGCGGTGCTGCTCCTCTTCCTCCAGGCGGTGCGGGTGCTATTCTCCGTGCTCTTCGGCGTCATCTACGACGCCATCTTCGAGGGGCCGATCACCCTGGCCGCCGTGGTCAAGGTGCTGCTGGTCCTGTTGGCCTTCCTGTGCCCGCTGCTGACGCCGCGGGGGGAACGCGCCTGGCGGCGGACGCTTTTTGCCAGCGCACTGCTGGCCTTCGCCGCCCGCATCCCGCTGACGGTCAACGACGCCAACGTGCGGCTGGCCGCCGGGGTGCTTATCGCCGCCGGCTCGCTTTACATGGCCACGCTGGTGCGCACACGGCCCCGCCTCTTCATGCCCACCTTCATCGCCGCCCTGGCCGGCGACCAACTGCTGCGCACACTGGGCCATACGTTTGACCTCGGCCTGCGCGCATGGTGGTTGCCGCTGCAGGCAGTGCTGTCGCTGGCCCTGGCCGCCGTCGCCTGGGCCGTCCTGCGTCGCGCTGAGGAAGAGGCCGAACCACAGGCGCGGCTGGGCATCCTCGGCGGGCTGGCCGTGGGCGCGGCGCTCTTCCTGGAGACCTCGCTGCTCGACTTCCCCAACGCCATCGCCCGCCTCAGCGGCGTCCGCTACGCTGTCGTTGCCCCGCTGTTGATGCTGGTCACATTGCTGGCCTGGCTGGCCTATGTCACCGACGGGTACAGGCGGCTGCAGTTGGGTGAGGGTCGCCGCGCAGCCTGGCTTGTCCTGTTCACCCTGCTGGCGGTGATCGTCGGCTTCGAGGCCGCGCCGCCCCTGGCCGCGGCCGGGTTGCTGCTGGCTCAGGGGATGCTGCTGCTGTTGCTCGGAGGCGCGCTGCGTGCGCGCGGGGAGAAAGCGCATCGCTGCCCCGGCCTGGGGTTGGCGCTGGGGCTCCTCCTCTTCCTGCTGCTCAACTTCGCCTACGCTTTCGCCTTCACTTATGCCTACACCCTGCAATTCTTCCGCGGCATGGGGCGGCCTGTCCTCTTCGTCGCCGTGCTGATTGTCACAATGGCCGCTCTGCGGCGGGGGCAACCGGCATGGCCCAGGCCCTTGGCAGCACCGCTGTGGCAGCTTGCCCTCGTGCCGCTGCTGCTGGTCATCCTCTGCGCCGCCGTCGCCTGGCCGCCATCGTTGCCGACGCCTGAGCCCGCCGCCACCCTGCGCGCCGCCACCTACAACATCCACTACGGCTACAACACCCCCTGGCAGCTCAGCCTGGAAGCGCAGGCCCGCACCATCGAGGAGAGCGGCGCCGACGTCGTCTTCCTGCAGGAGGTGGACGCGGCCCGCATCACCTCCTACGGCGTGGACAACGCCCTGTGGCTGGCGCGGCGGTTGCACATGCGGGAGGTCTATCTGCCCTGTGTGGAAGGCTTGACCGGCATTGCCCTGTTGTCCCGCTACCCGCTGCTGGAACAGGGCGGGCGGCTGCTGCCCAGCGAGGAGGAGCAGACGGGCATCGTCTGGGCCAGGCTGGACACCGGCCGCGGCCCGGTCAACGCTTTCGGCATCTGGCTGGGGCTCTCGCCCGAGGAGCGGGCCAGGCAACTGGAGGTGGCACTGGCCTTCATCGCAGAGCATCCGGGTCCGGCCCTCTTCGGCGGCGACTTCAACTCCACGCCCGCTTCGCCCGTCTACGAGCGCATCGCCCGCGCGGGCTTCGTGGACCCCTTCATTGCCACCGGCGCCGAGCCGCTGTTCACTTCGCCTGCGGAAAGGCCTGCGAGCCGCATTGACTTCGTCTGGGTGCGGGATTTGCGGCCCACGGTGGCTGAGGTGCTTCCGTCCATGGCATCGGACCATCGGCTCGTCGTCGTGTCCGTGCATTAGTAGGGCAACTGCGAGCAGTTGCCCTACAAGCCTCTATTTTCGGGGTAGAAGAGGGACAACTACCATGCCACTCACGTTTCTCGGCGCTACACGCACCGTCACCGGCTCCATGCACCTGGTGGAGGCCAATGGGGCGCGGCTCTTGCTCGATTGCGGCCTCTTCCAGGGCCGTCGCAAGGAGACCTACGAGCGCAACCTCAACTTCCCTTTCGATGCGGCCGGTATTGATGGCGTGATCCTCTCCCATGCCCACATTGACCATTCGGGCAACATCCCCAACCTGGTCAAGCAGGGTTTCCAGGGGCCGATCTGGTGTACGTCGGCGACGCGTGACCTGTGCGCGGCCATGCTGCGCGACAGCGGCGCTATCCATGAGCAGGACGTGGCTTACGTCAACAAGCACCGCCAACGCCAGGGGTTGCCGCCGGTGGAGCCGCTCTACACCTGCCAGGACGCCGAAGCCTCCCTCCCCCACTTCGTCACCATTGGCTACGGACGGCCTTTCGCGGTGGCTCCCGGCGTGCGGCTGACCTTCCTCGACGCCGGTCATATCCTGGGTTCGGCCATCACCGTGTTGGATATCGAGGAGAAAGGCCAGGCGCGGCGGCTGGTCTTCTCCGGCGACCTGGGCCGGCCGGGTCTGCCCATCCTGCGCGATCCGGAGAAGGTGCAGCAGGCGGATGTGTTGATCATGGAAAGCACCTACGGCAACCGCACTCACGAGAGCCGGGAGGAGGCGGAGCGCACGCTGCGCCGCGTGATCAACGACACCTACCGGCGACGGGGCAAGGTGGTCATCCCCGCCTTCGCCGTGGGGCGCACGCAGGGGCTGGTTTACGCGCTGCACCGCCTGGCCGACGCCCACAAGATCCCTGACCTTCCTGTCTTCGTGGACAGCCCCCTGGCGGTCAATGTGACCGAGATTTTCCGACTGCATCCCGAATGCTATGACGAGGAGATGCGCGAGTTCCTCAACAGCGACCATCAGCGCGATCCTTTCGGCTTTCGGCGATTGCGTTACATCCGCGACGTGGAGGATTCCAAGGCTCTCAACTTCCGGCAGGATTCGGCGATTATCATCAGCGCTTCGGGCATGTGCGAGGCGGGACGCATCCTCCATCACCTGAAGAACACCATTGGCGATCCGGCCAACACCATCCTCTTCGTTGGCTTCCAGGCCGAGCACACGTTGGGCCGGCGTATCCTCGACGGCCAGGAACGGGTGCGCATCTTTGGCGAAGAGCACCTCGTGCGAGCGGATGTGGAAAGCATCGAGGGCTACAGCGCCCATGCCGACCAGGGCGAACTGCTGGGTTGGCTGCAGGGTTTCGACCGCCAGCGGCTGCGCCAGGTCTTCCTGGTGCACGGGGAAGAGGAGGCGGCCCTCGTGCTGGCCGAGGAGGTGCGGGCGCTGGGCGTGCAGGAGGTGCGCGTGCCAGAATGGGGGGAGGTTGGCGGTTGGTAGATTCAGCACATCACATTTGCTCCTGCTGGATCGTCAGATCCAGCAGCCCGGCGGCGGATTTGGCAATCCGCCGCGAGCAATTGTGATCTACCGAGATTGGTAGACGGGGAGATCGGACTTCGCCTGGCTGGCTTGACAAAAAAGGCGACTGGCTTATAATTGTACAACCTGTGAGAGCTGGCTTATTTGCCCAGGCGGCCTCCCTGCACTGAGGCCTTTATGAGACACGATGTTTGAATCACCCAGAGAAACCAGCAAAACAGAGCGGGACGCCGTAGACCCGTCCAAACGCTGTACATGGCAAAAGGGGTCCAGCAGAGCGGACTGATCGCCCTTCCTCGCTGAGGTTTCAGGAGTTGCCAGGGGCCGCAGTTCGTTCTGCGGCCCTTTTCCGTGCCTGGCCGGTGGCGTCTCCATCATATCTTACCTCAGGAGGAAGGACCCATGCTGTACTTGAGCCAGGTTCAAGGTCGCAAGGTTTGGGATGCCTGGAGCCGCCCTGTGGGCAGGTGCGCCGACATCCTGGTGGGAAACCTGGAACAGCCGTTTCCCCCTGTCGTGGCGCTGGCGCTGAAGGATCATGGCGCGCCGGCCCAATTCATCTCTGCCGAGCAGGTCAGCGAGCTATTCCCCAGCATCGTGCTCAAGGTCCCCAAGGAGAATATCCGGCCCTACACGCCGCGCGGCGACGAACTGCCGCTGGCCGGGCGGGTCCTGGACCGCCAGATCGTGGATACCGAGGGCCGGCGCGTGGTGCGGGTCAACGACCTGCAGATCATGCGTGTGGAGGACCGTTTCTGTCTGAGCGGGGTGGACGTGGGGGGGCGGGGACTGCTGCGGCGTCTGGGCGTGGAACGACCGGTCCATGCCCTCGTCCGCCGGCTGCACCGCCGCCTGCCGGAGAGCATCATCCCCTGGGAAGATGTTGCCCCCCTGCAGCATGAGGACCCGCTGCGCCTGCGCATCTCGCGAGAGAAGATCAGCAAATTGCCGGCGGCGGACATCGCCGCCATCCTGAACGACCTGGACCGCAGGACCAGCCACGCCCTGCTGGCCCAGTTTGACGACGAGACGCTGGCCGATGCCCTGGAGGAGAGCCCGCCGGAGGTGCAGGCGGCCATGCTTTCCCACCTGACCCCCGAACGGGCAGCCGACGTCCTGGAGGAGATGGGGCCGGATGAGGCCGCCGACCTGCTGGCCGACCTGCCGGCCGAGGCCAGTGCCCGGCTCCTCGAATTGATGGAAGACGAGGATGCCGAGGACGTGCAGGCGCTCCTGGGCTATCCCGAGGATTCGGCCGGCGGCATCATGACCACCGAGTTCGCCTGGGTGCCCACGGGCCTGCGGGCGGCCGAAGCGCTGGAGTACCTGCGGAACTCGCCCGACGCCCAGGACGACGAGGTCATGCCCTACGTGTACATCCTCGATGGGGAACGGCGCCTGCGCGGCGTGGTCAGCCTGCGCGACCTGGTCATGGCCCCGCCGGATCAGCCCCTGGCGCAACGGGCCGACGAATCGCCGCTGACCGTGGCCCCCCTCACCTCTCAGGAGGACGTGGCCTACCTGATGGCCAAGTATGACCTGCTGGCCGTTCCGGTGGTGGATAGCCAGACCAACGAGATGCTGGGCATCGTCACTGTAGACGACGCCATTGACACCGTGCTGCCCACGGCATGGAAGAAGCGGTTGCCGCGTCTGTACGGAGGCTGATGATGACGTTCAGGGCACGTTTGGCAACCGCATTGCGGCGGCTGTGGCTCTTCCTGGCCATCTTTGGCCCCGGCCTGATCACCGCCAGCGCCGATAACGACGCGCCCGGCATTGCCACCTACTCGATGGCCGGCTCGACCTACGGCTATCGCTTCCTCTGGCTGCTGGTGGTGGTGACCCTGGGCGAGGTGATCGTGCAGGAGATGGCGGCACGCATGGGCGCTGTGACCGGCAAGGGCACGGCCGACCTGATCCGTGAACGCTTCGGCGTGCGCGTGACCGCCTTCGCCATGCTCTGCCTGCTTGTGGCCAACCTGGGCACGACGACGGCCCAGTTCGCCGGCGTCGCCGCCGCAGCCGAGTTGTTCGGCCTCAGCCGTTACATCGCCGTCCCGCTGGCGGCGCTGCTGGTGGGTTTCGTCGTGCTGCGCGGCAGCTACGCCTATGTGGAGAAAGCGCTGCTGGTGCTGTGCCTCTCGGCGTTGAGTTATGCGGTCTCGGCCATTATCCTGCATCCGCCGTGGGGGGAGATCTTGCGGCAGGCCGTTATGCCGTCTTTTCAGAGCGATCCCCGCTACATCCTGGCCGTCCTGGCCACCATTGGCACGACTATCACACCCTGGGGCATCATCTACATGCAGGCCTCCGTCGCCGACAAGGGGGTAGAACTCAAGGATTACCGCGCTACGCGGCTGGACGTCACCGTCGGGGCCACCTGGGGCAACGTGGTCTCCGCTTTCATTGTCATCTGCACGGCGGCGACGCTATACGTGCACGGGATAGCCGTGGAGACGGCGGAGCAGGCGGCGCGGGCCTTGGAACCGTTGGCCGGAGCGGGAGCGCACGCTCTCTTCTCCGTAGGGTTGCTGGGCGCTTCGCTCCTGGCCGCCTCGGTGCTGCCCCTCTCCACCACTTACGCTCTCTGCGAGGCCTTCGGCTGGGAGCGCGGGCTGGACCAGCGGCCGCGTGAGGCCCCGGTCTTCTACGGCCTTTACATCGGCATCATTGCCCTCAGCACGTTGGTCGTGTTGATCCCGGGACTTCCCCTTTTCCCCATCATGTGGCTGTCGCAGTCGTTGAACGCCATCCTGCTGCCGGTGCTGCTGGTGCTGGTGTTGAAGCTGGCCAACGACCGCCGACTGATGGGCGATTGGGTCAATAACCGCCTGCAGAACGTGCTGGCCTGGGGTTTGACAGGTTTGATCACGGCCATCACGGTGGCCTTGTTCGTTTTGCCGCTTTCGGCGGGTGGGTAGTTGGGCATGAAGGAAAGGAACGCTTCGCAAAATCCAAAGGCGAGGAGCAAGAGGAGATGGGGGCTCCAGTGGTCGCCCAGGTTACGGATCGTCTTCCTGGGGTTGTTGGCGCTGCTCATCGTGGGCGTGGTACGCCAGGAGGCCTTTCTGGCCCGTTCCGATGCGCCCCTGGAGGCGTACCCATCCCTGAGTCTTGAGGGGTACCATCGCCTGCTGGTGCTGGCACCTCATTGCGACGACGAGACGTTGGGCGCAGGCGGCCTGATCCAGGCTGCCCTGCGGGAGGGGATGGGCGTGCGCGTGGTCATTGTCACCGCCTGCGATGGATACCGCAGCGCGGCCATGGCCCAGTTCCGCCGCCTTCGGCTCAGGTCAGAGGACTTCGTCGCCCTGGGGGAACTTCGCCGCCGGGAATCATTACAAGCCCTGGCCAGATTGGGCCTGCATTCGACGGACGATGTCCTCTTCCTGATGTACCCGGAGAGAGGGTCGCCTGCTTTGTGGTGGGACTACTGGGAAGGGGATCAGCCATATCGGTCGCCGTACTCGGGGCTGACCTGCAGTCCCTCAGGTACGCCGTACGATGGTCAGGCACTGTTGCAAGGTCTGCGCAGCATCCTGGCAGCCGACCGTCCCGACATCATCGTCATGCCCCATCCCAACGACGAAAACATTGACCACAGGGCTCTGGCCGCCTTCGTCTCCCTGGCCGTGGAGATGGAGCGAGCGGAGGATCCCACCTTCCAGCCTCTGCTGCTGGGATACCTGGTACACTATGGGTCGTACCCGCAACCCTTCGGCTTGAAGCCGGGAGCGTTCTTGAGACCGCCGAGGCAGCTCGAATCCATCGGCGAATGGGTGGTCTGGAGGTTATCCGCCGAGGAGGTGGCAGCCAAGCAGAAGGCAGTGGATGCCTATCCTTCCCAGAAACGGCTGATGGCACCTTACCTGAACGGCTTCGTGCGGCAAAACGAGCTGTTTATGCGTGGGGATGGCGCCGTCTCCCTGGGCATTATGGGCGGCGTCTCCCTTGCCGACACCGACAACCCGCAGGCAATAGCCAGCGACGTCAGCCTGCCGGCGCTATACGATCCCGTGAGCGACAGCGTCGTGCGCCGGCTCTCCAGCAGCGCCGACATCGAGGAGCTACGCCTGATCCGGCTGGGCGATAGCCTGTGGATAGGCCTGAATCTGCGCGGGCGTGCGAACCGCGCCTACAGCTATGACCTCTACGCGCGGGCTATCACGGCCACCGGCAGTATGACCTGGAGCCGTCGCTACAGGCAAGGCGCGGACGACATGTGGCAGGCTGCTCACACCATCTGGTATCGGCTCGATCTGGGCGCACTCCATCACCCGGACTGGCTGGTTCTGACGGCCGAAACCCGTCGCGGCCTGGTGCTGGATCGCACGGCCTGGCATGTCATCCGCCTGGAGGAAAGCCCATTTGGCTAGTCCGCCGTCGGAAACCCGCTCAGCATGACAAATGCGGCCGTAGTATCAGGGTTGCCTGGCGGAAGGTGTGTCACAGATGCACTGGTGGATACGTCCCTACCAACGATCGGACCGCCAGGCCGTCTGGACGCTGGTGGCCGATACCGCTTTCTTCGGCGACCCTGTCGAGGCCTTCCTGGAAGACCGCACCCTCTACTGTATGGCGTTCGCGGCCTACTACACCGACTACGAGCCAGATCGCCTGTGGGTGGCCGAGGCGGACGGAACGGTGGTGGGGTATGTGATGGGATGTGGCGACAGCCGGCGGCGCGATCGCACGTGGAGCACGCACATCCTGCCGGCCGTTCTGGGCGCGGGGCTCAAGCGCCGCTACCGTATCGGCAGGAAGACGCTACACTGCGCCTGGCGCTGGTTGCAGACTGTGGTGGAGCGGCAGATCCCGTCCGTCCCTCTTGATCAGTTCCCCGGCCATCTGCACATCGGCGTGGCCGCCTGGGCGCGCGATCAGGGCATTGGCCGCGCCCTGCTGGAGGCCAGCCTGGCCCAGTTCTGGGCCACAGGCGTGAGCGGTGTGCATCTGATGACCACCGACCGCAATCAGGCCGCCTGTCACCTGTATGAAGCGCTGGGTTTCCGCCTTTTGGCTGCCCGCCGGACGGGCTTCTGGCGCGGGCTGATAGCGGGCGATGTCCAGAATCGCGCCTATGGGATCAGGGCGGACTGGCGGGAGTGAGCCAACGCTGCGGGACTGAACTGGTTCACTGCTCCAGCAGATAGGAGACGAAAACCAGGGGGTCGTAGGGTTCGTGGTGCTCCTGGGTCAGGCCGCCGGGGTAGCGGGCCTGCAGTTCGGGCAAGACGTCCAGGTGGTTGGCGGTGAGGATGAAGACGCGGCGCGGGCCAGGGCAGGCATCCAGCGCTGCGCCATGCGCATCGGCGGGCAGGTCGTAGGTCGCCCGCGGGTGGGCCAGGAAGGCGATCTCCCGCATCCGGAGCTGCCACGGCTCGCTGATCATGCAGGCGTTGATTTCGGGGTCCAGCCCGTAGAGATAGCGGCCGATGCGCGCCGCCGGCCGGGCGTTGTTCTCCACGGCGCGCGTGTAAAGCTGCCAGTTGTGCAGCCCCACGAAAATCAACCCCACGACGAGCACGAACGCCACCAGCGCCGAGGCCGTCTTCCCCCACAGCCGTTCGACCAGCGCCCAGATGCGCTCCACGGCCAGGGCCACCAGCAGCACCGCTGCCGGCAGGATGCCCACCAGCCGCGGCCAGAAGGGGGCGTTGTTGGTCAGGGCGCTGCCGATGAGCAGGATCAGCAGCAGCCAGATGACGGCCAGGGCGTGACCCGCCTGGCGGAAGTGGCGCAGGGCGACCCCCATGCCCAGCACCAGCAGCGGCGAGGTGAAGGAGTCGAGCATCGGCCTGGCCAGGCCGAACTGCGTACTGGTGTCGATGAAGTAGTGAAACATGAACAGCGAGCGCTTGATCTGCTCCCTGACCACCACACCCACCGAAGTGGTGTGGTATACGCCCATGAGGTGTTTTATCACCGCCGGGTGGAAGAGGAACACGTCCTGGCTGCGGCTGAGGAAGCTGTAGGGATGGCTGATGAAGAACGGTATCATCGGCCCCAGGCCCAGGAGCACGGCCAGCCCGAAGAGGGCCAGCCCGCCCCCATTGCCCCGCAGCAGGTCCCGCCGCCACAGCCACGCATAGCCGAGGAAGACGAGGATGATCACGGGCACAATGCGCGCCGAGTAGTACATGTTGAAGCCGATGGCCATCAGCAGCCCGCTGGCGACGAAGGCCAGTCGCTCGTGCCGCTGCAATCCCCGCACCAGGAAGTAGAGGCTGAACAGGGCGAAGGGCCAGGGGTCTATGTACTCGGTGATGCGGCTGAAGTGGATGTGCACGTACGAAATGGTAAGGAGGGCGGCCGCTAACGTCGCAATGCGTGATGCGTGATGCGTGATGGATGTTGCGTGTTGCGGGGGGCGGGGGGCGAGGGGCGTGGGGCGAGAGGCGGGAGGCGAGGGGCGAAACAGTTCGCGCGCCAGCAGGTAGAGCCCCAACACGGTCAGCGTTCCCTCGATGACCGAGGCCATGTACAGGCCGAAGAGGTTATTGCCGAAAAGGCCCATGCTGAGCGCTGCCGGCACGAAGCCCATGGTGGGGATCTCCGCCCACATGGTGCCAAAGAGGCGGGCTTGCTGTCCTTCCAACAGCTTGCGCGCCTCCAGGCCGTGCGAGGCCACATCGCCGTCCAGGTCGTGTGGAAAGGCCTCCAGGCGGTAAAAGCGTAAACCGAAGGCCACGGCGAGGATCAAGGCCAGGGTGACCAACTCAATGACCCTGGCCTGTTTGTCTCGTGGTCGTTTCGGCGTGCGGTCGGCTGGTCGCATGGCCGCAGGGTCGCGAGGTTGCCTGACCACGCGACTACCTGACCAGCGGAACTGCGAGATGAGCAGGACGGCCAGGCTGCTCAGCCAGAGGCAGCGCACGGTAACGTTTTCGCCGCGCCCACAGAAGATGACCACGGCGGCGAGACCCAGCCCCACGGCGGCCAACATCAGGAGCGGCCGTATTACAGCAGGGGCGGGTGTAAGGGCAGTAGGGGCAGGTCTCAGACCTGCCCCTACACCTGCCCCTGCATGATGCCAGGCCGGGCGGATGATGCGTGCATCCGGCTCGTCGCGGCGGGATGGGGGGCGACGGGGGGTTCTGATCCTGGCGGCAACCTCCGCCGGCGACAGGGCTGCCAGCCCAAAGATAACCATGGCCACGAGGTAGAGCGCGCCGGCCACGCTGAGCAGCAGGTTTCGTTCCCACCGGCCCACCCACTGGGAGAGAAACTTGCCGTCCAGCAACAGTTGGGCGGTATAAGCCATAGCCAGGGCGATGATGGTCAACAGCAAGCGCAGCACGTCTTGCACCTCTAGGCAGACGATCTGGCTGCCATTTTGCTGGCTACTATCTGGTCGAACTCTTCTCGTGTCGGCATTCTGGCCATTACTAATCCGGCGATGAAGCTGGCTTCCAGACGGCGGACTGTGGTAGGAATCAACTGAACCAACTTCAAGCGGTAAGCCTTTTCATCGGGACAGTAGCGGAGTTCGTACACAAAGAAGGCCAGATTGACCAGGCTGGAGTTATTTTCCTCTTCTATTCTCAGGCGTCCTGTTCTGCTCAGGTAGGCTACGAGTTGATCCTGTACGATGACAGCCAACTTCTTACCGTAGTTACTCAGCATGGCTCCCTTGGCTAGAAGCTGCGGCAGTGCACGCTTGAAAACGTTAGCCCAGTTGATGCCGTACCGGTGGTCAATGTCCTGCCATGGTCGTCCAGAGAGATAGGCCTCGAAGTAAGGGCGAATGGAGCCAGTGATGTCAATGGTCTGTACCTCGATGCCGTGATAGTCAATAAGTTGCTGGCGTTCGTCGTAGCAAGCGACAATCCAATCCAGATTGTAGGTCTAAGTGGGCCCGACTTCCGGTATCATGATCGAGTTAGTTGTGTCGCCCAGAAGGTAAGAGGCTGCCTGGCTGAGAATCTGATAGTCGTCTCCGTAGAAGCGCAAAGGGCAGGTGATGATCGGTCCATAGCGGGTGTGTACCGTGCATGTACCCAGCGGGATGGGAGCACCATGCCCACCCTTGATACAGCGAGAGCCGACAAAAGGGCACCCATAGTCTTCCCGGCAACGAAGCGCTGCCTCGGAGTCGTTGTCATAGGGGAAGCCGAAGACTTCAGCGATTGGGAAGCGCTTTGAGCCCACATGGTAAGTGGTCTGTTCCTTCAAGGGCCGAAGCTGTGTTGGCCTGTTGGGTTTTCTTCGCTCCGTCAATGTCCCTCTTCCTTGTTTTCCCCGTATGATACCTGTTCTTCCAGCAAGCGCAGTTGGGTGAACTGCGGCTGTCTCCTACCGATTGCGGACTGCGTCACTGTCAACGTGTCCACGAGTCCTGTCATGCGTTGCAGAGCTTCCAAGATACCAACCTGCTGCTCATCCTGCATCACGTGGGGATAATATTGTGAATAGAACTCCAAACATTTACCCAGGACGACCACTGCCGTGTCCATCCTGGAAAGCGCACCATTTTGCCGGCTGACTTCTTCCAGGGTCTCGGTTGCCCGAACACGGATCTCGTCTTCCAATTCATCCCAGTCAATCCTCTTCTCCTCTACCCGCTTACGGCAGAACAGAATGGCGTCATATTCCATGGCTTCCTGGTTGTGGATATGCACCGATATGGGCATCTCGGCGTGAACGGGATAGGTCGCGTTGATGATGAAGCCCGCATCGAGGACGGCTTGCAGAAGAACACCCCATGCCTCTGGCTCTTTGTGATGGAAGGTAAAAGCCAGCACACCATCGTCTTTGAGCACGCGGTGACACTCCTGCAAAACTGTCCGCAGACCTTTCAAGTAAGAAGCGGAGTCTTTCTGTCGCCGTGGGTTCTTGACGACCTCCTCTGCCTTCGGCGTCAATTCCGACCGGAAAGCCGGGTAGCGCTCCCCGATGGCCAACCGCAACCAGACATAGAAGAAATCGGCCAACTCCGAGTACTGGACGTTATCGAAATACGGGGGATCGGTGATTACCGCATCCACCGAAGCGTCGGGGAGATCGAGATGCTCGGAGTTAGTGCAGAGCAGCAACGCGTTTCCTTTGCCCTCTTGCAGTTCATCAAAGGAGCCGACCAACTGCCCCTTGATACGTTCGCCAGGGATGCGCACTTTACGGATGACCCGACCATCGCGCACGACCCGTTCTACAGGGGCCAGGCAGTACTCTTTGGCACGACGAAGGCGAGTATGATAAAGATTAGAGAACGTGCCTGAAGCTGAGCCAACGCCCCAAAGATTATTCTCCAGGGGCTCTCGCGGCAAAACAAAGGCGTGGTGCGAGAAGATGTGGCGCACCGCCCCCGGCTTGGCAGGGCTCACCCCCTTGTAGCTACAGAACATGTTGTTGAATTCCAGAACACTGGAGAAGAGGGTGAGCATGAACTCCCGGATGTTCTCATCCTTGATGTCCAGAACAGCCCCCAGGAGCATGTCCAGGCAGATCAACTGCCGGGCGTTGAAGAGTTGATACCAATAACAGTAGTTGTGGTTGAGGAGATCGTCGGTCTTCAAGCCAGGCAGTATCGGCTGACGAGGAGAGCGTAAGGTTTCTCGTCGGGCAAGAAACTCCCGCTCGGCCTGGAGGTATAGTTCGCGGTCGCCCTCCTCGGCTGCCTTGAATCCCTGGCCATGAAGTGGGCACAGATAACTTAAGGCGAAGATCTCCTGTCCCAGTGGCTCATCCGTTTGCCTGGCCGCCTCCAGGGTTGTGCTGTGGTGTCCGCAGGTCGGACAGGTATATCTGGCCTTCTTCACAACCCCGCTCCTGGCATCGAAAACGCGCTTGCAGGATGGACGGGTGCTTGTTCTGACATCTTTTGCTTCGAAGACCAGGCCACAACCAGGGCAGTGAACCACCGCCCGGTCTCTGTAACGGGTGAGTATGTGATTGCTATGCAGATGGATCAGGTGGCCGCATCTCAGGCACGGGGCCACCTTGACCCAGAAGACATATAGAACATCGGCTGCTCGCTGACAATGGGGACAGGTGGTCTGGTAGAAACGTTTGATCCGCGCGGCGACCTGCGCTTCGATCTGGAGGAAGGCGGCGTCCAGAGCTTCCAGGTCTACCGGTTCTACTGCCTTCTTGACCGTCCACCAGGCTACCGGATTGAGGTCCACACCCACAACCTGGCAATTCAGCCGCAGAGCTTCCATGATAGTGGTTCCCCCGCCCATAAAGGGATCGAGAACAACTCGACTGTGCTCAGGGCACGCCCTGCCGCCGAAGTCAGCCCCCTGGTAGTAGGCCTGCCACACGTCCTGGTCCTCATCCAGGAAGGTGGCCAGCAGGATGGTGCGAAAAACAGAACCCAACCGGCGCGCCCACCACTTGTGCAGGTAGTTGGCCGGCCGGTAGTAGTGTTTGTTGTAGCTCTCCAGGCGAGCCAATTCATTCAGTTGGGCGAGGGGAAAACCGCTATCCAGGTTCACCAGCTACTCTTTCACATAAGGCTGGCCGTCGGCGGCAGGCGGGATGGCCCGGCCGACGACACCGGCCAGGACAATCATGGTCACCAGGTAAGGCGCCATCAGCAGGAACTCGGAAGGAATAGGCACCCGCAGGATCTGCAGCTTGATCTGCAGCGAATCGGCGAAACCGAAAATGAGGGAAGAGGCGAAGGTGCCGAAGGGATTCCACTTGCCGAAAATCATCGCCGCCAGCCCGATGAACCCCTTGCCGGCGGTCATGATCTCGTCGAAACGCCCCACAGAGCCGATGGTGAAATAAGCCCCGCCGATGCCGGCAATCATCCCTGCAGCGATGACGTTGACGTAGCGGGTCAGGAAGACGTTGATGCCCAGGGTGTCGGCCGCGCGCGGGTGTTCGCCCACGGCGCGCGTGCGCAGCCCCCAGGGAGTGTAGAAGAGCACGATGTGCACCACCACCACCAGGATGAACATCAGGTAGACGATGATGCCGTTCTCGAAAAAGATGGGGCCCAGGATGGGGATCTTGGAAAGCAGCGGAATAGAGACAACCGGGAACGTGCCCGAGTTGTTGAGGAGGTCAACGTTCTTCTCCAGGAAGCGCGCGCTGATGAAGCTGGTCGCCCCAGCACCGAAGATGTTGATAGCCGTGCCGCTGACGATTTGATCCACCCGGAAGCGGATGGATAGCACGGCGTGGACGGCCGAAAGGATGGCCCCGGTGAGCATGGCCGCCAACAAGCCCAGGTAGAGATTCCTGGTCAAGGTGGCCACAACCACTGCCGCCTGCGCCGAGGTCAGCATCATGCCCTCGATGGCGATGTTGATGACGGCGCAGCGCTCACATACCACCCCGCATAAGCCGGCCAGGGCAATGGGAGTGGCGCGCACCAGGGAACTGCTCAGCATGCCCACCAGGTTGAAGGACTTCCCCCGTGCCGCCCAGGTGAGAAACGCAGTGACGAAAAAGAAGGACGCTATGCCCAATACGGCACCCGCCGAGCGGAACCCGCGAGCCAGTTGCCATCCGCCCAGGAAGAGGGTCAGCATGATCAAGGCATACAGGGCGGGTTGCACGGGAAGGGTCAGGTCAGGGATGGCGATGGCCTGGGAGTCTTTGCCCGGATTGAGCCCGAAGGTGGCCTCTTGCCCCGGCTCCAATCCTCGGCCGAACAACAGGAACATGAGCAGGCCCACTATGAGCAGCAGAATGCCCATCCAGCGGCTGCGATTCATGAAGGCCGCCCGCGCCTGCGGCCGCGTGACAGCGATAGCCATAGATACCCCCTTCCTCTAACTTCCACCCTCCGGTCTGTGACTATCCTCCCCACCCGCGGGTGAGGACGAGTTCTTCTATCCCCCGCCCTGCTCGCAGGCGATAGAGCCAGCGGATGATGTCCGGGGCGGCGATAAAGACGATGACCAGCGCCTGGATAATGGAAATGATGTCAATGGGAATGCCGGCCAGCGACTGCATGCGCGTGGCTCCGCCGCGCAGGAAGCCAAACAGCAACGAGGCCAGCACCACACCCAGCGGGTGGCTCTTGCCCAGAAGGGCCAGGGCGATGGCATCGAAGCCATAGCCGGCCGAGAACCCTTGCCCCACCCAGTGATCCACCCCCAGCACCTGAGTGGCCGCGGCCAACCCGGCCAGCGCCCCGCTGAGGACCATGGCCAGCACGAAGTTGCGGGTGATGTTCATGCCCGCATAGCGGGCAGCACGGGGATTGGCCCCCACGGTGCGGATCTCGAAGCCGGTCGTGGTCTTGAAGAGGAACCAGTACACCACCGCAGCCGTCGCCAGGGCCAGGAGGAAACCAACGTTGAGACGCAACGGCGCGGGGAAAAAGCGGGGCAATTCTGCCGTGGGCTCGATCTGCGGCGTGATCGGCCGATAGCCAGGCGCTTTCATGGGCCCGTTCAGCAGCCAGTCGCTGAGGC
Organism: Anaerolineae bacterium; assembly: GCA_029907105.1. GTDB lineage: Bacteria > Chloroflexota > Anaerolineae > UBA3071 > UBA3071 > JARYMM01. The sequence continues at coordinate 43,120 of JARYMM010000011.1, read as the reverse complement.
GGAAGGCGATCCAGTTCATCATGATCGTGTTGACCACCTCGTGTGCTCCGGTCCTGGCCTTGAGATAGCCGGGGATGGCCGCCCACAACGCGCCACCCAAAGCACCGGCCAGGACAGCCAGAGGCAAATGCACCAGCGTGGGCAGGGTGGTGAGGCGATAGCCGATGTAGGCCGAGGCCAGCGCCCCCATGAAGAACTGTCCTTCAACGCCGATGTTGAACAGCCCGCAGCGGAACCCCAGGGCTACGGCCAGGCCGGCCAGGATATACGGCGTCGCCGCTACCAGGCTCTCCGTGATTGGCCATAACGCCTGCCACAATGGGCCTGTCTCCTTCGTGGCTACGTACACTTTTACCGCCTGGTACAGCTCCTGCGGATTGCCAAAGGAGCCCTGGAAAAGGGCACCGTAGGCCGTGCGCACGGCCTGCCAGGTGGCTGCCAGGGCCTTGCCCGGCGCGGTGAAGAAGTTGCGGTACGCGGCTACCACCGCTGCATCGGTGATGGCAATGACCACCGCCCCGATGATCAAGGCGGTGAGCACAGCCAGGGCAGGCACGAGCACAGCCTGAAACGCCTGGGACCAGACCACCTTACGCTTCACCGCCGTGGGCTGTGGCTGCTCACGGCTTTCGCCCCCTCTTGTTGACATGGTCTCTCTCCCCCATCAATTTCAAGACGAGAAGTGTAAAACGTAATGCGTAAACTGTGCAGCCCACCTTTACGTTTCACGTTTTACGCATCACGCTTTAGAACACCCGCTCCATCTCGATCTCCTCCACCTGCGGTGGGGCGGCTCTGACCGCCTCTTCCGGTTTGACCCCCGCCATCAGCAGGCCGAGGTATTCCTTGTTGACCCCCATCGCCGGCACGATGTCCACAATCTGCCCTTTGTACATCACAGCGATGCGGTCCGAAAGAGCGATCACCTCGTCCAGTTCCGGCGAGGCCAGCAGCACGGCAGTTCCCTCATCCCGTTTCTGGATGATGCGATTGTGGATGTATTCGATGGACCCCACATCCAGGCCCCGGGTGGGCTGAGCGGCAATGAGCAACTGGATGGGACGGGAGAACTCCCGGGCCACGATCACCTTCTGCTGGTTGCCGCCGGAAAGGGTGGAGACGGGCACGAACACGCTGGGGGTACGCACGTCGAACTCCTCCACCAATCTGGAAGCCGTGGCGATGACCGCCTCCTCCTGAGTGATGAGACCATTGGCAAAAGGCGGCAGGTAATAGGTGTTCAGCACCAGGTTGTCGTGCACGGGAAAACTGAGCACCAACCCGTCCCCCTGGCGGTCCTCCGGCACATGGGCCACTCCCATTTCCAGAATCTGCCGCGGCGTGGCCCGCACGACTGGCGAGCCCAGAATGGTTATCTCCCCATCCATCACCGGGCGCAGGCCGGTCAGGGCCTGCACCAGTTCGGTTTGACCGTTCCCCTGCACGCCGGCGATGCCCAGAACTTCGCCTGCCCGAACCTCGAAGGAGACGCCGTTTACAGCCAGGTTGCGGCGATCATCCAGGACGTACAGGCCCTGAACTTGCAATACCACATCGCCCGGCGAAGCCGGTTTCTTGCGCACGACCAACTCCACCTTGCGTCCCACCATCATGGCCGCCAGTTCCGCCTCCGAGGTCCTGTCCGGGGTGACGGTGTCCACGACCCGCCCGTTGCGCAGCACGGTGATGCGGTTGGCGATGTGCAATGCTTCTTTCAGCTTGTGGGTGATGAAAATCAGCGAATTGCCCCGCTCCACCAGGGCGAAGATGGTCTGGAAAAGGCGCTCCACCTCCTGCGGGGTGAGGACGGCCGTAGGCTCATCCAGGATGAGGATGTCCGCCGCCCGGTAGAGGACCTTGATAATCTCCACCCGTTGCTGTACGCCCACGGGCAGGTCGGCGATGACGGCGTCGGGATCCACCTCCAGGCCGTACTGCCGGGAAATCTCCCCGATACGCTGCGCCACCCGCTTGTGATCCAGGAAGAGGCCATTGCGCACCGATTCCACGCCCAACATGACGTTCTCCGTCACCGTCAGAGGAGGGACGAGCATGAAGTGCTGATGCACCATGCCGATCCCCAGGGCGATGGCGTCGTTGGGGCCGTGGATGGTGGCCGGCTGGCCGCGCACGACGATCTGGCCCTCGTCGGGTTGATAGAGCCCATAGAGGATGTTCATCAGCGTCGTCTTGCCGGCGCCGTTTTCGCCCAGCAGGGCATGGATCTCCCCTTTCTCCAGGGTCAGGTCAATGTGGTCGTTGGCCAGAACGCCGGGAAACTGTTTGGTAATACCACGCAATTCAAGGACAGGAGGCATGGATCTCTCCCTATATCACGTGTAGGTGGCGCATCGCGATGCACCCCTACACGATCCGCTCGCGCACCTTGGCGCTGGCATAGTCCAGTGTGGCCACGACGATGGCGATGGCGATCATCTGCACGCTGGCGTCGCGGTACTTGAGCAGATTCAGGTTCTGCTGCACCAGGAAACCGATGCCGCCACCACCGCCAAAGCCGATGATGGTGGACATGCGCACATTGATGTCCCAGCGGTAGATGGTAAAAGCAATATAGGGTGGCACAATCTGCGGGATGACGGCGTAGACGATGGTCTGCAGGCGGTTGGCCCCGGTTGCCGTCACCGCCTCGATGGGGCCCTCCAGGATGTTTTCCACCTGTTCCGAGTACAGCTTGCCCAGGCCGGCGATGGTATGCAGGGCCAGGGCCATCACCCCGGCGAAGGGACCGATGCCCACCCACACGGCGAAGGCCACCACCATGATCAAGGGCTCGATGGAGCGCAAGGCATTGAGGATGGTACGGGTGATGTTGTAGACGATCATCCCCGTGGGGACGGGCCGTTGCACGTCCACCAGGAGGCTGATCACGAGCATGATCGCTCCCACTGCGGCGGCGGGCACGGCGACAAAGCGGACAGGGTTCTCGACCTCGTAGAGCCAGGCGATGCCGCCCAGCAGCAGCGCAGCGAGCACTGCCCCGGCCAGGGTTGCCGCTATCGCCGTGAATGCTTTGGCGGTCGTCGGCCTGGTGGAGCGCAGGAAGCGACCGGAGAGGGAAGAGCCCAGTGAGACGAACAGGAAAAGGCCCATCAGTCCGCCCAGCAGCGGCAGGATGATGGCGAGCAAATCGGCGATGACGAAGATCAGATTGCCCAGAAAAGCGAAGGGGCCCAGAACCTCCTGCAACCCCAGCCCCAGCCTGATGCCCAGAGTCGCTAGCAGGCCCAGGGCGAAAACGGCCAGCAACGCGGCCAGCAGACCCAGTCCGCCCTGGCGCAGGGCAGCAAACCGTCCCCGCGTCTGGCGGGAGAGCAGCAAGATCAGCGCCCAGACGACAGCGATACTGACCATCAGCGCTCCCAGGCCTGGCCATGCCCTCTGGCCCAGGCCGCCTCCCAGGCCCTTCAGCCAGGAGAACAGGCGAAAACCGACAACCCCGCCCACGGGCGCCAGAAGCAGCCCGGTCATGATGCTGCCGAAAGGGCTGACCACATTGCTCATCAGGTTGCGAGCGCCCAAAAAGCTGATGGGAATGGCCAGGGCCGTGCCCAGTGTGGTGGCGATGAGGGCCAGGAAGACCGTCTCGACGATCTTATCCCAGGTGTCCTTCAGCGTATCGCTGGGGTGGGGCAGACCGGAGCGCATCTTCACCACCGCCCGGATGGCCTGCGGCTCGTCCGAGGGCCGGTCTTTTCTCATCTCCGCCACGTAGGTGAATTGTCCCTGGGGGTTCACCTCGATAGGTGCATCGGCCAGACGCAATTCGACCTGCTCGTGGATAGAGGCCGCCCTGGGCAGGAAATACAGGAAGACGGTTTCGCCCGGCTCGAAGTTGTAGCCGTTTACCGTTACCCTTCCGCCCAAAGCCACGCAATTAGGGGTCAGCTCGATGTAACGCCCCGAGGTGTCCACCGGCGGCAAGACCACCTGATCGTTGCAGGGCATCATCAGCGGGGCGTCTATCTCCAGTCGCTTTTCCTCGTATTCGAAAAGGCGGGGTCGGGCCAGGCCGCGAATGATGTTGGTCAACTGGGCTTGCCGTCGCGCTTCTTTGGGTTTCTCCAGGTCCACCTTGGTGACCTGCAGGCCATAGGCGTAGACGACCAGGATGACCAGGGCGGCGAAGAAGATGGCAAGAGAGCGCCAGATGGAACGGCGATTTCGTGGCTGACTCATGCGCGCTACCCTATGCGTTCCGCATCTCGGCCGTAGATTTCTTTGAAACGTTGATCGTCAATCTCGCGGGGCAGGCCGTCGAAAACCGGCCGGCCTTCGTTCAGAGCGATGGCGCGATCGGCGTATTGTTGCACCAGGTCCAGGAAGTGCAGGCTGCAGATCACACTGATCCCATCTTCCTGGTTCAGCTTCTTCAAAATCCTCATGATGCTGTGAGCCAGGACGGGGTCCAGGCTGGCCACCGGTTCGTCGGCCAGCAGGATTTGGGGGTCCTGCATCAAGGCGCGAGCGATGCCCACGCGCTGCTGCTGCCCCCCGCTCAGTTCATCGGCCCGGCTGTGAGCTTTGTCGGCGATGCCCACGCGCTCCAGGTTGGCCATAGCCTTCTCCACGTCCTCCTTGGGGAAGTAATTGATCAGGCTCCACAGGGGATTGGTGTATCCCAGCCGCCCCGAGAGGACGTTGGTCAGGACGCTGGCCCGGGTCACCAGGTTGAACTGCTGGAAGATCATGCCGATGCGCCGACGGATCAGGCGCAGGTCTTCCTGAGGGGCGGCGGTGATGTCCACGCCATCCCAGATCACCTGGCCGCGGGTCGGTTCGACCAGCCTGTTGATGCAGCGCAACAGCGTGCTCTTGCCGGAGCCGCTCAGGCCGATGACGGCCATGAACTGGCCATCCTCCACCTGGAAGCTCACATTATCCAGCGCCAGCACCTTGTTGTCATAGATCTTGGTCAGGTTCTTGACCTCAAGCAACGAACCCTCCTGGCGGTTGCAGCAGGGGCGAGGCATTCCAGAGGGATCACGTAGTCAGACTGCCTCGGCCAGGCAGATGAACTGCTGGCTCAGGGGACATGATGTCGGGAACGCCCCGCCCCTAGCAGTGCGAGTCGATTCGTATACAGCCTGGGCGGGCAGGGACGCATGGCCAGGCGCCCCTGCTCCCCGCTCAGGACCAGTTTTTGCGTACAGAGATTACCCGCCGAAAACGTCTTCCTCGGTATAGCCCAGCCCCGCCATCAGCCTGCGGATAACATCATATGCCGCATCGCTGATCCGCTCCACACCGGTCCAGTTGTAGAAGCCCTCGGAGCAGATGGATTGCAGGCAGGCCTCGGTGGTCATGAACTCGGCCAGCGCGTCAATGATCCGATCCCTGAGTTCCTCCGGAAAGTCCGGCCCGAAGCTCATCGTGTCGTTGGGGATGGGATCGGTGAGCATCATGATGCGCACCTTCTGGAATATGTCGGGGGCTGTCGCCAGAACGGCGACGCGGGCGTCGAGCACGCGCACATCACCGGCGTAGGCCTTGCCCTGCTCGTTCAGGGCTACGGCGAAGGGATTATAGGGTTCGGGGTCATCGCCCGGCTGCCACCTGGGGTCGGTGAGCGGCGGGCTGAAGTAGGTGGTAGCGAAGTCCACTTCGCCGTTGTACACAGCCAGAGCGGCCTGCGGATGGCCACCGGCTTCGACGACCTCGCCAGGCTCCACCCCGGCCTCCTGGAACATGACCTTGGGATAGAGGTAGCCTGACGTCGAGGCCAGATCAGGCACGGCCCACTTCTTGCCCGCCAGGTCCTGCAGGGTCTTGTATTTGCTGTCGCGAGGCACCAGGAACTGCGCCCAGTAGACAGACCAGCCGTAGCGCACTGCCGCCGCGCCGACCTCGACACCGCACTTCTGGTTGGCGATGACGTAGCCCATCGCCGGGATGAAGCCGATGGTGTCATCCGGTGAGGCGCACATGGCCTCGATGGTGGCGGCGTAGGAGGTTGGCACGCTCACCTCGAACTCCAGGCCGGTGGCCTCCGTAAGTGCCTTGCGCATGATCTCACCGCCGGAGACGATCATGCCCACGTCCACCGAAGGCACGAACAGCACCTTGATGGGCTTCTCCGCGCTGCCCAGTTCGCCGGGGGCAGGCTTGGAGATGACCTTGCCGGCCAGCACATCATCCACGGTGATCTTGCCGGCGATGAGGTCCTTGCGGGCCTGCTCGATCTCCGCCTTCAGGTCGGCGGGCACCTTGGCCTCGAACTCATGGAAGGGGGCGATGCCCACCCCGTTGTTCTTCAGCGTGCCCAGGTACACCCCACCCTTGAAGGTGCCATCGGCCACGGCCTTGATGGCGTCGAACACCGCCACATCCATGTTCTTGAGGATGCTGGTCAGGTAGGTCTCCTTGAACTCGGGGGCGGAGATGTACCAGTCGGTGTCCACGCCGATGAGCATGGTGCCGCGCTCCTTGCAGGCGGCGGCGGAGCCCAGGCCCACCGGCCCGGCCACGGGCAGGATGACGTCGGCCCCTTCGTCCATGAGCGACTCGGCGAAGCGCCGCCCGTCGTCGGTGGACTCGAAGTTGCCGGTGAAGAGCCCTTCATCCGTGGCCGTGTCCCAGCCCAGCACTTCCACGCTGGTGCCGTGCTTGAGGTTGTAGTACTTGACGCCGGCCTCGAAGCCCTTCATGAAAATGGTGACGGGCGGGATCTTGATGCCGCCAAAGGTGCCTACCTTGCCCGTCTGGGACATGCCAGCGGCCAGGTAGCCGGCCAGGAAGGCGGCCTCGTCGGTGGCGAAGGTCAGGCCCAGGACGTTGGGGAGCTCCTTGTCCGCACCGCAGTCCTTGACGGGCTCCGCCCCGGGCCAGCAGTCCGGATAGGAGTAGTCCACGATGGCGAACTTCTGCTCGGGGTTGGCGAGGGCCGCCTTGGCCGTGTCCACGCCCAGCAGGAAGCCCACGGTGACGATCAGGTCGAGCTTCTCCCCGACGAACTGCTGGATGTTCTTGGCGTAGTCGGCCTGCTGCTGCGATTCCAGGTACTTGCCCTCCACGCCCAACTGGGCCATGGCGTCCTGGATGCCCTTCCAGGCCGTGGCATTGAAGCTCTTGTCGTCAATGCCACCCATATCCGTCACCTGCCCCACCTTCAGCACCACGGCGGGCTTGACCTCACCGGCGAGCACGCCGTCCACGGTGATCTTGCCGGCGATGAGGTCCTTGCGGGCCTGCTCGATCTCCGCCTTCAGGTCGGCGGGCACCTTGGCCTCGAACTCATGGAAGGGGGCGATGCCCACCCCGTTGTTCTTCAGCGTGCCCAGGTACACCCCACCCTTGAAGGTGCCATCGGCCACGGCCTTGATGGCGTCGAACACCGCCACATCCATGTTCTTGAGGATGCTGGTCAGGTAGGTCTCCTTGAACTCGGGGGCGGAGATGTACCAGTCGGTGTCCACGCCGATGAGCATGGTGCCGCGCTCCTTGCAGGCGGCGGCGGAGCCCAGGCCCACCGGCCCGGCCACGGGCAGGATGACGTCGGCCCCTTCGTCCATGAGCGACTCGGCGAAGCGCCGCCCGTCGTCGGTGGACTCGAAGTTGCCGGTGAAGAGCCCTTCATCCGTGGCCGTGTCCCAGCCCAGCACTTCCACGCTGGTGCCGTGCTTGAGGTTGTAGTACTTGACGCCGGCCTCGAAGCCCTTCATGAAAATGGTGACGGGCGGGATCTTGATGCCGCCAAAGGTGCCTACCTTGCCCGTCTGGGACATGCCAGCGGCCAGGTAGCCGGCCAGGAAGGCGGCCTCGTCGGTGGCGAAGGTCAGGCCCAGGACGTTGGGGAGCTCCTTGTCCGCACCGCAGTCCTTGCCGGGCTCCGCCCCGGGCCAGCAGTCCGGATAGGAGTAGTCCACGATGGCGAACTTCTGCTCGGGGTTGGCGAGGGCCGCCTTGGCCGTGTCCACGCCCAGCAGGAAGCCCACGGTGACGATCAGGTCGAGCTTCTCCCCGACGAACTGCTGGATGTTCTTGGCGTAGTCGGCCTGCTGCTGCGATTCCAGGTACTTGCCCTCCACGCCCAACTGGGCCATGGCGTCCTGGATGCCCTTCCAGGCCGTGGCATTGAAGCTCTTGTCGTCAATGCCGCCCATGTCCGTCACCTGCCCCACTGTCAGTTTGGGAGGGACTGGCGATGGTGGCACAGGGGTCGGCGTTGGGGGAATCGGCGTGGGTGTAGGGGTAGCCCGTGCGCAAGCCGATACCAGCAGCGAGAGCACGACCAGGCCAGTCATGACAATGAAAAGTAGTTTACGCATGTGAGATTCTCCTCCTGCACAGTAATGTGTGATCAGACGTTTGCGATCTGCAAATCCATAGAACACTTCTCCCATTCAGTAGATCACAGTTGCTCGCGGCGGATGACCAAATACGCCGCCAAACCGCTGGATCTGACGATCCAGCGGAAGCAGGTTGTGATGTACTGAGGCCTTGATATGGTCTTCCCACCACCCCCTTTCCGGCTTTCATCTCATGGACAACGATAGGGCTTCCACGCCCCATATCCGACATCGGTGCTGGTTCGAGGGGCTATCCAGCCGGTATCCCTCCCAGCACATCATCCACAACCACTCGGAACCCGGCCAACACTTCCGACAGGGCTTCTTCGCCTCTGCCCCACTTGCCCAGCAGCTCATAAGCGCCCTCGCGCAGGACGAACACTTCCACCGTTTGCCCATGCGGGTCCACGATCCAATACTCCATCACCCCGGCTCGCGCGTACTCCACCGTCTTCTCCAGGCGGTCAGTGCGCCGGGTATGGGGAGAGAGCACTTCCACCGCCAGATCGGGCGGGCCATAGACCTGTTCACCGATACGATCGCGGTGTTCCCTGGCCACGAACAGAATATCCGGCTCGCGAATCTTGCCCGGCCAGAGACGTACCGGCAACGGGCCTATCTGGACGATGCCCAGATTTCGCGTCTGGACAAAGGTTCGCAACCTTGTCGCCAGTTCAAGGACGATCAGTTGGTGAGTGTGAGTTGGATGCGGCGGCATGATCAGCTCTCCCTCCGACAACTCGACGAAGTGATTGGTATCGGGCAGGGCGAAATAGTCCGCTTCCGTCCACTGTCCTCGGGGAGGCCACAATTGCGCTACCTCAACGGCCAGTTCCAATGGCCGAACGGCTTCGTACATCGCATCGTCTTTCATTTTCCCCTCACACCGCTCACAACTTTTCTCGCCAGGCTCCGCAGATCACGGTTTGCTCCCGCTGGACTGTCAAGTCCAGCGGGAAAGCGGCGGGTCCTTCACTTCGTTCAGGACAAGCTTGGCAGTCCGCCGTGAGCTTTTGTGATCCACTGAGGCTGCTAGATTATAACTTATCCGGCGAATCTGGGCAAGTCAGCAGACGAAAATGTCATGGGGCCAGACGGGCGACGGCCCGCTTATGGCCTTTTCTTGCCCTCAGCCGGTGGCAGCACTTCGCGGCCGCGGCCGCCGGGCTGGCCGGCCCCAATGATGCCGCCTTCCTCCAGGGCATCCATGAGACGGGCGGCGCGAGAGTAGCCGATGCGCAACCGCCGCTGCAACAGGGATATGGAGGCCCGGTTGGCCTCGCGCACCACCTGCACCGCCTGATCGTAGAGGTCATCTTTGCTGCTGGCTTCCCGTTCCCGTTCGATCATCTCCTCCCATAGCGGCTGCTGGATCATATCCTGCGGACGGAAGGGCGGCTGGGCCATCTCCTCCGCCGAGGGTTCGGGGCCGCGCACGCCCTTCCAGAAACGCACCAGCCGTTTCAGCTCGCGGTCGGAGACGAAGCAGCCCTGCAGGCGCACCAGCTTGCTGGAGTCGGGGGTCATCAGCAGCATGTCGCCGCGGCCCAGCAAGCGCTCCGCCCCCGGCTGATCGAGGATCACGCGGCTGTCCACCTGCGAGGTGACGGCGAAGGCGATGCGGGCGGGAAAGTTGGCCTTGATCAGGCCGGTGACCACGTCCACGCTGGGCCGCTGCGTGGCGATGATGAGGTGGAGGCCTGTGGCGCGGGCCATCTGGGCGATGCGACACACAGAACGCTCCACCTCATCGGCAGCGACCATCATCAGGTCGGCCAGTTCGTCAATGACGATGACGATGTAGGGCAGGATGGCTTCGCCGCGGCTGGCCAGCATCTCGTTGTAGGCATCCAGATGGCGGGCCCCGGCCTTGTTGAACAGCCGGTAGCGGCGATCCATCTCCCGCGTGGCCCAGCGCAACACGCTCACCACCCGCTCCAGCTCCACCACCACAGGGGTGATCAGGTGGGGAATGCCGTTGAATATGGTCAGCTCCACCATCTTGGGGTCAATCATCAGGAAGCGCAGCGTGCGCGGCGTGTGCGTGCACAGCAGGCAGGTGACGATGGAGTTAATGCACACGGATTTGCCCGATCCGGTGGCGCCGGCGATGAGCAGGTGCGGCATCAGGGCCAGGTCGGCGACGGCCGGCGCCCCGGACACGTCCCGGCCCAGCCCGATCTTCAGCCGGCCTTCGAAGGTCTGGAACGTCTCGGAAAGCATCACGCCGCCCAGGGAGACGAGGGAAAGCTGTGTGTTGGGCACTTCCACGCCCACGATGTCGCGGCCGGGCACGGGCGTCTCGATGCGGATGGGGGAGGCGGCCAGGGCCAGGGCCAGGTCATTGCTCAGCCGGGCGATCTGGGAGACCTTGACCCGCGTTTCTCTGATGCGGCCGTCGTTGGTGCGGTGGGGGACGGTGCCCGGTTTCAGCCCGAACTGGGTGACCGCCGGCCCCTGGTTGGCTTCCACCACCTTCACCGGCACGCCGAAGCTGGCCAGGGTCTCTTCGATGATGCGCGCCTTGCGGCGCAGGTCCTCGCGGCTGATCTCCTGTTCGGAGAATTCTTCCAGGATCTCTTCGATCGGCGGCAGCCGCCACTCCTGATCGCCGCCGATGACGCGGGGGAAAAGGCGTGGCTCGATGGTGCGCGGCGCGCCCTCCGAGGGTTCAGTGGTCATCACCGGGCGCGTCTCCGGCGTCGTGGGGGGCACGGCAGCTTCTGCCGGCGCGCCGCGCGGCGGCCATATCTTCTGCCACCACCGCCGCCAGGCCGGGATCTGGCCACTGGGCAGCGGCGGTGGGGAGGGCGTCAGCTCCTTTCGCTCCCGCAGCCGGGCCACGGCGCGCTGCACGGCCTGGCCAAACTCCTCCAGGCTGACGCCCCATACCAGGATGCTGCCCACAACGAGGATGGCGAAGAGGATCAGCGCCGCGCCGGCGACGCTCAGGGCGCTGACCAGGCTCTGGCTGAGGATCCAGCCCAGCAGGCCGCCGCCGCCCCGATCTTTGGCCAATGCTTCGGGATCGGCGGGGTTGGCGATCAGGTGCGCGGCGGCCAGGAAGACCAGGAAGAGCAGGGTCACACCGATGGGCCGCCGCAAGCGCACCTCGACGTCCCTGGCCATGTGTCGCCACACCAGCCAGGCGCCGATGAGGCCAAACACCAGCGGGCTGATCCACACGCCCACGCCGAAGAGCAGCTTCAAGGCGTTGACCCACCAGGCGGTCACGCTGCCGCGCCTGGCCGTGGGCAGGCAGAGCAGGGTGAACACAGCCAGCACCAGGAAGATGATGCCGATCACCTCGCCTCGCAACAGTGCGGCCAATGTCTTCTCAGGGCCGCCCGGTTTCCTACCTCGTCCCCTCTTGGCCATTCCCCTGTCGTTCCAGCAAGCTCAGCACAGCACGACAAAAAGCTTCGATGTCACCCAAGTCCTGCTCAATCATCTTGTGGACAATGGAGGCAAGGAGTTGCAGATAACCATGCACGATCAGATTCCTCATGCCTATGGCGGCAACCAGGCGTTCAGCAAGCTCCTCCCCCAGGAAGCCCTCAGCCGCCAGGATGCGCAGGGTGTCCCCGCGATCCTCCGGTTTGCGCAGGCTGAGCGCCGCCACCAGATGGTTGCCGATGTCGGTCACTGCCTCCAGGCAGGTTTGCAGTTCGTACAGAGCGGCGTGATAGCTACGCTCGTCCGCTTGAAGTTCAGGCAGCGTCAGTCCCTGATACTGCTGCAGATGTCCCAACATTCTCTCGATGTAGTCCAACCGCTCTTGAATCATGTGGCGATCAATCATTTCCCCCCTCCGCCTTCCCATGGTGCCCTGCCTGATACGTTGCTGCAGCCATCTGTGACGTGCCTCGTGGAGCGGCTGTGTGTCGAAGTACTCAGACAGGATGCGAGCCTCATACGCCACACGCCTCTGCCCGTCATTGGTGCACAGCAACTGGCCTTTGATCGCCTCGTAAGCAATGCGGATCGAAGCATCGTTGAGGAAGATCAGGTCAACCTGGTATCCCATGGGCTGCAACACATCTTGCAGTTCGGCCAGAAAGGGCAGGTAGTACTGGGCGCGCCTTTCCCGCTCCGGCTCGTCGAGGTATACCGCTACATCCACGTCGCTCAAAAGCGTGCTGTCTCCCCTGGCCGTGGAGCCAAACAGGTAAGCCCATGAAACGGGATATGATGTTCGGCGAAGATACTCCGTTAACCGCTGTTGGATCTCCGTCAGGGCGATGGACATCAAAGCGCTCCTCTTCTATAGAACATCTGTACTATTCATATTATACCACAACTGCCCGAAAAACCGAAAAAACGCCCTGTGCCCGGCAAGTGCCTGCTACACCTCCATGACCACGGGCAGGATGATGGGCCGCCGCCCCGTCTGCTGGTAACAGAGCTCGCCCAGGGCATCCTTGATCTTGGCACTCACCGCCGAGCGCGGCCCCACGTGCTCCAGGGCCTGCCACACCTGCTCGCGGGCCAGTTCGATCAGTCTCTCGCTGTCCCGCATGTAGACGAAGCCCCTGGAGAGGATCTCCGGCTCCACCAGGATCTCGCCGCTGTCCATGTCCAGGGCCACGATGGCCACCAGGAAGCCATCGCGGGCCAGTTGGTGCCGATCGCGCAGCACCACGTGGCCGACGTCGCCCACCCCCAGGCCGTCCACCAGCACGTGGCTGGCGGCCACCCGCTCCCCCAGGCGGCAGGCCTCGGCGCTCAGTTCCAGCGCCTGCCCGCTCTCGACCACGAAGATGTTCTGGTCGGGAATGCCGCTCTGCTGCGCCAGACGGGAGTGCAGCACGAGATGGCGGTACTCGCCGTGGATGGGCACGAAGTAGCGCGGCCGGGTCAGGTTGAGCATCAGCCTCTGGTCTTCCTGGCTGCCGTGCCCCGACACGTGCACGTCGGAGAGGAGGTGGTAATGCACGTCCGCCCCGGCGCGGAAGAGGTTGTCAATGGTGTGGTTGATCAATTCTTCGTTGCCGGGAATGGGCTCGGCGGACAGGATCACCGTGTCGCCGCGGCGCAGGGTGATGTGGCGCTCTTCGCCCATGGCCATGCGCGCCAATGCCGATGTCGGTTCCCCCTGGCTGCCGGTGCAGACGATGACCACCCGCTCATCGGGCAGGCCGTTCATCTCCTCCGGCGTCAGCAGTTCGTCAGGGCCGATGCCCAGGTAGCCCAACTGGCTGGCCATGCGCATGTTCTTGACCATGCTGCGGCCTACGAAGCCCACCCGCCGGCCGTAGCGCTGGGCAGTGCCGATCACCTGTTGCACGCGGGAGACGTTGGAGGCGAAGGTGGCGACGATCACCCGCCCCGGCGCGGCGCTGAACACCCTGTCGAGGGTTTCGCCGACCCTCTTTTCTGAAGGCGTGAAGCCGGGCAGTTCGGCATTGGTGGAATCGGACAACAGCAGCAGCACGCCGCGCTCGCCCAGCTCCTGCAATTTGGCGAAGTCGGTCAACTGGCCGTCCATAGGATGGGGGTCGAATTTGAAATCGCCGGAATGCACCACCAGCCCCACGGGGGTGGTGATGGCCAGCCCTACGGTGTCGGGAATGGAATGGCAGACGTGGAAGAACTCCACACTGAACGGCCCCAGCGTCAGCACGTCACGCGGCTGAATGGTACGCATCTGCACGCGATCCTGCAAGTGGTGTTCTCGCAGCTTCACCTCGGCCAGGCCGAGGGTCAGTTTTGTGCCGTAGACCGGCGCTTCCACCTTGGAGAGCACATAGGGCAGGGCGCCGATGTGGTCTTCGTGGCCGTGGGTGAGGATGATGGCCCGCAGCCGTTCCGCTTGCTGTGTCACGTAGGAGATGTCGGGGATGACGATGTCAATGCCCAGCATGTCGGTTTCGGGGAACATGAGCCCGGCGTCAATGAGCAGCATGTCCTCGCCGTACTCGAGGGCCATCATATTCTTGCCGATCTCGCCCACGCCGCCCAGGGGCACGATGCGCAAACGGTCTTCTTCGCTCATGAAATCTCCATAAAAGTTCCAGGGTTCCAAAGTTCCAGGTTCTGGACCTTGAACCTGGGAACCTGCAACCTGGAACTAGAACAGGCTTAGCTGCTCGTACGTTTCCTCCGCTTTCGGCGCTTCCATTTCCACTCCCTCCAGCTCTTTCAGCAGCTCCGGGATGCGCTTTATGTCTTCTTCGATCAACGGACGCCAGTGGGGCTGGTGCAGGGCAGCGGCCGGGTGAAGCATGGGGTAGTAGATCCGCCCTCCCACACGCTTGGGCTGGCCGTGGATGCGGGAGATGGTGGCCCCGGGGAAGTAGCGGGCCATGGAAAAGCGGCCCAGGGTGATGATGATGCGCGGCTGGATCAGGTCAATCTGTTTGTCCAGGTAGGGACGGCAGGCAGCGATCTCATCCGGCTGTGGGTCGCGGTTGCCCGGTGGCCTGCACTTTATGACATTCGCAATGTAGACGTCTTCTCTCTTCAAGCCGATGGAGGCCAGCAGCTCCTCCAGGAACTTGCCCGCCGCACCCACAAAGGGCCGTCCCTGGCGGTCTTCGTGAAAGCCAGGGGCCTCGCCGATGAACATGATCTGGGCATCGGCCGGGCCTTCGCCGGGCACAGCGCGGGTGCGCATCTGTCCCAACGGACAGCGCTGACAGGTGGTGATCTGCCGGTTCAGTGCTTCCAGTTCTTTGGCTGCTTCGGACATCATGCCCTCCCTGTGAGAAACGCGTCGGCAACGTATGCGTGGCCGGATGTCTATGGTCGCCAGGTGATAGAAGATGCCTGTGGCATGTGACGCGTCGCCGGCGATGACGAGGCAAACTGCGCCTGTAGCCGCCGCCGCGCCGCCGCCTGCCGTTTCTGAAGCATGGCCCTCACGGTTGAGCTGCGCAGGCCTTCCAGGGTCATGATCAAGCCGTCTTCGCCTGTGTCGCCGTAATAGTGACGACGACGGCCGACCACTCGAAACCCCAGTTTGTGGTAAAGCGCCTGGGCGGGAGCGTTGGAGATGCGCACTTCCAGGGTGACCAGTTCTGCCTGCAATGCAGCGGCCTGCTCCACCACGCCCAGCAGGATCCACTCCCCCAGGCCGCGCCGTTGCCAATCCGGGTGCACGGCGATGGTGCCGATGTGCGCCGCTTCGCCCCACAGCCAGAAGCCGGCGTAGCCCAGGAGCGGCGGCATCTCCTCCGTCCAGCCGCGCAGCACGAAGTAGTGGCTGTGCTCATCCTTGCTCAGGTCGTAGCGAAAGGCGCGCGGCGACCACGGGGACGTGAAGACCGCCTGCTCGATGCGCATGACCTCTTCGATGTCACTCAGACGCATGGGTTCAATAGATGGGGGGATCTGCAACACGATCACTCTCCCCTCTTATGTGCTCCTGCCGGACGGCCACGTCCGGCAGCTTGTATCCTTGTCTACCTGCTTTGATAGCCGGTTCGTGCAGGTAGATGGGCGAAAGGGACACCGGGTCGTCCCGTTCGCCGCGCTGGTAGCGCGTCCAGGCCAGTTCGGCCAGGTAGCCGGCCCGGCGCAGGCTGAGCGCCGGCGAGGCCAATCGCGCTCGTTCACCCAAAGCCTCTTGCAGGACGACAGCGGTGCCTGCCCCTATCTCCCCGGCGAACAAGGTCTCCCGCCCGGTAGCCTTTACGGCAGCCACTACCTCCTCGATGGGCGACAGGCGATACTCCCCTTGGGACTGCCACCCGCTCTGCTGCCCCCCGTACATCGCCCAGCAGAGCCGGCCACGCCCTGCCTGCACCACAGCACACACCGGAAGCGGCTGGCCGCGGTGCGGATAGGCGACCACATCCAGCGTGGGCACGCCCAACAGGGCCAGGTCGTGGGCTACGGCCAGCCCTTTGGCCACACTCAGGGCAACGCGCAGCCCGGTGAAGGAGCCCGGTCCCAGGGCCACGGCCACGGCGCTGAGCATCGTCGGCGTCACCCCCGCCTGTTCCAGCATGTCTACCAGGCGCGGCATCAGTTCCACAGTATGCTGCTGCGCCGAATGCCAGGAGGCTTCGGAAAGCAGCCGCTGTCCGTCGTAGAGAGCGATGCTGGCCAGACGGGTCGCCGTATCCAGAGCGAGCAACATGCTACTTGGTTTCAGGTTCCAGGTTCGCAGGTTCCAGGTTGAGTTCGGAGTTCGGGGTTCGGTGTTCAGGGTTTGGACTCCGGACTCACAACGCCGAACGCTGAACCCCTGAGACTTTGAACTTTCAAACTATTCAGAAGGGCGGTATGCCGTTCGCCGGAGGCCTCGAAGCACAGGCGGCGGGCAGTATGGTTGACGTAGAGCAGGGTCACGGTGAGCCGGTCGGGCGGCAGCAACGGCTCGATGCGCTCGGCCCATTCCACCACGCAGATGCCGTCGCCGCCCAACAGCTCGTCCACGCCGATGGCCAGCGCTTCGGACATGCCTTGCTCCTGGAAACGGTAACAGTCAATGTGGTAAAGCACAGCGCCGCCGGCCGTGCGATACTCGTTGACCATGATGAACGTGGGGCTGGTGACAGGGCCTTCCACGCCCAGCCCGCGGGCGATGCCTTGCGTCAGGCAGGTCTTGCCTGTGCCCAGTTCGCCGATCAGGGCGACGACATGGCCGGGTTGCAAGAGCCGGCCCAGCCGTTCGCCGCTCTCTTGCGTCTCGGCCGCGCTGTGGGTGGTCAATTCCAGGGTGGAGTGCTGAGCCAACGCTTGCTTGCTTCCCCGTCGCATGCTCATGGCTGATCGGCCGACATGGCCGCCGCAGCCAGGAGACATTATACCTCGATTGGCGGCTGGAGACAACTGACGACCCTCCACTTCGTGGGCACAGATTCTCCAGGTGACAGGCACTTCAGGATATTCTTGATGGTTGACAGCCTGGCGGGGAGGTGGTACAATGTCTGCAATGGAGTCCGCAATGAGGAGAACGATGCGCAAGCTGCTGGTGGCCACTCACAATGCCGGCAAGGTGCGTGAATACCGCCACTTGTTGGCCGATCTGCCGCTGGAGGTCACCTGGCTCGACGCCGAGGGCATTGCCTTCGATGTGGAGGAAACGGGGGCAAGCTTCGCCGAGAACGCCGTGCAGAAGGCCACCACCTACGCCGCGGCCACTGGCCTGTGGACCTGGGCCGACGACAGCGGTCTGGAGGTGGACGCGCTGGGCGGTGCGCCGGGCATCCGCTCCAGCCGCTATGCCGGGCCGGAGGCTTCTGACGCCGACCGCAATCACAAGCTGTTGCGGGAACTGGCAGACGTGCCCTGGGAGCAGCGCACAGCCCGCTTCCGCTGCGTGGTGGCCATCGCCACACCGGAGGGGGATGTGCGCACCGCCTCTGGCTGCTGCGAGGGCATCATCGCTTATGAGCCCAGGGGCAGCCACGGGTTCGGCTTCGATCCCGTCTTCTTCATGCCTCAGTTCGGCTGCACCATGGCCGAGCTCTCGCCGGAGGTGAAGAACCGCGTCAGCCATCGTGCCCAGGCAGCGCAGGCGGCCCGGAAGCTGCTGCGGGAGTTGCTGGAGGCCATTGGCCAGGACGCGGGGGAGGCCTCCTGAGGCGGTTTCCGGTTCCAGGGTTTCAAGTTCCAGGTTCCTTGTGGACCCGTTGCCTTATTGCCTTGTTGCCTCGTTGACTTATCGCCTTGTTGCCTCGTTGACTTATCGCCTTGCAAGGAGAGAAACCATGCCCATCCATGTGCTATCTAAAACCGACGTGCAAAGGGCCATCACCATGCGGGAAGCCATCGAAGTGGTGAAGGGGGCTTTCGCCCAGCTTTCGACAGGGCAGGCCACGGTGCCGCTGCGCCTGCCGCTGGAGGTGCCGGCACAGGAGGCGGTGACCCTCTTCATGCCCGCCTACCTGGCGGCCAGCGGCGGCATGGGTGCCAAGGTGGTGTCCGTCTTTCCCCACAACGCTGAGCGGGGCCTGCCCACCATTCACGCCGTGGTGGTGTTGGTGGACTCCGCCACTGGCCAGCCGCAGGCGCTGCTCGACGGCACCTACCTGACGGCGTTGCGCACGGGCGCGGCCAGCGGTGCCGCCACCGATTTCCTGGCCCGGTCCGACGCCCGTACGGTGGCCGTCTTCGGAGCCGGGGCGCAGGGCCGCACGCAACTGGCGGCCGTCTGCGCGGTGCGCGACATCGAACAGGCCTGGGTGTACGATGTGAACCGCACGGCGGCAGAGCGGTACGTGCAGGAGCTGCGCGCACAGCCGGGCATGCCGCCACGTCTGGACGTGGCGGCCTCTCCCGCCGCGGCGGTACGAGAGGCGGACGTCATCTGCACGGCCACCACTTCCCACAGTCCCGTCTTCGACAGCGGCGATGTGTGGCCAGGGACGCACATCAACGCCGTGGGGGCCTTCACGCCGCAGATGCAAGAGGTGGACGTGGCCGGGCTGCGGGGAGTGCGCATCGTGGTGGACAGCCGCGCTGCCTGCCTGGCCGAGGCCGGCGATCTCATCATCCCGTTGCGTCGGGGGCTGATCCCCGCCGCCGAGGCCTGGACAGAGCTGGGCGAGATCGCCGCCGGCCGGGCGCCTGGCCGCCGGTCTGCTGAGGAGATCACCTGCTTCAAATCGGTGGGCAATGCCGTGCAAGATGTATCGGTGGGGCAGGCTGTGCTGGCCGCGGCGCGGCGGTTGGGCCTGGGGGTGGAAGTTGAACTATAAGTAGACGAGGCAACGAGGGGACTTCTTGTTGACTCGTTGACCTGTTCCTCGTCTCCCCCTCAAGGAGCGAAGAGCCAGATGAGGGCCAGGCTGATGGCAGCCACGATGCCGAACTCCAGCAGCACGCGTGGGGTGAGCCGCTCCGTCAGCCCCTGGTGGGCCAGTCCCACCAGCAGGTAGAAACCGATCTGGAGCAATAGCCCGCCGGTGAGCCCTGGCAGCCGCCAGTAGTTCAGGGCCCAGGTGGCTTCGCCCAACACCACGCCCACGATGAGGGCGTAAAGGGCCACCAGGCGCAGCGGTTTCTCGCTGCCGCGCAGCACCTCCATCGCCAGCAGCGTGCTGATGCCCACGATGAGCGTGGCCGAGAAGAGGCTGCGGGCCCGCTGCCGGTAGACGCCAAGGAAGAGGATCAGGACGGCGGCGTAGGTCAGCAGGTTGAGGACGATGCGGGCGGGGCGGTAGCCCGGCCCTTCGGGGGCGATGGCATAGAATGTGGCGGCCAGGGTCACGCCCAGGACTACCGCGGTCAGGCCCAGGCCGGCCAGCCAGGTGAGGCGTGTGGGCGCTGTGGGCAGCAGGAGGGCGGCCACCAGGACCACCGCACAGGGCAGGGCCCAGAAGACCCAGCGGTTGCGCAGGCGGCCGGCCCGCACTCGCGGGTGAGCCCGCACGACGGCCTCGGTGGCACCGGTGGTCAGGGCGACCAGCAGCGCTCCCAGCAGCGTGTTGGCCGAAAGCTGCAGGCTGAGGGGCGAGCCAAAGGCAATCCAGACCAGGGTGGTGCTGGGCATCTTCACCAGCAGGGTGACCGTCAGGCCCAGCAGCACGATCCAGACGGCCACGCTGATGCGATCGCGGTAGTCTATCATGCCGCCATTCTACCCGGTTCGCCGCATTTGTCAAAGCGGAGGGCAGGCTTTGAGCTTTGGCCTTTGGCTTTTGGTTCCTTTGGCTCTGCTGGTGGGCGTGGCTCTCAATCTCATCGCCGACCGGTTGTCGCCACGCGGAGTCACGTGCAGTTATTGCGGGCGGCGGCGCGATTGCGGCGGGGCCTGGGCTGTCTTCGCCTACCTGCGACGCAGGGGCAGGTGTGCGGGCTGCGCCGCGCCGTTGCCGTTGCGCCCGGTGCTGGTGGAGCTCATCTGCGCTGTGGGCCTGCCGTTATTGTGGCGACATGAGGGCCTCACACTGCAGGCCGCTTTCCTGGCTGCTTACCTGTTCGTCCTTTTGTTGCTCAGCGTCACCGACCTGGAGCAGCGCCGCATTCCCAACGAGGTCATTTTCCCCGCCCTGGTGCTGGCGCTGATCGGGGCCTTTGTGCAGCCTCCAGGCGATTGGCAAAGCGCGCTGCTGGGGGGGACGGCGGCTTTGGCCTTCTTCTCGCTGCTTTACTGGCTGGGGCTGTGGTTTGCGATGCTCTTGCGACGCCGCGTGTCGGCGCTGGGCGCGGGCGATGTCAAGCTGGCCGCCTTCGTGGGGCTGGTAACCGGCTGGCCGGGCGTGGTCGTGGCCCTGGGGCTGGGCATACTGACAGGAGCTATCGCTGCCCTCGTGCTCATCCTGGAAAGACACCGGCACGGGGAGTACCGGCCAGGGCAGACCATGCCTTACGGTCCCTTCCTGGCCATTGGCGCGGCATTGGTGTTGCTGTTATAATCACTCGTTCGGTCTGGGTTACGAGTCTGGGAACGCGGTGTTCGCCTCTGTGCCTTCGAAGGTTTGAGGGGGGAGTTTGGAAATGGCTGCGGATACGCTGGAACATCTGGACGACGAGGCCTTGCGCGAGCTTCTGAAGACCTACCGGGCCAACCTGCGTCACCTGGAGCTGCAAAAGGCCCAATACGGCGCGCTGGTCCCTCTGCACATCGTCAACCAAATCGCCAACACAGAGAAGGAAATCCACCAGATCGAGGCCGAGCTGCAGCAGCGAGGGGCAGCACCGTAGCCAGGCGATGCCACCTCGCTCCCCCTTCGCCTCACCCCGGCGAGAATCTTACGCTACCGAGCCGCCGCATTCGGCCAGTTTCCTTTCCAGGTAGTCTCCCTCTGGGGTATTGTTGGGCACCTGGGCAAAAGTCCTCGGCCCTCTTGTCCACCGATCATGGGGGAGGTCTGGAGGGGTCGCATCCCCCTCCAGAGAAAAACCTTTTCTATCCTGCTTTTTACCCGCCTTCTCTCAGCCTCTCCTCGGGACCGAGCTGAGAATCGGCGGGTCGAAGGCTGAAAAGGGGGGGTCTGCGGAGGGGGTTCCCCCCTCTGCACCTCCCCCGTAGGATTAAGGAAGCAGCAACACTTAAGCGGGAGACTACCCCGGAGAGATCGGCCTGGGCCAGGTGGATTGGGCCATACCTGCGCTCTGGATGCGGGGAGATGGCATGCTCTTCGAGTTGCCCACGCCTCCCTCGCCCGCCGCCGAAAGGATGAGGAGGAAAGGCTGGAGGAAGTCGAGGATACCGGCGAGGACACAGGTTCATTGAAGCACATGGACAAGGGGACGCTGAAGGAGCTCCTGGAGACCCATCGGACCAATCTGGCCGTCCTGGAGCAGCGGGCTGCGATGCACGGGGGCATGCCGCCTTTATCAATCGTCAATCAAATCAGGTACACATCTGTGCCCTTCAGATCGTTGAACAGCTTCCAAAGCACATTCAGTGGTGCAGCTTGCTCTCTGGGGTAGATCCTGGCAAATTCCCTCCAATTATACTTCCGATTTGTAACTACCTACCCTGTCACTGCGAGCGAAGCGAAGCAGTCTCCTGGAATCGAAACAGGAGATTGCTTCGCCCCTTCGGGGCTCGCAATGACGCCAGCCCACCGCTATATCTCACGTTGCAAGGCCGAAGGTAGGCAGTTACTCCGATTTAGCAATATCAGATCAAGCTCATCGTCTCGATAATCTACACCAACCGTCTGTAATCCTCGTCTGCTGAAGACCCATTGCATAAGAAGCGCCAGCGTTTCGACGTCCAATGACGAAATGAGACGCGGGTCCAGACGCACAAACTGGCACAGATAATCGTGCTCCTCTGGACAGATCAGTCCAAAGCGGGATCAACGCAGAAACCTCCCGCTACACTCGGCACATGGTGGCTCTGCATCCAATATGCCAATGACAATGGCCCGTATCCTGGAGAGCCGGATGACGGAAAGTGTCACGTCCGGTTTGAAAGTGGCGGCGGGGTGGGCGACCGCCCTGCCGACCATGACTCAAGCAGGAGTATTCTCCCACCACTCTCACTCTCATGTCTTCGGCCACACCTCTAACCCCTCATACTTTGCCGCTGCCCACAACTCCCTGTCAAACGTCGCCAGAACCACAGGATACCCTATCCCTTCTTGCCACACCAGTGCCGCGGCCAGATGTACAGCATCATACCCTCTCAAGCCATACTCCCACGCCATATCACCCGCCCGCCTTACCATTCCCTCATCCACCCTCACCCGTACCCAACTATCCCACACCTCCCCCAAGCTCCGCACCGCCTCCTCTGCCTCTCCTTCCCCCAAATACCCTCTCCGAACCCCCCGCGCCAGCGCCGCCACCAACTCCGCCCAAGTCAGCACACCCGTGCCCACTATCTGCGCCCCACTTAACATCTCCCTCGTCTCTTCCGCCCCCTCCTCTGTCACAAACAATTTCACCAATGCGCTCGTGTCTGCGTACACGATCATTCCCGATCCTCCACCACCAAATCGCTCAGCAGCCCCGCCCCCCGATTCTCCGCCACCGGTTCCGGCAACCGATAGGAAGCTCCGCTCCACTCAAGAACTCCCCTCGCCGCCAAATCCCACATCCTTTCCTCCACCTCCGGCGGCAACCCCCTCTCATCAGCCCGCACAACCGGGACCAGACGGGCCACAGGCTCCCCACGTATCGTTACCACCACCGTCTTCCCACTCCGAACGGTTTGAAGGTAGTATGCCAGGCGATCCTTTAACTCCCGTGCTCCCACTGTCTCCATATCCCACCTCCGCCACATGATGTATGCGGCCTCATTGTACCACAAGAGGCCGCATACTACAAACACAAGAACCTGTTAGCGCGCATAAGTCCTGGGTTAAGTTGGGGCAGCTAACTTGACATTGTTAAATTGGGCTCCGCGCGGGTCCATGACCCGCAATCTCTTGCCGGAGAGCCTCTCATCCACCCATCCGTTTATCCGTTTCCTCATCCGCTGACACCGTTGACACCGTACTCAACCAGCTTCTCCTTCACCACCCGGATCTGCTGTTCGATGTAATCAATCTGGTTCTGCACGTCCAGTGGAGCATATTTGGGACCGCCATAGTCGGCTGCCTTGGCGTTCAGTTGCTCCAGGTTGTGCCTATAGGTGCCCAATTGCTCATTCAAGTAGCGCACGGTGTCCTGACGCACCTTGCCCCGGCGCACCTCATCCAGCACCTGCTCCGGTCCCACCTGAGGCTCCACGTGGAAAAGCGTCGTTTCCCGACCGGACATGAAGAGCGTCAGGCCGGTCCAATCGGCGCTACTCCAGCCCAGATGAGGCTCCGTGGCCACCGCCCGGCGAGCCAGCGTGGTCGCTTGATCCAGCGGCAGCCCCGAGGCCAGGCCGGCATACAGGCTGCGGCTGAACATGATGGCCGTGTCATCCTTAATGTCCCCCCAGTTGCCGATGGCGGCGGGTATGCCGTCGGCGACGAGGCGAGGGGCGAGTTCCAGCCGAGGGCGGCCTGGATCTTACTGCGGGAGGCGGTTTCCACCACCGTCAGGCGGACGTTGCCCTCTCCCAGCGATTGCAGGCCACGGCGGATCATCTCCGCCTCCACCGACAGGTTGAGATATCTTGCGGGATCAGCGAGGACGACGAGCACCTTGAGCGGCCCCTCGTCAGCCCGTCGTATCTCGTCTAATCGGTAGGGATAGTCCACGTGCCGGATCAGCGACATGCGCGGGGACAGGCTGAGAAACTGCCGCGTGCGGGTGTGATAAAGCAACTCCCAGGGTAAATCGCTCAGGCCGTACTCTCCCCGCCCCCGCCGCGTGTAGCTCTCCTTGGGCTGTGTGCTGCCGATCTTCAGCCAGATGCGCAGTTGTCGCTGCCGACCCACGGCGTCCATACTGCGTTCGAAGGCCAGCAGCACGTCCTCGCGGAAGAGGGCAGCGAACAGGGCCGACCCGATGTGTTGGAGCAGGTCTCGATCCGCTCGCATCTGGAAGACCGCTTCCAGACTTTGGAGCAATGGATCGTTCATAAAACCTCGCGGCATGGTAGCCATAGCCTCGCCTACGGGCGAGTGGGTGACGTACACGAGGTGGTCGCCGCCTGCCAGCTCGGGGAGGATGCGGATTTCGAAATCCTCGTAGGGGCGCTCTTTCGTGTTCATGTTCATCTTCCATCATAACTTTGTTTGTTCCCGCTGGATGGCCCTGTCCAGCGGCTGGTGGCGGACGTGGCCGTCCGCCTTGAGCAACACCACTTACTTTGCCTTGCCATACCCGTCCGGATGGGTGCTGTGCCAGCGCCAGGCGTGCTCGATGATCTCGCGCAGACCGTAGTGCGGCTCCCAACCCAGTAGGCGGCGGGCCTTGGTGTTATCGGCCCAGATCATCGCCGCATCACCGGGGCGGCGAGGACCGATCTCCACCTGGAAATCAAGCCCCGTGACCTGTCGTACCATGTCCACGATCTCCCGGTTGCTGTGCCCCTGGCCCGTGCCCAGATTGAAAGCATCGCTGGGATGGCCGGCGGCGAGATACTCTAGCGCCGCCACGTGCGCCGTGGCCAGGTCATCCACGTGGATGTAATCGCGGATGCAGGTGCCGTCGGGGGTGGGGTAATCGTCGCCGTTGATGACGAAGCGGGGGCGCTGGCCCAGGAGGTATTCCATCAGCACGGGGATGATGCGTGAGGCCGGCTTGTACTCGTCGCCCAGCGTGCCGTCGGCGGCGGCGCCGGAGGCGTTGAAGTAGCGCAAGGCCACGTACCGCAGCCCGTGGCAGACGTCGAACCAGTGCAGCACCTGCTCGGCCATGAGCTTGGAGGCGCCGTAGACGCTCTCCGGCTTCAGGCTCTCCTCCTCGGTGACCGGCACCCTGTCCGGCTGGCCGTACACGGCACAGGTGGAGGAGAAGACGATGTCCCGCACGCCGCTACGGACCATAGCTTCGGCCAGGTTGACCACGCCCTGGACGTTGTTGCGAAAGTACCTGGCCGGCTTTTCCATGGACTCGCCCACCTCGACATAGGCGGCGAAGTGGATGACCCCTTCGATGTCGTGCTCCTCGAAGACGCGGCCGATCTCTTCCGGGTTGAGCAGATTGCCGACGATGAGCGGGCAGCCGCGCACGGCTTCTCGATGTCCATACTCCAGGTTGTCGAAGACGACGACCTTGTACCCCTGTCGCTGTAGCTCTGCCACGGTATGGCTGCCGATATACCCGGCCCCGCCGGTGACCAGGATAGTCATAAGTTTCCGTCCGTTCTATGAGCTTTAGTGGGTAAGTACACAACTAGACGGGGGGAGCACATCCTTGTCACCTGCCTGCTTGTTTCCTTGTCTACCCTTATCCCATTGTACCCCAGGAGGCGAAGAACGCAAAACCGGGGGCAGGTGCACAGGTCAGGGCAGCACCTTGGCCGGATTCAGCACATTGTGCGGGTCGAAGGCCTGCTTGATGCGCCGCATCATCTCCACCTGTGCCTCCCCCACGGCCATCGTCAGGTATTCCCGCCGCGTGGCCCCGATGCCGTGCTCGGCAGTCAACTGCCCGCCCAGGGAGAGGACAAGCCCGTAGATGGCCTCCCGCGCCGCAGGGACCACTCTCTCCCAGGTGCCCTCGTCCAGGTCGTCCTTCAGGATGGTCACGTGCACATTGCCATCGCCGGCATGGCCGAAGTTCCAGATGCGCACCCCGTGTTGGGCGGCAATCTCTCGTATCCCTGTCAATAGCGCCGGAATCCGCGAGCGAGGCACCACCACGTCTTCCATGTGGTTGACCGGGCAGGCGTGATTGATGGCCTCGATGATCAGCCGCCGCGCCTTCCACAGGCGGTCGCTCGTCGGGCGGTCGCGGGCCACCAGCACGTCCAGCGCGCCGTTCTTGAGGCAGGCCTCGGCTACCGTTTCCATGTCGGCGTCTATCTGCTCCTGGTGGTTGCCGTCAATGGTGATGAGGAGTTGCGCTGCCGCCTGGCGGTAGGGGGCCTTCTCCCCGGTCAGCGCCTCGCAGGCCTGCACGATGTCCCGCTCCATGAACTCGATGGCTGTGGGCACCACCCGCCGCCGGATGATGTCGGAGACGGTCCTGGCCGCGGCGCTGAAGTCGTCATAGGGGACCAGCAGGTCCACGCGCAGCTTCGGCAAGGGCAGCAGCCGGAGGATCACCCGGGTGACCACGGCCAGCGTCCCCTCGGAGCCAATCAGCAGTTGCAACAGGCTGTAGCCGGTGACGTTCTTGACCAGCTTGCCGCCAAGCTGGATGGTCTCCCCGTTGGGCAAGACGGCCTCCAGGCCGCAGACGTAGTCCTTGGTCGTGCCGTACTTGACGGCCCGCGGCCCACCAGCGCCTTCGGCGATGTTGCCGCCGATGCAGCAGGAGTCGAGACTCGCCGGGTCGGGCGGGTAGAAGAGGCCCTCGGCCTCCACGGCCCGGTGCAGGTCGCCGGTGATCACCCCCGGCTCGACGGTGACCATCAGGTTGTCTTTGTCTATCTCCAGGATGCGGTTCATCTTCTCCACGGAGAGGACGATGCCGCCGCAGGTGGCCACAGCGCCCCCGCTGAGGCCATAGCCGCCGGCGCGCGGCACCACCGGGATCAGCTCCCGGCTGGCCAGTTTCATGATCTGTGAGACCTGCCCGGCGTTCTCCACCTTGACCACCACCTCAGGGTCGGCGCGCAGCCCCACCGTCTCGTCGTGGGTGTAGGGCTCCAGGGCCTCGCCATCCACAATCACGTTTTGCGCGCCGACGATGGCGCGCAGTTGTGCCAGGATCTTGGCGTCCACTTTTTTGTACATCGTTGCTCCTTTGAGCCTGAGTACCCCCCATCCGCCCTTGCTGGATCGTCAGACCTGTCCTGAACCAACGCGGCGAGCCGTAGCCACGAGCGAAGCGTGGTGGACAGCATGGCAGGCTCCGTGAAGGAGCCAGTGGGTGTATTTCACTTTAAGGGCAATCTCCCACTAGCTGGCAGGAGATTGCTTCACCTTCGGCTCGCCATGACATTTCCAAAAAACTGAAATGCACCCGGAGCCAGTAGCCTGGCGGCAGATTCGGCCCTCCGCGGCGAACGATTAGAGCTTAGCCGATTAGCCGCCGGATCTGGCGATCCGGCGGGAGCGGCTGAGCGGGGGAAGCTGGCAGCGCTACGCCAGCCTCCACCGGGGGATTATACTCCAGCCAGGTCTTTCCACCAAGAGCGTAAAGTACGGCGTGCAGGGCATCCCCGTGCGCTGGGAGCACGCCCTCACAGTTGGCGCACTTTCACCTTTCGTGTTAGAATAAATGCCGAGGAGTTCAAGGTCGTGGTCAATTTTTTCCTCACGCCGCTGGGGCCGGGGCTGGTTCTGCTGCTGGCCGCTTTGGCGCTGACCTTTGTGCGGCGCAGGCTGTCTTGGCTGGTTTCTCTAGTCATAGCCCTTCTGGCCATGCTCGGCGCTGGCGGGTTGCTCCTGTGGCTGGCCGCCTCCGGGCAAGTGGGCCCGTTCGTCTGGGCCTGGGACCCGGTGACGCTGTCCGGCGGCCTGTGGCAATGGCAGATAGACGGATGGAGCTGGCTGGCGGCGCTTTTGTTGCTCTTGCTCGGCCTGGTGGCTGCTCTCATGGCCTGGGAGGAGCCGTCGGCAGGCCGTTCGTCCACGCTGGCCGCCACGCTGTTGGTGCTGGCTGCTGCCCTGGCCTTCGTCTTCTCCGCCAACCTGCTGACCCTGGCCGCAGGCTGGGTCATGCTCGACCTGGCCCTGGGACTCAGGGTCATGGCCGAAGGTGAGGATGGCCCTGGTGGCCGCCCGTGGGTGCTGAACAGTCTGGGCGCCTTGCTCCTGCTGGCGGCGTTGCTCTTTGCCGGGCCGGAGGGGGCCCAGCAGCCGCTATCGGCGGAGACAGCTCTCCTCAGTGTGCTGGCGCTGTTGCTGGCCGCCTTGCTGCGCTGCGGGGCCTATCCCTTCCATATCTGGTTGCTGCCACAGGGGCAGCGGGGTCCCAGCAGCTTCATCACCGTGCATCTCATCGCGCCGCTGACGGGCCTCTGGCTGCTGGGGCGGGCGCACGGTCTGGCCGGGCCCTACTATCACCTGCAACCGGCATGGGCGGCGGTGGGCGTGCTGGGCCTGTTGGGCAGCGGCCTGGCCGCCTGGTTGACAGATGAGGAAGGCTCGCGCACGGCCTGGGTGGCGATCAACCGCGTCAGCCTGGCCGTGCTGGCCACGGCCCTGGCTTCTGTGCAAGGCCTGGCCGCCATGGCCTGGCCGCTGGCCATGTGGGCCCTGGGCGTGGGCAGCCTGGTCGTGGGGCAGGCCATCCGCCGGCGCTCGGGCTGGCGGCCGCTTTTGGGGCTGGCTGTCCTGACCCTCATCGGCTTTCCGGGGACGCCCGGCTTCCCGGCGCGGTGGGTGCTGTCCCAACTGATCGCCCTGCCCGTTCTCCTTTCGCCCCTCTGGCTGCTGGCCTTACTGGCGGAGACGTTGATTGCTGCCGCGCTGTTGCCTGCCCTTCTGTGCAGAGGTGCGGAGGTGCGGAGGTGCGGAGGTGCTCCTTTGCTCCCCCGCTCCCCTGCTCCCTTGCTTCTCTGCTCCCTGATCCCCGCCGTGCTGCTGGCCGTGCCCCTGCTCGTCTGGGGTTTGCAGCCACCCATCCTGGCCAGCTACGCCGGGTTGTCCGCGGATGTCTCTCTCTTCCGGCCGCTGTCGGCGCAGGTGCGGCAGATCTCTCCCCTGGCCTGGGTGAGCCTGACCCTGCCTTGGGTCGCCGGTGCGCTGCTGGCCTGGAAAAGGGAATCCCTCCTGGCTGGTCGGCGCAGCGGCCAGGAAGCGTTAAGACGGGTCGCGCGTCTGGAATGGGGCCGCCGTGCCCTGGGCTGGATCGTGGAGCGGGTCGCCGACGTGCTGAGGGGGTTAGGGGCTGTGGTGGAAGGCGAGGGGTATCTGGGCTGGCTGGGGCTGGCGGCGTTGCTCGGCTGGCTGTTGTGGAATCTGTAGGTTGGAGGTTGGAGGTTGGACATTGGAAGCCAGATGCCGTTGTTGACCGGCCCCTGGGTTGTTGCCGGGGTGGGCCTGTGCGCGGCGCTGATGGTCGTCCTGGCCGATTGGCGTCTGTCCCTGCTGGCCTTTGCCGCCCAGTCGGTGTTGTTGACGATGTTGAGCACGCGGCTGTTGCCTTTGCCGTGGGCTGCCTTGCGCATGCTGGTGGGTGGGTTGGTGGCTGTGCTCTGGTTCCTCTCGGCCCGCTGGGTGCGCTGGGGACGCCTGAGACAGGGAGAGGGGGAGACGGGGAGACCTCGACTCTCCTTGTCTCCCCGTCTCCTTATCCCTTTGTCCTCTCGTCTTAGATGGCGGGGCGAGCGCTGGCCCCTCCTGTCCACGGTGACCCTGCAACGCCTGCTGGCCGTCGGCCTGGCCGGGTTGCTCTTCTTTCGCCTGCAGGGCCGCCTGAGGTTGCCTGTGCTGCCTTCCGACCTGGCCCTGGCCAGCACCTGGTTGTGGCTGATGGGCTTTCTGGCGCTGGCCCTCAGTGAAGAACCGCTGCGGGCGGGGCTGGGGTTGCTCACCCTCTCCGCCGGCTTTCAGCTCTTCTACGCCGCCCTGGAGCCGGCGGCCACGCCTGTCGGTCTGCTGGGCAGCCTGGACCTGCTGTTGGGCCTGGCCATAGCCTACCTGATGGTGGCCCGTGGCCTGGCCGGGCGGCCGCACCTGGCACGACGGTTGGGCCTGCCGCCGTTGGAGGGCACCTCCGAGGAGGCCGACAGGTGATGGCCGGGTCGGCCTTTGTGCTGGGTTTGCCGCTGCTGGCCGCGGCGCTGGTCTACCTGCTGCGGCGCTGGGCGCCGATGGCGGCGACGGTGTCCGCCCTTGTCGCCGCGGCGCTGGCCTGGATGGTCTGGCACTGGCCGCCGCAGGCGACGGTCCTCCTGCCGGGCCGTGTGCTGGTGATGGGCCAGCCGGTGGCCCTGCTGGGCCAGGAGCTGCTCCTCACCCCGGCCGGCCAGCCCTTGCTGGTCTTCACCTGTGCTCTGGCCGCCGTTTGCTTCCTCTACGCCGGTTGCATCTCCCAGGGCCGTTCCTTCTTTCCCTTGGGGTTGGTGCTGCTGAGCCTGTTCAACGCCGCGCTGCTCACGGAGCCGCTGACCCGGGCGCCGCTGTTGTTGGCCTTCGCCGGTGCGCTGGCCGTCTACGTCATCCAGGCCGGGCGGCCTGGCTCCACGCGCGGTGCGTTGCGCTGGCTGCTCTTTCCCGCCTTGGCTTTTCCTTTCTTCCTGGTCGCCGCCTGGTACCTGGACCAGGTGCCCCTCAACCCCGACGACCCGGCGCCCTTTGCTGCTGCGGCGCGGCTGATGGCCTACGGTTTCCTCTTCCTGCTGATGGCCGTGCCGCTGCACGGCGCAGTGCCCGCCCTGACCGCCGAAGCGCCGCCGCTGGTCAGCGCCTTCCTCCTGCTCAGCCACAACGGGGTGGTGCTCTACCTGCTCAACGCTTTGCTGCGCGCCTACCCCTGGCTGGTGGACTACCACGACGTCTCCCGCTGGCTGCTGTGGCTGGGCCTGATCACTGCCGGCTGGAGCGGGCTGCTGGCCGTGGGGCAACGGGAGTTCGGACGGCTGTGGGGCTACGCCTCGCTGTTCGATTTCGGCGGCTTGCTGGTTGCCCTGGGCCTGGGGGCGCCTGTGGGACTGCCGCTGGCCACGTCTATGTTCATCGCCCGCGCCGCGGCGCTGGTGCTGGGGGCGATGGGATTGGCCACCCTGCGCCACCGCGCCCAGGGGGATAGCTTTCAGCGTGCCAGCGGCGCGGCCAGGCGGCTGCCGTGGAGTGTGGCCGCGTTGCTGGCCGGCGGGCTGGCCCTGGCCGGCTTTCCCTTGACGGTGGGCTTCCCCGGCCATTGGACGCTGTGGCAATACCTGAGCCAGCAGGCGCCGCGGGGAGCGCTTCTCCTGTTGCTGGGGGCGGCCGGCGTGATCGTCGGCTACCTGCGCGGGTTGCAGGCGCTGCTCGGCCCCCTGCACGATCGGGAAGTGGAGCGGGAGCCGCGCCTGGCCAGCGGGCTGGCGGCCGTCCTCTTGCTGCTCTCCCTTCTGTTGTGCCTGCGGCCGCAGCTTCTGAGCGAATTGGTGTCCACCGTGACTGCGGCGTTGGCCACTGTGGCCAGGGTGAGGCTATAGGCGCGGCTTCTCTGTCGGGGACAAGAGGGGAATGGGAAGGCGAGAGGGGAGACGGGGAGACAAGGAGCGAGGAAAACACCCAGCTCCTTGTCTCCTTGTCTCAGTCAGCACATCACTCAGTTCGCTCTCGCTGGACTGTCAAGTCCGGCGGCAGAGCGGCGGACCTGGCAGTCCGCCGTGAGCAACCTGAGTTTTAGTACTCCGGCATGGGTGGCGTGGCCGGTTTCTCTTTCTCCGGGATCTCGGCGATCAGCGCCTCGGTGGTGAGGATCATGGCGGCGATGCTGGCCGCGTTCTCCATAGCGCTGCGGGTCACCTTGGCCGCGTCAATGATCCCCTTCTTGGTCATGTCGCCGTAGTCCTCATCGAGGACGTCGAAGCCGATGTTCTTGTTGCCCTGCTGCTCCTGGAGGCGGAGGATCTCCCGCACGACTACCGCGCCGTCGTAGCCGGCGTTGATGGCCAACTGGCGTGTCGGCTCCTCCAGGGCACGGCGCAGGATCTTGACGCCGGTCTGCTCGTCGGGGTACTGCATCTCGATGCCCTCCAGGGCGGGGATGGCGTTCAACAGAGCCACGCCACCGCCGGGCACGACGCCCTCTTCCACAGCCGCCCGCGTGCAGCTCAGCGCATCCTCGACGCGGTGCTTCTTCTCCTTCAGTTCCACCTCGGTGCCGGCGCCCACGCGGATGATGGCCACACCGCCGGCCAGCTTGGCCAGCCGCTCCTGCAGCTTCTCCTTGTCGTAATCGCTGGTGGAATTCTCGATCTCCACGCGGATCTGCTCGATGCGGCCTTTGATCTGCTTGGGGTCGCCCTGGCCGCCGATAATGGTGGTGTCATCCTTGGTGGCGATGACCTTATCGGCGCGGCCCAGGTCGCTGATCTGCGCCGTCTCCAGCTTGCGGCCCAGCTCCTCGGTGATGACCGTGCCGCCGGTGAGGATGGCGATGTCCTGCAGCATGGCCTTGCGGCGGTCGCCGAAGCCGGGGGCCTTGACCGCCACGCAGTTGATCATGCCCCGCAGCTTGTTCAGCACCAGGGTGGCCAGCGCCTCGCCGTCCACATCCTCGGCAATGACCACCAGGTCCCGCTTGCCAATCTGCACCATCTTCTCCAGAATGGGCACGATGTCGGCGGCGGCGGAGATCTTCTTGTCGTGGATGAGAATGAAGGGCTCCTCCAGTTCGGCCTGCATGGCTTCCGGGTTGGTGATGAAGTAAGGGGAAATATAGCCGCGGTCGAACTGCATACCCTCCACGTACTCCGTCTCGAAGGCCAACCCCTTGCTCTCCTCGACGGTGATGACGCCATCCTTGCCCACCTTGTCCATCACCTCGGCGATCAGTTCGCCGATCTCACGGTCGTTGGCGGAGATGGCCGCCACGTGGGCCACGTCGTCCTTGTCCTTCAGTTCGGTGGCCTGGGCCTTGATGGCTTCGACGATGGCCTGGGTGCCGCGCTCGATGCCCCGCTTGAGCAGCATGGGGTTGGCCCCGGCGGCCACGTTCTTCAGGCCCTCGTTGACGATGATCTGGGCCAGCACGGTGGCCGTGGTGGTGCCGTCGCCGGCCACGTCGTTGGTCTTGGTGGCGGCTTCCTTGAGAAGCTGGGCGCCCATGTTCTGGTACGGCTCTTCCAGTTCGATCTCCTTGGCCACGGTCACGCCATCATGGGTCACCGTGGGAGCGCCCCACTTCTTGTCCAGGGCCACATTGCGGCCCTTAGGCCCCAGGGTAGTCTTCACGGCCTCGGCCAGCATGTCCACGCCGATCTTGAGGTTGCGGCGGGCTTCCTCGGAAAATACGATTTGCTTTGCTGCCATTTCTCTCCATTCCTCCTGACTTGCTTTGATACAGTGTTCAGCCGGTTCGCACGATGAGGATAGACCGGCCTACTCGATCAGCGCCAGGACGTCGCTCTCCTTCAGGATGAGCAACTTCTGGTCATCCAGCTTGACCTCGGTGCCGGCATACTTGGCGTAGAGCACCCGGTCTCCCTCTTTGATTTCCATGGGGATGCGATTGCCGTTATCGTCGCGGCGCCCTGGGCCAACGGCCAGGACCTCACCCTCCTGCGGCTTTTCCTTCGCCGTCTCCGGCAGGATGATGCCGCTGGGGGTGCGCTCCTCGCGCTCGATCGGCTTGACAACGATACGGTCACCAAGTGGCTTCAGGTTCATGGTTCTACGACCTCCTTTTGATGAAGTATTTTGGTTGACGCGATAAGCGTGTTAGCACTCGCAAGCCGAGAGTGCTAACACGCCGCTATTCTACACCAAATGCCGAATCTTGGCAAATCCGGAATCGCAGTTGAGTCATCCGCATGGTGTGACTAAGGCCCTGCTTCTACTTGCCCAGGGACGCATTCGCCGGTATACTTGTGGCCTGGGGCCATTCGGCTGCCGATGGCAGAACGAGAACAGGCGATCGAGGACGATAAGACATGAACAATCTCAAGCGAATAATGCCGTTCGTCCGCCCGTACAGATGGCAGGCCATCCTGGCTTTGGTGCTGCTGCTGGGCATGGTCGCGGCTGACCTGCTGGTGCCCCGCCTGACCCAACAGGTCATAGACCAGGGCGTGGCCAGGCAGGACCTGCGGATGATCCTCACCACCTCTTTGCTGATGCTGGGGGCTGCCGTGCTCAGCGCGCTGTTTTCCGTGGGCAACACGCTGCTGTCGGTGCGTGTGGGCCTGGGCGTGAGCGCCGACCTGCGCCGCGCCCTGGTGCGCCAGGTGCAGTCCTTCTCCTTTGGCAACCTGGACCGCCTCCAGACAGGCCAACTGCTGGTACGCGCCACCAGCGACGTCAACATGGTGGAGACGATTGTGCAGATGTCCCTGCGCATGCTGACCCGGGCGCCGCTGTGGATGCTGGGCAGCGTGGTCATGCTGATTGCCACCAGCCGCCAGTTGGCCCTGCTGATGTTGATCTTGCTGCCGGTCATCGGCGGCATACTTGGCTTCTTCCTGAACAGAGGACGCCCGCTCTTCCTGGCCGTGCAGCAGAAGCTGGAGCGCTTGAACCAGGTGCTGCAGGAGAACCTGGCCGGCGTGCGCGTGGTCAAAGCCTTCGTGCGCGACGCACACGAAAACGCACGCTTCGAGCAGGCCAACCGCCAACTGATGGACGAGAACATCAAAGTCATGCAGTTCATCGCCACCCTGATCCCCACCATCATGTTCCTGGTCAACATAGCCGTGGTGGGTGCCCTCTGGTTGGGCGGGCGGGCGGCCATCGTCGGGGAGTTCAGTGTAGGCCAGATCGTGGCCTCGGTCAACTACATGTCCTTTTCGCTCTTCCCGATGATGATGCTGGGCGGGATGATCGGGCCGATCTCCGCTGCCGAGGCTTCCGCCGGGCGCATCGGCGAGGTATTGGACAGCCGGCCGGAGGTGCAGGAACAGCCCAACGCACGGCCGCTGCCGAAAGTCGCCGGGCGGGTGACGTTTGAGCATGTCTGGTTCAGCTACAACCACGACTGCTCCGAGCCTGTGCTGGAGGACATCAACCTGGTGGCCGAACCGGGGCAGACGGTGGCCATCCTGGGGGCGACCGGTTCGGGCAAATCCAGCCTGGTGCATCTGGTCCCCCGCTTCTACGATGTGCAGCAGGGGCGTGTGACCCTGGACGGCGTGGACGTGCGCGACATCCCACTGGCCGACCTGCGCGCTCAGGTGGGCCTGGCCTTGCAGGAGACCGTGCTGTTCAGCGGCACCATCGCCGACAATATCCGCTACGGCCGCCCCGAGGCCAGCGACGAAGAGGTCATCGCCGCGGCCAGGGCTGCCCAGGCCCACGACTTCATCACCGCCTTCCCCCAGGGCTACGACACGCCCGTCGGTCAGCGGGGGGTGAACCTTTCCGGCGGCCAGAAGCAGCGCATCGCCATCGCCCGCGCTCTGCTGATGCAGCCGAAGGTGCTCATCCTGGACGACAGCACCAGCGCCGTGGACGTGGAGACGGAAGCCCGGATCCAGGAGGCGCTGGAGGAATGGATGGCCCGGCGCACCTGTTTCGTCATCGCCCAACGCATCAGCACCGTGCTCAACGCCGACAAGATCGTGGTGCTGGATCGGGGGCGGATCGTCGCCGAAGGCACGCACGCCGAGTTGATGGCCTCGAGCCCGATCTACCGTGAGATTTACGAATCGCAGTTGGGAACCAATGATGCGTAAAGCGTAAAACGTGAAGTGGAAAGCACGATCATGGGCTTATGTTTCACGTTTCGCGTTTCACGACAGGGATCGTCCAATGACCAGACAACAGCCACAACCAGCCCAACCCTCCGCCCCACCAGCCACCGGCCTGCCCGGTCCGGGCGGCCGGCCCATGAGCGCCACCATCGAAAAAGCCCGCGACGTGCGCGGCACGCTGCGCCGGCTGCTGGCTACCTTGCGCCCTCATCGCTGGGCGCTGAGCGGCGTGTTCGTCCTGGTGACTGCCGGCACGCTCCTGGAACTGCTGGCCCCTTTCCTGATGGGCCAGGCTATTGACCGGTTCATCATGGCCGGCGACCTGGCCGGGCTGTTGCGCCTCAGCGCGCTGATGCTGGGGGCCTACGCTGGCGCCTGGTTGACCGGCATGGGCCAAAGCGTGATCATGGCCCGTGTCTCGCAGAGGGCGATGCGCGGCCTGCGCCGCGACCTCTTCGCGCACCTGCAGACGCTCTCGCTCAGTTTCTTCGACCGCCATCCGCACGGCGAGCTGATGAGCCGCCTGACCAATGACCTGGATGCCATCAGCCGTGTGCTCGCGCAGAGCGTGACGGAGCTGTTCAGCGGGCTGCTCACCCTGGTTGGCATCCTGCTGATGATGTTCGCCATCAACTTCTGGCTGGCTCTGGGCTCGATGATTGTCTTCCCCCTCATGATGTGGCTGGTGGGCTTCGTCGGCCGGCGCACCCGCCAGGGCTTCCGCCAATACCAGATGCGCATCGGCCAGTTGAACGGCAAGCTGGAGGAGATGTTCGGCGGCCAGCGGGTCATCATGGCTTTTGGACGGCAGGCCAGCACGCTGGCCGATTTCGAGGCCGCCAATGAGATGGTGCGCCAGGTCGGCATCCGGGCGCAGACGTATGCGATGTTGGTCCCGCCGTTGATGGGCATCCTCAGCAATGCCAACATCGCCGTGGTCGCCGGGTTGGGCGGCTGGATGACGCTGCGCGGCCTGGCCACGGTGGGCACCATTGCCGCTTTCTACAACTACTCCCGCCGTTTCGCCGCGCCGCTGCGCCAGTTGGGCAACCTCTACAACCAACTGCAATCGGCCCTGGCCGGAGCCGAACGGGTTTTCGAGCTGATGGATGAGCAACCCGAGCTGACCGATGCCCCCGGCGCCGTCGCCCTGGATGACGTGGCCGGCGAGGTGGTCTTCGATCACGTGGACTTCAGCTACGTGCCGGGCGTGCCCGTGCTCAAGGATGTGAGCCTGCAGGCCAGACCTGGGCAGACGATTGCCCTGGTGGGGCCGACAGGCGCCGGCAAGACGACCATCATCAACGTCCTCAGCCGTTTTTACGACGTCCAGGGCGGTGCCATCTACGTGGATGGCCACGACATCCGGCAGGTGCAGAAAGACAGCCTGCGCCGCCAACTGGGCATCGTGTTGCAGGACACGTTTCTCTTCTCCGAGTCGGTGAAGGAGAACATCCGCTACGGGCGTCTGGAGGCCACCGACGAGGAGGTCATCGCCGCGGCCAGGCTGGCCAACGCCGATCAGTTCATCCGCCGCCTGCCGCAGGGGTACGAGACGGAGCTTTCGGAGCGTGGCAGCAACCTGAGCCAGGGGCAGCGGCAGTTGCTGGCCATCGCCCGCGCCGTGCTGGCCGATCCGGGCATCCTGGTCCTCGACGAGGCCACCAGCAGCGTGGACAGCCGCACGGAGAAAACGATCCAGGAGGCACTGTTACGGTTGATGAAAGGGCGCACCAGCTTCGTCATCGCCCATCGCCTGAGCACCATCCGCCATGCCGACAATATCCTGGTCATCAACGACGGGCGCATCATCGAGCGCGGCACCCATGAGGAGCTGCTGGCCCGGCGCGGGTTCTACTACCATCTATACATGAGCCAGTTCAAGGGCAATACTATTATGACCCAGGACTACCTTGAAGCACGAGCGCAACGAGGGGACCGGCAGAAGTTTGAAAGAGCCATGGCCAAAGTGCCGGATGTGGA
Source organism: Anaerolineae bacterium (assembly GCA_029907105.1). Taxonomy (GTDB): domain Bacteria; phylum Chloroflexota; class Anaerolineae; order UBA3071; family UBA3071; genus JARYMM01. The sequence goes on along the minus strand of JARYMM010000011.1, from coordinate 5,644 downwards.
ACCGGAGGAATACGATCGCCTCTAATTGGCGGTTGATCAGGCGGCCGAAGCGGCCATGCGGCCCGTGAACAGGACGCGGGGGTGGGTGACGCCACAGGCACAGGGGGCTGTGTCCAGCACGCGGATGCGGTCGCCGGTACGGTAGCGGATCAGGGGCAGCGCCTCGGTGAAGGTGGTGATGACGTATTCGCCTTCCGTCCCCGGGGGCGCCTGATCCACGAAGAGCGTCTCCGGCGGCTCGTGGCCGGCCGGAGCCTGCCCGTCGGGGATGATCTCGTGGATGACCCCATCCATCCACAGGTGCAGCCCGGCGTGGGCGGGGCATTCGGCGTACATCTCCCGGCACTCGGCGCTCAGGTACAGCGAAAAGCTTTCCGCCAGGCCGTACGTGCTCTCCAGTTCGGCCCGCGCCCCGGCCGGGCCGTCCAGTGGCTGGCTCCAGAAGATGCCGCGCCGCAGGCCGGGCAGAGCCCGGCTGGCCTTCACCTCCAACTCCTGGGCCAGGCGGCGGGCATCATCCACCGAAGCCATAAGCCACTGCGGCTGTTTCTGCACCACGAAGCGGTCCCAATGGTTGTGCGGCAGCATCGTCATCGCCGCCACGATGAACTCCAACCGCTGTCCCCCCGTCAGGTAATCGGCCCGCTCCCACAGGTAGGGCAAGGCGTTGCTGACCCGCGGCATCGGCTCGTTGATGGCCAGGACGAAGGTGGGGATGGGAGCGTCCGGCTCTACGCTCAACATTTCGCTAACCCTCCGCAGGCGGGCGAACCAGTGCGCTGTATCGGCCAGGGTCAACGGCAGCCATTTCTTCGGCCCGCTTGTGCCCCGCGAGGTGACCCAGATGCGCGGGCGGGTCAGGAGGGCCTTGCGCAGGCTGTCTCGGGACTCGGCCATGGCGATCAGGTCGGTGCCATCAAGGAAGGGCAGCCGGCGCAGGGCTGCTCTGCCCTGCAATAGCTCCGGCTTGATGCCGGCGGCCCGCCAGCGCTGGCCGTAGAGGCTCGAGCGGGCGGCCCGGCGGAACAGGTCGCACCGCTCCAGCAGCTCTTCCGTCTGAGACACCAGCTCAGCCAGGGGCAGGTGCAGGAGCGGTTCATCGGCGCGAGGGGAAAAAAGCGCCTCAGGGGTTATGCTGACAGTCATGGCCTCGCCTCCTCGCCCTCGGTCTCATAGACCAGGGGGCGGAACTTGCCCGACGTCGGGAGCCGGTCGCCCAGGTCGGGAACGATGCGCACCTCTGGAACGCAGACCAGGCCGCTCTCCCAGCCCCCGCGCAACACCTCCACCTGGGCCAGGGCCGTTTTGACGGCGGCCACCATCTCTGCCTCGTCCACGCCGCTGGCCGGCCGGACCAACACCGTCAGCAGCGGCTTATAGCCGCGGCGGCTCACCCGCAGTTGCCAGCGGGCCACCTTCGCCGGCTGGGTGATGGCCTCGAGCTTGCCTTGCAGGGTGAAGGTGGAGAAGCGGATCACGCCCAGGTTGACCAGGTCGTCGGAGCGTTGCAGGAAATTGACGCGTGGGTGGGTGCGGCCGCAGAGGCAGCGCTCTGTGCTGATGACGCGGATCAGGTCGGAGGTGCGCCAGCGCACCAGGGGGAAGGTGTCGCCGAAGTGGGTCAGCACCAGCTCGCCCTCGTCGCCGGCGGACGCTTCCCACAGCGGCCGCGCCGGCGGCACGTACCCCTCCTCCTCCCGTTCGCGCTCCAGATCGGCCTGCAGGATGATCTCCGGCAGCGAGACATCCATCCAGACGTGCAACCCATCCTGGGCACGGCATTCGCAAAACCCGATCTGGTACTCCGAAAACGTGTAGAAGTTGTAGGACAGCTTGAGCCCCCAGGCATCATATAGCGCCCGGCGGTAGGGATCCAGCGGCTCGCCGGCGAAGATGCCGGTGTGCACCTTGACGACGTCGCGGGGGCGGATCTGGCGCAGCCGGGTGACCAGGTAGGCCAGCAGGTTGGCCAGGGTGAACTTCTGCTTGAGCTGCTGGGCGGCCAGAAGCGGCGCGTTCTCCGTCAACCCCTCGGCCAGGCGCATGATCAGGCTGGGAAAGGCTATGAGCACCGTGACCTGCCGCTTGAAGGCCATGAGGGCGCCTTCCGCAACGTCCTCAAAGGAGCAGATCACCGCCTCGCCCTGTCGGATGTCCTGAGGGCCGTCGCCGCGCAGTTCGTTGACCAGGCCGGGCCAGGTAGAGGTGTCGCTGATGAACGGTGCCGGGGCGGCGATGGCCAGGGCCATGTCATCGGGCCGTGCCGGCTTCTCGCCGAAGTAGGCCAGGCGATGGCCAATGCGGCGGGCCAGTTCCAGGTCGGCACCCCCGATGGGCACCCACTTGGGCACGCCGGTGCTGCCGGAGGTGCTGACCCAGAAGCGAGGGGACTGGTCGCTGCACACGAATTCGTCAGGGTGGTGCCTCTCCTGTGCCAGTCGCAGGTCGGCCGCATCGGTGTAGGGGACGCGTTGCAGGTCACGGTAGGAACGGATGGCTGCCGGGTCAATGCCGGCCTCTTGCCAGCGCTGGCGGTAAAGCGGCGAGCGCGCCGCGCGCACGAAGATGTCTGTCTCGGCCAGCCGGGCCTCCAGGCGGGCGACCAGTTCGGGCAGGGGGGCACACTCCCAGTCGGGCTCCCAGTAGTGGTTCACAAACGATGCCGCCACCTGCGGTTTCGTTTCGGCCTCTGAGAAGTTCACGGTGATTCAACCTCCGCTCTGTTTCCACGCTCGCGCCGGTCCACCAGGCGGCGCACCTTGACCGGTGTCTCGCGCTGCAAGGTGCCGCTTTCCACAAACTCGATCTCCAGCGGGGCGATCAGTTGCGATCGGTGGATCTCATGCTGCAGGAAGGGCAACCCTTCCGACAGGCGGCGTTCGATGGCCTGCTGGAGATGCCCGGAGGGGGCCGACGTCTCGGCCCGAATGCGCAGCCGGTCGCGGTAGCCGACCTTGTCAATGATCACCTGGAATCCGGACAGCCCCTCCACACCCATGAGAGCCACCTCGATCTGGGCGGGGAAGACGTTTTCTCCGCTGCCCAGGAAGAGCATGTCATCGGCCCGTCCCACGATGCGGCTGATGCGCTCGGCGGTCACCCCGCCGCAGGGGCACATCTCGTCGGGCAGCAGCCGGGCCAGGTCGCCGGTGCGGTAGCGCAGCAGGGGGCTGGCCTGGCGGTACAGGGTCGTGAAGACCAGCTCGCCCAGCTCACCGCGCGGCAGCGGCGCACCGCTGCGCGGGTCCACCACCTCCACGAGCAGATAGGGGCTGACGTGCAGGCCGCACAGGGCCGGACACTCACCGGCGCCGTCGCAGGCCAGTTCCATCATCCCGTAGGAGTCATAGATCCTGGCCCCCCAGGCCTCTTGCAGGAAGGTGCGCAGGGACTCGGACCAGGGCTCGGCGGCCAGATTGATGGCGCGGATGCCCAGCGAGCGCAGGTCGCATAGCTTTCCGCCCTCCTCCGTCAGACGGTAGACATAACTAGGCGTGCCCATCAGAACGGTCGTGCCAAACATCTGCATCATCTCGATCTGTTGGGCTATGGGAACGGAGTTGCCGGCCGGCACGACGAAGGCGCCTATCTGCTCCAGTTCAGCCTGAATGAGGTCGCCGGTCATCCAGTTGGGGTTGCCGGAGCAGAAGAGGATCTGCACGACGTCCGCCGCCGTTATCCCGGCCATGGCCATGCCGATACTGCCCATGCGCACGGCGAATTCCCAATCCTTTTTGCTCAGGAACACGATTTTGGGCCGGCCGGTGGTGCCACTGGAGGCCATGGCGTAGACGATCTCCTGCCTGGGCACGGCCAGGAACTGGTAGGGGTCGGCGGCCAGGTCGCTGGGGTAGGTGAAAAAGCCCAGGGCGGGCAGGTCAGAGGCGCGGCGGATGTCCCGCGGGCTCACCCCGCACTCGGCGAATTTCTGCCGATAGAAGGGGCTGTGGACGGCAGCGTGGGCGATCTGCTCTCGCAGGGCCATGTCCTGAAGGAACCGTAGCAGGCGCCGACCGCGCTCGTTGGCTATGCGGCGGGCGAACCAGCGGAGCTGGGCATCGCCCAGCGAATGGATAAGTGGGATGAGCATATGTCACTCCGCACAGAGCTGGAGGCCGTCCAGCGCCGGCTGGCAGTTGGGATCCATCTCCAGCGCCCGCTCCAGCCATTCGATGCCATTGTTGCAATCGTCAAGATAGACATAACAAAGCCCCAGCGCGTAGTAGTATTCCAGCGCTTCGCTGCCTAGCTCGATGGCCCGTTTGAAGTTGGGGATGGCCTCTTCGTAGTTGCGCCGGTTGTAGTAGGCGACGCCCAGATGGCCGTAAGCGGCGGAATAGGCGGGGTCTACCTCAATGGCCTTTTTCAACTCGACGATGCCCCGTTCGACGTCTTCCTGCAGGACGTACGTCCAACCCAGGGCATCGTAGCCATCGGCGTTGTCGGGCGCGACCTGGATGGCTTTCTGGAACTGGGCGATGGCCTCATCGTACTGTCCCAGGACCCGGTAGTTGCGGCCGGCGTCCACGTAGATGTAGCTGAGGTTGGGGTGCAACTCGATGGCGCGCAGGTATTCTTCGATGGCTCGCCGGTACTGCCCCTGGTTCTCCAACACGTAGCCCAGGTTGCGATGGGCATCCACGCTGCGGTCGTCCAGTTTCACTGCCGCTTCCCCCTCCTCCAGGGCCCGGCTCCAGTTGCCTTTGTCTGCATATATTTCGGCCAGGTAGGCGCGGGCCTCGGCCAGGTCGGGGTCCAGGTCCACCGCCCGCAAGGCCACGGCGATGGCCTCGTCGTATTGGCCGTCCCAGTCCAGGGTCATGGCCAGGATGGCCTGATTGCGGGCGTTGTTGGGATCAATGCGCACGGCTTCACGGGCTTTTTTCACCGCCTCCGCCGTGTGGCCGCGCAAAGCCAGCAGCTTGGCCCACCAGCGGAAGGCCTCGTCGTTCTCCGGTTCCAGGTGCGTGATCTTCTCGTAGACCTCGGCAGCCTGTTCCAGCTTCCCCTCAGCGTACAGCGTTTCCGCCTCCGCCAGGTAGGAGGCCACCGTGCGGGTGGGCGTGGCCGTGGGCCTGAGCGGGTTAAGGGGGCTCTCGAAGAAATCGGTGCGCGTGTAGAGCAGGTAGGCTGCGGCGGCAACCGCTGCCAGCAGGATCAGGGTGCGCACAGGAGAGCGGCGTCGCCGCCGATAGCGTCGGTCAATGTACATGGTAGCCGATAGCCAGTGTAGCCGGTAGTCAAACGACGTGGTGATTATAGCATGTCGTCTGGATTCTGGCAATGAGAGGGTCGTTCGCTCACGGTGCGGTGCGGCAGCGCTGCACAGCTCGCATGAGGTTACGCTTGGCCTGGGGGACGTCCTGCTCCACAGCCCGCAGCAGTTCCCGCATCCTTTGCCGCTGTGAGGCCGCCGCCTGCGGGCAGCAGCCCGGCCGCAGGGGAAAGCCGCAGGCGCGGGCGAAGCGCACCAGCTCCTTCTCCGGCACGTAGACCAGCGGGCGGATGACGATAATCTGGCCGCCGAAGAAGGCCACACGGGGCTCCATCGTCTCCAGCCGGCCGTGGTAGAAGAGGTTCAGCAGCGTGGTGTGGGCCACATCGTCGGCGTGGTGGCCGAAGGCCAGCTTGCGGCAGCCCAGCC
>JARYMM010000119.1 GCA_029907105.1 Anaerolineae bacterium | reverse complement strand
GATACCATCTCGATTCCCCTGAGGCGCCCTTTGTTCCCGAGTTGCCTGCCCCCTTTGTGACGATCATCGCCGGGCGAGGCTGTATGTACAATTGCAGCTACTGCCAGCCCGCCGAGCGCTACATCTTTGGGCGCAAGGTGCGCCGGCGCAGCGTGCCGAACGTCCTTGCCGAGCTACGGCTGCTGCAGGAGCAGTACCACTTCAACTCTTTCATGTTCCACGACGACTGCCTCACGGAGGACCGCGACTGGGTCATCGAGTTCTGCCGCGCCTACCGCGACGCGGGCTTCCGCCAGCCCTTCTTCTGCCAGAGCCGGGCCGACATCATCGTCAAGAACGAGGATATGGTCGCCCTGATGGCGAGGGCCGGCCTGAAGGGCTACCTGATCGGCTTTGAGAGCGGCTCGGACCGGGTGCTGCGCTTCATCCGCAAGGGCACCAAGGTCTGGCAGAACCTCGAGGCGGCCAGAATCTGTCGCAGGTACGGCATTGCCATCTGGGCCAACTATATGCTGGGGCTGCCGACCGAGACCGAGGATGAGATGCGGGCCACGATCTCCATGCTCAAAGAGATCGATCCTG
>JARYMM010000118.1 GCA_029907105.1 Anaerolineae bacterium | reverse complement strand
ATGTGGACCTGCCCTATCCCCGCCACCGCAAGGACCGCGCCTTCCAGGCCATGGTCGACCGCATCTATGCAGTGGTCGCCGGGGAGACCGAGGCGCCCCCTGAAGCCCTCGGAACCGCGCCGGGCGTCCCCGGGCCTACGGTGGCGCTGCCCGAGGCCAATATGAACGCCGTGGCCGGGCTCACCGAAGAGCTGCTCGAGGCCGGGAACCGCGAGGACCTGCCCCGGCTGGCCGAGCGGCTGAACCTCGAGCTGGACGACCTCCTCCCCGTGGTCGATGCCGCCGAGATTCTGGGCTTTGCCCGGGTCCGCCGTGGCGACATCACCCTCACTCCGCTAGGAGAGACCTTTGCCGAGGCCAGCATCCTGGCCCGCAAAGAGATCGCGGCCGGGCGCATCCTGCGCCTCCCTACCATTCGCTGGATCTACGAGGAGCTGCAGGCGGATCCGGACGGGCGCCTGCCCAGCGACCACTTTCTGGATCGGCTGCGCGCCGACTTTGGCGAGTATGCCGAGGAGCAGCTCTCCATCGCCATCGGCTGGGGGCGGTACGCAGAGCTCTTCTCCTTCGACGACGCGACCGACGAGCTGTTCATCGAGGCG
>JARYMM010000117.1 GCA_029907105.1 Anaerolineae bacterium | reverse complement strand
GAAGCGTCTGCTCGCTTTCCTTCTTGCTTTCATCCTTGCTGCTACAGCTCAGCGCACGCTCAACAAGGGCGGCGTGGCCAACGACGCGGCCATTCTCTTCGCCCTGGCCGCGCTGGTCTTCGTCGTCGCCGCCGAAGGCCCCGCCCCCTGGCCCGAGTTGCCGCCGCGTCGCCCCTGGCCGCGCTGGGCGCTCGGACTGGCCGGCGGCGCGCTGCTGCTCGGCATCGCCGCCTTCGTCCTCTTCTGGCGCGGCCGCGGCCTGCCCACGCAATTCAGCGGCCCCGCCTTCTGGCTCTGGCTGGCCAGCTTTCCTCTCTTCCTGGTCGCCGTCGGGCTTGGAGAGAAACCCTCTCTGTCAGAGAACACGCCCCACGCACCACGCAACTCGCCCCTCACTTCGCGTTTCACGTTTCACGTTTCACGCATCACGCATCACCCATCACGCTGGGAACTGATGTTCCTTCTGCTCATTCTCCTGGCCGCGCTCTTCCTCCGCACCTGGCAGCTCGACGCCATCCCCAACGGCTGCCAGTCGGATGAGTGCAACAACGGGCTCGACGCCCTCAAATGGCTTTCCGGCGCGCCCTATACCCCCTACGCCGAGAC
>JARYMM010000116.1 GCA_029907105.1 Anaerolineae bacterium | reverse complement strand
CACGGCCGGCGTCAAAGCATCTCGCTGCTCCCGCCGCACGGCATCCTGCAAGGGATACTTCGGCCACTCGTACACGGCCAGCTCGGCCTGCGTCTGCCGCACCGCGCCCAGGTTGGCATACCACGAAGCCAGCAGGAGACGATAGGCCACCAGGGCCGCCATCCCCAGAGCCAACACGGCCAGGACGAGGATTGCGGAATGCGGAATGCGGATGGTTCGACTTCGCTCACCACAGGCTGCGGATTGCGAACCTGTCCTGAACGGAGCCGAAGGATTGCGGAATGCGGACTTCTGATCCGTGATGTGCCGATTTGCGATTTGCCGATTCGCTGATTCGCCGACTCGCTGACTCGCCACGGCCAGGCCAAAAGGCACGAAGAGAAACGGCAACGTGCGGCTGGCGTAGAGCGTGGCGTCCACCAGGCCGTGCACGACAATCACGACGACGGCCCACATAGCCGCATTGCGGATTGCGATTGGCCTCTTGCCTCCTGCCTCTTGCCTCCTGCCTCCTGCGAGCTGCGACCAGAAGAACGCTCCCAGGAGCCAGACGAAGGCCAGCAGGCCGAACACCCCCTGCTCGATGGCGAGCTGCAGGAAGAGGTTGTGGGCG
>JARYMM010000115.1 GCA_029907105.1 Anaerolineae bacterium | reverse complement strand
CTATTTCTTGTCTTATTTAATTTTAATTTTTAGCTTGTTTCGCTCATTTGGGCTTATTCCTGAGGACGGAATCCCATGTGTGGCATAGTCGGTTACATCGGGCACCAGCAGGCCGCCCCCATCCTCCTCGAGGGTCTGCGCCGCCTCGAATACCGCGGCTACGACTCGGCCGGCCTGGCCATCTATAACACCGAAGGCCTCAAAATCCTGCGTTCCGTCGGGAAGATTTCCGCCCTGGCCAGCCTGGTCAACACCTCCTGCCCCCGCGGCACTTTCGGTCTCGGCCATACCCGCTGGGCCACTCACGGCCGCCCCTCCGAAAACAACGCCCATCCTCACCAGGTCAACGGCCTGGCCGTCGTCCACAACGGCATCATCGAAAATTACGCCGAGCTGAAATCCCGGCTCATCCAGCAGGGGAGCGTCTTCGCCTCCGAAACCGACACCGAGGTCATCGCTCACCTGATAGATGTTGAACTTCAATCTACCCCAGACTTGTACCAGGCTGTTCGCCAGGCTCTGGCCGACATCGAGGGTACCTACGCCATTGCTGTCATCAGCCATGCTCACCCCGATTACTTTGTCGTCGCCAAGAACTTTTCCCCGCTTATCATCGGCCTGGGTGATGGCGAAAATTTTGTGGCTTCCGACATCCCGGCCCTCCTGCCCTT
>JARYMM010000114.1 GCA_029907105.1 Anaerolineae bacterium | reverse complement strand
AGAGCAGGATGTCGGCCGGCTCCTGCACCCGCTCCGGCGGCATCTCGATGCCCTCGCTCCAGATGAGGCGGGTCTTGTTGTCCTCGTTGAGGATGTTGTGGTTGTAATTGACCGCCTGGCGCATCATCAGGAGGGATTGGGGCACGGAGTAACCGTTGGCGACCGCCCATTCCCTCAGCCGGCGCATGGTCTCATTCGTCATAATGCCCCGCGGACAGCGGGCCGTGCACGCATAGCACTGCGTGCACAGCCAGAAGGTGCGGCTGTTCATGACCTCGTCTCGCAGACCCAGCCGGATCAGCTCCCAGAGCTGGCGCGGGGAGTAATCCATCAGCTCAGCCGTCGGACAGGACGCACTGCACGTCCCGCACTGCAGACATGTTAACAGCTTGCGCCAATCGGGTTCCACCTGGGCCATAAATGCGCGGTCCAACTGCTCGTCCGTCAGTACACGGGGAAGTGATGGGCTCATAATGTCCACTCTCCTGATTATCGGAACAGCGTTCAGCGCTCTACTTGAGGAACCGCCGCACGGTCTTCAACAGGAACTCGGGCTGAATCGGCTTGGATATCCAGGCATCAATAGGGATTCGTTCTTCCGGATACTCGCTGGCGTATTCGCTGGTCGTGATGGAGGAGATCATGATCAGAGGGATATGCTGAAGTGCTGGGTCTGCCTTCATCATCTTGCTGACGTCCACGCCTTCCAAAGTA
>JARYMM010000113.1 GCA_029907105.1 Anaerolineae bacterium | reverse complement strand
GCCAAGGGAGGCAGGTAAAAAGGCCGGTAAAAAGCCTTTCCGGAGGGGCAGGCCCCTCCAGACCTCCCCGCTTCTTCAACCACGCTTCGGATAGGCCCTTAATCTTCCCTCTTTGGCGGCCAGGGGAAGCGTTGCAGGGCCACGCCGGCCTGGGCCATGAAGGCCTGCGAGTTCTCGTCGGGGTAGGCACCCGCATACACCACCCGCCGGATGCCGGCATTGATGATCATCTTGGCACAGTTCAGGCAGGGCTGATGGGTGACGTATATCGTGCCGCCGTCGGTAGAGACGCCGTGCAGGGCAGCCTGGATGATGGCGTTTTGCTCGGCGTGCAGCGTGCGCACGCAGTGGCCGTCCACGATCAGGTGTCCGACCTCGTCGCAGTGGGGCAGGCCGCGGGGGGCGCCGTTGTAGCCGGTGGTCAGGATGCGCTTGTCCCTGACGATGATCGCCCCCACCCGCGCCCGGTCGCAGGTGCTGCGTTTGGCCACCTCGAAAGCGATGCCCATGAAGTATTCGTCCCACGAAGGTCGTTTGGGTTGATCGTTAGCCATGTCGTCGCTCGCAAAGAGGCGTATCAACGTGATGCGTGACGAGTGAAACGTGAATTCACGCATCACGGATCACGGATCACGCATCACGCAACACGCATCACGTTATCCCGTTCCGAACTGGCGATCGCCGGCATCGCCCAGGCCCGGCACGATGAAGCCGATGTCGTTCAGGTGATCGTCGAGGGCTGCGACGTGAATGGGCACGTCAGGATGAGCAGTGGTCAGCGCTCTGAT
>JARYMM010000112.1 GCA_029907105.1 Anaerolineae bacterium | reverse complement strand
ACCTGGAAGCCCGGCTGGATGCGCTGATTGACGAGCGGCGGCGGTTCACCGACCCCGACAATGCGCGGTTCGCCAAACGCTTGCGGAAGCACCGGGCACACCTGCTGCGCTTCCTGTATGTGGACGGGCTGGACGCGACCAACAACCAGGCCGAACGGATGCTGCGGCCGGCGGTGATTACCCGTAAAACGAACGGCTGCAACCGCACGACCGGTGGGGCGGAGGCGCATGCCATTCTGGCCAGCATCCTGGTGACCTGCCGGCAGCGGGCGCTCTCCATTCTCGACTTTCTGGCGCAAGCGCAGCAGGTTGCCGCGCCCGCCCTGGGGCCTCCGTAGCGAGCGAGGCCCTTGGTCACCAGCGGACCAGTTGCGTTGAACGCGCATTTGTGATAGGATAGTGGTAGCCATCGGGTTCCCCGGTGGTCCTATTGGACGCTAAACAAGTACCATGGGGGCAACCTCATATCCCGAAAGGAGGACTCGATGCGCAAGAGCCTATTATTCGTCGCCCTGGTTCTGCTACTGGCCGGCTGTGGACCGACGCCGGCCCCAACCGCCGCGCCCGCAGCCACGGCAGGGCCGGCCCTGGGTGATACCCAGATCCGCGCCGCCGACGGGATGGTGATGGTCTACGTGCCGGCCGGCGAGTTCACGATGGGCTCGGCGTACGGCGACGCGGACGCCGAAGACGACGAAAAGCCGCGGCACACCGTCTACCTGGAGGCCTACTGGATCGACCGGACGGAGGTGACGGTGGCCCAGTTCCGGGCCTTTGTGGGGGCGACGGGCTACGAAACGACCGCGGAGGCGGAGGGGTGGGCCGAAGTCTACGTGGCGAGCAGCGGCAAATGGGAGCGGGTGCGCGGGGCGGATTGGGAGCAGCCGTACGGTCCGGGGGCTGCTGCGGCGGAGGACGACCACCCGGTGGTGCAGGTGTCGTGG
>JARYMM010000111.1 GCA_029907105.1 Anaerolineae bacterium | reverse complement strand
CGGCCACGGCCAGCCGCTTCTTGTCCACGCTCGCTTTGGCCGCGGCCAGCTTCACGGCGTCCACGCCCTTATCCAGCTCGGCACGCTTCTCCCGCGCTTCGGCCAGGGCCACCTCCGCCTCTCTGACCGCCAGTTGGGCCTTGGCCAGCTCCAGCTCGTCCACTCCCGCCTGCGCCTCCGCCAGCGCCTCCTCGGCTTCGGCGACGGCAGCCGCCGCGGCGGCGACATCGGCCGCCGCCACCTGCAAAGCAAGCTGTCGCTGAGCCTGAACCCGTGCCAGCTCGGCGCGGGTCTCGGCCAGGGTCTCTTGCTCCTCAGCCAGCTCCTCGCTTTGCTCCAGGCTAGCCTTGCCTGCCGCAACCAGAGCCTGTAACTCGGCGATTCGCCGCTCATGCCAGTCCACGGCGTAGAGCAGGTCGCGCTCGCTTTTGGCCAGGCTATCGTGTTCCGCCAACGTTTGTCGGAGGCGCGCCAGGGCCAGATTGTCCTGCGCATCCCTGAGCGCCGTTTGCAGGCTGCTGAGATCAGGATTCAGCAAATCCTCCAGGTTCCGCTTCGCCTGCTCCAGCTTGAGGTCGGCCTGCGCAATGGCCAGATCAGCCTGAGCAATGTCCACCTCGCTGGGCGGGGTCTGCAGCTCGGCCAGCACTTCCTCTGCTTCCTGCAAATCACTCCTGGCCTGGTCGAGGGCCTGTTGATAAGGCGACGGATCAATGGTAGCCAGGACCTGACCTTCTTCCACCTTATGGCCGGTTTCAACCTCCAGCGTCAACAGCGGAGTGGTCCCCGCCAGCCTGTCGAAGGTGAGGTCTTCCTGCTGTACGGCGTACAGCTCACCCACCACGCTGATGCTGGCGCTGAGGTCGCCCCGCTGCACCGCCACCACCTGGGTGAAACCGTCCGTGGCGGCGCCGGCGGCCGGCGCGAAACGGGTCTGATAGAGCCACCAGCCTCCGGCCGCCAGCACACACAACACCACAAGTACAGGCAACACTCTTCTGAACACTCTCATGATAGTATCGCTCCCTGATTGGCCTACTGCTGGCGAAAGCGCTGCTCGCCCGGCGGGGCTGGCGGAGCGCCCATGCCCCCTACCATAAAGACGGGACCAAACCGCGACGATTCGTCGGCCTGCACCTGCACTACCACCTGATCGCCCTCGTTCAACCCCCGCACAATCTGCGTGTACACCCCGTCGCTCAGCCCCACCTCCACCGGCACCGCCTGCGGCTCCGACGCATCCCCGCCCGGCACCAACACCTGATAGAACCCG
>JARYMM010000110.1 GCA_029907105.1 Anaerolineae bacterium | reverse complement strand
GCCGTATCGCACCCCGGACTGCCCTGCTTGGGGGATTCGTAGAAGAACGACGTGGGCCGTCCGAGCACCAGCCAGCTCCAGGCGCTGGCCTCGTAGGGGTGCTCGGCGCTGAGCCCCTGTTGGCTGCCCAGTTCCTCGACCATCGGCGCCGAGAGTATCGCTCCGCCGGGCATGGGCAGCAGGCCGATGAGGGCAGGGACGATGGCCAGCACCAGCCGGGGGTCGCTGAGGAGTTCCTGGAGCGAATGGACCAACTGTTGCATGCTTTCCGTCTGGCGCAGGAGCTCGCCCAGGGTGGTGATGAGCAGCACGGCGGCCACCAGCCGCAGGGTGCTGAGGTCGAGCACGGCGATGCGGGCCTGTTCCAGCACCTGCGCGGCGGGGAGCCGATAGAGCAGCCCCAACAAGGCTGAGCCCAGGAGCAGCACGTAGCCCAGGTTCCAGCGCCGGGCGAGCAGGACGACGATGACAATGAAGACCAAAGCGAGTTTCAACAGGTTGTACATGCAGTCTACTCCCGGGCGGCGTGCAGGACGTCCGCAAGCGACAGCGCGCCGCTGTACAAGGCCTGGCCGATGATCACGCCGACGATGCCGGACGCCTCCTGAGCGCGCAGGCGGCGCACATCGTCCAGGGTGGCCACGCCGCCGGAGGCGATGACCCGCAGCCCGGTGGCCTGGGCCAGCGCTGCCGTGGCCGCCACGTTCACCCCCGTCAGCATCCCGTCGCGGGCGATGTCGGTATACAGCGCATAGCACACCCCACATTTGCGCATGGCCCGGCCCAACGCCACCGCCGTCACCTTCGACGTCTCCCGCCAGCCATGGATGGCCACTCGACCCTGGCGGGCATCGAGGGCCACGGCCACCCGCTCTGCCCCGAAGCGCTGCACCGCCTCCCCCACCAGCTCCGGCTCCTGCACAGCAGCCGTGCCCAGGACCACCCGTGCCGCGCCCAGCGTCAGTGCCAGCTCAATATCGGCCAGCGTGCGCAGCCCGCCGCCGAATTGGATGGGCGTGGCGGGCACCGCCGCGCATATCTCTTGCAGGCGTTGCAGGTTGAGCGGCATTCGTGATCCGTGATGCGTGATGCGTGATCCGTGATGCGTGATGCGTGATGCGTGATCCGTGATGCGTGAAAAGGCGCCGTCCAGGTTGACGATGTGCAGCCATTCGGCGCCCTGGGCCACCCAGCGCCGGGCCACGGCCGCCGGGTCGTCGGCGTACACCGTCTCCGCTTCGGCTCGCCCCTGTCGCAGCCGCACCACCCGCCCGCCCCTCAGGTCAATGGCTGGATACACGATCACTGCCCGTCACCTCGGGTTATTTCACTTTAGTGGCGAGAGCGAGAGCCAGCCTGGCCTGTGTCATTGCGAGTCCGCCATGGCAGGCCCCGCCACTCTAAAGGACAGAAACACCGCCCATCTTGTCATTGCGA
>JARYMM010000010.1 GCA_029907105.1 Anaerolineae bacterium | reverse complement strand
CCTGCGCGCCAGCGGCTGTCAGGTGCAGCGTATTGACGAGGATATCGCCGCCGGGCTGACGCGGCTGGTACAGGAAGGCAGGGCGTACTGAAAGTGAAGGAAATCGCCTGCGTGGGCATCTTTCATCACCCGCGCAAGCCCGAATCGCTGAAGCTGGCCGAGGCGATGGCCGCCATGCTGCGCCAGCGTGGCTGCCAGCCCTGGCTCAGTTCGTCATGGGACAAGGCGGCCATCGCCGCCCAGGTAGCGGCTTTGGATTTGATCATCACCCTGGGCGGTGATGGCAGCATCCTGCGCGCGGCGCGGCTGGGCGCTCCTCACGGCGTGCCCATTTTGGGCGCCAAGATGGGGCGGGTCAGTTTTCTGGGCGAGATCGCCCCGGACGGCTGGGAGGAGCCGCTGGGACGGGTGTTGGCCGGCGATTACTGGCTGGAAGAGCACATGATGCTGTGCGCCACTGCCTGGCGCGCCGGCGAGGCTATCAGCCCTGCCCATGAGGCTCTCAACGACGTGGTGGTCAGCCGGGGGGTGTTGGCGCGCCTGGTGCGCATCGCCGCCTGGGTGGACGGCTGCCAGCTCACCACCTACAGCGCCGACGGGATCATCGTCTCCACAGCTACCGGCTCCACGGGTTACGCCCTGGCTGTGGGCGGGCCGGTATTGCCGCCGGAGCTCGGAAATATCCTGCTCATCCCCATCGCCCCGCACCTGAGCTTCGATCGAGCGGTGGTGCTGCCTCAGGGCGCTTCCGTGGAATTGCAAATCTTCACCGACCACCAGGCCATCCTGACCGTAGATGGGCAGTTTCTGGTGGAATTGCAGAGTGGGGATGTGGTCAAGGTGACGGCCAGCCCGCACCGGGCCCGCTTCGTGCGTTTGCAGGATCGGGCCTATTTTTACAGGACGCTGATGGAACGGCTGCGCTGGGAGGCTTAGTCGCGTAGTCGAGTAGTCGCGTGGTCGGATAGTCGCGTAGTCCAGCGTGGCAGAAATCCCTCGGTAGTTTGTCATGCTGAGGAGCGAAGCGACGAAGCCTCTCTGGGCTAAGCAAGCGGTTTCACATGACATAACCGGGATTCTTCGCTTTGCTCAGAATGACGGGAACTCCCGGCGGTCAGGCTGGCTGCGCGACCAACAAGACTCAGTAGATGGAAAATCGCTCCGCCAGGAGAAAACCGGGGATCTGACGATCCCCTCAGAGCAATTTCCATCCCCTGAGACTGCACGACGAAGCGACCGATGGCGAGAGGAGTCTATGCAAAGCACAACTGAACCCCCGCTGTATTGTGTCAATCACCCTGACGTGGAGACGCTGCTGCGCTGCAACCGCTGCGGCAAGCCGATTTGTTTGAAGTGCGCGGTGCACACGCCCGTGGGTTACCGTTGCCGGGAGTGTGTGCAGGGGCAACAGGGCGTGTTCTATACCGCTACCAGAAGCCACCAGGTAGCCGGCAGCGTGGTGGCCGTGGTGTTGGGCCTGCTGGTGGGGGTGGCTGCCTACTTCGTCGGTCAGCTCTCCTGGATCGCCCTGTTCGTCGCCCCGGTGATCGGCGGGTTAGTGGGGGAAGCGATCTTTCGCGCCAGCGGTCGCAAGCGCGCACGGCGTTTCCCCTGGATAGGAGGCGGCCTGGTGGCCTCGGGAGCGCTGGTCACGTTCCTGATCGCTTATCTGATCTTCCGCGTCCTGAGTTATGGTGCCTTCGACCTCTGGCTCCTGCTCTGGGGATTGGTCTTCGTGGCCCTGGTGACGGCGGCCGTGTACGCACGTCTGAAGTGATAGAATTTCAAGACACTTCGCAAGATCAGGAGGATGACATGACAACCCACTCCTTGTGTCTGTTCAGCGGCTCCGCCAACCCGCCGCTGGCGCAGGCGATCGCTGAGCAGTTGGGCCAGCCTCTGGGCAAGTGCAAGACCACCTTCTTTCCCGACAGCGAGATCCACGTGGAGATTGAAGAGTGCGTGCGGGACCAGGATGTGTTCATCCTGCAAACCTGTTCCCAGCCGGTGAACGACCATTTGATGGAGCTGTTGCTCTACGTGGATGCCCTGCGGCGGGCTTCGGCGCACAGCATCACGGCGGTGATCCCCTACTTTCCCTACGGTCGGCAGGAGCGTATGGCCCATGGCCGCGAAGCCATCAGCGCCAAGGTGGTGGCCACGATGCTGGAGGCCCTGGGCACCAGCCGGGTCGTCTTTGTGGACGCTCACTCGCCGGCCTTGCAGGGTTTTTTCAACATCCCGGTGGACCCGCTCTCGGCCACGCCCATCATCGCCCGCTACTTCCTGGACGAACGGTTTGCCAACGCTGCCGTCGTCTCTCCGGACGTCGGACGGGCCAAGATGGCCGGCAAATATGCCGAGTTGTTGCAGTTGCCGCTGGTGGTGATGCACAAGCGACGCGAGGAGGTGGGCGGCGTCAAGGTCTCCCATGTCGTGGGGGACATCGAGGACAAGATCCCCATCGTCATTGATGACATCATCGCCAGCGGCAGTCTGTTGACAGAGTTGGATGCCCTGATAGAGAAGGGAGCCCGCAAGGAGATTTACCTGGCCATCACCCATCCCGTGCTCTTGCCCCCAGCACTGAAGGGGTTGGACCATCCGTGGATCAAACAACTGGTGGTCACCGATACCATCTACATTCCACCTGAGAAACAACATCCCAAGCTCAAGGTTATCTCCATTGCCCCCTTGCTGGCGGAAGTCATCCGGCACATCCACGAGGCCACCTCCCTCAGCTATCTGCTGCCCAAGAGCCAGAGGGGTCCGCTGGCCAAGGGGTGCGTCGGCTCCCTGGGAGAAGGCCTATGACGTCTTTCCTGCAAAACCTGTGGTACTGGATAGAGGTGTATGATGCCCCGCTGTGGCTGGTCACGCTCTTCGTCCTGGCCGGGATGCTGGCCTGGCTTGTCTGGCAGCAGAGGCAGTTTTCCCGCCTGCGCCGCCACTACCAGACGCTGCTCGGCGACACGGAGGGGCGCAATCTGGAGAGGGTGCTCGATCATCACCTGGCCCAGGTGCAACAGGCGGTGGAAAAGGCCCGGCAGCTTGATCTGTTGGTGCGGGAGTTGCAGCGCGCCGGCCAGGGTCATCTACAGCATTGTGCCATTGTGCGCTTCAACCCCTTTGCCAACACAGGCAGCGACCAAAGCTTCGCCCTGGCCCTGGCCGATGGCGGAGGATACGGGG
Organism: Anaerolineae bacterium; assembly: GCA_029907105.1. GTDB lineage: Bacteria > Chloroflexota > Anaerolineae > UBA3071 > UBA3071 > JARYMM01. The sequence goes on along the minus strand of JARYMM010000010.1, from coordinate 74,608 downwards.
TGGTCATCAGCAGCCTGCACAGTCGGGAGAGCACCCGCGTCTACGCCAAGCCGCTGGCGGCCTGGGGCTCTGCTTATCCGCTGACGGAGGAGGAACAACAGGCCATCGCCCGGGCGCGGGGCGGGGAGGGGGTAAGCACAATTTCCTGATTTTCCCTTTCCGCCCTGAGATGTTATAATTTCACCCATGAGCACTTCGGGTGAAACTCCAAAACGGAGGGAGCATCCAGGGCGAACCTGTCCCCACTGCGGGGCGCGTGTGGCCCAACGGGCTGAGGACTGTTTCCAGTGCGGCGCGGATCTGACCGCCGCGCCGCGCCGCCGGCGCGCCCTGCCCTGGAGCGATCTCCTGCTGGTGCTGGTCATCGCTGCCGTGGTGATGCTCTGGTGGAGCCGGACGGAAGAGGCGGCGCGGGCGGCCTTGACCCCGACGGCCACCCCCACGCCTACAGTGACACCGACCCTCACCGCCACTGCCACGCGCACGCCCACACCGACGATGACTCCCACGCCCACTCTGACCCCTACACCCATCGTGCACACGGTGCAATCCGGGGAATCGCCGCTCTTCATCGCCGGGTTGTATGGCGTGACCCTGCAATCGCTGCTGGAGACCAACGGCCTGCAAGAAGATGACCTCATCCGCGTCGGCCAGACGCTGCGCATCCCCACGGCCACGCCCGTTCTCGGTCCCGATGGCCGGCCGATCACGCCAGCACCCACGCCCACACCCGACGAACGGGATGTGTCCTACACAGTGGAGCGAGGCGACACACTGCTCGCTATCGCCTCCCGGTTCGGTGTGACCGTGGAAAGCATCGTGACTGCCAATGGCCTCAAACTTGATGCGATCATCTACCCGGGGCAGGCGCTGGTGATCCCCCTGGGCACGCCTGCGGCGGAGCCTATGCCCGCTTACCTGATCACGCCGACGGCCACGCCGGGGCCGCCCTGGCCGGCGCCGGCGCTGCTCAGCCCCGGAGACGGTGCCCAATTCAGCGCAGGGGAGCCGATCCTGCTGCGCTGGGCGGCGGTGGGCCTGCTGGAAGACGATCAGTGGTACGTGCTGCGCCTGTGGCGTCCCCAGCAGTCCGGCAACCCCCTGCCGACCACCTGGACCCGGCGCACCAGCTTTCGCCTGCCTGCCGACTGGCGGCCGCCAGAGGACGCCACCAGCCACGAACTGTGCTGGCAGGTGACCGTGATCCAGAAATCGGAAGAGGCGGAGCTCACCCTCGTGAGCCCTTCCAGCGACGTGCGCTGCTTTGAGTGGCATTGACCACACGACGAACGTTCACCCTTCGTCATTCGTCGGAAGGCACAACAACTACCGATCGGAGTAGAACCGGCTATGACTCGCGTCGTTCTGGTACGCCACGGCCAGACGGCCTGGAATCGAGAGGAGCGCTTCCGGGGGCGGGAGGACCTGCCCCTGGACGAGACAGGCCGTCGCCAGGCCGTCGCTGTCGGGCAATACATCGCCGCCCGTTGGTCTCCTGCGGCCATCTATTGCAGCCCGCTGCAGCGCGCCGTGCAGACGGCCCAGGCCATCGGCGCCGCCTGCGGGCTGCCCGTGCAGCCCTGGCCTGGCCTGATAGACATTGACTATGGGGAGTGGCAGGGGCTGACTCCCGAAGAGGCGGCGGCGCGTTACCCTGCCCTCCACCAGGCGTGGCTCCTTGCGCCGCAGACGGTGCAGGTCCCCGGCGGCGAGAGCCTGGCTGCGGTGCGGGCCCGCGCCTTCGCCGCCCTGCAGGAGATCATCGCCCGCCACCCCGACGAGACCATCGTCGTCGTTGCCCACACCGTGGTCAATCGCCTGTTGCTCTGCGCCGTGCTGGGGCTGGATAACTCCCGCTTCTGGCGGCTGCGCCAGGACACGGCGGCTATCAACGTGTTCGAGTGGGGTGGAGAGGACTTCACATTGGTCACTCTGAACGACACGTGCCATCTGTGACATATTGCGCATCACGCACCACGTGTTATGACGTGCAGCAACAGGTGCGGGAGAGGAGCCGGCCATGCACGAGATCCAGGCTTTTGCCAGCCAGGTCATAGACAACGTGGAGCGGGTGATCGTCGGCAAGCGACCGATCATCGAACTGCTGATGGTGGCGCTGCTGTGCGAGGGGCATGTGCTCATCGAGGACGTGCCCGGCGTGGGCAAGACGATGCTGGCCCGCGCCATGGCCATCTCCCTGGGCGTGACCTTCCGGCGGCTGCAGTGCACGCCGGACCTGCTGCCCAACGACGTCACCGGCGTCAGCGTCTTCAATCAGAAGACGCGGGAGTTCGACTTCCACCCCGGCCCGGCCTTCGCTCACATCCTGCTGGCCGACGAGATCAACCGTGCCACGCCCCGCACGCAGTCAGCGCTCCTGGAGTGCATGGGCGAGCGCCAGATCACCGTGGATGGCGTCACCCGCCCATTGCCCCGCCCCTTCCTGGTCATGGCCACACAGAATCCCATCGAGTACGAGGGCACCTTCCCGCTGCCGGAAGCGCAACTCGACCGCTTTCTGCTCAAGCTCAGCCTGGGCTATCTCGACCTGGAGGGCGAGAGCCAGATGCTGCTGCACCTGCGCCGCCAGCACCCCATCGAGACGCTGCAGCCGGCAGTAGACGGCGGCCAGTTGCCTCGGCTGGCCGAGCTGGTATGGGATGTGCACGTGGACGACACGGTGCGTGACTACATCGTGCGGCTGGTGCAAGGGACGCGGCAGCATCCCCACCTGGTCCTGGGGGCCAGCCCGCGCGGCAGCCTGGCACTGTACAAAGCGTCACAGGCCCTGGCCGCCTTGCGCGGCCGCGACTACGTCCTGCCCGACGACGTCAAAGAACTGGCGCCGCTGACCCTGGCCCACCGTTGCATCGTCCACCCCGAAAGCGCCTTGCGCGGCCGGACGGCGAGCCGCATCCTGGCGGATATTCTGGATGAAGTGAGGCTAGACATTGGCGAGCTGTAGGGGTTAGGGGGAAGGGGTTAGGAGGTCAACTATGAACTACCGAGATTTGCCAGTGTATCAGAAGGCTCGCAAGTTACCCCCTAACCCTTATCCCTTCTCCCAGGGCAAGGCGAGAGACCAGAGAGACAAGCCGTGAGCGAGATACCTGTCCTCATCCTCCTCTTGTTCCTGATCGCCGTTTTCCTGCGCCTGGACTTCGCCTTCTACCTGGTCTACGTGCTCTTCGGTGTCTATGTGGCCTCCCACTGGTGGACGGCGCGGGGCCTGCGCGCCATCGAGGTGCGACGCCGCTTTGCCGATCACGCCTTCCTGGGCGAGCGGGTGACGGTGGAATTGGAGCTGCACAACGGGGCACTGCTGCCTATCCCCTGGCTGCGCCTGCAGGAGACGGTGCCCCTGGCCTTGCACACGCCCAGCTTCGTGCGCCAGGTGACCAGCCTCCGCCCACACGGGCGCTCCACCATTCGCTACGAACTGGACTGCCGTCGCCGCGGCTATTACCCTCTCGGCCCTCTCCATGTGACCAGCGGCGATCTCTTCGGCTTCGCCGAGGCTGAGCGGCGCGTAGGGGCAGGTCTCGGACCTGCCCTTACCGATCACCTGACCGTCTACCCTCAGATCATCCCCTTGACCCGCCTCGGCTTTCCCTCCCAGTCCCCCTTCGGCACCATCAAGTCTGGCCAGCGCATCTTTGAAGACCCGGCGCGGGTCACCGGCGTGCGCGACTATCGCATCGGCGACTCGCTGCGCCACATCCATTGGAAAACCAGCGCCAGACAGGATGCGCTGCTGGTCAAACAGTACGAACCGGCCATCTCTCTGCAGACCGCCGTCTTCCTCAACCTGAACCAGGGGGAGTATGACCGGCGGCGGCGCATGGACACCGTCGAATGGGCCATCGTCGTCGCTGCCTCCATCGCCAGTCACCTGGTGGCACAGCGACAGGCGGTGGGGCTGACGACCAACGGGCGAGATCCGATGGCCGAAGAGGGCGACGGTGACAGGGCGCCGCCCCCGCTGCCGCCCCGGCCGGGGCGTTTGCATCTTATGAAAGTGTTGGAAGTGCTGGCGCGGGTGGAACCCTGGGACACAGAGCCTTTCGCCGCCTGGGTGCAACGGGCCAGCCTGCCCCTCCCCTGGGGTAGCACGGTGGTGGCCATCACCCCCGGCGGCGACGAGGAGACCTGCCGCGCCCTGCACCAGCTTTGCCGCCGTGGCCTCAACGTCGTGCTCGTCGCTGTGGAACCGCATGGACGATTCGGCCTCGTTCGCCAGCGCGCCCGGCAGTTCGGCTTCACCGCTTTTCAGGTTGCCTACAGGCGGGATATGGACAGGTGGCGGCAATGATGGACATCACGGACAGTCTCTGGAGCCGCAGCCTGCTCCGCCCATTCCTGATCGCCACGCTGGTCACGGCCCTCCTGACCGGCCCCCTGGCCATCGGACAGGTGATTGCGCCGCAGCTCCTGCCGGACCGCCAGGTCCTGCAGACAGGCTATGTGCTGCCACTGCTCTTCCTGGTGGCGATCGAAGCGGTGTACACGACCACCTGGCTGGCCCATCCCCGGCGGCGGTTACAGCGTACCCCCGGCTTTCGCCTGGCCGAACTGGTGGTGTGGCTGGTGCTCGTGCGGCTGCTGCTCTGGGTCCTGCGCGGCCACTGGCCTGACCTCTACGACCTCTGGCGCTGGTTGCGTGCGCCTGGCCTATTCTTCGACCCGGAGTTCGTCTTTGTGAGCCTGCTGGTAACGCTGGCCTGGGCAGAAGGGATCAGCAATGGCGTTATTTTCCAGCAGTTGGCGTTGCAGCCGGACGAATTGAGCGAGCCCCCGGACCGGTACAGAATCTCCGACTGGCGAGCGTCATTGGGCTACGGCACCTCGCGCACGGCCATCATGGCCCGCTTTGCCCAGCGCTGGGTGTGGGGCGGAGCGATCCTCGCCCTCTGTGCTGCCCTGTCGCGGCTCGAGTTCCGGCCCGGCGCCGGCTGGCGCATGTTTGGCCTGGCCCACCTCGACCTTTCGCCGCTCATGCTCACCGCCCTCGTCGTCTATTTCCTGTCCGGATTGCTGCTGATGAGCGTGGGCCGTCTGGCCATATTGCGGGCCCGATGGCGGACAGAGCACATCGAAGGCGAGCGAGCGGTCGTGCACCGCTGGCCTCGCTTCACGTTGCTCTTGCTGCTGCTCGTCGGCGTGCTGGCCGCGCTGCTGCCCCTGGGCTCCACCTGGCGGTTGGGCACCTGGCTGCAGGTGGCTGTGTTCTTCGTCAGCAACCTGCTGTACACCCTGCTGTTCTATAGCCTGGCGCTGTTCAGCAGGCTGCTCGACTGGTTGTTCTCGGCATTGGGCCTGGGCGGTGAACCGATGAGACAGGAACGTCTGCTCCTGGAGCCGCCGCAACCGTTCGCGCCATTCCCGGAAGCCAGGATACGGCTGCCCGAGTGGCTCGGCGGCACGTTCTTCTGGTCGCTGATGGCGGTTATCGTGACCTACGCTCTGCTGGTCTTTCTGCAGGGGAGAGGGATGCGGCTGGAGTGGGGGCGGCTGCACCTGCTCTGGCTGCGGCTGCGGGCCTGGTACCGCCGCTGGCGGCGCGGCGTGCAGGAGGCCGTCCAGGGTATGCGGGGGACGCTGGCTCAGCGGTTGGCGCAGCGCGGCGTGGCTAAGATGGCTCAGGCGGCCTGGGGATTCCTGCCCTGGCGGGGGCTTTCGCCGCCGGAACGAGTGCGGCTCTTCTACCTTTTCACCCTGCGACGGGCCAGGGAGCAGGGGGTGCCTCGCCGGCCGCAGCAAACGCCGTATGAGTTCGCCCCGGCGCTGAAAGCGGGTTGGCCCGAGATCGAGGAGGAACTGGGGACACTGACCCAGGCCTTCGTCGAGGCTCGCTACAGCGCCCGCGCCATTGCTCCCGACGAGGTGCAAACTGTGCAGCAGGTGTGGAGGCGGGTGCGCAACGTGCTGCGACGCCGCGGGCCGGCAACTCAAGCGAAGTCAGAATGAGCTCGGGCTTGCGCAGCGATTGGGCGCAAGCCACAACGCGTAGGGGTGGGGGGGGTAAACGAGGGGGCCCCCTCATACTCCCCAGGCTTTCGCTGCGTACGCCCATGAGCTCCCAATACGCTTGTCCAATTGGCTGTCGTGTGGTAGAATGAGGACGAGGAGGTTCACAGGCAGGCCATGACATCACCCAAGAACTACCTCATAGACATGGACGGCGTGCTCATCAGCGGGGTCACCATGATCCCCGGCGCTGACCAGTTCATCGAGCGGCTGAAGGCCCGTGGGGCCAGGTATCTGGTGCTGACCAACAACCCTCGCTACACGCCGCGTGACCTGGCCCACCGCCTGCAGACCATCGGCCTGCACATCCCCGCCGAGCGCATCTTCACTTCGGCTCTGGCCACAGCCTTCTTTCTGAAATCGCAGAAGGCCCAGGGCACTGCCTTCGTCATCGGCGAGAGCGGGTTGACCGAGGCCATCCACGACATCGGCTACATCATTACCGACCTCGATCCCGACTACGTGGTCATCGGCGAGACGCACAGCTACAACCTGGAGATGGTGACCAAGGCCGTCCGCCTGGTGGCTGCCGGGGCGCACTTCATCGCCACCAACCCCGATCCCTCCGGGCCGGGGGAAGGAGGCATCGTGCCTGCCTGCGGCGCGCTGGCTGCCCTCATCGAAAAGGCCAGCGGCGTCAGTCCCTTCTTCGTGGGCAAGCCCAACCCGCTGATGATGCGCACCGCCCTCAACTACCTGGACGTGCACTCCGAGGACACGGTGATGGTGGGCGACCGCATGGACACGGACATCATCGCCGGCGTCGAGGCAGGCATGGAGACCATCCTGGTGCTCACCGGCGTCACCCGCCGCCAGGATGTGCGCCGCTACCCCTATCAGCCCACGCGCATCGTGGAGTCCGTCGCCGAGATCGAGCCATGAGCCGCCCCCTGTGGTTCGTGTACCTCCTGCGCAAAGTCTATCCCGGCCGCTTCCTCATGGCCAGAGCGACCCGGCTGCCCGTCCTGGGCCACATCCTCGACCGGCTGTTCTTCAACGGCGATGACCTGGTCTACCTCCCCCAGGACGGCGTGATTCCCGTTCAGCGCTCTCTCGAGCTGCCGGAGGAGATGGTGCTGCCCTCGCAGGTGGTGGAGCACTTCATCGAACAGGCCAGTGTGCACTGGGTCATGAACACCTGCATCTGCCGCCAGTCCGAGGGCTGCCGGGACTATCCCATTGACCTGGGCTGCCTCTTTCTGGGGGAGGCTGCCTTGGGCATCAATCCCCGGTTGGGCCGCCGGGTGACGAAAGAGGAAGCCTTGCAGCACGTGCGTCGCTGCCGGGAGGCCGGCCTGGTGCATCTCATCGGGCGCAACAAGCTGGATACGATGTGGCTGGGCGTCGGCCCTGGCGAGCGGCTGTTGACCATCTGCAACTGCTGTCCCTGCTGCTGCCTGTGGCGGGTGCTGCCCCACATCGCTCCCCAGATCGGGGCCAAGATCACCCGCATGCCCGGCGTGACCGTCGCCGTGAGCGATCGGTGCATCGGCTGTGGCACCTGCACCCAAGGCATCTGTTTCGTGGACGCCATTCATGTGACCGACGGCCGCGCCGTCATCGGCGACGAATGCCGGGGCTGCGGCCGCTGCGTTGCCGTGTGTCCCCAGCAGGCTATCGAGATGTCCATCGAACATGGGTAGTTCGTAGACGAAGCCATCGCCCGCCTTTCGCCGTTGGTTGACCTGTCTTGAAGGAGTCTGACGATGGACTGTGGGGCGAGGACAGCTTACCGTTTCGACCCGATAGACCTGGAACAAATGCGCCTTCTGGCAAGACTGCCCCCCGGGCGGCGTATCACCGTCATGCTCGAGGCGCGAGAGTTAGCCGTAGGGTTGATGCGCGGCCGCCTGCGTCGCCAGCACCCTCATCTGTCATCTCGCGAGATCAACTTAAAACTGCTGGAGGAAATAGATCGTGTCAAACGAACGTTCTCCAGGCCTTAGCCTTTTTCTGGACATCCTGCACACCCTGGAGGCCATTGACGCACCCTACATGATCATCGGAGCCTTCGCTGCCACAGTGTATGGCATCACGCGCATCACGTACGACATAGACATTGTGGTAGATCTGAGCGAAGAGCACATAGAGGCTCTGGTCGCTGCCTATCCTCCGCCGCGCTATTACGCCGATCCTGTGCAGATGCGGGATTGCATCCGGCGCGGCGACATGTTCAACATCATGGACACCAGCCGCGGGGAGAAAGCCGACCTGGTGCCGCTGACTATGGCCTCACGCTATGGCCAGGCATTCCAGCGTCGAGTGAGGCAAAGGGTCGAAGTGCCGGGGGTTGAACCTTTCGAGGTCTGGTGTGCTCGCCCTGACGATGTGATCGTTGGCAAGCTGATGGCCTGGGCAGAAGGACGTTCCCGCAAACACGAGACAGACATTTACGAGATGATGGTTTTCCACTACCTGCGTCTTGACCCGGAGCAGAACGCCATCTTTGACGAAGCGTACGTGGACGCCGAGGCCGAAACGTTAGGCGCGGAGGTCATTGCCCTCTGGGAGGCCATCAAAGACGCCGCCAGACAAGAGGCTAACCGGCCTGAACTATGATATGGCTATGCCCGTTTGACGGTCGTGCCCTTGCGCTCGTCGAGGCAGTACATGAATGGCTGGCCAGCCTGAAACGAGAGTGAGTGTAGAATCGGGAGTTGTTCGCTCCGGTCGAGGCACGCTGGCAGGCCGAGGCTGTCGCAGATGCCCGCCGGACTTTCCAGAGGATTCTGAGCGCAGAGGGATTTCTCTGATATCACGTCTGAATTCGGAGGCCACGATGTTAGACCTGATCAAGAAACGACGCAGTATCCGCAAGTACACCGATGAGCCCGTCTCCGATGCCGAGATCAGGGCGTTGCTGGAAGCAGCTATGGCCGCGCCTTCGGCCAACAACACACAGCCCTGGGAATTTGTCGTCGTGCGCGAAGAGAGCCTGCGCCAGAAGCTGGCGCAGACCCATCCCTGGAGCACCATGTGCGCTCATGCACCGGTGGTCTTCGTCGTCTGCGGCGACGAGCGCCGTTCCGATCACTGGGTGGAGGACACCAGCGCGGCGACGCAGAACCTGCTCCTGGCCGTGACCGCGCTGGGTCTGGGGGCGGTGTGGGTGGCCGTGTATCCCCATGCCGAGCGCGAGGAGCACGTGAGGAAGGCGCTGAACATCCCCCGCGGGCTGCGCGTGCTCTGCCTGGTGCCGGTGGGCCATCCGGCGGAAGCGAAGCCGCCGCGCACCCAGTACGACGAGCGACGGGTGCACTACGACGGATACTGACAGGCAACACCAACCTCGAACCCTACGAGCCTGCCAGCGACCTGGCCTGCAACCGACTCAAGGCGCTCCAGGCAGTGATCATGGCCTGACCGACCACCACAAAGCACGAAAATATCACCCTAAGCGCAGCGAAGGGTGATATTTTCGGAGCAGAACTGTCACGCTATTCGGCCGATGCCGCGACGGGGTGTCCCTCGCCGTATACCAGCCAGCGATAGCTCTTCTCGATGCGCTCCCAGTGCTCCTCCCGGTCCAGCGCCCAGAAGCGGCCGATGACGGAGACGAAACGGCCCACGTCCAGCCGCTGCATCTCCCGCTCGATCTCTTCCACGTAGAGGGCCCCGCTCTCCGGGCGCTCGCCCCGCCGGCCCAGCAGGCCATGCGCGTAGACTTCGGGCACTCCCTCCCGCCGGGCCAACCGCAGCAGTGCCTTCAGATGCTCCACCGAGCCGTGCGAGCTGTAGAAGGAGATGATGCCCAGCAGGTGCAGCCGTCTGCCATCCCGCCTGGCGCCGCGCACGGCCCAGAGGAAAGCCTCGTTCTCGAAGAAAGAGCCATCCTCGATAGCCCGGTTGACTCGCACGCGGTCGGAGTAGATGCACCGTCCGGCGCCGATGTGCAGATGTCCCACCTCGGAGTTGCCCACGGTGCCTGCCGGCATGCCCACCGCTTCGCCGGAGGCGGCCAGGCGCGTGGCGGGATAGCGTGTCTGTAAACTATCCATCACCGGCGTGTCGGCGGCGGCGATGAGATTGCCGTATAGCTCATCCCGCTGCCCCCAGCCGTCGGCGATGAGCAGCAGCACGCGCCGGCGACGGCGGGGCACGTCACCGGCCAGCAGGCTGACCCCGGTCATCGCCTCGGGCTGCGGCAGGCCGAGCAGATGCAGGACGGTGGGCGCGACGTCGGTCAGGGCGCCGCCATCGCGCAGCGTGACGCCGGGCAGGTCAGGAGCGATGAGGAGGCAGGGCACGGGGCTGTCCGTGTGGCCGGTGTCAATGGCCCCGTCGGGGTAGAGCCACTTCTCCACCGTGCCGTGGTCGGCGACGATGAGCACGGCCACCCCAGCCTGCCGTGCCGCCTCCACCACCTGGCCGATGTGGTGGTCCACCGTCGCCACCGCCCGTTTGATGGCCTTGGCGTTCTCCGAATGCCCCACCACATCCACATTGGCGAAGTTGGTGACGATGAAGTCGTTGCCCTCGTCGCGCAGGGCCTGCATGGTGGCCTGGGCCACGGCGGCGGCGCTCATCTCCGGCACCTGGGTGTAGTCCATCACGTGGGGCGAGGGGATCACGACCCGTTTTTCGCCCTTGAAGGGCGTTTTGCGCTTGCCGTTGAGGAAGAAGGTGACATGGATGGATTTCTCCGATTCGGCAATCTTCACCTGACGCAACCCGTGCGCGCTGACCGTTTCGCACAGCGTGTCCGGGATTCTGCCTATAGGCGGGAAGGCCACCCGCACGTCCAGCGCTTTATCGTACTCGATCATGGTGACGAAGTGCACGCGCATGTCCTGGCGGGGGAACTTGTCGAACTCGGGCTCGGTGAAGCACTGCGTCAGTTCCACCTCCCGTTCGCCGCGCAGGTCGTAGAAGATGACGTAATCGCCGTCCTGGATGCGGCCTATGGGCTGGCCGTCAGCGTCCACCAGCACCCGGGGCTCCATGGTCTCATCATCTTCGCCGGCGCGATAGGCCGCCCGCACAGCCTCGGCCATCACGTGGCGCTTATCGCTCGTCATCAGCGTCTCCTTGCCTTGTTGTCAATGGTGTGACTGCCAAAACCGCCACATTCTATCACAGAGCGGCGGGATGGGCAAAGCATATGCGGGCGTGCGCAGCGGAAGCCGGGGAGTACGAGGGGTACCCCCTCGCTCATCTCCCCCCTACATGTTGGGGCTTGCGCCCAATCGCTGCGCAAGCCCATATGCGGGTTCAGTTGGCTTTTCCACCAAACCGTGCTACAATAGCCGGGCTATGTCTCGTGTTCGCCGCCTGTTGTCCCAACCCGAAATCTGGCTGCTGCTGGCCCTGACGCTGCCGGCCGTGCTGCCATTGACCGCACCGGCCTATTTCTTCGGCGCTCACGACGCCCGCCACAGCGTCTTCTTCCTGGTGGAGTTCGATCAGGCCATCCGGGATGGAGCCTGGTGGCCGCGCTGGGCGCCCGATCAGGCGCTGGGCTTCGGCTATCCCCTCTGGGTCCTGTACGCACCCCTGACCTACTACGCGGCCGAGTTCTTCCACCTGCTGGGCGCAGGCTTCACCACGGCGGTCAAGCTGACCTGGGCGCTGGCCACGTTCGTCGCCGCCGTCTCCATGTACGCCCTGGTGCGGCGCTGGTGGGGGCAAAATGCCGGGCTGGTCGCCGGGCTGCTCTACGCCTATGCCCCCTACCACCTGCTCAACATGACCGTGCGGGCAGCCCTGGCCGAGTACGCCGCCCTCTCCCTGCTGCCCCTGGTGCTGCTGGCCTTCTGGAACCTGATCGAACGGGGCGACCTGCGCCGCCTGGCGCTGGCCGCTCTGGCCTATGCCGCGCTCCTCCTCACCCACAACGTGACGGCCTTCATGTTCACGCCATTACTTGGCGCTTTTGTCATCTTAGCCGTATTTCAGGTCGCAAGTCGCAGGTCGCAGGTCGCAGGTCGCAAGGCGCACGGGACAGGGGGCACGCATCACGCACCACGTATCACGCATCACGCATCACGTATCACGCATCACGCATCACGTATCACGCATCACGTATCACGCATCACGTTTTACGTTTTACGCTTCAGCCTCATTTCTGGCGCAGTACTGCTTGCTCTCGGCCTCAGCAGCATCTTCTTGCTCCCCATGCTGTTGGAACGGCAATACATCGTGCAGGAGCAATGGGTGCGCGCCACCTACCAGTACCGGCAGCACTTCGTCTACCTGCACCAGTTCCTGTCGCCCTTCTGGGGCTACGGCTACGCCGTGGAAGGGCCCAACGATGGCATGAGCTTCCAATTGGGCCTGCTGCCCATCGTGCTGGCCCTGGCCGGCACCCTCGCTGCTTTGCGCCGCGGGGCTCACCAGCGCGGCGTGGCCCTCTTCTTCGCCGGGGCCACGGCCATCGTTCTCTGGCTGATGACCGCTTCCTCCCAGGCCGTCTGGCGCTTGCTGCCGCTGGCCGCCCTGATCCAGTTCCCCTGGCGGCTCCTCTCGCTGACGTCTCTCACCCTGGCCATCTTAGCTGGCCCCGCCGTTGCACACGCACCACGCACCACGCAACACACAACACGCATCACGCATCACGCATCACGAAACATCCTGCATCCTGCCCCCTGCATCCTGGCCCTGCTCATCGTGTTCGCCAGCTTCCCCTACACGCAACCCCAGTACACCGAGGTCACACCGCGCCACGAAAGCCCCCTGGCGGTCATTGATTTCGAGCTGGAGTACCCCGACATGCGGGGCATGACCGCCTGGGCCAGCCGGATGCCTCAGCCGGAGGATGCCCCGCTGGTCGCACAGTACCTGGCCGGCGAGCCGCTGACCAAGGCTCACCTGGTGCAGGGGGAAGGCGAGGTGCAGACGTTGCGCCACGGCGGCACTTCAGAGGAATTGCTGGTCGCCTCACCAGGCGGCGGGCGCGTGCAGGTCTACACCTACTGGTTTCCCGGCTGGCAGGTGCGGGTGGATGGCCGGCTCGTCGAGAGCTGGCCCGAAGGACCCAACGGCCTGATCACCTTCGACGTCCCGGCCGGCGAGCATCACGTGCAGGTGCGCATGACCGAGAGCACGCCGCCGCGCCGCATCGGCGGCATTCTATCCGGCATCAGCCTTTTAGCGACCCTTGTCCTGTGCTCGGTGGAAAAGCGAAGGGGGCGGATCAGCCGTAGGCCCAAGAGTGACCCTGGTACTTGACAGAGGACGTTTGTGACTATACAATATGGTCATGAAAATGGCCATAACAGGAGGTCACCAAATGACAGTGAGGGTTTCCATTGCCCAGGCCAAGAGCGGGTTTTCCGACATGCTGAGACGAGCACAGGAAGAGACGGTGATCATCACCCGGCGTGGAGAGCCCGAGGCGGTGATCCTGCCCTTTGCCGAGTACGAGCGCTTGCGACGGCTGCGCGCTTATGCCAGTATGGTGCGCCTTTCCAGCGAACTTGCGGAGACCGGCGTAACGGCCACCGAGTTGTACGAGGCCTCTCGAAAGGAATTGGAGGAGCGGCCATGATCATAGATGCCAGCGCGGTGCTGAAGGGTTTCTTCCCTGACGGGGAAGGGCAATTGCAGGCTCAGGCTCTCATCCGTGCCTATGTCCAGGAGGAGATCGAGCTCCTTGCTCCCACCCTGCTCCCTTACGAGGTCACCAACGCCGCACTCCAGGCGGTGAGGCGAGGTCGCATCAGCCTGGGCCAGGCGGAGGATATCCTCGCCGTTTTTCAGGGTCTGGGCATTCCAACAGTCGAAGCCTCCTGGCAGCGAACCCTGGAACTCGCCCACGCTCATAACCGATCGGCATACGATGGAGCATACCTGGCTCTGGCCGAGGAGAGACATAGCAAGCTGGTGACAGGTGATCGCCGTTTACACAATGCGGTCAAAGATCGCCTGTCTTGGGTTCTGTGGATTGAGGACTACCGCCCCGAATGAAACTTTCTCCCCTGGCAGCCTGTCAGAGAGGAAGCTGCCGACGCAAAACATTGCTCGTTTCGTCATTCTGAGGCCCCGAAGGGGCCGAAGAATCCTGTTGGGGGCTGTGAAGCGTGTTCCGATCTTTGAAGCTGCCAGGCAAAACATGAGACATGAGAACTGATGGATTCCAAAGCCCTGGAAACCCTCGATTTCCCCAAGATTCTGGCCCAACTGGCCGGGCACACCAGCTTCTCCGCCGGACGGGAGCTGGCCCTGGCGCTCACGCCCACCGATGACCTGCGGGAGGCGGAGCGACGTCAGCAGGAAACGGCCGAAGCGCGGCGGTTGCTGGGGGAAGGCAGCACTGTCCACCTGGGCGGCGTGTACGACGTGCGCCCCTATCTGGTCAAGGCCAGGCTCAGTGCGCCGCTGCTGCCCGGCGAGCTGCTGGAGATCCGCTCCACGTTGCTGCGCGCCCGTGCCCTGCAGCAGACGCTCACCCGTGCCTCCAGCCACTTTCCCCATCTGGCCGACATCGCTGCCCGCATGGAATGCTGCCCGCACGTGGCTGAAGAGATCGGCCGCTGCATTGATGAGCGAGCCGAGATACGGGATAGCGCCAGCCCCGAGCTGAGCCGCATCCGTCAAGAGCTGCGGGAAGCGCATACACGGCTGTTGAGCACCCTGGAAAAGATGGTCGCCGCGCCGGCCAATGCCGCCTACCTGCAAGAACCACTGGTCACGCAGCGCCATGGCCGCTACGTCATCCCCCTCAAGGCGGAGTTCAAAGGCCGTATCCCCGGCCTGGTGCACGATCAGTCGGCCAGCGGGGCCACGCTTTTCATCGAGCCGCTGGCCACCGTGGAACTGGGCAACCGCTGGCGAGAGTGCCAGCTCGAGGAAGAGCGGGAGGTGCGGCGCATCCTCATCGAACTGGCGGAACTCGTCGGGGACGAGGCCCCCTACATCCGCCGCACGGTGGAAACGCTGGCCGAACTGGACCTGGCCCTGGCCAAGGCCAGGTACGCCGAAGCCATCAACGGCGTGCAGCCGAAGCTCGTCGGCTTCCACAAGCACGGTTTGCAGGCTACGGGTTTGAAGGTTTCAGGTTCCAACGTTAGACCTTCGAACCTGAAACCTGAAACTCTGGAACCCGGAACCCTGATCCACCCGGGGACAACGCTGGACCTGCGCGCCGCCCGCCATCCCCTGCTCGATCCCAGGACCGTCGTGCCCATTGACGTGCATCTGAGCCCTGAATATTTCGTGCTGGTCATCACCGGCCCCAACACCGGCGGCAAGACCGTCACCCTCAAGACTGTGGGGCTGCTGGCGCTCATGGCCCAGGCCGGGCTGGCCATACCCGCCGCCGAGGGTTCTGCCCTTTCCGTCTTCGACGCCATCTATGCCGACATCGGCGACGAGCAGTCCATCGAGCAGAATCTCTCTACCTTCTCCTCGCACATGACCAACATCGTGCGCATCCTGCGCCAGGCCACGCCGCGTAGCCTGGTGCTGCTGGATGAACTGGGCGCCGGCACCGACCCGGAGGAGGGCAGCGCCCTGGCGCGAGCCCTGCTCTCGCATCTGGTCGAGCGCTCCATCACCACCCTGACCGCCACCCACTACTCCGAACTCAAAATCTACGCCCACGCCACCCCTGGCGTGCGGAACGCCTGCGTGGAGTTCGACCCCGAGACCCTGGCTCCCACCTTTGAGCTGAGCATCGGGCTGCCTGGCCGGTCGAATGCCCTGGCCATTGCCCGGCGGCTGGGGCTGCACGAAGGCATCCTGGCCGAGGCGGAAGCGCTGGTGCAGCCCACCTCGCTGCAAGCGGACGCCCTGCTGGAGGAAATCCGGCGCAGCCGGCAGGCAGCGCGAGAGGCCCAGGCCGAGGCGGAGGCGGCGCTGCACCGGGTGCAGGCGCTGGAGATGGAACTGCGCCACCGGCTGAGCCAGATCGAGGCGGCGCGGCGGGCGGTGCTCAACGAGGCGCGGGCCGAAGCCCAGGAATTGCTGGAGGCGACGCGGGAGGAAGTGGCGCAGGTGCGCGCTCGGCTGGGCCGTAGCGCCGATCTGCACGAACAATGGCTGGCCGAAGCGGAGGCGGAGCTGGCGCGGCGGGCCGGCGAGACCGCCCGTCTGGAACCGGAGGTCGAGCCGCCGGCCGTTGCGGCCGAGCCCTTCCGGGTTGGCGAACGGGTGTGGGTGCCCAGCCTCCAGGCTGGCGGCGAGATCCTCTCCCTGGACGAGGCGGAAGGGGAGGCCGAGGTACAGATCGGCGCTTTCCGATTGGCACTGCCGCTGCGCCGGCTGCGCAAGCTGAAGGCGCAGGAGCCTGAGCCACCGGCCCGGCCGCCGGTCACCGCTCCCCCGGCGGCGGGACCGCTTCACCCCTCGCCGGGCATCGAACTCGACCTGCGCGGCCTGCGCGTGGAGGAGATGCTGCCCGCATTGCAGAAGTACCTGGACGAGGCCTATCTGGCGGGGCTGCCCTGGGTGCGCATCATCCATGGCAAAGGCACGGGCCGGCTGCGGGAGGCGGTGTGGGACCTGCTGCGGCGACATCCCTATGTCGTCGAGCAACGGTTGGGCGAGCGGGGCGAGGGCGACGAGGGGGTCACCGTGGCGACGCTGGCCGGCGGGTGACGCACCGTTTCAGAGACGACACCATGCACCTTCGTACCAGGCTGAGCGGGCTGGCGCTGCTGGCCCTGGCGCTGCTGGCGGGGCTCATCATCAGGCCATCCGCAGCTGGGCCAGGCAATGAGACCCCGGACCCTTTCATCGCCGAACTGCTGGCCCACGTGGACACGGACACGCTGAGTGGCTACGTGGCCGACCTCAGCGGCGAGCGGGCCGTGCTCATCGGCGGCCAGCCGTACACTCTGGCCACGCGCTATTCCTACACCGAGGGCATCAAGAAGGCCACCCAGTACCTCTACGAACACTACGCCGCGTTGGGGCTGGATGTGGCCTACCACGAGTACCTGCACGAGGGCTATATCTGGCGCAACGTGGAGGCCACGCTGCCCGGCGTAGTGGAACCGCAGCGCATCTACATCCTCTGCGCCCACGCCGACAGCCTCTCCCGTCAGCCGTATATCTTCGCACCCGGAGCCGACGACAATGCCAGCGGCACGGCGGCGGTCATGCTGGTCGCCGACATCCTCAGCGCGTATCAGTTCGCCTACACCATCCGTTTCGTCAACTTCTCGGGGGAGGAACAGGGGCTGCTGGGCAGCGCGGCCTACGCTGCCCGCTCGCGCGCCCAGGGCGAGGACATCGTCGGGGTCATCAATCTGGACATGCTGGGTTGGGATGGCACAGGCGGGCCGGATATAGACCTGCACGCCGGCACCGACCCTGCCTCGCTGGCTCTGGCCCAGACCTTCAGCCAGACGGTGGCCCTCTATGACCTTGATCTGCAGCCGGAGATCCTGGATGACGAAGCCATCGGGGCCAGCGATCATGGTTCCTTCTGGAGCAACGACTACGCGGCTATCCTGGCCATCGAGGACTACTACCCGAACGGCCACGATTTCAACCCTTACTACCACACGGGCAACGATCTGCTGCGCCACCTCGCCCTGGACTACTTCACCAGTTTCACGCAGGCCGTGCTGGCCACACTGGTTACTCTGGCCGGGCCAGTGGTGTCCCCTACGCCCACACCCACAGCGACGCTGATGGATACGGCGACGTTCACGCCGACACCCACGGCCACGAGCACAGCCACCCAAACAGCCACGCCGACGGCTACCTCCACCCCTGAACCGACGTACACTCCCACGCCGACGGCCGGGCTGCTATACCGCTTCTTCATCCCCTACGTGTCCACGGCGAGGGAACCCTGAGGCTTTTGTCGTCTCTGTTTCGAGGAGGACAACATGGTAGACAAAAAGGGGCTTTTCTCGTTCATAGGGCTCACCTTTGTCGTGAGTTGGCTGATCATGGGAGGGCTATGGCTGGCCGGTGGGCTGGCCGCGGGGGTCGTAGCTGCCATTGCCCTGATCGCCATCATGTGGGTGCCTGGCCTCTGTGTGCTGGCCGTGACCCAGCTCATCACCCATGAGCCCATGGCTGTGACAGGCATCAGGCGGTTGGGTATCAGGCGTTACTATCTGTGGGCCTGGCTTCTGCCCGTGTTGCTCACGCTGGCTTCCGCGCTGCTGACCTGGCTTTTGGGTGCCGGCAGGCTGGACCTGAGCTTTCCCCAGATCCGAGAGGCTCTGGAGCAGGCTGCGGCGCAGGTCCCCGGGGCAACACAGGCCCAACTCCCCCCGGTGCAGGCCATCATCGGCGCGCAGATGGCTTTTGCCCTTCTCTTGGCTCCGCTGATCAATACATTCTTTGCTCTGGGGGAGGAGCTGGGCTGGCGGGGCTACCTGCTGCACAAATTGCTGCCGCTGGGGCAGTGGCCGGCCCTGGTGCTTTCAGGGGCCATCTGGGGGATATGGCATGCGCCGGTCGTCGTCATGGGCCATAACTATCCGGGCCATCCGGTGCTGGGGCCGTTTCTGATGGTTGGCTTCTGCCTGCTCGCAGGGATCATCCTGGGCTGGCTGAGGCTTGCTTCGGGGAGTGTGTGGGCGCCCGCGCTGGCGCACGGCACATTCAATGCCCTGGGAGGGATTTCGCTGCTGGTGCTGGCGGACATGGACCTGGCCATCGGCGGGCCCGTCTCCAGCCTCATCGGGTGGATCGGCCTGGCTGCCTGCGTCGGATGGCTGGTGTTCACGCGCCGGCTGCCGGTGAAGTGAGCACGGGCAGGCGAAACCCTAGGACACCACCTCTCCCACCACCATTGCCCTGTCCTGCAGCACCGCGCCGCGCAGCACCACCGCATCCTGGATGGTGACATGGGAGCCGATGCGGCAATCCCGCTCGATGTACACGCGGGGTCCGATCACACACCCCTCGCCGATGACCGTGCCCTCCTCGATGCGCAGCGGCGTGATCAGGTGCGTGTCCGGTCCCACGGTGAACGGCGCCAACTGCGGGCGACCGTGGCCGGTCATCAGATAATGGCGGTTGATGGCCAACAGGTCCTCCGGCCCCGTGAGCGTCAGCCGTCCGGCGGCAAGTACGCTCGTCACCTGGCCTCCATCCTCAATGAGCATCTGAATGGCATCCTGCAGCTCGTACTCGCCGCGCGCCGAAAGCTGCACCCGTGGCAGGTATTCCAGCAGACGTGGCGTGAAGATGTACAGCGGCAGGCTGGCGATGTTGGTCGGGGCCTCCTCCGGTGGCGGCTTCTCGATGATGCGCGTCACCCGGCCGTTGACCAACTCCACGATGCCCGTGCGCCCCAACAGTTCGGGGCCGATGTGCATCACGCTGAGCACGCCATCTAGGGAGGTCTCCATCTGCCAGGTCCTCACCAAATCGGCCACATGCTCGTCGGCCACCAGGTTATCGCAGGCGGAGAGGATGAAGTCCCCGTGAATGAAGGGCACCGCGCAGGCCAGGGCGTTGGCCATGCCCAACCGCTCCGGCTGCACGACGAACTGGATGTGTACATCGAGGGGGGATTCCTCAGCGAAGTGGCGGCGGATGTCGTGATCGTTCTCGCTGACCACCAGGATGAACTCCCGCACGCCGCCATGCCTGTGGAGGCTTTCCATCACCCGCTCCACAATGGGCTGCCCCAGGATGGGCAGCATGGCCTTGGAGCGGGCGATGGTGATGGGGTGCAGCCGCGAACCCTTGCCCGCGGCCAATATCACGCCCTGCAAACTATCGCTTCGCGTCATGATTCGCGCCATGATCTATAGCCTCGAACCCGCGTGCGTGATGCGTGATACGTATTGCGTGATGCGTGATACGTATTGCGTGATGCGTGATACGTACCCCCGGCCTCAACCCCTCCAACTTCCAACCTCCAACCTCCAACTTCCAACCTCTAACCTCCAACCTCCAACACCAACCCCTGCCTGGCAATCTGGCACCGGAAGACCTGCGCTCGCTCCAGCCCGTGCTGCCGGGCTGTGCGCAACAGCACGTCCGCCAGGCGCTCCTCCTCTCCTGGCCGCACCAGGGCGAAGACGGAACCGCCACCGCCGGCGCCGGTGAGCTTGGCCCCCAGCGCCCCGTGGGCCAGCGCCGTCTCGATCAGCAAATTGTTGGCCCAGCCGGCCCCTTCCTGGAAGCCGCAGTAACGCATCATCTCGTTGACCAGACGATGGTTCTCGTTCATCAATGCGCCGAAGGTCGCCCAGTCCCCTTCCAGCAGGGCGATCTTGCCCCGCCAGGCCGTGGCTCCCACCTCCTCCATGACCCGCACCATGAACGGTGGCTCGCCACCCTGGGCCAGGTAACGCTCATGTTCCTCCAGATAACGGGGCCGGAGGCGACCGTGCACGTCGCCGGAATCACGAAAGATGCCCGTATAGACGATGACCAGTGGCAGGTATGGCACGTAGCCATCCAGCCGTTCATAGGTCACATAAGGCTCCGTCTTGATGGGCCTGTGGTAGAGTTTGTCGCGGAAATCCATATAGGCCAGGCCGCCAAACAGCGGCACGTAACGGTCGGCGAAACCGCAGGTAATGCCCAGCTCCTGGCATTCCGTGCGCTGCGTCAGTTCGGCCAGGACATAGTCGTTGTGGCGCAAGGGGTCCAGATCGTAGAAGACTCGCAGCGCGGCCAGGGTGAGCAGCACGAACAGCGACGAACCGCCCATGCCGCTCTGCCGGGGCACATTGCTCCAGGTGGCTATCTTGAACGGCCGCCGGGCGATCAGCTCACGCAGCTCCGGGGTGTAGCCGCACAGCCGATTGATGGCCCCTTTGGGCAGATCGAAGTGGCCATCGTAGCTCAGATTGTGGGGATCGGCGCTCAGTCGTTCGGTGACCACCCAGCCGTCGCCCTGGCGGCGCAGCGCTTCGAAAGTGAGCTGTTCGGCTTCCTCAACGAAGGCCCCGGCCCGGATGTCCACCGCCGCCGAGATGACCGCGTGCGCCCCTTCCAGAGCGTCGGAGGGATTGCCCAGGACGTTGATGCGGGCGGGGAGAGTGAGTGAGAGATAGTTGGGCTTTCGCACCTGAAACCTGGAGCTTTGCAACCTGAAACCTCGGAACCTGAAACCGGCCAGGCGCCCCTGGCAGGACTCGAACCTGCGACACGCGGTTTAGGAAACCGCTGCTCTGTCCTCTGAGCTACAGGGGCACGGAGACAACGAGCTCTGGGTCACATTATAACATAGTGCCATGCTCCTGGCAAAGTGGCAGTTACAAAGCCCTATGCGAACTTCAAACCTTCAACTTCCAACCCTAAAGGACCTGGGGAGCTGGACCGGCGAGCCGGCATGAGATCATTTGGAGTTTGAGGTTTGAAGTTGGGAGTTGAAGCTACTCTCTGCTGCGCAGGTGGGGGAAGAGGATGACCTCACGAATGGATGCTTTGTCGGTGAAGAGCATGGTCAGCCGGTCAATGCCCGTGCCGAAGCCGCCGGTGGGCGGCATGCCATGGCTCAGCGCCCGCACATAGTCCTCATCCACGGGGTGTGCCTCCTCATCGCCAGCCTCCAGTGCTCGCCCCTGTTCCAGGAAGCGCTCCCGTTGCTCCAGGGGATCGTTGAGCTCGCTGAAGGCGTTGCCCATCTCCATGCCCCCGATGAAATACTCGAACCGTTCCACGAGGCCGGGGTTGTCCGGCGAGGCCTTGGCCAGGGGGGAAATCTCCCGCGGGTAATCTACGATGAAGGTGGGCTGGATGAGGTTCGGTTCCACGTGCGTGCCCAGCAGGCTGTCAATCAGCTTGCCGCGATTGGAGCGGGGGTCGGGCTGCATGCCCAACCTGTCGCGCATGACGGCGGCCAGGGCCGGCGCGTCGGGATAGGCCTGGAAATCAATGCCCGTGGCCTCCAGGATGGCCTGGCGCAAGGGCAGCCGCCGCCAGGGTGGACTGAGGTCTATCTCATGCCCCTGGTAAACCAACTGACGCCTGCCCAGCACTTCATCGGCCACGAAGGCGATCATCTCTTCGACGCGGCGCATTATGTCGTGGTAATCGGCATAGGCCTCGTAGAACTCCAGTTGGGTGAATTCCGGATTGTGCTTGAAACTCACCCCCTCGTTGCGAAAATCACGGCCGATCTCGTACACCCGCTCGTAGCCGCCGATGATGAGGCGCTTCAGGTACAGCTCGTCGGAGATGCGCAGGTAGAGGTCCTGATGCAGTTGGTGATGGTGAGTGATGAAGGGGCGGGCTGCCGCCCCGCCGTAGATGGGCTGGAGGATGGGGGTCTCCACCTCCAGGAAGCCCTGGCTGTCCAGATAGCCGCGCAGGGCACGGACGATGCGGGCGCGGGTGACGAAGATTTCCCGTACCTCGGGGTTGGCGATCAGGTCCAGATACCGCTGGCGGTAGCGCGTCTCCACGTCCTTGAGGCCGTGCCACTTATCGGGCAGGGGATGCAATGCTTTGCTCAACACGGTGAGTTTCTGCACGCGCAGGGTGACCTCGCCCGTGCGGGTGCGGAACATCGTCCCCTGCACTCCCACGAAGTCGCCGATGTCCAGCCAATCCGTGAACAACTCGTAGGCTTGCGGGCCCACTTCCTCGTGGCGCAGATAAATCTGCACACGGCCGCTGCCATCCTCGATGTGGGCAAAGGACGATTTGCCCATGACACGCACGGTGCGCAGCCGGCCCACCAGGGCAAGGACCGTGTCTCCGGCCAGTTCTCCCCTCTCGAAAAGCTGACGCGCCTGAGCGATGGTGTGGCTGCGCTGGCTGCGCGCCGGATAGGGGTCTATGCCCGCCTGGCGCAGACGCGCCAGCTTCTCTCGCCGAACCTGCTCCTGTTCACTCAAAACCTCGTCCACGTAGCGCCCCTTTCCGGCGAACGGCCGACAGGACGACCACAGCCTTAGCCCACGCTGTCCTCGCCTCGCTCGATACTCACGATCTCAAAATAGAGCTCGCCAGCCGGCGTGCTCACCACCACCTCATCACCCACAGCGCGCTCCAGGAGTGCCCGGCCCATAGGGGACACGTTGGAGATGCGGCCCTGACTGGGGTCTGCTTCTGCCGACCCGACGATGAGGTATGTCTCCAAATCGTCGCCGCCTCGCTCCCGAACAGTGACCCGTGAGCCGAGGGTGACGTACTCAGAGGAACCGGGCTCGATCAGCACGGCACGGCGCAGCATGGATTCCAGAGTGAGGATGCGTCCCTCCAAGAAGGCCTGCTCGTTCTTGGCCTCGTCGTAGCCCACATTTTCCATGATGTCGCCATCGGACTTGGCTTCCTGGATCTGCTGGGCCACCTCTGCCCTGCGCACCGTGCACAGGTAGTCCAATTCCTCGCGCAGTTTTCGCCATCCTTCAGGCGTCAGATAGACCGTCCGGTTGCTGTCAGACATGGTCCCTCTCAGTACAAGTGCAGCGTATACGCCAGCGCAAATCGCGGCACTGGAAATCAGCACCCCCAGACGTAACGGCTCAGGCGCACGTCTGAGGGTGCTTTAACCTCCGTGGTTGTGTTCCGGTGGCTCACAAAAAAGGCGACTGAGGCCTCCTCTCAGTCGCGATAACCGCCTCCAAATTATACCACAGGCTGTGGATTCTGCAAAATGATGCTTGCGTGTCGGGTGCATTTCAATTTCTTGGCGAGTCATGGGCTTGCTGCCGCCACCTCCACTCCCCCCTCCCCAACCCCTCCCACCAGGGGAGGGGAATTCGTACAAGTCCCTCCCCTTTGGTGGGGGTGACCAGGGGAATTGGGCGCAAGCCGCAACGTGTAGGGGTGGGGGTAAACGAGGGGGCACCCCTCGTACTCCCCGGGCTTCCGCTGCGCACGCCCAAGGCAAGGGCGTACTTTTCCAAAGGCGCGAGTTTCTGGTATAATCTACAAAGGAGCGCACCATACGGCATCGAATTCCGAACCTGAAACCTTTGAACCCGAAACCCTTGAGCCTGGAACCTGCTGGCCTGTGACCGCGAGGCACCCATGAACGAACGACCGATTTCGCCAGTCCGCCGCCCGGAGGAGATCCCGCTGGATGCGGCCTTGCGCCCACGCACCCTGGATGAATTAGAGGGTCAGGAACGGATCAAGAAGAACCTGCGCATTCTCATCGAAGCGGCCAGGGGGCGGGGCGAGCCGTTAGACCATATTCTGTTTTACGGCCCGCCCGGCCTGGGCAAGACGACCCTGGCCCACATCTGCGCCAACGAGATGGGCGTGGGCATCAAGATCACCTCTGGCCCGGCCATCGAGCGGGCCGGCGACCTGGCGGCTATCCTGACCAACCTGCGCCGCGGCGACATCCTTTTCATTGACGAGGTGCATCGCCTGGGGCGGGCAGTGGAGGAAATCCTCTACCCGGCGATGGAGGACTACGCCCTGGACATCGTCATCGGCAAAGGGCCGAGTGCCCGCAGCATCCGCCTGTCGCTGCCCCGCTTCACCGTCATCGGAGCCACGACGCGCCTGGCGCTGCTGACGGCCCCGCTGCGCGCCCGCTTCGGGTCTGTCTATCGGCTCGATTTCTACGAACCAGAGGCCATCGAGGCCATCGTGCGGCGGGCGGCGAAGCTATTGAAAGTGGAGCTGACGGACGAGGGGGCCGCGCTCATCGCCCGGCGGGCGCGGGGCACGCCCCGCGTCGCCCTGCGCCTCCTCAAGCGGGTGCGGGATTACGCCCAGGTGCAGGGCGAAGACCCCATCACCGCTTCCACCGCCGAGGCCGCTCTGAAGCTGCTGGAAGTGGATGAGCTGGGACTGGACGACATTGACCGTCGCCTGCTGGAAACCATCATCAAGAAGTTCGACGGCGGGCCGGTGGGTCTGGACACCCTTGCCGCCGCCCTTTCCGAGGAGGCGGATACGCTCATGGATGTAGTGGAGCCCTATCTTTTACAACTGGGCTTTCTGGAGCGCACCGCGCGCGGCCGCGTGGCCACCCGCCACGCCTACGAGCACCTGGGCATCGAGTACCCCAAGGTGCCCGAACAACTGGGGCTGTTGGAGTACTCAGAGCAACCAGAGCAACCGGAGCAACCCCCGTTGTATTAACGATGAAACCGACTGTAGCGATGAGCATTGCTCGAGGCCGCGTGGCCACCCGCCACGCCTGTGACCACCTGGACATCGAGTATTCCAAGATGCCCATGCAATCGAGGCTGTTGTGATGAGTGACTGGGGAACCCTGGGCAAATGGCTGTTGCTGCTCGGCGGCGGCATCGCCCTGCTGGGCCTGCTGGTGCTCCTGCTGAGCAAGGTCCCCTGGCTGGGGCGGCTGCCCGGCGACATCCGCATTGAGCGGGAGGGCTTCTCCTGCTATATCCCCATCGTGACCATGATCCTGCTCAGCCTGGTGCTGACCCTGCTGCTCAACCTGGTCATCCGCCTGCTGAAGTGATCGGGTCTCAGCCCACATTTCGCATTTGCTCGCGCCGGACTGTCAAGTCCGGCGGCAAAGGCGTGGACTTGGCAGTCCACGCCGAGCGGGGCGGAAAACAGGCTCAGGGATCAGGGGGAACTGATCACCGTTTCCCGACACAGATGTTGCCTTTGGGGGCAGGTGACCAACGTGAAGACTGCGGAATTCGATTACGTATTGCCTGCGGAAATGATCGCCCAGACGCCTGTCGAGCCGCGAGATGCCTCGCGGCTTTTGGTGCTGGAGCGGCGCAGTGGCGAAATCAGCCATCGCCATTTCCGCGACCTCGGCGACTACCTGCGGGCTGGCGACCTGTTGGTGGCCAACGACAGCCGCGTCATCCCGGCGCGCCTGCAGGGGCGCAAGTCAACCGGTGGCAGCGTGGAGATATTCCTCCTTAAGCGGCTCGATGAGCGCGCCTGGGAGGCACTGGTACGTGGCAGGCGGCTGCGCCCTGGCACGAGAATCGAAATCCAAAATCCAAAGCTCAAAACTCAAATCACGCATTACGCATCACGCATTACGCATTCTGCCCTGTGCGCCACTATCGTCGCCGAGACGCCCGACGGCGGCCGCGTGGTGGAGTTCGATCGCCCCGTCGAGCCGTTGCT
This sequence comes from Anaerolineae bacterium, assembly GCA_029907105.1. GTDB lineage: Bacteria > Chloroflexota > Anaerolineae > UBA3071 > UBA3071 > JARYMM01. The sequence continues at coordinate 48,691 of JARYMM010000010.1, read as the reverse complement.
GGACGAACTGGGCCTTGTGCCGTTGCCGCCCTACATCCACGAGCCGCTGAGCGACCCGGAGCGCTATCAGACGGTATACGCCCGTGTGCAGGGCTCGGTGGCGGCGCCCACGGCGGGATTGCACTTCACCCCTGAGCTGATAGACCGCCTGCTGGCGCAGGGGGTGTGCTTCGCCTTCGTCACCCTGCACGTGGGGCTGGACACATTTCGCCCCGTGAAGACGGAGCACATCGAAGACCATCCCATGCACAGCGAGTGGGCCGAGTTGCCGGCGGAGACGGCCGCCGCCATCCACCAGACGAGGATGCAGGGCGGCCGGGTGGTGGCTGTCGGCACCACAGCCGTGCGCGTCCTGGAAACCGCCGCCAGCCTCCCGGAGACCAACCTGGAGCCCAAAACCTGGAACCTGCAACCCTTCAGAGGCTGGACAGACCTCTTCATCACCCCGGGCCATCGCTTTCGTCTGGTGGATGCTCTGATCACCAACTTCCACCTGCCTCGCTCCACCTTGCTGATGCTGGTGGCCGCCTTCGTCGGCAAACCGTTGCTGGACAGGGCCTATCAGGAGGCCATAGCCCAGGGGTACCGCTTCTACAGTTTTGGCGATGCCATGCTCATTCTGTGAACACGATGCTCTTTCCAGGCCGCCTGAGGCCCACGCAGGGCTGTAGCCGATCGCAAGCTGCTCTCTGGAGTGACCATGATGGTCATCATATACAGCCGCGGGCGGAGATACTAGAATGGGAGAGTGGCGCTGCCCTGCAGAAAGCGAGTCGTGCTGCAAAGTTTGCTCCCAGTGACAATACTGCCCGGAGTGGTATCATGACTGAAGGAGAACCGTTGGACCTTGCTCCGCTGGAGGAGATACTTGACAGATATGAAGGACAGGAAGGGGTGGTGATTCCTGTCCTTCAGCAGGTTCAAGAGGTGTTTGGCTATTTGCCGCGTCCGGCCCTGGAGTTCGTCTCCCAGCGCATGAAGGTGCCCCTGAGCCAAATCTACGGTGTGGCCACCTTTTATTCACAGTTTTCCCTCACCCGGCGAGGCAGGCACACCATCTGTCAATGCGATGGCACAGCCTGTCATGTGCGCGGTTCGCCAAAGATCATCAAGGCGGTGGAGAAAGAACTGGGGATCAAAGCCGGCCAGACAACCGACGACTATGAGTTCACCTTCGAGGTGGTCTATTGCCTGGGTTCGTGCGCGCTGGCGCCTGTGGCTGTGGTTGATGGCCAGGTTGTGGGTCATCTGACACCGGAACGGATGACCAAAATCATTCACGATGTGGACGGCCAAGAGCCGGGATCGCAATAGGGTGGGAGACCATGCCGAAACTCAGCTCACTCGAGGAACTCGCTCGGTTCCGTCAGGAAGTTCAGGATGAACTCCGAACACGTCTGGAGAACAACACCGTCATTGCCGTAGGCATGGCTACCTGCGGCATCGCCGCCGGTGCCCAGGAGACCATGCAGGCCATCCTGGAGGAGTTGGCCAGACAGAGAGTGGACGCCCGCGTGACCGCCGTCGGATGCGCCGGCATGTGCGCTATGGAGCCCCTGGTGGACATCGCACTGCCGGGTCAGGAGCGGATCGCCTATGCCAACGTGCATCCGGACAGGGTGCCCCGCATCATCGAGGAACACGTCATCGGCCGGCAGGCGGTGAAGGAGTGGGCCCTGGGGGCCTATAGCGATATTCCCTTTTACAAAAAACAGCAACGCATTGTGTTAAGCAACTGTGGCGTGATTAACCCTGAGAAGATCGAGGAATACATCGCCCGGGGCGGCTACGCCGCTTTGAGCAAGGCCCTCGGCTCCATGACGCGGGAGGACGTCTTCGAGGAGGTGAAGCGCTCCGGGTTACGCGGGCGGGGTGGTGCCGGTTTTCTGACCGGCGTGAAATGGGAATTCACCTATCGGGCACCTGGCGACGTGAAATACGTCGTCTGTAACGCCGATGAGGGCGACCCGGGTGCGTTCATGGACCGCAGTGTCATCGAGGGCGATCCGCACAGTGTGTTGGAAGGCATGATCATCGCCGCCTATGCCATCGGGGCCAGAGAAGGTTACATTTATTGCCGGGCCGAGTATCCCCTGGCTATCCATCGCCTCAAGGTGGCCATCGCCCAGGCGGAGGAGTATGGCTTGCTTGGTGATCACATCCTGGGCACCGATTTCAGCCTTCATCTGAAGGTCAAGGAAGGGGCAGGGGCCTTTGTCTGTGGTGAAGAGACGGCCTTGCTGGCTTCCATCGAAGGTCAGCGTGGCGAACCTCGTCCGCGTCCGCCCTATCCGGCCGTCAAAGGCTTATGGGGCAAGCCCACCAACATCAACAACGTGAAATCCTATGCCACTATCCCCCGCATCATCGCCAACGGCGCCGATTGGTTCTCCGCCATCGGCATGCCGCGCAGCTCAGGCACGGCCATCTTCGCCCTCACCGGCAAGGTGAACAACACCGGGTTGGTTGAGGTGCCGATGGGCATCAAGATGGGGGAGATCGTCTTCGACATCGGCGGTGGCATTCCCCGGGGCAAGCAGTTCAAGGCGGTGCAGACTGGCGGGCCGCTGGGCGGCTGCCTGCCGGTTCAACATCTGAACCTGCCTGTGGACTTCGACTCCCTCAAGGACGTGGGGGCCGTGATCGGCTCCGGCGGGATGATCGTGGTTGACGAAGACACCTGCATGGTGGAGTTTTCCCGGTTCTTCCTCACCTTTGCCACAGCGGAATCCTGTGGCAAGTGCGTGCCCTGCCGCGTCGGTGGCCGGCGTATGCTGGAAGTGCTCACCCGCATCACCGAAGGTCAGGGGCGGCTGGAGGACCTCCAGACGATCAAGGAAATCGCTGCCGGCATGGAAGCGGGCGCGCTGTGTGCTCTGGGCCAACTCACGCCAGGCCCGGTCCTGGCGGCGCTGCGCCACTTCGAGGATGAATTCATCGAACACATCGTGGATAAGAAGTGCCGGGCCGGCACCTGTCCAAGTCTGACCCGCGCCCGCTGTACCAATGCCTGTCCGGCAGGGGTGGATGTGCCCAGCTACGTCTCTCTGGTCGCTCAGGGCCGCACAGCCGAAGCGTTGGAAGTCCACCGTCGCCGCAATCCCTTCGCCCTGGTCTGTGGACGGGTATGTCCTGCCTTCTGCGAGCCGCGTTGTCGCCGCGGCGACATTGACGAGCCCATCGCCATTCGGGCCATCAAGCGCTTCATGGCCGATCAGGAGATCAAGAATCCGTGGACGCCGGAGGCCTGCGAGCCGCCCAAGTCGGAGAAAGTGGCCGTCGTGGGTGCAGGACCGGCAGGGTTGACCGCCGCGCTGCGGCTGGCCCAGAAAGGCTACCCGGTCACCGTTTTCGAGAAGCTCCCCATCCCCGGTGGCATGATGGCGGTCGGCATTCCCCAATACCGCCTGCCCCGCGAGTTCCTCAATGTGGAGATCGAAAACATCAAGCGGGCAGGGGTGGAGATCAGGTGTCAGCAGGCCCTGGGTCGAGACTTCACCATTGATAGCCTCATGGACGAGCAGGGCTACGCCGCTGTGGTGCTGGCCATCGGCGCGCACCTCAGCCGCCGCCTGGCCATCGAAGGTGAGGACCTGGAAGGAGTCTATCCAGGGGTCAACTTCCTGCGGGACATTGCCTTGGGCCAACCACCTGACGTGGCCGGCAAGCGGGTGGCCATTGTTGGCGGTGGCGACGTGGCCATTGACGTGGCCCGCTCGGCCTGGCGTCTGGGAGCCAGCGAAGTGCGCATCATCTACCGCCGCACACGCCAGGACATGCCCGCACACGAAGAGGAAATCGTTGCCGCCGAGGCGGAAGGCACCCTATTCAGTTTCCTCAGCAATCCGGTGCGTGTGCTTGGCGAAAACGGCAAGGTGACCGGCGTGGTGGTGCAAAGGCAGGTTCTGGGCGAATTCGACCGCTCCGGGCGGCGGCGACCTATGCCCGAGGAAGGTTCCGAGTTCACGATGGAGGTGGATGTGCTGGTGCCGGCCATTGGTCAGGCTGTTGATCTGACCTGTATAGAGGGTTCCGGCATTGATGCCAACGCCGACAGCACCTTTGTGGCCAATGATGCGCTGCTCTCCACCCGCCCCGGCGTCTTCGTCGCCGGCGATGCGGTGACCGGTCCCGCGACGGTGATCCAGGCCGTAGCTCAGGGCAACCAGGTGGCCGCCCAGGTGGACCATTACCTGCGCACCGGCAAGGCCGATAAAGTCCTCTTGAGCCCCGACTACGAGGTGGTGGAGCAACGGTTCAACCTGGAGGAATATGCTGAGGCCCGCCGTCCGCAGATGCCCGAGTTGCCCGTGGCCGCGCGTCGCGGCAACTTCGACGAGGTCGAACTGGGCATGGACGAAGCCACCATTGTCGAGGAGTGCAAACGATGCCTGCGCTGCGACCTGGAGTGGCTGGAGACGCAGGGCCTGGCCATCGAGTTAGCGCCGGAGCGCATGCCGGTCGAGGAATCAACCAGATGAGCCGACGAATGAGGAAAGACCAACGACGAATTCGTCCTTCGTCTTTCGTCTTTCGTCCGTTGGATTTTAGGAATGGTCAAGGTCTTAGTTGTTGACGATGATCCAGACTTCGTGGAAATCACCAGAATGATCCTGGAGCTTCACGATGTTCAGGTCAGCAGCGCCATGAACGGCGAACAGGCTCTGGCCCAAATGCGAAAAGAGAGGCCGGATCTGGTGATCCTGGACGTGATGATGTCTTCAGCCCTTGACGGCTGGTATGTGAGCCAGGAGATGCAGGAAGATGCTCAGCTCAAGGACATTCCCATCATCATGGTCTCGTCCATTGCCAGCAGCCCCTACGCTGACCTGTTCCCGACCGACAGTTGTCCGTCCTTTGATGCCTGGATATCCAAACCTGTCGAGCCTGATGTTCTGCTGAAAGCGGTGCGGCAGTGTTTGCCAGAACACAGTGGTTTTGGATTTTGAGCTTTGGACTTGAGATATGGCTGCCCGGTCAACAGTGTTGGTGATTGATGACGACTTCGACTTCGTGGAATTCGCCAGAATCGTCCTGCAATCGGCGGATTACGAAGTTCTCACTGCCAGCCGCGCCGACGAGGGACTGGCTCTCATGCGGCAGGTTCATCCGGACCTGGTTCTGTTAGATGTGGTGATATCCTATGCCCTCGATGGGCTCAATGTGATTCGGGAGATGCGCGAGGATCCGCGATTGGCCGGGATCCCGCTGATCTTGATCTCGGCCATCGTCAGCGGTGAGGAGCTGGACCTTCTCCCTAAAGATGAGCGTCTGAAGCCCGATCTGTTCATGTCTAAACCTGTAGAGCCCACAGTCTTGCTCGAACGGGTCCGCCAGTTGACGGCGGCAGGAAACCCGGGTCGGTACGCCCCTGAGATTTGAGCTTTGGGCTTTGACCCTTAGCCTTTGAGCTTTAGACTTTGAACTTTGGAGTTGACATATGTCCCCTGAGGAACAAAAGCAACCCACGCATCCTGAAACACCCACCGCAAAGCAGGCGCAAAGGTCCATGTTGCTCACCGCCTTGTATATCGCTCAGGCCCAATATGGCCATCTGAATGACGAAGCCTTGCAGCGCGTCGCCGAACGGTTGGGTCTTCCGCTCTCGGAGGTTTACTCCACGGCCAGTTTCTACTCTCTGTATCGCCTGAAACCGGTCGGCCGATATGTGATCCAGGTTTGCGATGGCCTGTCCTGCCACCTGGCCGGTGGGGCGGATACGCTGGTGGATTACATCCGCCAGAAGCTGGGTATCAGGGTAGGCGAAACGACGTCCGATGGGCTCTTCACCCTGCAGACGGTGGAGTGCGTGGCCTCCTGTGGCACATCGCCGGCCGTGCGTGTGAACGACGAGCTCTATGAGAACATGACGCCACAGAAAGTGGACCGACTGCTGGACCAGTTGGCGGGGAGGTAGACTCATGACCTTCGAAAAGATTTTATTGCGCAACGTGGAGATTCCTAACTCGGAGAAAATTGACGTCTACCTCAAGCGCGGTGGCTATCAGGCCCTGCGCAAGGCCCTGCACGAGCACACGCCGGACGAGTTGGTCGAGATGGTCAAGGCATCAGGGCTGCGCGGCCGAGGGGGCGCGGGCTTTCCCGCCGGGCTCAAATGGAGCTTCATGCCCAAAGCCGCCGATGTGACCAAGTACGTCTGCGTCAACACCGACGAAGGAGAGCCGGGGACGTTCAAGGACAGGCTTCTGGTGGAACGCGACCCGCACTCGATCATTGAGGGGGTTGCCATCGCTGCCTATGCCGTGGGAGCCCATCGGGCCTTTGTGTACATACGGGGCGAGTTTTTCACCGGCGTGAAACGCTGGATGAAGGCCATTGACGATGCCTATGCCCGAGGGTTCCTGGGAGCGAATATCTTGGGGTCAGGTTTCGATCTCGACCTCTCCGTGCACCGCGGCGCGGGGGCCTACATCTGCGGCGAGGAAACGGCCATGTTGGAGAGTCTGGAAGGCAAACGAGGCGAGCCCCGGCTCAAGCCGCCCTACCCGGCCCAGGTCGGCCTCTACGCTCGACCCACCCTCGTCCACAACGTGGAAACACTGGCCTGCGTGCCCCACATCGTCCTGCGGGGGCCGGAATGGTTCGCCTCCATCGGCACCGAGGATAGCACAGGCCCCAAGATTTTCTGCGTCAGCGGTGACGTGAACCGGCCCGGCAACTACGAACTGCCGCTGGGAACGCCCTTGCGGGAGATCATCTACGAACACGCCGGTGGGATCAAAGAGGGTCGCCAGCTCAAGGCAGTGATCCCCGGCGGTGCTTCCACTCCCATGCTGACGGCTGAGCACCTGGATGTGCCGATGGCCTTCGAAACCCTGCATGCCATAGGGACGATGCTGGGCACAGGGGGCATCACCGTGATGGACGAAAGGGTCTGCATCGTGAGTGCGGCCCTCCGTCTGACCCGTTTCTTCGCCCACGAATCGTGTGGCAAATGCACGCCCTGTCGAGTGGGCACGCAGCGCCTGGTGGACACCCTGCAGCGCATCGAGGATGGGCGCGGTCAACAGGGAGACATTGAGCGCCTGTTGAGCCTGTGCGACGGCATCGCCGGGCATACCTTCTGCCCGATGGGGGATGCGGCAGTCAACCCTACCCTTTCCTCCATCAAACACTTCCGGCACGAATATGAGGTTCATATCGAACGCCACCGCTGCCCCATGTCGTCGTAGTCAGCCGTAAGGTCAGGTGACAGTGACTGTCACCTGAGTAGGGGCGCACGGCGGTGGGCCTACAGAAGGAGACCTAACGTGAGCAAGATCCTTATCGTAGATGATGACCCCGATTTCGTGGAGAGCACCCGATTGGTGCTGGAATCGCAGGGGTACGAAGTGATCAGCGCAGCCAACAGCAGCGAAGGATGGGACAAAGTACAGGAGGAGAAGCCAGACCTTGTGATCCTCGATGTGGTCATGGCCAGCGTCCTGGATGGGCTGCAGATGAGCCAGAGGATGTACAACGACGCTCACCATAGGAATATCCCCATCTTGATGGTCACTTCCATTGCCAACATTGACTACGCCGCCCTGTTTCCAACCGATGAGGCCATCCACATAGATACTTTCCTGACCAAGCCGGTGTCTGCCGACCGGCTGTTAGCCGAGGTGAAAAGGCTCCTGTAGGGGCGCGCTGCCGTGCGCCCCTGCAGCGGTGCATTGGTAGGAGGAGACAATCCTGTGAGCACAATCCTGGTCGTAGACGACGATCCCGAGTTCGTCGAGATCACACGGATGATCCTGGAAGCCCGTGGCTATGAGGTGCGCAGCGCCAGCAACGGCGAGCAGGCTCTACAGGCCATGCGCGAGCGCCGTCCGAACCTGGTACTGCTGGATGTGATGATGTCCAGCATTCTCGATGGTTTGGAAGTGTCCCATGAAATGCGGGAAGACCCCGAACTCAAGTCCATTCCGGTGATCATGGTGACTTCCATCATCACCAGCCCTCATGCCAGCCTGTTTCCTACGGATGAATTCATCCCCATTGACGGCTGGATCTCCAAGCCTATGGATCCGGACGATCTGCTGAACAAAATCGAGAAGCTCATCGGGACACCGTCGCCGTAGGGTTGGGGAGCGCAAAATCCAAAGACCTTCCATCATTGCGCGTTTTGAGCTTTGCACTTTGAACTTTGGACTTTGAACATGACCAAGGCCAAAGCAGGCGGCATCATCCAAAACCCCAATCTGGCCAGGATAGGCGTGATGTCCATGCCGGACCGGCCAGGCATTGCCAGTGCTGTGCTGAGTGCCCTGGGCAAACGGGGCATCAACGTCGAGTTCATTGTCCAGTGCATTGACCTGGAAAATCGCAGCCACATCATCCTTTGCGTTGCCCAGGACAGCCTGGAGGAGGCTCTGGCAGCGATTGAAAAGACCAGATCGGAAGTGCTGCCTGAGGAAGTGATCTGCCAGCGGGATGTGGCCATGGTGTCGGTCTTCGGCCCCCATTTCCGGGACTATCCCGGCATCGCCGGTTTGACCTTTTCGGCGCTGGCCGGGGCTGGGATCAACATCCTGGCCATCAGCACATCCATCTCCACCATTTCCTGCGTCATTAGCAGGGATGGCTTGTCTGAGGCCGTGCGCGCGCTTCAGAAAGCCTTCGATGTGCCTTCCAGCGCGGTATTCACCGCTGCCTGCGGGCTGTCGCTCCGCTCGACCGCCTGCGAGGAGAAGAACTGACCATGGCCGAGGCGTTCTATACGCCTGAGGAGGAATTGAGGGAGCGCATTGATTGGCTGATCCGCCTGGGATGGCTGACGGTTCTGGGCGCGCTGTTCATCGTGCTGGTGGTCAGCGTCCTTTTGCCGGGCGTCCTGGCCTGGCCTTCGCTTCTGGGCGCCATCGTCGGCCTGTCTCTGAGCAATTTAGTGGTCTTTTTCTACTTCCGTCATCTTCACTTCCCTCTCCCTCTGGGAGAGGGGAGGGTGAGGGTCTCCCAGAGGCACTATTTGGGCCTGGCCCATGCCCTGCTTGTCCTGAACACACTGTTCCTGACGGCTCTCCTGCACTTTCTGGGCGGCTTGGAAACGCCGTTGTTTATCTTTTATCTCATCTATGTGGTCATCGCCAGCACGCTGTTCCCCAGGTCGAGCAGTTTTGCCTATGCCGGTCTGGTCAGCGGCCTTTATCTCGTTCTCTTGCTGCTCGAATGGTTCAGGGTTATCCCTCACTATAATCTGACCGGGTTTCGCAGCCCGTTGCGCTTCCAACAGCCGGTTCACGTCTTCGTCACCAGCATCACGCTGATCATTGCCGCTTTTGCCACCGCCTACTTCGTCTCTCGCATTGTGAGCAGGCTGAGGGCGAGGGAGAGAGAGCTTATGGAGGCCAATCTCTCCTGTGAGATGCGGGGCGAGGAATTGACGGAACTCAACAAGCGGCTGCGGGAAATGGACAAAGCCCGGACACAGTTCATCCGGGTGGTCACCCACGAACTGCGTGCGCCCGTGGCGGCCATCCAGAGCTATCTGAAGCTCATTCTGGAAGGCTACGTGCCGCCGGAAAAAGAGCGGGAGATCATCCGGCGAGCCGAACAGCGGGCCCTCGATCAGTTGGCACTGATCGGTGATCTCCTGTACATGGCCCGGCTGGAGGAGCCTGGAGCCGAAGCGAAGGTGGAATCTGTGGACCTGGCCCAGGTGCTGCGGGAGGTGGGCGATTTGCTGCGCGGCCAGGCGGAGGAGAAGGGGCTGACTTTCAGGGTCGAAATCGCCCCTGATGTGCCTCCGGTGAATGCCGACCTGGAGCACATCAAACAATTATGGATGAATCTGATCAGCAATGCGATCAAGTACACGATGGCCGGCGGCAGCGTGGTCGTTTCCCTGAGCCGGAATGCCAGGGGCATTATGGGGACGGTGCAGGACACCGGGATTGGCATCTCACCTGAAGATCTGCCGCGCATCTTCGAGCAGTTCTACCGTGCCGAGAATGCCAAAGCGCTGGAACAACACGGGACAGGCCTGGGGCTGTCCATTGTCAAGCGCATTGTGGAAACCTATGGTGGCCGGATCTGGGTCGAATCGGAACCGGGCAAGGGCAGCACGTTCACCTTTCTGCTGCCGGCAGGCACAAGTGTATGACATATCTCAAGTCCAAAGCTCAAAGGCTAGTAACTGCCCAACCCGTCATTCTGAGCGAAGCGAAGAATCTCGTTCATGCGAAGAACGAGACCCTTCGCTGCGCTCAGGGTGACGACAAACGCACTCCACCAGCAGGAGGCTGAGCAGTTTTACAAAGGTTAAAGCTCAAAACAGAGCAAGGTCGCGGGGACGCAGGAGGCCAATTTGCAATCCGCCCCTCACCCTTCGCCCTTGTATGCGATTCTTCGTTGAACCCTATCCAGCAGTAGCGAAAGGAGCGAGATCAATATTATGACAAAGGTACAGATTACCATTGATGGGCAGAAAATCGCCGCTGAAGCAGGCAGCACCGTGTTGGAGGCGGCCAGGGAAGCGGGCCTCGACATCCCTACGCTCTGCCATCACCCGGCACTCAGCAACTGGGGGGCCTGCCGCATCTGTCTGGTAGAAATCGAAAGGCAGCGGGCATTGCAGACGGCCTGCACCTTCCCTGTTACCGAGGGCATGGTCGTGCATACCGAGTCGGAGAAAGTGGTGGCCGCGCGCAAGTTCGTCCTGCAATTGTTGTTCTCCGAGCGCAACCATTACTGCATGTACTGCCAGATGAGTGGCGATTGTGAGTTGCAGAGCCTGGCCTATCGCTATGGTCTGACCGAATGGCCCTATCCGCGCCCTGTCGAGCCGCTGGCGGTGGATGCCACACGGCAGTACTTCGTCATGGACCATAACCGCTGTATCCTGTGCCGGCGGTGCGTCCGCGCCTGCGCGGAACTGGTGGCCAACCACACCCTGGGGGTGCGTGAACGCGGCATCCACTCGATGATCACCGCCGACTTGAACGTGCCTATGGGCGAATCCTCCTGCATCCAGTGCGGCACCTGTCTCCAGGTGTGCCCCACCGGCGCGCTGATGGACCTGAAAAGCGCCTACCGCGGGCGTGAGACCCAGGTGGAGCGCACCAGGTCCACCTGCGTCGGCTGTAGCATCGGCTGCGGCATCGAGCTGGTGAGCCGGGCCAACCACCTGGTGCGCATCGAAGGCGACTGGGATGCCGAGGTCAACAAAGGGCTGTTGTGCGTCGTTGGACGTTTCGAGCCGCTCTTTGACGACCGCCAGCGGGTGACTCAGCCGCTGGTGCGCCGCCGTGGCCTGCTGGAGCCGTGCGAATGGGATGAAGCGCTGGGCCTGGTGGCCGAAAAGCTCTCCGGCGACAGCCTGGCCGCGCTGATCACCACCCGGGCTACCAACGAGACCATGACCCAGTTCGGCAGGCTGTTTCGGTCCCTGGGTGCGGAGATGGCGGCGGTGGGCAGCCTGGCCCCGGCACCGGGCGCTGAAGGCAGGCTGACCGACCTGGCCGAGGCCGATGTCATCCTCGTGGTGGGCGCGGACCTGAAGAAAGACCACCAGGTGGCAGGGGCCTTTGTGCGCCGGGCCGTGGATCGAGGGGCCCGTCTGGCCCTGGTGGCCGATGCGGATAACGGGCTGGCCTCTTACGCCACCTGGCACGTCGGTTTCGACCAGATGGACAGCCTGGTCGGCATGGCCGCACAGGCCAGCCGGCCGGTTGTAGTGTGCGCGGCCGACTTGCCGGCAGAAGCGGAGGCAGCTCTCGCTCCCCTGGCCGGCAAAGCTTCTTTCCTCGGATTGAGCAGGGGCAGCAACAGCCGCGGCGCGGTGGCCGCTGGCCTGCCGCTCAGCCGGGGTGGGGAGGCCTCCGCCCGTGTGCTCTACATCCTGGCCGAAGACGACCGCCTGCATATCCCGCGCAACGGCGCCGGGTTCGTGGTAGCTCAGGCCAGCTACGTCGGCCCGCTGACCGACATGGCCGACGTGGTCTTGCCCGCGCCCATCTGGGCCGAGCAATCGGGCCACGTGACCAATACCGAAGGGCGGGTGCAGTCGGTGCAGGCTGCCTTGACACCGCCGGAAAACGTCTGGCCAACGGTCAAAGTGCTGAAGACCCTGGCCGGGCGACTGAACCTGGCCCTATAGCATTCAAGACCTGGCAGGTTTTTGCACCTTTGAGGAGGCAATCAATGACCAAGATCAAAGTCGCCACTGACTGGTTGGAAGCCTGTGCCGGTTGCCACATGTCCTTCCTGGACATTGATGACCGGATCCTGGAACTGCTGAAACACGTCGAACTGCACTCGACGCCCATCACCGACCTCAAGCATCCGCCGGAGGAAGGGGTGGACGTGGGTATCCTCACCGGCGCGGTGGGCAACACCCATCAACTGGAGGTGGCCCGGCGCATGCGCGAGCGCTGCAAGATCCTCATCGCCATGGGCGATTGCGCCACCTTCGGCGGCATCTGCACCATGCTCAATTTCTTCGACAAAGAGGAAGCGCTGCGGCGCGGCTACGTGGAGACCGAAAGCACCGTGGAGGGCCGGATCCCTCGCTCTGAGGAGATCGCCCGCCCCCTGGAGAAGGTGCTGGCCGTGGATGAGGTGGTGCCGGTGGATGTGCATCTGCCCGGCTGTCCTCCCTCGGCCGATGCCATCTGGTTTGTGCTGACGGAATTGCTCGCCGGACGCATGCCGGTGTTGGCGGGGGACAACCTCAAGTACGATTGATGGATCGAGGGGAGGAGTACGACCATGCAGAAGATCACCATTGAGCCCGTAACCCGCATCGAGGGGCACGCGCGGGTGACCATTCATCTCAACGAGCAAGGACAGGTGGAGAGATCGTTTTTCCATGTGGATCAGTTTCGGGGCTTTGAGAAATTCAGCGAAGGGCGCATGTTCTACGAAATGATCCAGATCACGCCGCGCATCTGTGGTATCTGCCCGGTGAGCCATCACCTGGCCGCTACCAAGGCCTGCGATGCGCTCATCGGCGTGCGGCCGCCGCGCACGGCGCACCTGCTGCGTGAGCTGATGCACATGGGGCAGATGATCCAGTCCCACGGCATGCACTTCTTCGAACTGGCGGGGCCGGATCTGATCCTCGGCTTCGACGCCGACCCGGCCATCCGCAATGTGGTGGGCGTGGTGCAGGCAGCGCCAGAGCTGGCGGTCAAGGCCGTCAGGCTGCGCGCCTTTGGCCAGGAGATCATCCGCACTCTGGGGGACAAGCGAGTCCATCCCCGCTTCGGCGTGCCCGGCGGCGTGGACCGTAACCTGCCGCTGGAGCGGCGCGATGCCATCCTGCGCCAGATTGACGAGCACATCGCCACCGTGCAGACAGGCATCGCTGTCTTCAAGGACTGGGCAGAGAAGAATCGCCAGATTGTGGAGGAATTCGCCGTCTTCCGTTCCAATTATGCCGGCCTGGTGCAACCCGATGGCGCTCTGGAACTTTACCACGGCCAGATGCGCATCGTGGATAAGGACGGTCAGTTGCTGGAGCAGTTCGACCCCTGCCACTACCTGGACTACATCGGCGAGCGGGTGGAGGACTGGTCCTACCTCAAGTTCCCCTACTACAAGAAGCTGGGCTGGCCGGAGGGCACCTACCGCGTGGGGCCGCTGGGACGGCTCAACGCCGCCTCGCACATCAGCACGCCGCTGGCCCAGGAGGAGATGAAGGTCTGGAAGAGCCTCAACGGCGGCCGACCGGTGGAGGCGACGCTGATGTTCCATTATGCCAGGCTCATCGAGACGGTGTACGCGCTGGAGCGGGCCCGCCAGATCCTGGAAGAGCCCGATGTGTTAAGCACCGACATCATCACCAACTCCAACGTCATCACCGGCGAGGGCGTGGGCTGCCTGGAAGCGCCGCGCGGCACGCTGTTCCACCACTACTGGACCAACCCGCGGGGCCAGATCACCAAAGTCAACCTCATCGTGGCCACGGGCCATAACAACTGGGCGATGAACAAATCGGTGGAGATGGTGGCCAAACGGTACGTGGACGGCACGAAGCTGACGGAGGGGATGCTCAACCGCGTGGAGGCGGCCATTCGGGCGCACGATCCCTGCCTGTCCTGCTCCACCCACGCCGTCGGGCAGATGCCCATCGTCCTGGAGATGTATGACGCCCAAGGGGAACTAGTTGACAGGTTGGTGAGAGATTAGCGGCCGGGGACGTGATGCGTGATGAAAACGCTCATTATCGGCTACGGCAATCCCTACCGGCGTGATGACGGCGTGGGATACCATGTGCTTAAGGCCATCGCCACACGGCTGGGCCGTCCTCCGCTGGCCCCGGACGAGGACGGCCTGGATGCGTTAGGGGAAGAGGTGGACCTGGTCTGCCTGCCGCAGTTGCTGCCGGAACTGGCCGAGAAGCTGGCAGCCTACGACCAGGTCATCTTCGTGGATGCACACACGGGCGCTTACGCCGAGGACCTGCACTGCGTGGCCGTGGAGCCGCAGTACACGCCTTCGGCCTTCACGCACCACATGACCCCCGAAATGCTGCTGGGAGTCGCTCTGGCCTTCTCAGAGATTGTGCCTTCAGCCTGTCTCCTGTCCGTTCGCGGCCATGATTTCGAGTTCGGGGTGGAGTTATCGGAGGAAACGGGGTGGTTGGCAGCCCAGGCGGTGGAGCGCATCATGGAGATGCTCGCACCGCCTGCGCCTTGAGGTGCACACTGACGGCAAGGAGCCCGGTTCCCTGAAGGAACCGGGTTTCTGATTCCATCAGGGCACGTCGAAGGCCTCCCGTATCGCCGCCTCGGCGGCGGGGAGGTCGTCGGCGTTGATCACGCACATGACCGTGGAGATGGAGGTGCTGATGGCCAGGATATTGATGCCCTTGCCGGCCAGGGCCTGAAACATCTTCGCCGCGATGCCCGGCCGCCAGCGGAAGTCCGGGCCGAAGATGCCGATGCTGGCCGCATTGGCGTCACACTGCACGTACTCCGCCTGTAACGCCGGCACGATCTCCTGAATGGCAAGCTGGCAGGCCTCCAAATCGCCACGGTCCACGCAGAGCACGATGTGGTCCCGGTTCTGCTCGTCAATGCATTGCACGATGAACTGGACGTTCAATCGGCGCTGGCCCAGGGCGTCAAGCAAGGCCGCAGCTACGCCGGGACGGTCCGGGATGGACAGCACGCTGATGCGCCCCAGGTGGCCATTGATCATGAGGCCGCCGATTTTGCTCTTGCCGGCTATCGTGGGTTCATACGCTCCTGACATGGGACACCCCCTTAAGCAACGTTGGAACGTTCGAACGTCCGGGGCCAGGAGAGCAGAAGCACTCCGCTGACCACCAAAGCTGCCCCGGCCATCTGCGGGGCCGTCAGCCGCTGGCCCAGGAGCACGTGGGCGTAGAAGGAAGCGAAAGGGATTTCGGCCATGGCCAGGATTCCGGCCACGCTGGCCGGCAGCCGCCCCAGCCCGAACGTGTAGGCGGAAAACGGCACAATGGTGGCTAAACCGATCAAGACGGCGAACCAGAGCCAGGTGCGACCCGGCACAGGCCAGGGCTGCGGCGTGAACACCTGAAACGGCAGCAGGGTCAAGGCCCCGCAGCCAAAAGCATAGGTCAGGATGGTCAAAGGACGGTAGCGGCCAGCCAGCGGCTTGCCGAACAGACTGTAGGCGGCGTAGGCCACCGGTGTGGCCAGCCCCACCAGCAGCCCCAGACCGAATGCCGACCCCCGAACTCCGAACGCCGACCCCAGAACGTCCAGGCCGGATACCAGCACCGTGCCCGCGAACGTCAAGATGATGGCCAACCCCTTGCGCCGGGTCAACGGCTCACGCCAGAGCCGCCAGGCAGCCACGGCGACGATGGCCGGCATCGCCGCCTGCTGCACCGTGGCCACGGCCACGCCGTTGAGCATCACGTTCAGGTTCCACAAGACGTGGAACGTGCCCAGGCCGATGCTGCCCAGCCCGGCCAGCCACTTCAGATCGCGCCGTGATATGCACAGCCAACCCGGGCGCAGCACGCTCAGGCCGCTGAAGAGCACGGCGAAAGTGGCCAGATCACGCCAGAAGGCCAGGGCCAGCGCCGAGACCTGGCCGCCGGCCATGATGAAGTTGACGAAAATGCCCGATGTGGCCCAGCAGGCCGTGGCCACCAGCACCGCCAGGACGCTGGCCGCCGACAGACGCGCCGGGTTTGTCGCCCTCTCTTCCGGCGCGCTCACGGTTCCCCCGGCATGGCCATGGCCCCGATGAATCGTCGGCGGAAATCAGGGGCCAGATCGAGGTCTACCTGACGTGCCTGTGCTGCCAGTCGCTCGCCACGGGCGAATTCCTCCTCGTCAAGGAACAGCGCCGCTCCCAGGCCCGCGCCATTGGCTTCTGTCTCCACACGCTCCAGAGGCACGGGCGGGATCATCCCCAGCCCCACCACCGCCCCGATATCCACCTGGCTGCCGAAGGAGCCGGTGAGCACCAGCCGCTGCAGGTCGCCGGGCTGCAAGCCCAGCTCGCCCATCAGGATCTCCGCCGCCGCGCGCACGGCGGCCTTGGCTTTCTGCAGTTCCCGCACATCCTGCTGCGTCAGGTACAACGGATGCTCGTCGGCCTGGTCGGTCAGGCGCAGGCGGCGCACGCCGCGGGCATCCTCGTCCAGGCGGGAGGCGAAGAGGGGATGATCGGCGACGAAACGGCCACCGGGCTCGATGACCCCGACCCGCCGCAGCTCGCACACCAGGCTGAGCAGCCCTGAGCCGGTCAGGCCCACGGGTGGCCGGTCGCCGATGGTGGTGAAGGCAAAGCTGCCATCCGCCTGTGCCCTGGCGGCGACGATGGCCCCATCCACGGCGCGGGTGCCGCAGGAGATGTTCACCCCCTCGAAGGCCGGGCCGGCGGCGGTGGAAGCGACGAGGATGCGCTTGCCATCGGTGACCATCACCTCGCCGTTGGTGCCCAGGTCAATGGCGGCCATGGGACCCGGGGCGCGATCGAAGCCGAAGTAGGCCAGGCAGGCCAGGGCATCGGAGCCGACGAAGCCGCCGATGAGCGGCGGCAGGGCGATTTCCGTCTGAGGAGGGAAAACACCGTCGAGCAGCCTCTCGGCGTGGCGGACGGCCGCCGCGCTGTGCGGCTGGAAGGGCAGCATGGAGAGCGACCTCACCGGGTAGCGCAGCAACAGATGGTGCATGGCGCAGTTGCCGACAATGGTCGCCTTGCGCACCCGCCTCATAATCCGTGGCGGCAGCTTGAGGGCGGCGATGGCCTGCCCGATGGAGGCCAGGGCCAGCGCCGAGAGCCGCTCCGCATTGGCCTCACTTCGCCCTGCCGCCGCCAGGCGGGAGATAACGTCGGCGCCGAAGACAATCTGTTGATTGAGTGCCGCGGCGCCGGCGCAGACGCGGCCGCTGTCTAACATGGTCAGGAAGGCAGCCACTGTGGTGGTTCCCAGGTCAATGGCCAGGCCCAGGGGCACGCCCTCCTGCCTGTATTCCTCGCTGGCGCGGAAAATCTTGTTGGAGTAGACGACGATGGGGGACAGGGTGACGGAAACGTCACCCTGCACGCGGGCGCGGCAGGCCAGACGGTAGCCGGCGGCCTGTTCTGCCGGGGAGAGCAGCTTCAGCTCCGCCTCGTCGGGCGGGCCGAGCGGGCCTTCCACCAGCACCTTGCACTGGCCGCAGGTGCCCCGCCCGGCGCAGGGCTGCTCCAGAGGCAGGCCGGTGGCCATGACCGCCTCGCCCAGCAGGCTGCCCTCTCCTGCGACAACCGTGCGCACATCTTCGCCGTAGCTGACGAGGACTTCGGGCATGCTTGGTCCTTGGGGTCGGGTGGTCAGGTAGTCCTTGGTCAGATAGTCGTTGGTCGGGTAGTCCTTGGTCGGATGGTCCTTGGTCGGATGGTCGGGTAGTCATTGGTCAGGCGGTTTTTCGACAGCTCTGGCGTAGATATCGAATGAAGCCGTTGATCAGTTTCTTCACCTGGGTAGCTTTCTGGTAGATCGCCTCGAATTCCTCCTGGGTCACGTAGCCCCGATCCAACGCGATGTATAAATGCGACTGCACTTCACTGGCCGAACGGCGGGCATAGCCCAGGAATCTGATGAACTCTGCGTCAGAGCCCGCATCGAATCCTTCGGCGATGTTGGCCATCACAGAAGCCGCAGCGTCCTCGATTTGGCTCCGCAATCTAAGATCCCTGGCGAAGCGCCCCTTGCTGGACACCTCATACACCATTCGAGCCAATACCCTGGCCTCCTGCCATCCCTCGATGTCCTCGAAGCAC
Organism: Anaerolineae bacterium; assembly: GCA_029907105.1. Lineage (GTDB taxonomy): Bacteria > Chloroflexota > Anaerolineae > UBA3071 > UBA3071 > JARYMM01. The sequence continues at coordinate 30,475 of JARYMM010000010.1, read as the reverse complement.
TCGATCTTCATGCTAACCCCCTTTTGGTCGGATAGTCAGGTGGTCAGTAGTCAGGTGGTCAGTAGTCAGGTGGTCAAGTGGTCGGATGGTCGCGGGAAGACCATAGACGAAGGACCATCAGACCATCAGACCACCTGACCATCAGACCATCAGACCAAATGACCATCAGACCACCAGACCACCTGACCAAATGACCATCAGACCACCTGACCATCAGACCATCAGACCAAATGACCATCAGACCACCAGACCACCTGACCAAATGACCATCAGACCACCTGACCATCAGACCATCAGACCACGCTCCTGCAACAGCGGGAAGGGGTCCACCAGGTTCTTGTCCAGGCCGGCGGCTTTGGGATCCACGCCGAAGGCCAGGGACATCAACTGCGTGAAGTAGAGGATGGGCATCTTCTCTTCCAGGTCCTTCATCTGCAACTGCCGCCCATCCAGGTTGGCGTGGCAGAGGGGACAGGCCACGGCGATGCAATCCGCGCCCACGGCCCGCGCCCGATCAATGAGCCAGCGGCACATCTCGATAGCCCGTTCGGTCACGACGAGGCCCAGTTCGGCACCACAGCAGCGCGTCTTGCCATCCCAATCCAGCGTCTGCGCACCCAGGGCGCGCACCAGGCGGTCCATGGCCATCGGATACTCGTGGTGCGCCGCTCCGGTGATCTTGGGCGGCCGGGTGAGGGCACAGCCGTAGTAGCAGGCCACCTTCAGTCCCTTCAACGGCTTCTGCACCTTCTCGGCAATAGTCTCCACACCCACCCGCTCGGCCATGGTCTCCACCAGCGACCTGACCTTGACCGTGTCCTGGTATTCGTAGCCGATGGCTTCGTCCAGGCGCTGCTTCAGCGCCGGGTCTTCCCGTATCTCATGCTGCACGGAGCGGAAGCGGATGTAACAGCCGGCACAGGGCACGGCCACTTCATCAAAGCCGCTGCGTTCGATGAGGGCCAGGTTTTCCAGAGGCATGCGCAAGGCGTCATCGGGGTTCAGCTTGTGAGCCGGGGCCGAACCACAACAGGTCCAGCCTTTGGGTTCCACCAACTCCAGGCCAACCACCCTGGCCGCCGCCTCGGCGGACATATTGTACTCTATGGCCGTGGAGTGGAGCGAACAGCCGGGGTAGTAGGCCACTTCGTTCGGAGCCACCTCCCGCCGCTCAACTCGCTTCGGCACACGGGCAATGGAAGGCAGAAAGCTGATCTTGCCCTTCATGATCATGGGCAGGCCCAGATCGAAGACGTCCTTCAGGGGATCGCGAGCGCGCAGGTTCGTCTCCATCATCAGGGCTATCTCATAGGAGCGCCCGAACAGCCTGGCGTTGCGGTGGAACACCTGGATGAAGTCCTCCATAGCCGGGATGGCCGGCTTGATGCCCCGTCGCCGGGCGGTCATCATCAGATAAGTCATGATCCGGGCCACGTCTATCCCCTGCGGGCAGCGGGTGGTGCAGACCTGGCACGAGGCACACAGCCAGATAGTTCTGGAGGAAAGGATCTCCTCTTGCCCCAACTGGATGGCGCGCATGATCTGATTGGGTGTGTAGTCGAAATGCTCGGCCAGGGGGCAGCCGCTGGTGCACTTGACGCATTGATAGCAGAGGTAGACGTTCTCGCCCGTCTCTTCCTCGATCAGCTTGGCCAAACGGGTATCGGTGCTCGTAATCACATCGCTCATGGATACGCTCTCCTCTCGGTAACCTGGTGACTGGTAGATTGGTAGATTGGTAGATTGGTCTCCAACCTCCCAATCTACCGGTTTACCAATCTGCTGGTTTACCAATCTACCGATCCTCCAGTTCACCAACCGTGGGGCGGGGCAACAGGCCAGCCCGTTCGGCGATCAAGCCTACCCCTTCCTCCCACTCGATGGACATGATATGAATGCCGGCTACACCCTCGATCTGGCGCAGTTGCTCGATCAGTTCCACCGTGATCTTGATCCCCTCCTCGCGCCAGGCGGCGTTTCGTGCCTCCTTATCCTCCTTGGGGATGTCCCGGCCGGCCGCCTCCATGCGCTCCACGAGCGCGTCGGGCACCTCCATGCCAGGCACCTTATCCCGCATATAACGGGCCATGCCAGGGGTCTTCAGTGGCCCCACCCCGGCCAGGATGTACACCCGCTCGTGCAACCCCAGCTCCCGCACCCGTCGCATGTACTCGGCGAACTTCTCCACGTTGTAAATGAGCTGGGTCTGGATGAAGTCGGCCCCCGCCTCCACCTTCTTCAGCAGGCGGTAAGGTCGCCAATCGAAGGGGTCGGCGAAGGGATTGGCCGCCGCCCCGATGAAGAAGCGCGGCTCCGCCCCCTTGATCGGATCGCCACACTGGAACACCTTCTCGTCCCGCATCTTGGCCATCATGTGGATCAACTGCAGGGAATCGAGGTCGTGCACGTTCTTGGCCGTGGGGTGGTTGCCGAAGGACTGGTGATCGCCGGTCAGGCAGAGCAGGTTGCGCACGCCCAGGGCGTAGGCGGCCAGCAGGTCCGACTGCATGGCCAGCCGGTTGCGGTCGCGGCAGGTCATCTGGACGATGGGCTCCACGCCCTCCTGGAGGCAGATGATCCCGGAACCGATGCTGGAGAGACGCACGATGGCCGTCTGGTTGTCGGTGATGTTGACGGCGTCGCATTTGCCCTTCAGCAGGCGCGCTTTTTGGCAGATCACCTCGCCGTCGGCGGACTGCGGCGGCCCTAGCTCACCGGTGACGACGAAGTGCCCCGCCCGCAGCAGCTTCTCCAGGCGAGAACCCGATTTGTAGCCATTTGCCTCACTCATGTAATCTTCTTCCTCACCCGACTTATTAAGTTCTGTGCCTTACGTTTCCGGCAGGACCCGCAGGTCCTCACGCACGATGCGGCGCGGGCCGCCATCACGGCTTACGGACCAGTCCTTGGCCGGCTGGAACCTGAGCATCAGCTCCAGCTTGCCCAGCTTGCGCAGCCGTTCGTAGATCAGATGCCAGGCACACTCTATGTCAGGGTTGACCTCGCACTTGCCATCATGGGAGCCGCCGCAGGGGCCGTTCAGAAGTTGCTTGGAACAGCGGGCAATGGGACAGATGCCGGCGGTCACGCCGAGGATGCATTGGCCACAGGCCTGGCAGCGCTCCACCCAGATGCCCTGCTCCTGGGGCATACCCAGGAAAGTCGTGTTCAACCCCGGCACGATCCAGGCCTCGGGGAACCGTTCCACCAGCGTCTGCACGCCGATGCCGCAGGCCAGCGAGACCACCACGTCGCTTTCGGCGACCTGTTCGGCCAGGGGGTCAATGTATTCCCACTCGCACTGGCGCTGCACGGTGGCCTCCGTCACCTCCCTGGAGTTCCCGTCCACCTGGAAAGCCAGGCGCAGCGCCGAGGCCAGGATCTGCGCTTCCCGCTCACCGCCAGCGGAGCAGACGGCCACACAGGTACCGCAGCCGGCGACGAGCACCTTCCTGGCATCGCCGATCAACTCCTTGATTTCTTCCAATGGCTTCTGTTCGCCAATGATCATGCTCTCCTCCACAAAAGGCAACGAGGTCTGAGGCAACGAGGCACCAAGTCAACAAGGCAACGGGATAGCGAGGCAATGAGACAAGGTTAACTCGTTGACACATCACTCGTTAACCCGTTAACTCATTAACCCTTTCCTTGATAGGGCTGGGCCCCAGGCTGCGGATGCGTTCCGTCATCTCCTTCGCCGCGTCGGCAAAGGCCTGCCCCTGGCCGCCGGACATGAAGAACATCTCCAGCCGCTCCCCGCCCAGGCCGATGGCATCGAGCAGCTTCTTCGTCCTCTGTACCCGCGCGTAGCCCCGCTCGTTGCCCCGCACGTGATGGCAATTGCCCACCGGACAGGCCACCACGTACACGCCATCGGCACCCTCCTCGAAAGCCTGAAGGATGTAGCGCGGGTCGGTCTTGCCCGTGCAGGGCAGTTTCACCAACTTGACGTTGGCCGGATAGGGAATGCGCAGCGCGCCGGCGGTATCCGCCGCCATGTACCCGCAGTAGATACACATGAAAGCCGTGATTTGCGGCTCGAAACCGTTATCGCTCATACGCTCACCCAACTCCCCAACACCGGCATCTCGGGCACCATGATCTGGGTGTCCGTGTAGTTCACCAATTGGATGGCCGTGGCCGGGCACTCCGCCGTGCAGGTGCCGCAGCCATGACACAGCGCGGGCTCGATGTACGAGGCCCCCGCAATCCCGCCCGCCCCCACCCTGTGGGGATCCACGCGGGGGATGTGGAACGGGCACACCCGCACGCAGGTCAGGCAACCCATGCACTTCGTCTGGTCCACCACGGCAACGGTGCCGCCGATGTAGAAAGGCTCCTTGGCCAGGATGGTGATGGCCCGCCCTGCCGTGGCCAGGGCGTGGCTGATGCTCTCCTCGATGAACTTGGGGTAATGGGCCATGCCGCAGACGAAGATGCCCTCCTCCATGAAGTCCATGGGGCGCATCTTGATGTGCGCTTCCAGGAAGAACCCCTCGTGTGACAGCGGCACCTTTAGCAACCTGGCCAGCTCTGCCGAACCCTGCGCGGGCTCGATAGCCATGCTCAATACCAGCAGATCGGGCTCTATGACCATGGGCCGCCGCAGCATGGGCTCCTGCACTGTCACCCGCAGGCGCCGCTCCGAGCTTGTCGAGGGGTCGCCGTTCAAACTCTCCACCACCGGCTCGTTCTCCTCGTCGTAGCGTACGAAGAGCACCCCCCGCCGCCGCGCTTCCGTGTAGTACTGCTCGCGGAAGCCGTAGGTGATGATGTCCTTGTACAGCACCGTGACCCGGCAATCGGGGTTGGCCACCTTGATGCGCAAGGCGTTCTTGATCGTGCTGGTGCAGCAGATGCGGGAGCAGTAGGGGGGCAGCGCGCTGCGCCCCTCCGAGTCCTCCGGGCGCACGCACTGGATCATCACCACGTCTTTCAACCTGGCAATCTCATCCAGCCGGCTGGTGATGGCCTCTTCCAACTCCAGTTGGGTGATGACGCGGGGATGTTTCCCCAGCAGGTAGCGGCTGCCTCGCGCCTCCTGCCCGCCGGTAGCCACGATGGTCACGCCGTGAGTGACGACCTCCTGGCGGCCATCCTGCCGCCGCAAGACCGCCCGGTAGTTCCCCACGCGGCCGCTGTGCTCCACCACCTCGGTGCGGGTGTACACGTCTATGCGCGTGTGGCCCCGCACGCGGTTGACCAGGTCGCGCAGCAGCCGCTGGGGGTTGTACCCTTCCACGACGTAGTGGATGTCGTGCAGGTGGCCGCCCAGGGCCTCGCTCCGTTCGACCAGGGTCACGTCGAAGCCGGCGTCGGCGATGGCCAATGCTGCCGTCATGCCGGCCACACCGCCGCCGATGATCAGCGCCCGTCGTACCGGCTGCACAGCCGTCTTGTATACCGGCTGCAAGGCGCTGGCCCGGCCCACGGCCATGCGCACCAACTCCATGGCCTTGCGCGTGGCCGCCTCCGGCTCCTGCGCATGCACCCAGGCACAATGCTCGCGGATGTTGGCCATCTCCACCAGATAGGCGTTGAGGCCCGCCTCCCGCACCGTGCGCTGGAAGAGCGACTCGTGCGTGCGATGGCTGCACGCGGCGACGACCACGCGGTTCAGGTCGTGATCGGCGATGGCCTGTTTGATGGCTGCCAGGCCCTCAGGGAAGCAGCCATACCCCACGTCCGCGGCGTACACCACGTGGGGGTACTCACGCGCCCGCTCCAGCAGGCGCTCGATGTCCACCGCGCCCTCGATGGAGGGGTAGCAGCGGCAGACGAAGACCCCCACGCGCGGCGGCTGGCCGCTGACATCCCGTTCGGGCGGGAAATCGCCCCGGCTCAGGAAGGGATACTCGCGGCTGGATGGCCGCCCGCCGAGCTGGTCGTGGAACAGGCGCATCACGTCGCCGGCAGCCCCAGCGGCGTCAATGATCGTCTCGGCGATCTCCTTGGGCGAGGCAAAAGCCCCGCAGACATAGATGCCCGGCTGGCTCGTCTCCAGCGGATTGAACGTATCCGTCCGGCAGAAACCATACTCGTTCAGATTGAAGCCCAGGGCACGGGCCAGTGCCTCCGCTCCGGCCGGCGGCTGCACGCCCACCGACAGCACGACCATGTCGAAGCGCTCTTCCTTCATCTTCCCATCTTCGCCGGGATAATGCAGGATCAGGTCGTGGGTCTGGGGATCCTCCCACAGGTCGGAGATGCGGCAGCGGGTGTATTGAACACCGTATTCCTGGCATGAACGATGGAAATAGGCGTTGTACTCCTTGTTGAAAGCCCGCTCGTCCATCATGAAGACCTGGCAATGCACCCCTTCCACGCGCTGCTTGGCCAGCACCGCCTCTTTGGTGGCGTACATGCAGCAGATGGACGAGCAGTAGGGATGCTCCTGGTCACGCGAACCGATGCACTGTAACCAGGCGATGCGTTTCGGTGGCTGATTATCCGAGGGACGCAAGAGCAACCCTTCTGTCGGGCCGGAGCGGCTGACGTAGCGCTCGTATTGCATGCTGTGCACGACGTTGGGGTAGCGTCCGTAGCCGAACTCCTCCAGCGCGCCGGCATCGGACAGCCGATAGCCCACGGCCAGGATGACCGCCGAGACATGAACTTGCTCGTCCCAGGCCTCCTCGTCCAGATTGACCGCCCCGGTGGGGCATACCGCCTGGCAGCGGCGGCAGTCTGTACAGTAGTCCCCCTTGTCCACATAGTAGGCATCGGGAAACGAGCGCGGCGCGCTCTTGTGGATGGCCATGCGCGTCACCAACGCTTCCTGAAACTCGCTGGGCAGGCGCACCGGACAGACGGCGGCACAGAGGCCGCAGTTGGTGCAGCGCTCTACCGACACGTAGCGGGGATGATGGCGCAGGGTGACCGTGAAGTCGCCCGCCTGTCCGCTGGCATCCACGATCTCCGTGCGGGTCATGATCTCGATGTTGGGGTGCAGATTGTGGTCCACGAAGGCGGGGGAGATGGCCGGACGTGTGCAGCCGTAGCCGTGATCGGATGTGCCACGGCAGAGCACACAGTCGTGGGTGGGGAACATGTAGCCCAATTGGGCCACCCGGCCGCCCAACCCGGCCTCCCGTTCCACCAGATACACTTTCAGGCCCGCCTCGGCCAGGTCAATGGCGGCGCGCATCCCGCCGATGCCGCCGCCCACGACCAGCACCGCGCCTTCCGGATTCTCATGATTTACTGCCATTCCGCTAAATCTCTCTCATATCCAGAATGCGAACATCTTCCAACTCGCCGATGACCGCCCCCAGATGCTCACGGGGGATATTGGTGATCTTGACCACAGAGATCCACATGCCCGGTTCCGGCGCCGGATAGCCCACGATGACCGTCAGGTTGCCCCCCTTTCTGGCAATGGCCGTGGAGAGGCGGGCGATCTCGCCAGGCCGGTCCGGCTGCAAAACGGTCACCCGCACGCCGGCCCGGCGGGCCCCCAGCAAATCCACCATGATGGTGAACAGGTCGTTGTCGGTGATAATCCCCACCAGGCGTGGCTTTGAGCCGGTCGCCGGGTCGCCGCCTCCCATCACCGGCAGGCAGCCAATCCGGCGGTCGGCCATGATGCGCGCCGCTTCCTCGATGGGCGTGTTCTCGTCAATGGTCGTCACCTCTTTGACCATGACATCGCGCACCTTGATCTTGCCCAGGACGTAGCTGATCTCGAAACGGCTGAAGTGGCTCACGTCCGAAGGCAGAGTGCGCAGCAACGACCGTTGCGTCACCAGCCCCACCAGTTTCCCCTCTCCGTCCACGATGGGCAGGTGCCGGATGTTCTTCTCCCTCATGAGGGTCTGGGCGTCCGTCACCGGCATCTCCGGCTGCCCGCAGATGGGTTCGGGCGTCATGCGGTCTTTAACCAGCATATCTCCTCCAGGATTGCGGATTGCGGATTGCAGATTGCGGATTGGCATCCTGCAATCTATAATGCGCATTCGGTCGCGCAGGGGCCGGTGGCGCACTTGCCGCACACGTCGGCCAGGCCCAGGTCGCCGAAGGCCTCGGCCACCTGGAGCAGCCACCGGTAGCAACGGCGCTTGTCCAGCCCGTCTTTGGTCAGCGCGCCCACAGGGCAGCGCTGCACACAGGTCATGCAGCTTCCATCGTGCAGGTAGCGGCAGCGCACACGGTCGGCAACGCCGGGCCCCGACGTCGGCGGAAGCTCCGCCTCCACGACCACGCTGCCGAAACGGCCGGCGCAGCCGGCATCGGTGATCAGCATGTGGTGCAGGCCGAAGCTGCCCAGGCCGGCGATGGCCGCCACGCTCTTGTGCGACCAGCGGCTGACCAGCGTCTCCGGGTTCCAGTTGTGCGTGGCCGGCTCTGCCGCCGCCCGCACGCCCCGCTCGGCCAGGGCGGCGATCAACCCCTGGGCGATGCGGTTGATGAGGGCGTTGGTCTCCACGTAGGCCAGGGCCCATTCTCGGGCCACCTGCCGACGCGCCGCCCGGTTGGCCTCCACCACCTCTTCGGCGAAGGGCAAAAAGAAAGAGACGACCGAGCGCGCCGTGGGCAGCAAATCGCCAGGCAACAGATGAGTCGGCTCGGCGATCTCCCGCAGCCGCAGGAAAAGAGGATCGTCGGCCATGGCGAAGCCCACCAGTGGCTGGCGATAGCGGGTCTCCGTCCCTGCCCGGGCGACCTCTTGTCGCACAAAGGCCACGATGAAGGCTTCCAGGTTGTTGACGCTCATCCAGTATATCCCTTCTTGTCGCAGCTTCCCATGACCTGGGTCATAGTCGCTTGCGCCGGAAAGCCCTGATGTAGCGCATGGCATACTCGTCGCGGCCCAGGAGCACATCGGCAGCCAGGATGAAAGGCCGCGCCCTGGCTGCATCCACAAGAGGGCAGTTCACCCCGGCGGCAATGACCATGGCCAGAAAGGCCCCGTTGAGCACTTCCCGCTCCGGCAGGCCGAAGGAGACGTTGCTGGCACCGAGGGTCATGTTGACCCCCAGCTCCTCCCTGACCATGCGGGTGGCCTGCAATGTCGTCCAGCCGGCCCTGGAGTCGGCCCCCACGGTCAGCGACAGACAGTCAATGACCACGTCGTCACGGCCAATCCCCAGCCCTTCAGCCCGCTCCACGATCTTGCGGGCCACCGCCAGGCGCCCCTCCGGCGTCGCCGGGATGCCCTCGTCGTCCATGCACAGGCCGATGACCGCCGTGCCGTACTGCGCCACCAGCGGCAGCACCCGCGCCAGGCTGGCCTCCTCGCCGTTGACCGAATTGACCAGGGGCTTGCCGTCGGGGTTCAGCTCCTTGTGCAGCGCCAATGCCGCGCGCAGGGCTTCGCCATTGGCCGTGTCAATACAAACGGGCACATCCACCGTCTCCATCACCAGCCGCACAGCTTTGGGCAGCAGGTCCACCTCGTCCACACCGGCGACGCCGACATTGACGTCCAGCACATCGGCCCCTGCCTCCACCTGAGCCAGCGCTTCCTGGCGCACGATTTCCAGGTCGCCGGCCAGCAGCGCGGCGGCCAGCTTCTTCTTGCCCGTGGGGTTAATGCGCTCGCCGATGATGACCGTCGGCCGGCCGTCGCCGATGATGACTTTCTTGCCTCTCCCTTTGAGCACAGTTTCCATGACAGAAAACCTCCTCTGTATCGAGACGAAGGACGAACGACCAACGGTGAAGGCCAGATATATCAGACCCGTTGTTTGTCTTTCGTCGTTCGTCCCTCCTCGTTCGTCGGCATCACCTGTATGTCTATCTCGTCAATCGAGCGCAACACCGCGTCGGCCTGAGCGGCCAGCAACGACGGGTGATCTGTGCCGCTGAGGACGGCCACGGCCAGCCCGGCGCCGGCCCGCCGGGCCATCTCCAGGTCGGCCACCGTATCGCCCACCACAGCGGTGCGCGCCGGTTCCACCCCCAAGCGCTCGCAGGCGGCCAGCAGCATGTCCGGCGCCGGCTTCCAGGGCAACCCGTCGTCGCCGCAGACCAGGTGATCCACCCGGTCGGCAATGCCCAGGATGCGCAGGATCTCCTCGGTCGCCTGTCGCATGTCAATGGTGACCACGGCCACCCGCACGCCGGCGTCCCGCAGCCGCTGCAACAAACCGGCGACATCGCCTGCCGCCCGCACCCGGTCGCTCAGCGGCAGGTCGGCGACGGCCCGCTGATAAGCCGACTGCACTCGCCTCTCGGCTCCCGGCCAGGAGACGCCGCGACGGTAGAGGACGGCGGCAGCGATGGTCAGTAATTGCTCCTCGGAAGCGATGACCAGCGGGCTTTGCGGCCGCGTGCGCTGCTGTTGCGGATCGTAGCCCAGGGCATGGTACAGCTCCCGCCGAAGAGCGGCATCGCCGGCGTGCACGGTCAGCCGCTCCACCCAGGCCGCGGCCAGGCGTCCCCACATGGCCTCGAAGTCGGTGAGCGTGCCGTCTTTGTCGAAAACGACCAGCTCAGCGTCGAAACGGACGGAGCCGAAGGTGAGCGGCGTCATAATTGGGCCTGGCCTTCAGTAACGGTCGCCGACGAAGGACGAAAGATGGCCGTTCGTCCGTCGTTGGTCATTCGTCAGCGGGCAGCAACTTCTGTAATTCTGCCGTCAGCGCTTGCAGACTCACCACCTCACGCTCGGGCCGGTGGCGCCACTTCACCTCCACGCCGCCCTGCTGCAGCGAGCGGGAGCTGACCGTCACCCGCAGCGGCAGGCCGATGAGGTCGGCGTCGTTGAACTTGACCCCGGCGCTGACCTGGCGGTCGTCGTAGAGGACGGCGGCCCCTCGCGCTTGCAGGTCGCGGTAGAGGCTCTCGGCCTGCTCCGCCACCTCGGGCGTGTTCAGGTTCAGGCCCAGCAGGTGGACGTGATAGGGTGCGCAGGCCGCAGGCCAGACGATGCCCTGCTCGTCGTGATGCGTTTCGATGACTGCCGCCAGCAACCGATCCAATCCCAGGCTACAGGTGGCCAGAAACAACGGCCGCGCCTGGCCCTGCTCGTCGAGGAAGGTGACGTTCAAGGCTTCGCTCAGACGGCTGCCGGGCATGGCGGCGCGGGCCAGCTCGATGCCTGCCTGCAGAGCCAGCCGGCCGCCGCAGTGCGGGCAGCGGTCGCCCTCTTCCACGCGGGCCAGGTCGGCCACCAAATCAATCTGGAAGTCACGCGGGGTGTTGACATTGCGCACATGGTAGCCGGCCTTGTTGGCCCCGGCCACCAGATTGCGCGCCGCCGTCACCGTGCGGTCGGCAATCACCCGCACGCCGCGCAGGCCGATGGGCGAGCCGTAGCCGCCGACCGTGCCCACCGCGGTCAGCTCGTCCTCCGTGCTGGGGTAGAAATCGGCGCTGCCCAGCACGTGGGCCAGCTTGGCCTCGTCCACCGTGCGGTCGCCGCGGATGGCCACGCAGACCACACGCCCGCGCACGGTATAGAAGACGACCTTGAGTGTGCGCTGCGCCGGCACGTGGAGGAACTCGGCCAGGGCGGCGATGGTCTCCGCGCCCGGGGTGGCGACCTCCTCCAGCGGCAACTCTTCGGCTTCCTCCGGCAGTGGCCCGGCCATGCGGGCCGCCGGGAGGATGGCCGTGTAATCGCAGGCCTGGCAGCGGACGAAGGGATCCGGCCCGGCCTGGTGCGGCAGCAGCCAGCGGTGCGCCGTACAACTGTCGGCGGCGCCGACCTCTGCTTCGGCGCGCAGCGGCTGCAAGGCGCAGCGCTCGAAAATCGCCTCGTTGGCCGCGCACAGCCGCCCGTAGAAAGCGGCCATGTCTGCCCCATCAGCGTGCAGGCTGTAGCCGTGCGCCGCATGGTAGGCAGCCAGGCTCAGCAGGCCGCCGCGCCGCTCCGTGCGGCGGGAGATGCGCGTTCCCATCTGGAAGAGGAACACAGGAAGCTGGTGATGGGAACTGATCTCGCTGCGCGCCAGTTCCATAACCGCTTCCTGGTGGCCCATGCCCGCCGTCAGGTCGCGATGGGCTTCGTCCCGGAAACGGACCATATCCGGCCGCAAAGCGTCGTAGCGTCCCGACCGCTCCCACAGCTCGACGGGCTGCACCAGCGGCAGCGTGACCTGCTGGCCGCCAAGGGCTGCCCATTCCGCCTGCACCAGGTTGGCCAGACGGCTCAGCGCCTGAGAGCCCAGGGGCAGGTAGGCGGTCACGCCCGCCGCCAGCCAGCGCAGCAAGCCGGCGCGCAGCGCCAATCGCTGCGCAGCCGTTTCCGCCCCGGCCGGGGCTTCGCGCAGCGTGCGTCCGAAAAGTTGAGAGAAGCGCAAATCACCACCTCCAAGGGTTGGCCTGGGCAAGCAAAGGACATCCCCGGTCGTGATACGTGATCCGTACTGCGTGATCCGTGTTTCTCACGCATCACGCATCACGCCGTCCTTGCATGCCGGCCTATATCTGAACCCGAGCGGTCCCTTCGCTGTCAGTCTGGACCTTACAGAAGCAAACATATCACAGCCTGGCCGCGATGTCAACTTCGGTACCTTGACAACCAGGCAGGGTCATGCTACACTATGCCCAAGATAGAACTGTGCAACAACACCCAGGGCAGCGGGGTGAGTGAAACCGGGGGCTTTGTTATCCCATTCACCAATCCGCCAATCTCAGTAGATCACAATTTGTCGCTCAAAAGTGGATTCCCCGCCGACAAAACGGGGCGAGGACGCTGCAGGCATCAAGTCAACGGTCACGAAGTTTCCCCTCCCCTGGTGGGAGGGGTTAGGGGAGGGGGCAGCACCCCCACCTGACCTCCCCCATCAAGGGGGAGGGACGCGCCAGCTTCGAGAGGGAGGGATACATGAAACACATTGAGGGCACCTTCACAGGATATGGCGGGCTCGAACTTTACGCCCAATGCTGGCGGCCGGAAGGCGAGGCCAGGGCCACGCTGGCTGTTGTGCACGGCTTCGGCGAGCACAGCGGCCGCTATGGCAACGTGGTCAACTGGTTCGTGCCCAAGGGCTACATCGTGTGCGCTTTCGACATGCGCGGCATGGGCCGCTCGCCGGGCCGGCGCGGGCACATCAACAGTTGGACGGAATTGCGAGAGGACACGAGGGCTTTCCTGCAATGGGCCAGGGCGCAGGACGCCGGCCTGCCGCTGTTCCTGCTCGGCCACAGCCAGGGCGGGCTGGTCGTGCTGGACTACGCCCTGCATTACCCGCAAGGGCTGGCCGGTGTCGTCGCCTCGGGGCCCACGCTGGGCAAGCTCCCTGTCTCTCCCCCGATGATCATGCTGGCCAGGCTGCTCTCCAGCGTCTGGCCGCGCTTCACGCAGGATGTCAAACTCGATGCCACGGCACTCTCCCGCGATCCAGCCGTGCCGGAAGCCTACGTGAGCGACCCGCTGGTGCACGGCCTGGCCACAGCCCGCCTGGGCACCGAGATCCTCAAGGCCATCGAGTGGGTGCAGGCGCACGCTGCGGATATGGCTGTACCTTGTCTCATCGTACATGGCGGCGCCGATCGTTTGGTCCCACCGGAGGGCAGCCGCATCTTCTTCGAGAAGATGACCCTGGCCGACAAGACCCGCTACGAGTACGAAGGCTACTACCACGAGGTGTACAACGACGTGGGCAAAGAGCGGGTGCTGGCCGATGTCGAGGCGTGGCTGGAGAGTCACATGCACGAGGCGTGAAACGTGAAGTGTAAAGGCAGGCCGCTCATCTACGCATTACGTTTTCACAGAACAGGTTTGCAGGAGCCAAGGAGGATTTGTCAATGGAACGATTATTCCAGGAAATGGCCGACGCCGTGATCGCCGGCCTGCCCGAAAAGGCCAGCGAATTGGCCAGGGAGGCGCTGGGCGTCGGCATGGACCCGCTGGCAGCCATCGAGCAAGGCTTCAAGCCGGGCATGGACGTCGTTGGCGAAGGGTTCGCCAAAGGCGAGCTGTTCATCCCTGACCTGGTGATGAGCGCCGAGGCCATGAAGGCGGCTATCGCCGTCCTGGAGCCGGAGATGCTGCGGCGCAAGCAGCAGCGCCAGGTGCTGGGCCGGGTGGTCATCGGCACCGTGCAGGGCGACATCCACGAGATCGGCAAGACGCTGGTGGCCACCATGCTGGCCGCCAATGGCTTCGAGGTGCGCGACCTGGGCGTGGATGTGTCGCCGCAACGGTTCGTGGACGCCGTGCGCGAGACGAACGCCGATGTAGTGGGCCTCTCCGCGCTGCTCACCACCACCTTGCTCAACCAGGAGACGGTCATCCTGACCCTGCAGGAAGCGGGCCTGCGCGATCAGGTCAAGGTCATCATCGGCGGCGTGCCCGCCAGCCCCGAATGGGCGGAGGAAATCGGCGCCGACGGCTACGCCGAAAACGCCACCGAAGCTGTGGAGGTGGTCAAGCGGTTGGTGCAGGCGGAGACGTGATGCGTGAACACCAGGTCACGGATCACGCATCACGAATCACTCTCCTCCGGTCTCAAGGAGCGAAACAATGCGACTGCCTATTCTGGAACGCTTGGCCGCCGGCGACGTGCTCATCGCCGATGGGGCGACAGGCACAATGTTGCAGGCGGCCGGGTTACCTGCCGGGACGCCGGGTGAAGCCTGGGTGCTGGAGCGGCCCGAGGAGATCGTGCGCCTGCACCGCGCCTACGTGCAGGCCGGCTCGCAGGTCATCCTCACCACCACCTTCGGCGGCACGCGAGCGCGGCTGAAGGCCGCCGGGCTCGACCCTCAGGTGGCGGAGATCAACCGCCGCGCCGCCGAATTGGCCCGCCAGGCGATGGGCGACGAGGGCTATGTGGCCGGCGACATCGGGCCCACGGGCGAAATGATGGCGCCCATCGGCAAGCTGACCACCGCCGCTGCCGTGGAGCTGTTCGCCGAGCAGGCCCAGGCGCTGGCCGCGGGGGGTGTGGATGTCATCTACATTGAGACAATGAGCGACTTGAACGAGGCCAGGGCGGCTGTGGAAGGGGCACGGCAGGCGTGCGCACTGCCCGTTTTCTGCACCTTCAGCTTCGACACCCATGGCCGCACCAGCATGGGGGTCAGCCCGGCGCAGGCCGCCCAGGCCATGGCCGAACTGGGCGTCCCGGCCATCGGCGCTAACTGCGGCCACGCCCCGGAGGAACTGTTGGACATCCTGCCCCAGATGCGCCAGGCCGCGCCCGAGGCTTACCTGATCGCCAAGCCCAATGCTGGCCTCCCCCGCCTGGTCAAGCGGCAGGTGGTCTACGACGCCACGCCGGAGCGCATGGCCGAATTGGCCCGGCGCTATATCGAGCTTGGCGCGCACATCGTGGGCACGTGCTGCGGCTCGTCGCCGGCGCACATCGCAGCCATTGCCGCCGTGATATGTGGTGCGTGACACGTGATTCCCTGCTCACGCAGCACGGATCACGCATCACGCAACAGGAGGACAATCCACATGAGAGCCAACTATCAGGTCAACGCCACGCCGCAGTTCAGCGTGCTTACCGGCGATCAAATCGAGGAGATTTTCCACGCCGCTCTGGACGTGCTGGAGCGGGTGGGGACGCGAGTGTACGGGGAGGAGGGAGTGGCCCTGCTGCGCGAGGCCGGCTGTCTGGTCAGCGACACCGACTTGGTGCGCATCCCCTCCTGGCTGGTCAAGGAAGCGCTGAACACGACCCCCCAGCGTGTGGCCATCGCCGGCCGCGACCGCAGGCAGCGGCTCACTCTGGAGAAGAACAAGATTTACTTCGGCACCGGTTCCGACTGCCCCTCCCTGGTGGATCCCTACACCGACGAAGTGCGCAAATACACCTTCCAGGATGTCTACAACGCCGCCCGCATCAGCGATGCCCTGCCCCACATTGACTTCCACATGTCCCTGGGCCTGACCTCTGGCGTGCCTGCCCGCACCTATGACCGTCACCAGTTCCTGGCCATGCTCAAGGGCACGGCCAAGCCGCTGGTCATCACCGCCGTGGACAGGGAGGGGCTGGCCGACCAGTACCGCATGGCCTGCCAGGTGCTGGGCGGGCCGGAGGAATTCGCCAAAGCACCCCTCTTCGTCGTCTACATCGAGCCCAGCTCCCCGCTGAGCAACTCCGTCGAGGCGGTGGAGAAGCTCCTCTACGCGGCGGAGATGGGCATCCCTGCCATCTACACGCCCTGCATCATGTGCGGGGCCACGGGGCCGGTGACGCTGGCCGGCGGCATGGTGCAGTGCCTGGCCGAGTGTCTGACCGGCGTCGTGCTCGCCCAGCTCAAGCGCAAGGGGGCGGCGGTCATCATCGGCGGTGTGGAGTCGACGATAGACATGGCCACCTCCGTGCTCTCCTACGGTGCGCCGGAGATGGTGCTCTTGAGCGCGGCCATGACCGACGTGGCCAGGTGGTTGCGGCTGCCCATGTTCTCCACCGCCGGCTGCTCCGATGCCAAAATCCTCGACCAGCAGGCGGCCATCGAGTCGGCCATCTCCGTGATGGTGGCCGCCCTCTCCGGCGCTAACCTGATCCACGACGTCGGCTACCTGGAGTCGGGCCTGCTGGGCTCCTACGACATGCTGGTGATGTCCAACGAAGTCATCGGCATGGCCAAACGCATCCTGCGCGGCATCGCCGTCACGCCGGAGACGCTGGCCGTGGAGGTCATCGAGCGGGTGGGGCCCGGCGGCCACTACCTGGCCCAGCCGCACACGCGCCAGCATTTCCGCTCCGAGCTGTGGTTCCCCACGCTGATGGACCGCCAGATGCGGCGGGCGTGGGAAGGCGGCGGCAGCCAGACCATGGCCATGCGCGTGCGGGCGAAGGTGAAGGAGATCCTCGAGCACCACGAGCCGATGCCCATCCCCGCCGGGGTGGAGGCCCGGCTGCGGGAGATTGTCGCCCAGGCCGACGAGCGGCACGCATCATGACGGAGGACGAACGACGAAGGACGAAAGCAAAATCGTTCGTCGTTCGTCGGTAGCAAAACCATGCCCATTCTCCACGACATCCCCATCGCCTTGACTGCCGAGGAGCTGCTGGCCGCGCAGGGACGCAACGCCCCGCAGCCCATCCTGGTGGTCACAGCACAGAAAGCCATCGCTCTGGCCCAAACCCTCTGCGCCCCCGCCGCTGTCTACGACGAGTTCGAGGTATGCGACGTGACCGGGGAATCGGTGACACTTCTTGCAAGTGGGGAGAGGAGACAAGGAGACTGGGAGACAAGGAGACAGGGAGACCCTCTCCCCCCGTCTCTCCCTCTCCCTGTCACCCCGTCTGGTCTCACCGTCGGCCCCAAGGCGGACCTGCTGGCCCCGGCGCGACGGCTGCTGGCGGCGGTCTGCACCATCGGCCCGGCGCTGGAGGCGCGGGTGAGCGAGCTGTACCAGGCGGGTGAGCCCCTGCTTTCCTATCTGCTCGACTGCGCCGGCGTGCTGGCCCTGGGCCAGGTCGACGAGGCTGTACGTCGTCTGGCCGAGGAACGGGCCGCCGAACGGGGTTGGGGCGTGAGCCCGGCGCTCAGCCCGGGGTCGCTGGTCGGCTGGCCCGTGCAGGGCCAGCGGGAACTGTGCGCCCTGTTGCCCATCGCCGACATCGGCGTGCGCCTCAACGACTATGGCGTGCTGGAGCCGCACAAGTCCGCTTCTATGGTCATTGGCCTGGGGCCGGGGTACGAGTCGCACCGGGTTGGATCGGTCTGCCGCTACTGTTCTCTACAGGATACATGCTGGCGGCGACGAGGGGGTGAATGAGGCGGCAGATGGCCATTGCTCTGGGGATTGATACGGGCGGGACGTACACCGACGCTGTGCTGGTGGATCACGCCAGCGGCGAGGTGCTGGCTGCGGCCAAAGCGCTGACCACGCGACATGATCTCTCTGTCGGCATCGGCCAGGCCATCGCCGCCGTGTTTGCCGCGGGGCAAAGCCGTTCGCCGGAAGATGTGCACCTGGTGGCCCTCTCCACCACCTTCGCCACCAACGCCATCGCTGAAGGACGGGGCAGCCCTGTCTGCCTGCTGCTCATCGGCTACGACCGGGAGCTGATGGAGCGGTATGGCTTCCAGCAGGAGCTGGCCACCGACGACGTCGTCTACCTGCGCGGCGGCCACGACGTGCTGGGCAATGAGGTGACCCCGCTGGACGAGGCGGCGGCGCGGCAGGCCATCCTGGCCCGGCGCGGCAGGGTCGAGGCCTTCGCCGTCTCCGGCTACTTCGCTGTGCGCAACCCCGCCCACGAACTGCGCCTGCGGGCGCTGGTGGAGGAATTGACCGCCTCGGCCGGAGGGTCGGCCCTGCCGGTCACCTGCGGCCACGAATTGAGCACGCGGCTCAACGCCGTGCGGCGAGCCACCACCGCCGCCCTCAACGCCCGCCTCATCCCCCTGCTGCGGGAGCTGATCGCCTCCGTGCAGCGCACGCTGGACGAACGCGGCATCGCCGCGCCGCTGATGGTGGTCAAGGGCGATGGCTCGCTGGTGCGGGCGGCGTGGGCCATGCAGCGCCCCATCGAGACCATCCTTTCCGGCCCGGCGGCCAGCGCCGTGGGCGCCTGGCATCTGGCCGGCAGGGGCGATGTCTGGGTCGTGGACGTGGGCGGCACGACCACGGATATCGTCGCCCTGCGCGACGGCCAGCCCCGCCTCAACCCCGAGGGGGCGCGGGTCGGCGGCTGGCGGACGATGGTCGAGGCGGTGGACGTGCACACGACGGGGCTGGGCGGCGATAGCCATGTGCGCGCCGACGGCCACGGCCGCCTGCGCATCGGCCCCCGGCGCGTCGTGCCCCTTTGCCTGCTGGCCGACGAGTATCCCCAGGTGGTGGATGAACTGCGCCGCCAGGTGGCCATCCAGGAAACGTCGGACGCGCGCGCCCAGTTCCTGCTGCTGGGGCGGCGGCCCGGCAACTGGCTCTCGGAAGAGGACCGGGCGCTGCTGCACCGCCTGGAGGCGGGGCCGCAATCGCTCTCGCCGCTCCTGGGCGAGACGCGCTTCGGCTGGCTGATGCGGCGGCGTCTTGAGGAGCTGGAAGCACAGCTTGTGGTGCAACGGGCCGGTTTCACACCCACCGACGCCCTGCACGTCCTGGGCCGCTTTCAGCGCTGGAACGCCGAGGCCTCACGCCTGGGCGCAGCGCTGCTGGCTGCCCAGGCCAACCTGTCCGTGGAGACCTTCTGCGAGCAGGTGGTACAGGGCGTGTCCGACCGCGTGGCCACAGAACTGGTGAGCAAAGTGCTGGAAGACGAGGTCGGCCTGCCCGACTGGGAGCGGGAGCCCTCGGCGGCGGCGCTGCTGGCGCGGGCGCTGAGCAACCCCGGCGTTGGCGACCTGGCCTGTGAGCTGAGGCTGCGGCGGCCGCTGGTGGCCATCGGGGCGCCGGTAGAGGCTTACATGCCCGGCGTGGCCAACCCGCTGCACACGGAGTTGGTCATCCCGCCCCACGCCGCGGTGGCCAACGCCGTGGGTGCCGTGGCCGGCACCGTCGTCCAGCGATTGCGGGTGCTCATCAGCCCGCTGGAGGGCGGCGAGCGGTTCCGCCTGCACCTGCCCGATGGCGTGCGTGATTTCGGCGATTTGGAGGAAGCCGTGCGTCACGCCCGGCAGGTGATGTTTCCCCTCGTCGAAGCGCGGGCACGGCAGGCGGGGGCGGAGCAGGCGGAGGTGCAGATGGCCCGCCATGATCGGCGGGCGAAGGTGGGCGGCGGCTGGGGCGAGGAGGTGTACCTGGGGACGGAACTGACTTTCACTGCCGTGGGCCGGCCCAGCCCGGCGCGGCGGTGATCCAGCCATTAGAGCCGAGAAAGCCTTCCGAGATGATGGCCTATCGGCCCCTCAGTCCTATTGGCTGTCACAACTTGTTCCACTCGTCAACCGTGATCTTGCGGCCTATGATCTCCTCCACTTCTCGTATCATCATCCGAAGCTGAGGCACAGAATTACTCAGCATTGGAAGGAATTGCCACTCGGTGCTGCTCATAGACCATAAATTGGTGCCGCGTGCCGGAGAAAGGGCCGTCAAAGCCGAGCCTCCGCAATCGCCGGACGAAATCTCGGCGCTTACAAGGCCCCCACTGGCTCATAGCTTGGCTCCTTATTCAGATCAATACCGGCAACTACAGGCAGCGGGTGCCCCAGCTTGAGGCCAACCAATATCCAATCTTCCAGCGTGGAACGCAGCTCTTCTTCACATTCGCGCAGAGTGGAGGCAAACGCCACCACTCCCTTGCACGGCGGAATGCGTCCGGCGAATGTGCCATCTTCCAATTTGTCGTAGACAGCGTGAGCCATTGCCTGTTCCACGTAGCTGCTCAGGATGAATCGTATCGTCATCAAACACCTCCGCTGCCTATCATTCTTTGCCTCAGAAGATACACTTTCTGCTGAGCTTTGTGAGCCATCTACATTGTATCGCGTTGGGCGATGTTCTGCAAATCGCGATGCACATCGCTCCCCCATTTATTACCTGATTCCTGCCCGCTGTGCTTCCTTCTATCCGTTCAATCGCCTTCCTGGCCGCATCGGCTACCCGGCCCCACGGTCTTCCCCCTATCCTCTCTCGCCACCCGCTCCAGATGGGATAGCGCCCTGGGCTCGCCGATCATCCCCAGGGCCCAGGCCGCCCCAAACGCACACCGCTATCCTCATCCCGCAGCGCCGCGATGAGCGGCTCCACCGCCCGGGCATCGCCGATCATCCCCAGGGCCTCTGCTGCTCCCCGGCGCACCCAGCTATAGCACAAAAAGCATCAAACCGGCGCCGGCCAGCGTCAGGAGCCGCTCTTGGACGTCTTGCTGGATCCAGCCAGCCGCCAGATTCCCGGCCAGGCCGGCTCCAACTCCAGCAGCAACATCACCAGCCGCTTCAACACTTGCCCTTCACCTCAAGCGCTCCTGAGGTTGTGACTGGGACCGCTTGAAATCTACGAAGCGGTAGCCGACCCCCCGCTCGGTGAAGATGTAACGGGGATTCGAAGGGTCGGGCTCGATCTTGTCGCGCAGGTAGTTGATGTAGAGGCGCAGCAGGCTCCGATCGTCCCGGTACTCCGGTCCCCACACCTTGCTCACCAGCGCCTCGTGGGGCACAATCCATCCCGCATTTTCCACCAGGTTGTACAACAGACGGCGCTCCGTAGGGCGCAGCTTGATCCGCTTGCCCTCCACGATGACCTCGTGGCTGGCGAAGTCAATGGCCAGGCGTTCGTCAATAACCACGGGTTCGGCCGCCTCTGCCGGCGACGGCTCCACGCGGCGCAGCACGGCGCGGATGCGGCTGGCCAGCTCCCTGGGGCTGAAGGGCTTGGTCACGTAATCGTCGGCACCCAGATCGAGGCCACGGACGCGATCTTCCTCCTCCCCCTTGACGGTGAGCATGATCACCGGCACGTCGGAGAACTCGCGCAGATACTCCAGGGCCTCGAAGCCGTCCATCCTGGGCATGGCCACGTCCAGCACCACCAGCGCCGGCATCTCCTGCCGCACCTTGTCCAGCGCCTCCAGGCCGTCGGCCGCCTCGCTGACGCGGTAGCCCTCCAGCTCCAGGTTCATGCGCACGAAGCGCCGCATCCGTTCCTCATCATCCACGACCAGGATCAGTTTCTTTGCTTCCACCGTTAAGATCCATCAATTGGAGGTCTCAGGCCATGCCAGCCTGTGTAACTCCTCGTCGCCGAATTGCCAGTACTCGACATGGGTTGGACTAACCCGTGCCACTTTGCCCATGCGGGCTGCCTTGGTGCGAAACTCGGGAAGCCGCAGTAGGCGGCGGAGCAGTTCTGGCAACATGTATGCTCATCATTGCGTAGGGGAAAACACAGGATACAGTACCTCGTTTCTCGTAACCTCCTGTCCCAGAATCCCATGTCTATAGTGACGAAGGTGGGCTGGCGCAATTGCCGCAGCAACATCGGCACACGGTCGTCTTTGATGACCTCACCCGGCCGCAAATCACGCAGGCGTTGGACGGTGATCCACCGTGCGATAGGAACCAGCACTTCCAGGTCGAAAAGCTGATCGTCCAGGATAATCTGGCTCATGCGGCAGCCTCGGTGGCAAGCTGGAGGCTCGCTGGATAGTGCATCTGTAACGCCTCGGAGGCCAGGTAAATCGCCTCTTCCACCGCTGGTCGGGTAAGTTCAGGCCAGCTCCTGAGCAACTGATCCACCGAATAGCCTTTTGCCAAGAAGGTCAGCACTGTGTCTACCGGCACGCGCGTGCCCTTGAAGACCATCTGCCCGTGACAAATCTCCGGGTCAATCACCAGGTAGTTGCCAATTTCGACTCGATACACTGTCACTCTACCTCCCCACTTTCAGCCTCTATAGATCCAAATTCTGTGCTCCACGCCGGACCGTGACCCGGCCTGACGATGGGTCACGGACCTCCCGTAAGCGGAAATATAACGTATGAGTCTACCCCCTGTCCGGTTCTGATTCTACCCGAATGCGTCAAAACCGTCAAAAGCTCCTGTCTCCTGCCCTTGCCTCTTGCCCCATCACCGCGGCAGAGAAAAGAAAACCGTTGTTCCTTTGCCCGGCTCGCTGCGCAGCCAGATGCGCCCGCCGTGGGCCTCCACGATGGCCTTGGACAGGAAGAGCCCCAGCCCGGCACCCCGCGTGCGGCGGCGCACGCTGGAATCGACGCGATAGAAGCGCTGAAACAATTGCTGCTGATCCGCCAGTGGGATGCCGATGCCCTGGTCAGCCACGTAGACGACGACCCCCTCGGGCTCCGCCCAGCCACCCACGCGGATGGTGCCGCCGTCAGGGGAGTACTTGATGGCATTATCCACCAGATTGTTCAGCACCTGCCGCAGCCGCTCCTCGTCGGCCAGCACCAGCGGCAGGTCGGCGGGAAAGTCCAATTCGAAATGATGCCTGTCCGTCTGCAGGCGGAACCCCTCCACCACCCTGGCCGCCAGCTCCGCCAGCCGCACGTCGCCCAACTCCAGCTTCAGCACCCCGGCCTGGATACGGGAGGCGTCGAGCAGGTTATCAATCAGCCGCGCCAGGCGGTCGCTTTCCTCCTCGATTACCGCCAGCCCTTCTTTGAGCGTCTCGGCATCCCAGCAGGCATCCTCCCGGCGCAAGGTATCCGCATAGCCTTTGATCAGCGCCACCGGCGTTTTCAGTTCGTGGGAGATCACGGAGATGAAAGTGGACTTCATCTCCTCCGCCTCGCGGAAGCGGGTGATGTCCACCACGTTGGCGATGATGTTCTGCAACTTCCCTTCCTCGTCGTAGAGCGGCGAATAGGTGACGCCCACCGTGCGCCGTGAGCCGCCGCTGCGGATCAGCTCTCCCTCCACGTAGAGGGAGCCCGACTGCGGCAGTTCCGACGGTTCCTCCGCCGAACAGATGTCGAAGCCCATGGCATTTTGCAGTGACAGCACCTGATGACAGGGCCGGCCCACCACCTCCTCGGCCTGGCGGCCGATCATGGCACACAAGGCGCGGTTGATGACCTGCACCCGCCGCTGCGGGTCGAGGATCATCACCCCGTCGGCGGAGTTCTCGATGATGCCATCGAGCCGCCGCTTCTCGGCCATCACCTGCTGGTAAAGGCGAGCATTGCGCACGGCGATGGCTGCCTGGTCGGCGAAGCTGCGCAGCACGGCGCGGTCGTTGGCCGAAAACTCCGCCTCGCCACTGCGGAAGATGTAGATGGCCCCCAGCAGTTCATCCTCCATGACCAGCGGCAGGTTGACCACCTGGCGCAGGGGGCGGCCGATGGCTCTTTGCAGCGTGCGCAGGGGGATGTCGGGCAACTGCCAGCCGCCCGGCGGGGCCGTGCGCCCCGCCAAGCGGGGAAGCGTGGCCAGCAGCGGGGCCAGATCGTCCACCAGTTGCGCCGGCAGGCCGTACACTGCCCGCGCCCGCAGAGTGCCCTCCTCGTCGCGCAAGGCGATCAAGCCCACCTCGCCGCCGATCATCTCGGCGGCGCTGGTGAGGATCAGCTCCAGCAGCGAGGAGAGCTCCAGCCGCGCCGTCATGGCCCGGCTGATCTGCAGCAGATACTCCCGCTGCCGCAGCCGGTGGCTGACAAAAGGGGGAAAGCTCATCAGGTCGAACAGGTCCATGACCGTCAGGAACCGGTAGTACCTTAGATTGGTTCGGCGAGAGCATGCCGTAATTCTTGTCCGGATTATACCCCAAAGCCGTCAGGGAAGCAAAGGAGCAGAGGAACACCGGTGCAGATCGCGGGAGACTTCGCAAAAATCAAGGACAACTTGACACACACTGAAAACCTGCTAAAATCAATGCCAGGTGATTTTTTGCCCCTAAGGGGCGGGAGGCAAAGGAGACGGATATCGCCGATGTACCGATCGCTGCCGTGCAGGATCACACGGTTTGCGAATGGTCGTGCCACAAGGAGACCAACAATGAGGCAAAGCACGACAAAGATATCCAACCACGATATGCACGGCCCAGTCGCCTTCGACACGACACCGTGGACACAGCGATCAAGCAAAACCGCATCGGAAGTGCCCGTGCTCCTTCTCCACAACCTGGACAGGAGCTGGAGCGAGGCGGAGCTTCAGGAGGTTCTGACGGCGGCCGAAAAGCTGGAAGCGGCGCTCGGCCAGGCCGGGCATCCGGTGGCTTCATTGGCTATCCACCGTGACGTAGAGGCCGTCCTCAAAGATTTCGCCCCATCACGATACATTGTCTTCAACTGGTGTGACGGTCTGGAGGGAGACCCCAAGGCCGAGCATCTGGTCCCGCAAGCCTTGGAGGCTCTGGGTTTCACCTATACCGGGGCTGAGGCGCAGACGTTGCTTATCTCCCAGGACAAACGGCAGATCAAAAGGGCCCTCCAGATACGGGGCATTCCCACGCCCTGGGGACGCGTCTTCCACCAACCAGAGGCCGAGGGCTGGGATCGTTTCCCGGCCATCGTCAAGCCGGTGGCCGAGCATTGCAGCTTCGGCATCACCCGCGAAGCGGTGGTGGACTCGCCACAGGAATTGGAGCGCCAGATCGCCCGCGTCCTGGAGACATTCCGCGAACCCGCTTTGGTGGAGGATTTCATTGATGGCCGTGAGTTCCACGTCGCTGTCTGGGGCAATGGCCATCCCCGTGTGCTCCCCCTGGCCGAGATGGACTTCTCCGCCTTTGACGATATCCACGACCGCCTATGCACCTTTGAGTCCAAGTGGGACCCACAATCGCGCCCGTATCGCCTGATCCGCACGCTATGCCCGTCGCCGGTGGATGACAAACTCAAGGCCCGCATTGAGGCTGTGGCCATAGCCGCTTATCACGCCCTGGGCTGCCGCGACTACGGACGGATGGACATCCGGGTGCGCGATAGTGTGCCCTATGTCCTGGACGTCAATCCCAATCCTGACATCTGCGATGACGGAAGCTTTGCCCTGGCCGCCGAAGTAGCCGGTTACAGTTACGCCGACATGGCCAGCCACATCGTTTTTCTGGCCGCGGTGCGCCATCACTTCACCTGACGACACCGAACGGCCTCGCGCCGTTGGCGCATTCCTTCGGCCCGCTTCTTCCTCTGGTTCCTGGTGTACGTTATCCCTACGCCCGCGCATCACGTTGATCTTCCGCCTGTGCCGCTGGCAGAATGATGCTCAAGATAACCACTTCAGTTGACAAAAACGGCCTGGTTATGCCATAATGCAGGCCATGTACGATCACCCATCGCCCACAAGCACCGATGACATCCTTGCCTTCCCCGCCGGCTTCCTCTGGGGCACGGCTACCAGCTCACACCAGGTGGAAGGCGACAACCGCAATAACCAATGGTGGGCCTGGGAGCAACAGCCGGGCCGCATCTGGCATGGCGACACGTCGGGCCTGGCCTGTGACTGGTGGCGCCACGCCGAAGCCGATTTCGACCGCGCTGCCGCGCTGGGCCAGAATTCGCACCGCCTGTCGCTGGAATGGAGCCGCATCGAGCCCCAGGAAGGCGTCTTCGACGAGGCCGCACTGGCCCGCTACCGCCAGATGCTGCAGGCCTTGCATGAGCGGGGCCTCGAGCCCATGGTCACGTTGCACCATTTCACCAACCCCCTGTGGCTGGTGGAACTGGGCGAATGGGAAAACCCGCAGGTGGTGCGTTACTTCGAGCGCTACACGGCACGGGTTGTGGAAGCGCTGGGCGACCTGGTCACCCTGTGGTGCACGATCAACGAGCCGGCCATCTACGCCCTGCTGAGCTACCTGTGGGGGCGGTTTCCGCCGGGCAAGACCGACTGGAGCATCGCCTTTGGCGTGCTGGCCAACCTGTTGCGCGGTCACGCCGCCGCCTACCACACCATCCACCGCCTGCGCAGCGAGGCCCGCGTCGGTCTGGTCAAAGCCGTGCGTGGCTTCGAGCCGGCCAACCCCGTCTCGCCACTCGACCGCTTGGTGACCCGGCTGCAGGACTATTTCTTCAACGACGTCACCCTGTTGGCGGCCAAAGATGGCTGGCTGCGCTTCCCCCTGGCATGGCTGCCGCGCCGCCACGGCCCGCTGGCCGACTCCTTCGACTTCGTCGGCGTGAACTACTACACACGCGGCCTGGTGGCCTTCGACATCCGCCGCCGGCGAGAGGTTTTCGGCAGGCAGGGCTATCGCCCCGGCGCGGCACTGAGCGACTCCGGCCAATTCGGCCCCTACAGCGAGATCTACCCCGAAGGGCTTTACCACGTCCTGCGCAAAGTGGCCATGCTGGGCAAGCCCATCATCGTCACCGAAAACGGCCTGCCCGATGCCGACGACGACCAGCGGCCGCGCTTCCTGCTCACCCACCTGGCGCAGGTGCACCGGGCCCTGCGGGAAGGGTTGCCCATCGAGGGCTACTACCACTGGTCGCTGGTGGATAACTTCGAGTGGGCCGAAGGGTGGGGGCTGCGCTTTGGGCTCATCGAGCTGGACCCGCAGACACAGGAGCGCCGCATTCGTCCCAGCGGCCACCTGTACGCCGAGATTTGCCGTGCCAACGGCATCACGCGGGAGATGGCGCGGCGCTATGGGGTGGAGGAAGAGCTTTTCTCGAATCCTCCTGCGGCCAGGAGCGCAGGTCATGATTGACGGGTGGGGGTTAATCCGCAACGCGCTGTGGATCGTCGGCCTGGCCATCGGCCTGGCCGCCTGGAGCATCGCCCGTTGGCGCGCGCATCAGCAGGGCCTCCCGCCGCGCCAGATGCTCAGCATGCCCCCCTTCATCGTGCCCTTCTGCGCCGGGATGGCCCTTTTCAGCCTGGGGCTGGCCCTGGGCAGCCGCCGCTGGTGGGAGACCGCCGCCTGGGCTGTGCTGACCGTCCTCTTCATCTTGCAAGGCGCATACAGCCAGTTCGCCAGCCGACGGTGAAAGGGGAAAGGGAGACAGGGAGATGGGGAGACGGGTAGACCAGCCCACCTACGAAATCGTCGGCCCTCTTACCCGCTTCGACGAACGGGATTCGGTCTTCGCCCGCGAGCGATTGCGGCCCGGCAGTCCACTGGAGCGAGCCTACCACGCCTTGCACCCGGAGCTGAAGGAGATTGACCGCCGCCTGGCACGCTTCATCGAAACGGTGGACGAGCCAGGCGAAAGGGGTGAGCAACTGAACACGGCCCTCTACCAGTGCAGCTTCGGCCCCGTTGCTGGGCTGGCGCTGCCGGACATCGTGGATGGGCCGGTGGCCGAGCGGCGCGTGCACGTGCCTCCCGACCTCGCCGCCCGCCGCATCAAGGCCATCGCCCGCCACCTGGACGCCGACGAGGTGCGCATCGGCCCCCTGAACCCGGCCTGGGTCTACTCGCACCGCGGCACGCCCCCCTTCTTTGACTATTACCGTCCCAATCCCCCGCACTTCGCCGGGCTGCCCGACGGCTACAGCGGCCTGCGCTGGGGCGATCCCATCGAGCTGCCCCACACCACGGCCATCAGCATGGCCTTCGCCCAGGATCGAAGGCTGCTGCGCACCAGCGGCACCCCTTTCTCCGACTTCGA
Organism: Anaerolineae bacterium; assembly: GCA_029907105.1. Taxonomy (GTDB): domain Bacteria; phylum Chloroflexota; class Anaerolineae; order UBA3071; family UBA3071; genus JARYMM01. The sequence goes on along the minus strand of JARYMM010000010.1, from coordinate 2,663 downwards.
AGTGGGCCGGGTCTACGCCCACAGCGCATTGGTGGCCACGCAGGTGGCCGCCTACATCCGGGCGCTGGGCTGGTCGGCGCGGGCGCACCACATGCGCCACTACGATGTGCTCGTGGTGCCCGTGGCCGTGGATGCCGGGCTGGGCGAATTAGGCCGCTGCGGCTATCTGATCAACCAACGGCTGGGAGCCAACCCGCGGCTGGTCTGCGTGACCACCGACATGCCCCTGGCCCTGGACAAGCCAGTGGACCTGGGCCTTCAGGACTTCTGCCGCAAGTGCCTGAAGTGCGCCACCACCTGTCCGGTGCAGGCCATCCCGCGGGGCGAGCCGGTGGTCGTGCGCGGCGTGCGCAAGTGGAAGATAGACGAGGTGAAGTGCCTGCTCTACTGGGGACATCTGGGCACTGCCTGCGCCATCTGCCAGACGGTGTGTCCGTGGAGCAAGCCGCCGACGCTGCCGCACCGCCTGGTGGCGGAGATCGCCGCGCACATACCGGCGGCGCGACGCTTCCTCATCTGGGCCGACGACGTGGTTTACGGACGGGAGTTCCGGCCAGCACCGCCGCCGCGCTGGGGGAGCGAAACGATCGAGTGACGCTCCCTTGCCGTGGTCAACAGCTATGGGCACATCGGCCAAAGGCCTCAGTTTGACATTTCCGACTACTGAGGGTATAGTTGCGTTATGGACGAAAGACAGGCGAAGGAAACAAGGCTATGGGACCTGGGCCAGTGGCTGCGCCAGGCCCGCGAAGCGCAGGGGCATTCCCTGGCCGAGGTGGAGGAAGCAACGCGTATCCGCCGCCGCTTCCTGGAAGCCCTGGAGGCTGGCCGATGGGAGGACTTGCCCAGCGAAGTGGTCGGCCGCGGCTTCCTGCGCAATTACGCCCTCTTCCTGGGACTGGACCCTGAAGAGGCCCTGACCCGCCTGCGCGGCGGCGAGCCCACTCCGCCCCCGACCGTGGAAGCTGAAGCGCCGTCCGAGGAAGCACCGCTGCCGGCGGAGGAGGCCGTGCCCCTGCTGCCGGTGAAGGAGCCCGCGCTGCTCCCGGCCGCCGGGCGGCCATCTGACTACGCCCTGCTGGAAGAGGATCTCTTCGAGCCGCGGCGCGTGCCCTGGCTGCGCATCATCGGCGGTCTGTTGCTCGTTCTCGCCCTGGCCGCCGTGGGATTCGGCTCCTGGGCCTACTGGAACAACCCGCACCTGTTGGTGAGCATGGGGCTGTTGCGGCCCACGGCCACGCCCACGCCCACCATCCCGCCCACGCCGCGCGTCATCCGCATCACGGCCACGCCCACCGACACGCCTACCGTCACCCCCACGCCAACGGCCACGGCCACGCTGCGCCCCACACGCACCCCCACACCCCGTCCGACGCCTACTCCGACCACCCGCCCCACGCCCATCGCCGGGCTGGAAGTCTTCGTGCACGTCACCGAACGCACCTGGCTGGAGGTGTACACCGACGATCAGGATGCCTTCGTGGGGCTGCTGGAGCCGGGCGATGATCGCGGCTGGCAGGCACAGGTCCGCGTGCGCATGACCATTGGCAATGCCGGCGGGTTGGAGGTGACGGTCAACGGCGAGAGGCTGGGCTTCCTGGGGGATCGAGACGAGGTCGTGCGCATCACCTGGGAACTGCAAGAGGATCGCATCCTGCAAATGCGGCTTACCCCCACGCCGCCGGCGCCCGCAGAGAAAACACCCCCCGCTGAGGGTGGAGAGGCAGGGGCAGGCTGACAAAGGGCCAAAGACGAAGGACGAACGACGAAAGACCAAATCCGTCCTTCGTCGTTCGTCCTTCGTCCTTCATCCCGGGAGCAGGCGTTTCTCTCACCACCCTGTCCCTATTCGCTTCGGGGAGCTGCGAAAACCTCATCCACAGCCACCTCGAAACCGGCCAACAGTTGGGAACGGGCCGTCTCCCCGGGGCCGAATTTGCCCAGCAAAGTGTAAACCCCTTCCTCAAGGGTGAAAACTTCGATGGTTTGAGCGTCGGGATCCACCAACCAATACTCGCTCACACCGGCGCGGGCGTACTCCAGAAATTTCTCCCCCCGGTCGGTGCGCCGGGTGCCGGAGGAGAGGACCTCGACCACCAGGTCGGGCGGGCCATAGACCTGTTCGCCGATGCGGTCAGCGTGCGCCTGGGCGATAAAGAGAATGTCCGGCTCGCGAATCTTGCCCGGCCAGAGACGCACCGGCAAGGGAGCGAACCGGATGATACCCAGGTTATGTTCTCGCACAAAGGCTCGCATTGCCGCATACAACTCGTCCAAGACGCGCTGGTGAGTCTCAGTAGGGTGAGGAGGCATGATCAACTCTCCTTCCGAAAGCTCAACGAGGCGGTTGGTATCGGGCAGGGCAAAGTAATCAGCCTCCGTCCACTCCCCGTGGGGAGGCCACAGCTCGGCGATTTCGGTCGCCAGCCGGAGCTTCATTTCCTGTCCTGTGTTCCGGGATACCATCGCCACACCTCCCTCCTGCTTAACCCGCCGATCAGGGTGAAACCTTTTGCCCCCGGTTGTTCGAAGTTATTATCAGTATCAGTGGATGGAGATTTGCTCTGAGGGGATCGTCAGATCCCCGGTTTTTGCCAGGATCTGACGATCCTGGCGGAGCGATGTTCCGTCCACTGACAGTGGATGGAGATTTGCTCTGAGGG
>JARYMM010000109.1 GCA_029907105.1 Anaerolineae bacterium | reverse complement strand
TTGAACGCGCATTTGTGATAGGATAGTGGTAGCCATCGGGTTCCCCGGTGGTCCTATTGGACGCTAAACAAGTACGTACGCATCATCTCATTCTGTGGAGTATGGCGCTGATGACTACGAAACGGTATTACAACGAGCGTTGGAATTTCTCACTCACCTACCCGGCGGATTGGACTATCGTGTTCGAAAACGACGCTGGCGCTTCTTGGGAGATCGCGTTGGCCGTCGCCAGCCCGGACCGGCGGGTCGGGTTCATCGTCAATGCGCGCCGCAGTGAAGTCCTGGCCCGGCACATACAGATCACGATGGCGCCGGACGGAGAGGTCATCCAGGAGCCAACTACACCTCAGGAATTCATCCAGGGACAGAAACGTGCGCTGGCGCATGGCTTTCCTGGTTTTGCCTTTCATACGGGCGAGGAGCTGACCTGGCTAGACCAGCCGGCTGTCAAGGTCGCGTACAGCTACGACGGCGATCGGGAGCGACGTAAGGAACTCTGCCTCACTTGGTTCGGCGTCGGCTTGACTCTTCAGTTCATCGGCGAAGCGCCCGCCGCCGAATTCGAGCGTTGGGAGACACTCTTCACCCAGATGCTCGATGGCTTTCATATCGGCAAAGGCGAGGATGTCGTGCTCCCTAAGATGGCTGCGCTGTCCCCTGTGGAACTGTACAACACCGGCGTCGCACTCCACCGGGAGGGTCGCTACGTCGAGGCCCAGGAATACTTCAGCCGGTGTTATGCAACAGGTGTGTATCCGATGCAGGCGGCGTATGCCATCTCTCTGTGCGAGCGGGCCCTGGGGCGCCGCCCCCAGATTCCGCCGGAATTGGCGGGCCGGGAGAATGAGACCGGCGCGGTTTACGTCGCGTCCAACCTGGCCTGCTATCTCATCCAGGAAGGCCACCGGGCCGCCCTGGTCACGGCTGGCAGGAGATCCGAGGTCGCCGCTGTCGTGCGGGGCGTGCAGTATCGCGTACAGACGTCCTGCCATCCCGTGCTCGGCGGCTTTGATCATTTCGTCTACCGGGTGGATGGGGAAACGCAGCTCCTGCTCCACCCCGTTGCCCAGGCAGCGTTGACGAACACGGACCGCTATCTCATTTCGTTGATCGAGCATGCCTCGACGCTGCCGCTTTCCCCACTGCCTTCAGAGGGCTTGCCTGCGGCACTCCTGGTCGAGCCGCCGTAGGCGCAAGCCGTCCCGGAAAAGCCGGCTGTTGCCCCGCCCGATGCAGCTCTCGCCCCAGCGCTCCAGCCTGCAGAGCCACCTCTGGCAAAACCAGCACCCTCACTCACACCTGTCACGATGCCCTCCTGGCCCCTTGCTTCCTCACTTGCTGTTGCCTGTCTCAATTTGACCGGGTTGAGCCTGGGGTACTTCTATTTGCGTCGTTGGGTGCGCGGGCTCGTCCATCTCCTGGCGATGGTGGGGTTGATCATCGGAGCGTTTCTGACCAACGCCGCCAGCGTCCCCATGTTTTGGCGGGTCGCCTTCGGTGTTTGGTTGCTGTGGATGGCCTTTGACGGCGTGCGACAGGCACGCCGCACACGCCTCCCGACCCATTCAGTGCACTCCTGGCAACTGGCGCTCATTGCGCTGGTGGTGCTGCTCGTGGAAGCAGCAGTCCTGTTCGGCTATGGCGCGCTGGGACGTCAGGAGTTCGCCGTGGGCGTGGCAGCCTACGAGGCCGCCGACTGCCGAACGGCCTGGCGGCGATTTCATCGTGTGACGACGTTGTACGAGCTGACACTCAGCTCGAACGTCGCAGTCGCGGACGCCCGGCGCGTGGAGTGCGGTCTGTTCGTCTTCGCGGAGAATCGTGCGCAGCAGGGCGCCTATGCTGAGGCCGTATCCGGTTATGAAGCCCTGCTTGGACGGTATCCCCTGAGCGCGTTGATCTCTGTCGCCCGCGAACGTGCCGCCGCAGTCCGTGCGGAATGGGCCGCTGTGCTGCAACAGGAGCGCGAGTTCGCCGCCGCCCTCGACCAGCTCCAGATTGTGCAGGATCACTACGCGGACACGGCAGTTGGAGAGAATGTGCTGGGGTTGTCGGCTGACGTTTATGCTGCCTGGGCTGCTGCGCTGCGGGCGGAAAGAGACTATGACCAGGCCATTTTGCTCTACGGATGGCTGCTCGCCGATTATCCCGACGCACCCGCCGCGCAGCGGGCGGCGACGCTCGCTGCCGAAACCTATCTCGACTGGGCCGCCGCCCTGCGCCGCGAAGGAGCGTACGAAACGGCCATCGGCAAGTACCAGGCTATCTCACAGCGCTATCCCGAGACAGCGGCCGGGCAGGAGTCTGCGGCACTGGCCG
>JARYMM010000108.1 GCA_029907105.1 Anaerolineae bacterium | reverse complement strand
AGCGCGGAGGCGGTGTATGGCCGCAACGAGCTGGACACCCGCGTCTCCTCGCCCGGCACGCAGTGGCTGCAAGGGGCGCGATTCAAAGACACGCTGCTGGCGCAGGTGCGCGGCCTCCTTGAAGAAGCCCAGGACCCGGCCCAGGTGGTGGTCCAACTGCGCCAACAGGTGCGCGACCTGCAAGGGCAAATCGCCACCTTGCAGGCATTGGCCGATCAGGTCTCACCCCTGAAACAAGAGGTGCAGAGTCTGCGGGAGACCGTGCAGCAGCAACAGGCGGAGATCGCCCGCCTGCAGGGCATCATCGCCACCAGCGGCGGCGGTGCCGTGCGGCCGCCGAATATACTGGACGTGGTTGACTCGCTGCCCAAGCATCCCACCCTGCGCTACGCGCAGCGGACGGCACCCATCTCCATGATTGTGGTTCATCACACCGATACGCCCCCCACCTTCACCGTGGAGCAACTGGCGCACTACCATGTCTTCGGCACACGCAAAGACGCCCAGGGCAACTGGATCAAGAAGGAATGGCCAGGCATCGGCTATCACTTCGTGATCACGCCCGACGGCACCATCTACCAGGGCCAGCGCGAGGAGACCTGCTCGTACCATGTGGGCGGCGAGCCCAACAACTACAGCCTGGGGGTCAGCTTCATCGGGCGTTTCATGCAGAGCAACTATGACGGCACGCCGCGCGCCCCGGAAGAGCAGTTGCCCACTCCCCAGCAGATGTACAGCGCCAGCCGGTTGATCGCCTGGCTGATGCAGAAGCACGACGTGCCTATCGAAAAGGTCATGGGGCATCGGGATGTATGGCCAGGACAGACGGTCTGCCCAGGCGACCAGTGGACGGCAGGAGCTCGCTGGAAGAGCCTGCTCCACCAGCAGATCAACGCCGTGCTGGAAGGACGAGAGAAGCGGATAGAGCACTACCTGCTCTTCTGGGATCACGGCACCCTGTGGGCCGAGGCCGACTGGCGCAACGCCCAGGCCTACATCGCCCACTTCCGCCCCACCACGGGCTTCTGCACCGACGATGCCCTGCTGGCCCGGCACGTGACCATTGTGGGCGGCGATGCCGGCATCAGCGGGCAAGACGAGGCCCGGCTGCGCGCCGCCGGTGTGGACGTGCATCGTCTGGCCGGGGCCAATGAGGCTGAGACCCGGGCCGTGCTGGATGAACTGGTGCGCAAGAACACGCCCTGGCCCGGCGCACCGCCCCTCGTGCGGAAGGCTGCCGGGCCTGTGGCCAGGGGCCTGGCGGCCGAAATCCCTGCCGCGCCGGCGGTGGACGAGTGGAGCGTGCCCGATGAGTGGTCAGCGGTGGGCGTGGAGCCCGCTGTTCCGGCGACGGACCGGCCACGCGTCAAAGTGACGCCAGCGGCCGAAAGGTGATAGCTTCTCCGACGGAGAAAGGACAAAACCGGGAACACTCATGAACAAGCTAGGCTTCTACATCGAGAATACCACCGTGCCTTTCCTGCGCGATGCCCTGCGCCAGGCGAAACCGCCGACCATCCTGATTCACGCCGGCGACCGGGGCCTGCTGCACGACATCCGGCGCGAGCTGTCGCCCGATTCGTTCATCGTCGGCCGCTTCTTCGTCGAGTTGCAGCAGCAGACGGCCTGGCTGGACAGCAGCGATCCCGAGAGACATGGACGGGACTTCGCCGACACTATCCTCAATTTCGACTTCGGGCTGGCCACCGAAAAAGGGGCCAACGGCCGGCTGCTGATTGACGCCTGGATGAGTCTGAACGAAGCGCTGCGCGGCCCGGCCTCCTTCCCCAACTACCAGGTGGATGCCACCTTTGCCCGTCGCGCCGAAGCCCTCGACCGTTTCCAGGCGGCCTTCCGCGAGAGACTGCAGAGCCGCAGCCTGGAAGCCGTGGCCTTCAATTTCGCTGCCGGCAACTTCACCCAGGCCGCACATTATCTGGATTGGTTCCCGCGCACGCTGGAGTCGTATATCTACCTGGGCTTCCACGAGTACGGCTGGCCCACGCTGATGGAAGACCCCAGCAGAGGCACAGCCACAAGCGCCTTGTTCTATCGCCGCTGCATGCAAGGCATCCGCCAACGCTACGGCGACCGCCATCGGGTGATCATCACCGAGGCGGGCCTGGCCCGCATGTACAAGTACCCCAACGACCCTGCCGGCGATGTGGGCTGGCTCTATCCGAAAGAGACGATCCCAGAAGAGCAGTACTGGCAATCCCTCAAGTGGTACAACGACGAGATGTGCCGCGACGACTACGTGTTAGGGTGCTGTCTGTTCGAGGTCGGCCACACAGGCCGCTGGGAGACCTTCCGCCATCTGGGCACGAACAATCAGGGACAGCCCATCTTGCTCATGTCCAGGATCGAGAAGCTGCGAGAAGAGCCAAAGCCGTCGCCGCCACCGCCAGAGGTTGACCTGGCCGCCTTGCGCGAAAGCATTGCCAGGATGCGGGCGACGTTGACGCCTGCGGTCCAGCAAATCGCCGACCTGCTGGCACAGGTAGCGCAGTTGCAGCGCACGCTGGACGACCTGGCGGAGAAGGCAGCCCAGGCGGCCAGCCTGGCGCAGGAGATGAGCCACCTGCTGGCGCGGGTGCATCAACTGCAGACCAGGTTGGAGCAATTGGAAGCCGGCGGGGATCGTGGCGACCTGGATGCGCTGCGAGTGCAGATAGCCGAGGTGGAGGCGAAGCTGGAATCACTGCAACCGGCGGTGCAACAGGCGGCCGGTCTGGTAGCCCAGGTGGCACAGGCGCGCACGGCGCTGGCTCCGCTGGTCAAAGGGGCAGCGGAGGCAGCGGCCTTGCAGCCGCAGTTGCAGGCATTGCTGGCCGAGGTCGAACGCCTGGAAGCGAAGGCGGGCCTGCCGCCCGGCAGCGTGGTGCCCCAGCCGCCGCTGCAGGACGTGCGCACAACCCTGCCCGTGCACC
>JARYMM010000107.1 GCA_029907105.1 Anaerolineae bacterium | reverse complement strand
CTCAGCCGCACCAACAGCGGCACCCCCTCCTCGTCCACCCCCAGCACCGCCGTCAGCTCCGGCACCTGCGGAAGGCGCGCACACAAGGGCAGCAGACGCACCGGCCGCGGCTCCTCCCGCGGCAGCTCCACCTGGATGGCCCCGTCCTTGCGGTACACCCGCGCCGAGGGAGCGCCCAGGGCCAGGGCGATCTCCTCGGAGAGACGGGTGACCTGCTGCACGCGGGTGCCCAGGGGGGTGGTGAGCTGAAAGCGCACGAAGCGGGGGGTGACGATGCCACCCCAGACGCGGGCCAGGATGCGATGGCCGGCCAGCACGGCCTCGATCTGATTGGCCTGCAACTCCAACAGCTTGCGCATGGGGCACCTCCTGTCTGTGGGTCGTGTGGTTGGTCTTGAGCGCCCACTTGGGAGCCATGAAAAACAATAGAACGTTTGTTCTGGCCTCATTATACCAGAACAAACGTTCTATTGTCAAATCTGGCTATGCAGCTTGCGCAGGTGCCGGGCGCAAGCCGTTCAGGTCGTCAGGATGAGCGTCAGGCCTTTGCTGGCAGCGCCGGTCACTCCGCCTGGGTCTGTGCCTGTTGTAGGGCGCGCATCAGGCGGGATTTGCGCCGCGCCGCGTTGCGCCGATGGATGATGCCCTTCTCAGCAGCCTTGTCCAGCAGGCTGACCGCCCGCCGCGTGGCTTCCACGGCCGGCTCGACCTCGCCAGCCTCTATCAACTGGCGTGCCTTTTTGATCTGAGTGCGGGTTGCCGAGCGCACCGTGCGGTTACGTCGGCGTCTGCGTTCCGAACTGCGAATGCGTTTGATCGCTGATTTTGTATGGGCCACAGAATCCTCCAACTGATGTAAAGCTTGCCACGGCTGATAGTATACACCACCCTGCGGATTCATCCAAATCCGGACTCGGTTTTCGTTTCGGCGCAATGGCCTCAACATCTGCCGAACCTGGTGGCTCCCGGGAATGGGGGGCTTTTTCGCCCTGGGTGTCGGGAATTACCCATAGACAACGGTCGCCGTTTGCACTATACTCCAGGGTAACTACCTCGACAATGTTAGATTAGTCATTGCGAGCGGAGCACCGCACGGGTTTCGCGGTGCGGAGCGAAGCAATCCCCTTCGCAAAGCAAGAGATTGCTTCATCGCAAACCCCGCTCCTGGTATGAAAATAACCCATTTTCAGCCATTGGGATGCGGAGCAGCGCCCGGCATGGGGACTACTCAGAAACTTGCCTGTCATTGCAAGCCCCGCAGGGGCGAAGCAATCTCCACGTAGCGACTTGGGGATTGCTTCGGCGGAAAACCGCCGCCTCGCAATGACAAGATGGGCGGTGTTTCTGTCCTTTAGAATGGCGGGCCGCGCCATGGCCAACTCGCAATGACTGGCGAAATGTAACATTGTCGAGCTACTCCATCTCAGGGCCTGAGCCGATGCGAGGGATGCCCTACCAGAGCGGGTGTTCAGGGACGTGGTGGGATCATGCAGCGAAAGGAGAGGCGAGGTGATTCGAGTCATCTTGGTTGAGGATCACCATCTGGTGCGCCAGGGCATTCGGGCCTTGCTGGAGAAAGTGCAGGACATTCAGATCATCGGTGAAGCTGCCGATGGTCGCGAGGCTGTTGAACTGGTGCAACGGCTGGCCCCCGACGTGGTGGTGATGGATATTGCCATGCCGCGCCTGGACGGCATCCAGGCGATTGCCCAGGTGCAGGCCCTGACGGTGAACACGCAGGTCATCGTCCTCTCCATGTACGACGACGAGATCCTGGTGCGACAGGCGCTGCAGAGTGGGGCCAGGGGCTATCTGCTCAAGAGCTCGGTGGCCGAGGAACTGGTGCTGGCCATCCGGGCCGCCAGCCGCGGCGAGACCTACCTCAGCCCGTCCATTGCTGGCTGCGTCGTGGGCGAATTCTTGAAGCGAAAGGCCGGCGAGCCGTCCACCCTGGCCGATCGGCTGACGCCGCGCGAACGCGAGGTGCTGCAACTGATCGCCGAAGGACACACCAACACGGGCATTGCCCACATGCTGAAGGTGAGCGCCAGGACTGTCGAGAGGCACCGCGCCAACCTGATGTCCAAGCTCGAGGCGGACAACGTGGCCGATCTCTTGCGCACGGCGATCCAACACCGTCTGATTTTTCCTGATCTGTAACATTCCCGTTTTCCTGACCTGTCATTTACGGAGGGATTTGCACGTCATGGAGCATCGGCATGTACGATCCAGGAAGTCGAACGCCAGATCGCGGATGGCCGACACCCTGAGCAGGCGCGGCGCTGCGCTCTTCCTGTCGGTCTTCCGGAAGGGGAGCCAGCCCGCGCCACGTCCGCCGGACTGCACCGTGGCCGTCTGGCTTCGCCGTTTGTGTGTCGCTGTGCTGATCTTGCTGCTGGCGACAACGTCCGGGGCTGTGTCGGGCGCCAGTGCACAGCCGCACCGGCCGCCGATGGGCCCCGAGGCAGGCTGTCCCACCCAAACCACGCCGCTGCCTATGCCCATCACCCTGAACGTCACGTTGCAGCGTCCCAACGCGCCGCCTCCCCACCCTTCCTGGGCCGTCCCTGTCCATTTCGCCCTCTACCCGCCCGGGGATGCCAACACCATCTGCCACGAGTGGGACCTGACCCTGGACGAATCGGGGCAGTGGTCGGGCTGGCTGGTGCTCTTCACCGGCCTGTACGACGCACGCCTCAAGAACCCGCACACCCTGCGCAACGTGCGCCGCAACGTGAATATCGGCGGCCCGATGACCATAGACATGGGCGAGTTGCACGAGGGAGACGCTAACGACGATAACCGCGTGCGCATCACCGACTTCGCCATCCTGCGCAGCGCCTATTTCACCGATGAAGGTGACCTGGGCTTCGACCCGCGCGCCGATTTCGACGAGGACAACCGCATCCGCATCACCGACTTCGCCCTGCTGCGCATGAACTACTTCCAGGATGGCGACATCGAAGTGAGCCTGGCCGCACAGTCCATCGCTCACGGGATGGACGCCGTGGACGTATGCGTGGAACCGCCTGCCGTGGCGACGACAATAGGTGAGACGTTCATGGTGACCGTGATGGTCAAGGCCGGTGCTCAGGACGTGGTGGGAGCAGACTTCGACCTGCGCTTCCAACCGGCTTTCCTGCAGGTGGTGGACGCCGCGGGCCAGCCGGCCACGCGGGTCGAAGCGGCCGGCCCCTTGAGCGAGTTGTTCAACCGGGTGGACCCCGCCGCCGGGCGCATCCGCTACGCCGCGGGCACCTTTGACGTCGTCAACGGCACTTTCCCTCTGGCCATCCTGCGCTTCAAGGCCCTGGCCGCTACCCAGGCTACTGCGCTGCACTTCGTCTACGCCGACGTCGTGGCCCCTGGGGGGGAGTCCGTGCTCGGCGAGCTCGGCGACGGAACGGTGAGCATCACCCAGGTGCTGCAGCGGCGCTACCTGCCGTTGCTTCTGCGCAGCGGCTGAGCGGGCGATAAAGGGCAGTCCATGAAACCGTGGCGATGGGTGGGCCTATGTGCTCTGGCTATCGGGGTGCTCTGGACCGGTCGTTGGGGGGTGCACGCCACC
>JARYMM010000106.1:3109-3759 GCA_029907105.1 Anaerolineae bacterium | reverse complement strand
CATCTCTCTGAGCGAAGCGAAGCATCTCTTTGAGCGAAGCGAAGCATCTCCTCTCGGCCAGGAGAGACCCTTCGCTGGCACTCAGCCCTGTCACCGTCTGCCACAATGTCATGCTGAGCGAAGCGAAGCATCTCTCTGAGCGAAGCGAAGCATCTCTCTGAGCGAAGCGAAGCATCTCTTTGAGCGAAGCGAAGCATCTCCTCTCGGCCAGGAGAGACCCTTCGCTGACGCTCAGAATGACACACTCGCGCTGGTGTAATCAGGCACCGCGACGACAGGAGCCTGCCCTTTACCCAGAAGGCTGCTCAGAAACGTTTCCAAGCCCGTACCCTTCGGGCAGGCTATCGCACTCCTCGGGCGCCAAGAGTTCCCCAAGGTTCCCCTCCCCTGATGGGAGGGGTTAGGGGAGGGGGAATTTCACCCCCACCTAACCTCCCCCATCGAGGGGGAGGAAGTTGCTAAGCCCGTCCTCAGGTGCCAGGAAACGGCCCGGAAAGCGCGGTAGCCTACCCGAAGGGTACGAGCATCAGAACGCTTTTTGAGCACCCTCCCCAGGATGGAGTAGTACAGCCCGGCGGAAGTCCCTCGGCACCCTTGTCATGCTGAGGAGCAAAGCGACGAAGCATCTCCGTTCGGAGCGCAGCGACGAA
>JARYMM010000106.1:0-3012 GCA_029907105.1 Anaerolineae bacterium | reverse complement strand
GAAGCATCTCCCTTACACCGGGCCAGCGGTCTCACACGACATAACCGAGATTCTTCGCTGCGCTCAGAATGACAGGCCAAGGGATGAAGCATCTCCCTTACACCGGGCCAGCGGTCTCACACGACATAACCGAGATTCTTCGCTGCGCTCAGAATGACAGGCCAGGAATAGCGACCCTCTTCCCCATCCTGTCACCTGGCGAGCAGAGGAAGGTAAAGGGAGAAGAATGGCCGGTAAGCGAGACGCAGCGCCGGGTCGCCGAAGAGCGTGTAAGTCTCCACCAGGTCTGCCCAGACCTCACCCTCGCCATAGGCTGCGACCTTGGCTGCGGTAGTGGCTGCGCCGATAGAGATCGGCTCAGCGCCGAAAAGGGCCCGATAGAGGGCAGTGAACAAAACCTCATGGGCGGCCGTATAGCCCAGGCCGGTAGGGCTCCACACGGCCACGGCACCACCCCCCTGCCGGGTCAGCAGCGTTTCGGCCAGGCTCTGCGTCGCGCCGGGCAGGGCGAAGAAGCCACTGATGCAATCGGCCGAGGTCACGAAGGGGAGGCGTTCTCCGTTGCTCAGAGAAGCCACATTGCTGTTGCTGAAAATGTAACCGCCGGCCCAACTGCCCCAGTGATCCACCGCGCCGTGGCCGCTGTAGTGCAGCAGCAGGACCCCCTCGTTGAGGCGGCCGATGAGATCAGCGGTGGGGCTGCCCGGCGGATAATGCCGGGCGTCAACCCGCCAGGACAGGGCACCGCGAGGCAGCAGGGCTGCCAGCGCCTCGTTGAGGTCGGCGAATTCCGGGCTGTCATCGTCGGCCACAAAGAGGGCGCGGCCCTGCCAGGGCCCCGGTGGCGCCGTGGCATGGGCCAGGGTCTTCTCCACCAGGCGAGTCACCTCGGCCGCGCTGCGCGCCGGGAAGCGGCCGATGGCCATATCGGGCAGGATGTCGTCGCCGTCCACGGCCACGAACCAGTTGTCGCCCGGCGTCTCTCCCAGCAAGGGGGTGTCGAAGATGTGCGTCGGCACGTAGTTGGGCGGCCCCGTGCCGTAGTGGTCGCGAAAGTCCAGGTTGGCGTCGCCCACCAGCAGCACGTAGGCCGGTGGCGGGGCCGACCACTGATGGTAGGCGTAGGCCAGGAAGTCCCGGATGGCCGCCGGGTCGAAGATGCCGGCGCTGAACTCGTCGTAGACGTCGGCCACGTCCACTATGGCCACCCGCAACCCCTGGTTCCGGTAGTGAGCGGCCAGGGGCAGCGTGGCGGTGATGAAGTCGCCGTAGGAGATGATGATGTAATCGGCACCGTTGGCCGGCGAGCGCAGATCGGAGGGGGTGTCCAGCACGAGGCCCGCCGGGCGCTGGCGCTGCTCCGTCGTCAGCGCCAGGTAGCGGCTATCAGCGGTGACGGCGTCGGCGAAGGCCACCCGATAGCCCGCTCCGTCGGGCTGGATGGCCGGGTTCAGGATGCGCACCGGGCCAGCCGGATCGGTGATGTCGAAAACCTCCACGTCAGGCCGGGTAAAGCTGGTCAGCTCGAAGCGCACCGTCCCGCTCAGGGGCGAGCGAAATTCCAGCCGGTCACCCTCGGCGGTGTAGGTGTCCCAGTAGTCGAGCCGCAGCCGGTTGAGGTAGAGCCGGTCCGCCGAAGCGCCCGTGTCCCCCGCCGATGCGATGGTCAGGGTGTTGAGCCCATCGTGGAGCAGGGCCTGGGGAAAGACGAGGGCCGGCTGATAGGCACTCTGTCCGTCCCACCAGGCATCATCCAGCAGATGGCCGTTGAGCCAGAGGCGGGTGTGGTGGTCGGGGTTGACCCCGGCGTCGCTCTTACCTTGCAGGACTACCTGGAGGCGGGCCTCGTCGCTAATGGGAGCAATATGGCTCAGGGTAAACGTCACGGTGAAGGCCGCCGGGGCGACGAACTGATGCCAGTACCAGTGGTCCCAGGCCTGGCCGCCGGGCGGATTCTGCCAGTAGGTGTGGTTTTCCTCCATGTACAGGGTATTGAGAAAGGCGGTGGGCGTCGGCAGCCCGGCGACCGGGCTGCCGTCTCGGCCGGCCATGCGCAGCCCTGCGGCATCGCTGGCGCTGAGCCAGCAGACGTTGCGGGCGGTGTAGGTGCTGGTGAGAGCCTGGCCGTAGAAGAGGATGACGTCGTCGGGGTCGAAGCGGCCGTCGTCCTCGCCCCAGATGTGGATGGGCTGTTCCACGCCCTGGCAGGTCAGGCGCAGAGTGCGGGGGTCCAGCCCGGCCGGGTCGAAGCCGGCCTCCCGCAGGTCATCGTAGCCGATGCGGTAGAGGCCGTCGGCCTCGATGAAGACTTTGAAGCCCTGTGGTGCCGATTCTGTACCGAGCCACTGTTCGTCAGCTTCGGTCAGGCGTAGCCGGGTGTTTAGTTCGGAGGCCTGGCTAATAGGAACAGCTAGCATAGCCATCATTGCAATGATAGTGAAGCTGAAGAACAATAGGAGCAAGAGTTTGTGACGTACGAGCGCGCTCCTTCCCCTACTGCTCAACCTCATTGGTATCATTTACTGCCATGAGAGACGATAAATCGACACATATTGCTTGTCTCTCTGCCTACCTCCAGTTACCTGGTCGACGTTGGCTCTGATACCAGCTTCTAGGGCAAGTGAGAGAACAGGAGTGGCTATCCCCTTGAAACGAGTCTGGTCTAGTAGTCCGAACTGGTTTCTTTCGCCCGTTACTACCAAATAATCAGGCTTTGAGGCAAATACATAGCTCAGGCTGTCCGGTAGATAAGGAATGACCTCGGGAGTATTGAGTCCGCCCAGATCAATAATTTCGCGGCCAGAGTAGTAGCCAATTGCACCAACGTCTATCGCAACTGAAATCATACTGCTTTCAGCTGTGTTAACCTTTAGCCATTCGCCTACCTCGCGATAGGTCTGCAGAACTCCCTCCGAGAAGTCATGACTGGATGGGAGCACTAGAGGTCCGTCCCATAAATTCTTAGGGTAAAGCTAAGCCGGCACAAAGTCCTTGAGTGCATCGAGACGCTTT
>JARYMM010000105.1 GCA_029907105.1 Anaerolineae bacterium | reverse complement strand
ATCTGGTTGTCATGCTGAACGGGTTTTGCACCCCTGTCTGGCCAGGGGCGCGTCCTGGGCAGCAGCCCGGCGCACATACAGGCCGGGCCGCCAGTGAAGCATCCCGGCCCGCTATGAGGGGCGGGGGCGGCAAACAGATACAGGAGGCTGTTCATCTATGGGCACAGGGACATGGCATCGGCGGCTTAGCGTGAGCATGGCGAGCCTGCTGCTGGCCACAGTAGCGTGGGCGGCCGGCGGCCTCCTGGCCGTGCCGCCGGCTCATGCCGGCAGTTGCTCCTGGACCGGCAACACAAGCAGCGACTGGCACACGGGCAGCAACTGGAGCAGCGGGTGCAGCGGCGATGGCGGCATCCCGGCCAGTGATGACGATGTGCTCATACCTTCGGGGCTTAGCAACCAACCCATAATTAGTTCCGGCGACGCTGCTGTCAATAACCTGACCATTAACCAGAACGCCTCGCTGACCGTACAGGGCAGTCGCAGCCTGTATATTGCCGGCACCTTTACCAAAAGCGGCTCGTTTGAAGCAGGCTCCGGCACGGTGGTGTTCAATGGCCCCAATGGTTCCATCGCTACGGGCAGTACCTCTTTCTATGATCTGAGGATCGCCTCGGGGGCCACAGTCAACACGAGCAAGAGCTTCAATATCCAGCACAGCTTCACAAACGAGGGTATTTTCACCGCTACGGACAATACGGTGAACTTTGTCACCGGGCCAACGATTACGCTGTCTGGGAGTGGCTCCACCACTTTCTACAACGTGAAAATCAACTCTGGAAAGACTGTCGAAGCCGGGAGTCACAGCTTCGCGGTCAGCGGCAGTACCTGGACGAATGACGGCACCTTCACCGCCGGCACCAGCACGGTCACCTTCAACGGCTCGGCGACGCAGACCATCTCCGGTGCCACCACCTTCCACAACCTGACCATCAACAACAGCCACACCAGCGGCGACGGCGTGACCCTGGGCGCTGACATCATCGTCAACGGCACCCTGACCCTCAGCGACGGCTTTCTCACCCTGGGCTCCTATAACCTCACCCTGGGCACGGGGGCGACTGTGGCCGGCACCCCCTCGGCGTCCAACATGGTCGTGGCTACAGGCAGCGGCCAACTGCGCAAGCAGTTCTCCGGCCCGGGCTCCTTCACCTTCCCGGTGGGTGACAACACCGGCACGGCTGAATACTCCCCGGCCACCCTCAACTTCACCAGCGGTTCGTTCTCCGGCGCCTATGCTGCCGTCAGTCTGGCCGACAGCAAGCACGCCAACAACAGAAGCCCAGACTATCTCACCCGCTACTGGACGGTGACCTCCAGCGGCATCTCCGGCTTTTCCTGCGCCGCGACCTTCAAATACACGGACGCCGATGTCGTGGGCACAGAGGCCAACATCAAGGGCGCGAAATGGGACAGCAGTTGGACCGTGTACGATGCGGTCAATGCTGCCAACAACACCTTTGCCATGACCGTTTCCAGCTTCTCGGACTTCACGGGCGGGAGCGACCCGTTGCTGATCATGCTGGCCTCCTTCACCGCCACGCCTTTGGCAGGTGCCGTGCTACTGGAGTGGGAGACGGCCAGCGAGATGGACGTTGCCGGGTTCAACATCTGGCGCAGTGCTTCTCCCGATGGGATGTACGTCAAACTGAATTCGGCCCTTATCCCCGCCCGGGGCAGCCCCACCCGCGGCGCTCGTTACACCTACACCGACGCCGACATCGTGCCCGGCACCGTCTACTGGTACAGGCTGGAAGAGGTGGACATCTATGGCGCAGGCACCCTCCACGGTCCGGTGATTGGCACACCCCGGCCCCAGTATCGCATCAACCTGCCCTTCCTGGCCCTGAAGCGCTGATCCACACAACACGCTTTACGCTTTACGTTTTACACATTACGCATCACGCATCACGCATTACGCATCACGTCATGACCACCATACCCCGGCAAAGTCAGCATCTCCTGGTCACCCAGGCCGGCGATGAAATCGTGCTCCACGATCCGCGCAGCGAGACCGTGCATGTGCTCAATCCCACGGCAGCGCTCGTCTGGAACCTGTGCGACGGCCGGCACACCCTGGAGGATGCGGAGCAGGCCATCAGGGCCCGCTTCGCTGTCCCTTCCGACCGTGACGTGCTGGCCGACGTTCGAGACCTTCTTGCCGCTTTGACCGAACGCGGCCTGTTGGAAACAGAGGAGGCGCTTCGATGAAGGACCCGAGAGACGAAGCCTGGCCGAAGACAGCCAACCCGCAGAACCTGCCCGCCTACGAGCCCCCGCAGGTGCTCTCCTACCATGAGGATAAGATCCTGGAGATGTTGGGGCCAGCGCAGGCCTGCTCCTTCTATGGCTCGGTGATGGACTGCAACCCGCTCTTGCCCTTCTCCCCCGGCCTGCCCGTCTTGAGGCCCTGATCCGGACAGGGATGGAAAGATACGACCCTTCCTTCAGGCCCCGGCTGCCTGTTGGCCTCATCCATCGGGCCAGGGGGACGCTTCATCTCCTCCTGCATCCCCATAAGCCCCGCTGGACGGTGGTGAACGAGACGGGTTATCAGGTAGTGGGGCTGTGCAGTATCGGGTGCTCCGTCGGGGAAATCGTCTCCTTCCTCTCCGCTCGCTACCGTCGGCCTGCGTACTCGGTCCACGACGACGTGCTGGCCTTCCTGGGCCAACTGGAGCGGGCCGGCTTTCTGGGCGAGGAGGGCGGAGCAGGCCCGTCCAACGGCCAGCCCGGCCTGCGCCGGCTGACCCTCTACGTTACCGGCCGCTGCAACCTGCGCTGTCGGCACTGTGCGGTCACCCCGGCCATGAGCCAGGAGGATTGGCTGACCCTCGACGATGTTCGCCGGCTGGTAGACGAACTGGCGGCGATGGGCGGCGACAGGGTGATCATCAGCGGCGGCGAGCCCCTCCTGCGCGAGGATGTCCTGGAAATCCTGAGCTATGCCGCCGGCCGGGTCAAGACCCTGCTCTCCACCAACGGCACGCTGATCGGCGAACGGATGGCGCAGGCGCTGGTGGAGCTGGGGGTGAGCGTGCAGGTCAGCCTGGATGGGGCCACGGCGGCCACCCACGACCGCATCCGGGGGCAGGGGGCCTTCGCCCGGGCATGGCAGGGGATTGAGCGGTTGCAGCGTTGCGGCATCGGCGACCGCCTGGCCCTGTCAGTGACGGTCATGCGTGCCAACGTCGGCGAGTGCCTGGACCTGATAGCCCTGGCCGAAGAACGGGGGGTGCCGGCAGTGCGTTTCTTTCCCCTGCAACGGGTGGGCCGGGCTGCTGCAGCCTGGGATGAGCTGGAGGTAGGGGCCGACGAGCAGGCCTGGCTCTACGAGGAGCTATACCTGCGGCTGTTGCGGGATGGACGCTCTGTTGCCGTGGACGCTGGCCTGCCCGGTTTCGCCCTGCACACGTCCGGCGAAGGGAGGTGGTGCGGGCTGGGGCGTATGCTGGCTGTGGACGCCACTGGCGATGCCTATCCCTGCAGCCTGCTGATGGCTCCGCCCTTCCGCCTGGGCAACGTGCGGGAGATGAACCTGGGCCAACTGGCCGCTTCGCCCCGTCTGCGGGAGATCGTGGCCACCTGTGCCGGCCGCACGGCCCAGATTGCTGCCTGCCGGGCCTGCGACTGGCGGAACTTCTGCCAGGGGAGCTGCCCGGCCAGCGTATGGCATCGGCAGGGCACGTGGTGGGCCACCGATGACCTCTGTGCCCTGCGCCAGCGCCTGTACGAGGAAGCTGCGTTCAGTACGGCGATGGCCTCAAAAAGGCACTTCGCCCCGTCATGCTGAGCGAAGCGAAGCATCTGCGCAGCGAAGCATCTGCGCAGCGAAGCATCTGCGCAGCGAAGCATCTGCGCAGCGAAGCATCTGCGCAGCGAAGCACCTGTTGGAGACTCTTCGCTCCGCTCAGAGTGACAGGCGCAAACAAGCTGTCATGCTGAGCG
>JARYMM010000104.1 GCA_029907105.1 Anaerolineae bacterium | reverse complement strand
GGTGACGAAGAAGGGGTTGTCCAGCGTGGAGAGGGACAGGCCCAGGGTGACCTTTGCGGGCGCCGCTGGCGCTTCGGCTGGCGGCTGCGCGACAGGTGGCGTGCAGCCGCTCAGCGCCAGGACGCCCACCACGACCATGCTCAGACCCAGGTAAAACCAGCGTTTCATCTCTCCTGACCTCCTTCTGTTGGCTTGCTTTTTGGCCCAAGGCCAAAGTACCCGGGAACAGTCCTTCCCGGTTCAGAGACATTCGACATTTCGCTTCCCTCTACATCCCTCCTTTCTTTTACCCAACGCGCTCCTACCCCCCGCTACACGATCTTTCACTTGATCGCCCGGTACAGGAGCAGGGCCAGGGCGATCACCACGCCTTTGACCACCTGCTGGTAGAACGACGACACGTTGAGGATGTTGAGGCCATTTTTCAGCACCTCGATGAACAGCACCCCCAGGAGCGTGCCCCCCAGACTGCCCTCGCCGCCGGCCAGGCTGATGCCGCCCACCACGGCGGCGGCGATGGCATCGAACTCGAAGCCATAGCCCGCCGAAGGCTGCCCGGAGTTCAGCCGGGCGACCAGGATGACGCTGGCCAGAGCGGCCAGGAAGCCGCAGATGGCGTAAACGGCAGTGATGTAGCGGCGCGTGGGAATGCCGGAAAGACGCGCCGCCACCTCGTTGTTGCCGATGGCGTAGATGTATTCGCCTATTTTGGTGCGGGTGAGGAGAACATGCCCCAACAGGAAAACCACGCCGGCGATGATGAGGGGCATGGGGATCGGGCCGAGAAAGCCCGTGCCCACAAAACGGAAGTTGTCGGGCAAACCGGTGATCGGGCCCCCGCCCGTGTAGGTCAGGGCAACCCCCCGTCCCACGGTCATCATGCCCAGCGTGGCAATGAAGGGCGGCACCCTGATGCGGGTGATGATCAGCCCATTGATCGCTCCCGCCACCGCCCCCAGGCCCACCGCCGCGGCTATCGCCGGCAGGGGCGCCCACCCTTTCTGAACTAAATCGGCCACCACCACGCCGGTCAAAGCCAGGACCGAGCCCACAGACAGGTCAATCCCCGCCGTCAAGATGACGAAGGTCATGCCCACGGCCATGATGCCGTTGATAGTGGATTGGCGCAGGATGTTGATGACGTTATCCGTGGTCAGGAAGCGATCGGAGAGCAGGGTCAGCCCCAGGCACAACAGGATAAAGGAAATGATAAGGCCGAACCGCTGCAGGAAGGCCCGCAGGCGAAATCTGGTGGTCATACTTTCTCCTTGCCAGTGATCATGGACTGACAGGCCACCACGAAGCACGAAAATGTCATTCTGAGCGGAACGAAGTGGAGCGAAGAATCCCATGCGGGAGCGAGCAAGAGACCCTTCGCTGCGCTCAGGGTGACATTTTCAGAGCAGACGACACGGCGCTCAGGAAGGCTTCCACTTCGGCACGGGTAGGGAGGGACGGCTGCGCGCCCAGGCGGGTCACAGCAAGAGCGCCGGCGGCGTTGGCGAAGCGCACCGCTTCCATCAGGCTCTGCTTTTCGGCCAGGGCCACGGCGAAGCCGCCCACGAAGGCATCCCCCGCCGCCGTGGTATCCACCACCTCGACCTGGAAGCCGGGTATATGAGTAGCCTGCACACGATCCACGAGAAGTGCGCCGCGCTCACCCAACGTCAGAATGACCGTGCCCACCCCGGCGCGGCGCAGCCTGGTCGCAGCCTGTCGGGCGGCCTCCATATCGTCCACCTGCACCCCCGTCAACAGGGTTGTCTCGCTCTCGTTGGGGATGAGGAAATCCACCTGACGCAGAAGGGACGGCGGAAGCTCTCGGGCAGGTGCCGGGTTGAGCACCACCGTCACCCCGTGGGCACGGGCCAGGGCGACAGCCCGTTCCACCGCCTCCAGGGGCACCTCCAGTTGCAGCAGCAGCACGGCCGCCGAGGCGATGGCCTCCTCCGCCGCTTCCACGTCCGCCGGCCTCAGCCGCATGTTGGCCCCCGAGGCCAGGATGATGGAATTCTGTCCCCCTTCGTCCACGGCGATGAGCGCCACCCCGGTGGCCGCGGCCGGGTCGCGCCGGATATGTGAGACGTCAATGCCCAACCCGGAAAGGTTGGCCAGTTGTTGGGCTCCAAAGCCGTCATCGCCGACGCGGCCGACCATACTCACCCGGGCGCCCAGCCTGGCCGCCGCCACGGCCTGGTTGGCCCCCTTGCCGCCGGGAATGGTGTGGAAATCGCGGCCGATGATGGTCTCGCCCGGGCTGGGGAAACGGGGCGTGCGGATGACCAGATCCATGTTCAGGCTGCCGACCACGGCGACGTGCGGTGGCATCGTGCCCTCCTTGCCTGTGCCGAATTATACGGCCAACGCAGGCAGATGTCAAACCTCCATCTGCCCCTGGCGGTCCATCCCGCGCTGCGCCAGGGCCTCCTTGATCGTCCCCACCACGTCCTGCTGCACGGCAGTCTGGGCGGAACGCACCATGTTCTTGATGGCCACGGCGTCGCTGCGGCCATGGCCGATGACCACCACGCCGTCCACGCCCAGCAGCGGCGCGCCGCCGAACTCCCGCCAGTCCATGCGCCGCCGCAGGTTGCGCAGCGTGGGCAGCATCAGCGCCAACCCTGGCAGCATGGCGATCAGGCCGGGCACCATCAGCGCCAGCCCCAGCCTGTTGCGCCAACCACTGGTGAACTGCTCCTTGAGGAAACGGGCCAGGAAGGAGAGCAACCCCTCCGACAGCTTGACGATCACATTGCCCGTCATTCCATCGGTGACCACCACATCGGCCAGGCCGCGGCCGATGTCCTTCCCCTCCACATTGCCGATGAAATTGAGGCCGCTGGCCTTGAGCAGGGGGTACGTCTCGCGCACGAGCATGGAGCCTTTGTCCTCCTCCTCGCCGTTGGAGACGATGCCGATGCGCGGCCGCTCCATGCCGAAGAGCTGGCGGGCGTAGGCATCACCCATGAGGGCGAATTGCAGCAGATATTCCGGCTTGCAGTCGGCGTTGGCGCCCATGTCCAGCAGGAGACACGGCCCCGGCGCCGCCGGATAGACGGTGGCCAGGGCCGGGCGGGCGATGCCCCGGATGCGCCCCAGCCCGAAGATGGCCGCCGCCAGCACCGCCCCCGAATTGCCCGCCGAGGCGAAGGCGTCCGCCTGCCCCTCCTTGACCAGGCGCATGCCCACCATCATGGAGGAGTCCTTCTTCTGCTTCACGGCCATGGTGTGCTCCTCCATCGTCACCACCTGCGAGGCGTGGACGATGGACAGCGGCAGGCCCGCCGTGTCGTGTTTGGCCAGCTCGGCCCGCACCACGTCCTCCTGCCCCACCAGGATGATCTCCGTGCCCCACTGGCGGGCGGCCTGCACGGCCCCCTCCACCACCACCCCTGGGGCGTGATCGCCGCCCATGGCATCCAACACAATTCTCATGGTCTTGCCTCCACTGCTGTTTGAAGGTATGCTTGCCTCAGCCGCGCCGCAAGTTGCGCCGGCAGCCGCTCGCGGTTGGCCGGCGTGACCTCGATCACCTCCACGTCGGGCCGCGCCCGGACCCGGGCGATGAAGCCCCCGCCGGCCTGGCCGATGGTGCCCAGCAGCGGCAAGGGACTGTCCAGCGCCCGCCACACCGCGGCCTGAAAGCGCTCCGAGAAACACTCCATCTTGCCGATTTCATCCACGACGATGAGATCGGCTTCAGGCCGCGCCGTGGGGTCCACGTAGGGCACGATCTCCCGCTCGAAGCCGGCCACATCCACCCCATATTTGCTCACCCGCTGCGGGCTGCGGAAGTCCACGTGGGCCAGCACCTGCCTGTGGCCATCCAGCGCCACGGCCTCGAAGCCCAGGCGGCCACGGGGACCGCGCAGCTCGCGGGTGTAGAAGCCGCTGGCTCGCGGCCGCTCCAGCAGGGCCAGCGCGCGCATGATGACCGTCGTCTTTCCCACGCCGGGACGGCCGGTGAGCAGGATCTTGGGGACATCCATAGCTGCGCCTCTACATTTATTATATCACGGAGCCAGGCAGACGGCAAGCACTGACTCCGCGCGTGTCACCTCCGGGTGTATTTCACTTTAGTGGCGGGAGCGAGAGCCAGCCTGGCCTGTGTCATTGCGAGTTGGCCATGGCGCGGCCC
>JARYMM010000103.1 GCA_029907105.1 Anaerolineae bacterium | reverse complement strand
GTGCTGGCCGGGCAATGGGGATTGGCGTCGGGAACCCGCTCAGCCCTGGTCTGAGCCCGTCGAAGGCATGACAAGGTCAGGAGAGCACTTCTCGATAGACCTCCTCGAGCCTGGCGGCAATGACGCGCCAGTCGTGATTCTTTTCGACGTACGCCCGCCCGGCACGTCCGATGCGCTGCTGGAGTTCGCTGTCCTCCAGCAAGTGCAGCAGGCGGCGGGCGAACTCGGCCGGTTCGGCGGCGAGCAGGACATCCTGGCCATCCGTCGTCTGCAGGGCGGAGACGGCCTGGGGGCTGGCCACCACCGGCGTGGCGCAGGCCATCGCCTCCAGCACTTTGTTCTGGATGCCGGCGCCATAGGGGCTGGGCACGACGGCGGCCGTGGCCTGGCGCAGGTAAGGACGCAGGTCGGGCACGGTGCCGGTGACGGTGATCAGGGGCCAGTGGCGGGCAGCCAGGGCGCGCACCTGGCGGGGCGGGTCTTTGCCGGCGATGATCAGGCGCACGTGCTGACGCCCGGCCCAGACGAGGGGCATGATGTCGTTGACCAGGTGCAGGACGGCGGTGACGTTGGCGTGGTAGCTCATCTTGCCGCTGAAGATCAGGGTGTCCGGTTCGCGGGGGGCGTCGGCGGGGGTGAAGTAGGACAGGTCAACGCCATTTGGGAGAACCGTGATGCGTGAGGCGTGAGGCGTGAGGCGTGTTGCGTGATGCGTGATGCGTGAAACGTGAAGCGTGAAGCGTGAAGCCAGATCCTGCAGGGCCTGGCGGTCCACTTCGGAGGTGACGAGGACGCGGGCGAATTGGTGGACGAGCCAGGCTTCGTAGCGGCGGGTACGGGCCAGTTCCAGGCGAGTGATCAGTTTGCCGAAGGGGCTGCGGCTGTGGCGGGCGGCCTGCTCGAAGAGGTAGGAGATGCAGTCCACAGAGTCCCAGACAATGGGAATTGCGGATGGTTCGACTTCGCTCACCACGGGTTGCGGATTGCGGAGTGCGGATTGCGGAATGCGGATTGTGGATGGTTCGACTTCGCTCACCACAGGTTGCGGATTGTGGAGTGCGGATTGCACATGCAGGCCGTAGCGGGCGCCGCGCAGGTGTTCGACGTGGATGATGTCAACGGGGCGACGGGGCGACGAGGCAACGGGGGATGGCGATGTGCCGGGCGCTCCGCAGCCAGGAGCCTCGTTGAGCTGTTGACCTATCGCCTCGTTGAGGGCTCGGGCCAGGGCGGGGCTCCAGCAGTAGACGGCCTGCAGGGGCACGTCGGTGGGCAGGGCGCGCAGGCAGTTGGCCAGGGAACAGAGGCGTGGCAGGGGGGCGGCGATGACTTCGATGCCCTGGTCGCGCAGCGTTTGCAGGTCGGCCTGTTCGTCGTCCGAGGAGCAGAGGGTGGCCAGGGTGATACGGTGGCCGCGGGCGGCCAGGTGGCGGATCAGGTTATAGGGTCGGACGCGGATGAGGTTGGGTACGTAAGGGATGATAAACAGGATGTGCATGGGATGTGGATTGCAGGAAATTAAGATCAGGAGAACGGAGATGACCCTTCGTTGGGCTGTGGAAGTCAAGTGGCGCAATCGCCGGGCCGACAGCAATGATCTGGCCCGTTTCTACAGCAAAGCTCTCGATTTGAGTGCCCACCCCTGGTTCATCGCCAAAACCGGTTGCACGCCTTCGGGGCAGGCCTACGCCCAGGAGAAGGGCATTCTGGTGAGCAGCGAACAGGAAGTGCAGGCTCTGGCCGACAAGGCAGTCACCTCCCCTTTTCCCCACTCCCTTTCTCCCCTTCACCTGTCTCCCCTGCACCCTTGCTCCCCCGCTCCTCTGCTCCCCCGCCCCATCGGCCAAGGCCGGTCCGGCGAAGAGGAGCAGCAGGGCGTCGGACGGCAGGCGATAGCGCGGCGCGGCGCAGGAGATCAGCAATGCTCACGATGTTCAGGACAAGCCTCCCTCACCCTGCCCTCTCTCCCTCACCCTACCCTCTCCCAGAGGGAGAGGGGAGCCCTCACCCTACCCTCTCCCAGAGGGAGAGGGGAGCCCTCACCCTACCCTCTCCCAGAGGGAGAGGGGAGCCCTCACCCTGCCCTCTCCCAGAGGGAGAGGGGAGCCCTCACCCTAACCCTCTCCCAGAGGGAGAGGGGAGCCCTCACCCTGCCCTCTCCCAGGGGGAGAGGGTAAGCTGGAGGGGGAGGGGTGAGGCGGCAGGCCAGTCAGACGCGCAGGCACCGAGACGAGAGCCTGGATCAGGCGGGCGGCCGGTGGTGGGCGAAGAGCCGACAGACGCCGGCCAGTGGGACCATATGGCGTGGCCATAGGCAATAGGCGATCAAGGATGACGCAGCGGGTTGTCCACGGGGAACTGTTCGGCTTCAGCAGCGGTGAGGAGGTCATCATCGGCCGCGACGAACACGAGGGAAGGCAGGTTTTGGGCCTGCAATATCTCGTTGGTTACCAGAGCGGTTGCCAGTTGAACAGCGTCGTACCCGCGCAGAGGGTGGCTCTGGGTCAGCTCGACAGCGCGGTCAATGACGGGGCGGTCCACCGGCAGAAGCAAGAAATGCTCATCGCAGTCCTGCAGAAAGCGGCTGAGTGCTCGATTTCTCTGCTCTTGAGTTATGCCGCCGGGTGCTCGATGTTGGGCGGCCAAAGCGGCGGCCACTTCTGCCAGAGTGATCTCGGCGAGCAGAACCGTGTTCTGGGCAAGGGGATCAGTGATCTGACGAGTCCAGGCGCTGCCGACTTCATCGGCGTAGCGCTTGACCAAAGCGCTGGCATCGAGATAGTAGTCGGTCACGGCTTAGGTCCTCGTTGTTCCAGAATAATTTCGCTGAGGGACGGGCCGGCCGCTTGACTCAGGGCCATGCGGACTTCGTTAAGGGTGACACCAGGAATGATCTTGCGTCGCAGCGTTTCGCTCAGGGGCCGGATCCGTCCCGCGGCCTGCAGGACCTCCCGTACCGTTCTTGGTGGCATTTCTTCACGAGTCTGTACAGCCGACTCGACCAGTTCACGGGTAAATATCTCCGGTGCCTTGCCAGCTCTGTGAGCTTGCTCTGCCAACCGTCTGTAAGTCTCTGCCGGGATGTCAATCACAATCGTACTCATTGTCTTCACTTCCATGGCTATTCTCCACGAGAGATAATGCTCACAACGGATATTGGATATTATACACCAACCGGAGGAAAAGGGACAATTCCATAAGGCAGCGGGGCGTGCGCAGCGGAAGCCTGGGGAGTACGAGGGGTATCCCCTCGCTCATCCCCTGCCCCCTCTCCTCCGCTCCCCTGCTCCCCTGCGCCCTTGCTCCCTTGCCTCTCCGCTCCTCAGCTCCCCTGCACCCTTGCTCCCCCGCCCCCATCGGCGACAGCCAGTCCGGCGAAGAGGAGCAGCAGGGCGCCGGATGGCAGGCGATAGCGCGGCGCGGTCCAAGGGATGAACAATGCTCACGATGTTCAGGACAAGCCCCCTCACCCTGCCCTCTCCCAGGGGGAGAGGGGAGCCCTCACCCTGCCCTCTCTCCCTCACCCTAACCCTCTCTCCCTCACCCTACCCTCTCCCAAAGGGAGAGGGGAACCGAGGGGGGAGAGGGGAGCCCTCACCCTGCCCTCTCTCCCTCACCCTGCCCTCTCCCAAAGGGAGAGGGGAGCAGGGCGGCGACGATGCGCCCGGCGGCGTGGCCGTCGCCGTAGGGGTTGACAGCCTGGGCCATGGCGGCATGGGCAGCGGGATCATCCAGCAGGCGCTCTGCCTCGGCCAGGATGCGCTGCGGATCGGTGCCCACGACCCGCGCCGCGCCCGCCTCCACTGCCTCGGGCCGCTCGGTGACCTCCCGCAGAACGAGCACCGGCACGCCCAGGCCCGGCGCTTCCTCCTGAATGCCCCCCGAATCGGTGAGGATCACGAAACTGCGTTTCATCAGATGCACCAGGGTCAGGTAGTCCACCGGCGGCAGCAGAGTGATGCGGGGGACGTCGTCCAGCAGCTCATGCACCGGCCCCTGGACGTGTGGGTTGGGGTGCACGGGGTAGATGATGTGGACATCCCCGCGGCGCGCCAGTTGACGCAGGGCGATGCAGATGCGGCGCAAGGGCTCGCCGAAGCTCTCGCGGCGATGGGCGGTGACGAGGATAACGCGGATTGCGGATTGCCGATTGCGGATTGCGGAATGTGGATTGCGGATTTCAGTTTGCGAATGGCGATAGGCGATAGGCGATACGCGATCTGCGAAGCGGTTCAGAAGGCTCTCCACCTGCGGCGGGCAGGGCTGGGCGGCGGCCCAT
>JARYMM010000102.1 GCA_029907105.1 Anaerolineae bacterium | reverse complement strand
CTGTCTTCATTGCTGCATACCCGGGCCTCTGAGGGCAAGGAAACCCATTTGCCTGTCCAGGGCACGAGCATGGCTCCTCTGCTCAGGCCCGGTTGTACGGTGGTCGTCCGGCACGACGTGAGGCGCGTGCGCTTTGGCGATGTCGTCCTGCGCTGGGCGCCGGCAGAGGACGCCACGGCGCACCGAACCCTGCTGGTGCACCGCGTGGTCAGGGTGGGACGGGATGAGGATGGCCTGTGGTTCATCACCAAAGGGGATCGCTGGCCGCGCTTCGATCCCCCAGCCAGGTTGGACGATCTTGTGGGCAAAGTCGTGGCCGTGGAGGACAGTCAGGGCATGATCGAACTTGGCCGCTGGCCGTGGCCACTGCTCGGCCGGCTCCTGGCCCTTCGCTCCCTGGCCGGGGGGATCCTCCGCGCCCGCGTTGGCCGATGGAGGTGCCGATCATGACGGCCTTCTCACCCGACCCCTTGTTCCAGTGCCTGCGCCGCTTGGAGCAGGGAGAGGACAGTCCGTCTCTGCGGGCGCTGGTGGCCGAGGAGTTTCCCTGGCCATACGTCCTCTCCTCCCTGCCCCATCGCGACCTGCTGCCGCTGCTGTACCACCGCCTGCGCCGCGCCGGCCTGGGCGCACAGGTGCCGGCCTGGGCATGGGCGCGTCTGGAAGCGTTGTACCGGCTTAGCCTGCTGCGCAACGACCGCCTCTTCACCCAGTTGGAGGAGGTGCTGAGCGTGCTGAGCGCGGCAGGGGTCGAGGCCGTGCTCCTCAAAGGGGCGGCCCTGGCCCTGACCGTATACGATAGCCCGGCCTTGCGCCCTATGCGCGACATAGACTTACTTGTGCCCAGAGAGATGGTACAGGAAGCTGTGGCAGCTCTGACGTCGCAAGGGTATCGCCTGCTCGTACAGGAGGTGCGGCCCGGCTTCGTGTACGAGTTCGAGAACGAATGGCGGCTGCAAGGGCGCGCACCGGGACAGGTCTCGGTGGAACTGCATTGGCATCCATTCGTGGTCATGTACTACCGCAGGGCCATCCCGGTCGAGGAGCTGTGGGATCGCACCCGGCCGGTGGCCGTGGGCCGGCAGAGCGCCCGCCTGCTGGCCCTGGAGGATCAGTTGCTTCACCTCTGCGCCCATCTCTCCTTCCACCATGGCTTCGAACCGCCGCTCCTGTGGGCCTGGGACGTGGCCGCGCTGCTGAAGCACTTTGCGCTGGACTGGGACGCGGTTGTCGCCCGCGCCCGACGCTACCGCCTGACGCTCCCGGTCCAAGCAGCCCTGGAGAACGTGAACCGCGACATCGGCGCTCCCGTGCCCGAAGAGGTTCGGCGCGCCCTGGCCGCTCATCATCCCTCGCTTCTGGAAAGAGCGGCCTACCATCATCACCGTTCGGCTGGCCACACGGAAGCTGCTGAGACGTTGCTGGAGCTGCTGGCCCTCCCCAGGGGGCGGACGAAGTTGCGCTTTCTGGCCGGCAAGCTGTTCCCTTCCCGACAGTTCATGGTGGAACGTTATGGCCTCAGGCCTCCGTCCCTCTGGGCGTTTGCTTACCCCTACCGATGGCTCAAGGGGGCCGTGGACATCGTCAAAGACGCGGCGAATGTTGTTTGCTCCCGCTGGACCGCCAGAGCCGGCCGTGTTGAAGAAACGACACCGTAGGAAGGAACGAGGCTCAAACTCATGCCCTTAACCCACTGCCCTCATCTGGGCCTCAGCGAAGACCCATCCCTGCACTTATCGTACCCTGACCGGAGGCACCATTGCTTCGCCTCCCCTGCGCCGGCGGAGATCGAACTGCACGACCAGGAGCGGCTGTGCCTGACGGAGGGGCATACCGCCTGCCCGCGCTACGTCACGCCCCCCGAACCGGGGCGGCCTCAGCCCCGTCCCCTGGCAGCCGAAACAGAGGCCGGGGCCGACGAAGCGCTAGCCCCGCCCTTTCCCTGGTGGCGGTCGCTGCTGTGGGGCACGGCGCTGGTGCTGCTGGCCCTGGTGGTCTGGCGCTACGGGTCCATCCTGATGCCTCCCGACCACCCCTCCCCCGCTTCGGCCCAGGCCACGGTCAGCCTGCCACCCACGCCCGACCATGCTCCCTCGCCGACGCCGACCCCCTTCCCGGCTGTCAATCCGACCCCGGCTCCCACCTCCCCGCCGGTGCTCCTGCCCACGGCCACGCCCACGCCCTGGCCGGAAGGCCGCATCTTCACCCTGAACCCCTCGGCCGGCGCCGTGGGCTGGGTGGCCAGCAACGAGACGCGGGGCAATCATTTCGGCGATTCCTTCATTCACAGCGGCACTCACGACGGCGTCATCTTCCACGGGGCCTGGCAGTTTGACCTCTCCCGCATCGCCCCGGGCACGCCACTCCACGCCGCAGCGCTGCACCTCACCGGGCTCAGCGACCAGCGCCTGGGCGAGGGAGGCACCTGGGAGGTGCGCATCCTGAGCAAGGAGGTGAACGAGGACTGGTCGCGCCAGACCTTTCAGACCCTGCACAACGCCGTGGCCGAACAGGCGTTGCTGCCCGTGCTGGGTCACGATGACCTCATCGTTGGCCGCGATAATGTCTTCGCCTTCAATGAGGAACAACTGCGGCTGCTGGAGGGGCGGCTGCTGGACGGCGCCATCTCCTTCCGGCTGGATGGCCCCCAGACCGGCTCCAACAACGTCTTCGCCTGGGACAGCGGCTACGGCCCGGCCAGCCGGGGGCAGGGGCCCGTGCTGTGGATCAGCGCCGGGCCGCCGCCGCGCACCCCACTGCCCACGGCCACCATCGAGTATGTGGTGGTCACCAGCACCCCGACGCCGGAGAACGTGCTGACCGCGGCGGCCATGCTGCGAACGGCCACCGCCCAGGCCATCATGACCGGCACGCCCACACCGCTGCCGCCCAATGTAGCCACGCCCACGCCAACCACCTCACTCATCGTGGTGACCCCCACGCCCACGCCCCAGAACGCGGCCACGGCCACGGCCATCTCCGCCTATGCCACGGCCATAGCCCTGACCACGGGCACCTTCACCCCCACGCCGCCCAACGTGGCGACGGCCACGCCGACGCCCACTTTTGTCATCGTCACGGCCACGCCGACGCCGGAGAGCGCGCTGGCTGCCCTGGCCACGGCCATCGCCGAAGCCACACGCCAGGCCCGTGAGGGCACGGCCACCCCCCTGCCCGCCAACTGGGTGGTGGCCATCGTGGTGACGGCCACGCCGACGCCGGAAAACGGGGCCACGGCCACCGCCATCTCCGCCCGGGCCACCATCGTGGCCCTGACCAAAGGCACCTTCACGCCGACGCCGTTTTACATGTTCACAGCCACGCCCACGCCGACGGGCACTCCCATGCCCCTGCTGATCTACCTGGATAAGCTCACCCCGACGCCAACCACTACCCCCACTCCGACGCCTCTGCCACCGAGCATCCCTGCCGTGCTCCGGGGAAAGATCGCCTTTCTCTCCGACCGCAGCGGGCAGGTGGCCGTGTACGTAATGGAACCAGACGGCAGTCGCGTTGCCCTGCTGACCAGCCGCTGGCCCTACGAACTGGCCCTGAAGGCCCAGCAGTGGTCGCCGGATGGCAACTATCGGGTCTTTGTGGGGCCGAACGCCCAGGTGCACGTGGAATTTCCCCAATCGGGAGGCTCCTGGGAGGTTTCCCGCACCGGGTCGGGGATCGCCTACGATCCGGCCTGGTCGCCTGTGGACGATCGCATCGTTTTCGTCTCCGACGAAAGCGGCATGGGGGAGGAAATCTACGTCGTCCGTTCCAACGGCGACGAACTGCGCCGGCTGACCTACAACGAGTTCATTTGGGATAAGTTTCCTACCTGGTCGCCGGATGGCACGCAAATTGCCTTCTGGTCCAACCGCACAGGCCGCCGGCAGATTTGGGTCATGAACGCCGACGGCAGCGAGCAGCGCAACCTCAGCAACAATCCCTACAACGATTGGGATCCGGTGTGGATCAGATAGGCGCTTGACACAAGGTGCCGATTGAGTTACAATATAACATGAGAGGGGAACTATGGAACTACGCCAATATGCGGCCGTGATCTGGAAGTGGTTGTGGCTGATCGTGCTGGCCACACTGGTGGCCTCGGCCTCCAGCTTCCTGGCCACGCGCCAGCAGTCGCCCATCTACCAGGCCAAGACGACCTTGATGGTGGGGCAGGCGCTGCAGAAGCCGGATGTCAACCAGGCCGACTTCTGGCTCAGCCAGGCGCTGGCCCAGACCTACAGTGAGGTGGCCAAGCGCCAGCCGGTGCGCCAGGCCACCATGGAGGCGTTGGGGCTGTCCCAGCTGCCGGAGTACAACATCAAGCCGGTGGCCAACACCCAGCTCATCGAAATCCAGGTCGTGGACACCGACCCGCAGCGGGCGGCGGCCGTGGCCAGCGAACTGGCCAACCAGATCATCCTCCAGAGCCCCACTCAACCCCAGACAGTGCAGCAACAGCGCCGCCAGTTCATCGAGCAGCAGCTCAATGACCTGGAGGCCAACATCAAGATCACCAAGGAGGAGATCGGCCGCCTGGAGGACGCCCTGGACGGCATGTTCAGCGCCCGGCAAATCGCCGATACGCAGAACCAGATCGCTGCCTTGCAACAGAAGCTAAACGTCTATCAGGGCAATTACGCCCAACTGCTGAACAGCCTGGGCGAAGGGTCGGTCAACGTCCTGACCGTGGTGGAGCCGGCCACCGTGCCCACCGTCCCCATCGGCCCCAAGAAGACGCTGACCGTCCTGCTGGCGGCGGCCATCGGCCTCATCCTGGCCGTGGGTGCGGCTTTCCTGCTGGAATACCTGGACGACACCCTCAAAACCCCGGATGATATCACCCAGGCGTTGGGCCTTTCTGCCCTGGGGGCCATCGCCCGCATTGAAGGGGAAAGCCTGTCGGAGAAGCTCGTCACCGCCGAGCATCCCAAGTCCCCCATCTCCGAGGCCTATCGCGTGCTGCGCACCAACCTGCAGTTCTCCTCTGTGGACAGGCCACTGAAGACCCTGCTGGTCACCAGCGCCAACCCCATCGAAGGCAAGAGCGTCACCGCAGCCAATATTGCGGTGGTCATGGCCCAGGCCGGCCATTCGGTCATCATGGTGGATTCGGACCTTCGGCGTCCCGTCCTGCATAAGATCTTCCAGATACCCAACAACGAGGGCTTCACCAATGCCCTCCTGCACGCCAATCCCAGCCCGGTCGCCTACCTGCAACCCACCAAAGTGGAGAACTTGAGGGTGCTCACCACCGGGCCTCTGCCGCCCAATCCGTCCGAACTCCTGGGCTCCGCGCGGATGAAGGACCTTATTGAGCAGCTCAAGAGCGAAGCGGATATGGTCATCTTCGACAGCCCGCCCTGCCTGGCCGTCACCGATGCCGCCGTGCTGGCCACACAGATGGATGGCACGCTGCTCGTGGTGGATGCCGGGGTCACCCGGCGGGAGTTGGCCCGGCGCGCCGTGGAGAACCTGCAGAAAGTCGGGGGCCATGTGCTGGGCGCGGTGCTGAACAAGCTCTCTGCCCGCCGCGGCGGCTACTACTATTACCACTACTATTACTACTACTCGAGCGACGGCGAAAGGACAGGCC
>JARYMM010000101.1 GCA_029907105.1 Anaerolineae bacterium | reverse complement strand
CCTCAGTCCCCTTTGGCGTTCTGGCGGCTTCTTTCTGCTCACAAGCGCCATAAACGCCAACTAATCGCCAACTAACTGCCAACTTTCAAGATATAGTAGGTACCGCGTCCCCTACCCTTCACTTGCAAGACGTCCTTCCTTGCCCATTGGCAAAAGCGGCCAAGGTCTCCAGCGCCGCTTCGCTCCACCGGGCCTTGAATTCCATCCTCTCACCTCCGCCAGCGTCAATCAAAGCTTCCAGATCAACGGCCATGCCGCCATCCTCCAAACCCCAGCGCGCACAGCACTGCGTCCAATTCCGCATCTGCCTCGGCCCGCTCCTCCTCCGCCTGGGCCAGCAGCACCAGCGCCTCCTCCAGGGGCAACGGCGGCTCCACATCGTCGCTGGCCACGTAGCGGCTGGGGCTCAGGTTGTAGTCGTTGCGGGCCGCTTCCTGGGTGGTGATGATGGCGCTCACCCCGTCCTCGGCCCGCCAGTCCCGGTAGATCTCGTAGATCTGCCGGATGTGTTCGTCGGTCAGGTAGTTCTTGGGCCGGCCCTTGGCGCAGAGCTTCGAGGCGTTGATGAGCAGGATCTCACCAGGATGCGGCTTGGCCTTGTTGATGACCATGATGATGCCCGGCGCGGTGGTGTTATAGAACAGGTTCTCCGGCAGCAGGATGACCGCTTCAACAAGATCGCCGGGCGTGACCAAGTCACCCTCGATGAAGGCTTTGCGGATGTCCCGCTCCTTGTTGCTACCCTGGTTGCCGCTGCCGCGGGAGACGGCACCGGTGTCCAACACCACCGCCATCTTGCCCCTCTCGTTCAGAGAAGCAACCATGTGCTGGATCCAGCCCCAGTCGGCCGAGCTGGACGGCGGCGTGCCTCGGGTGAAGCGGTTGAAGGTGTCGTTCTCGTACACCTCAGTCCCGAACTTCTGGTTCCACATGGGATTGGCCATCACCTTGTCGAAGGTGCGCAGGGAGCCCTCACCCCCAACCCCCCTGGCCTCCCTTCCCCCTCTCCCAATTTTGGGAGAGGGGGAAGGGAGGTGGGGGGGATGAGGGTGAGGGCCGACGAAGCGAGGGTTGCGCATGGTATCGCCCAGGGCGATCTCGGCCTCCATATCGTGGATAAAGGCGTTCATCTTGGCCATGGCGTAGGTGACGTGGTTGATCTCCTGGCCGTAGAGTTGGAGCGGGCGCTGCACATCGCCGGGCTGGAGATCGTGGGGGTCTTTGCCCAGCCGCTGTGCTGTTTTCTCCCGCAGGCGCAACTGGGACTTGATAAGCAGGCCACCCGAGCCGCAGGCCGGATCGTAGATGGCCTCGCCCTCTTCAGGGTCGAGGATGCAGGCCATCAGCGTGGCCACCTCCATCGGCGTGTAGAATTCGCCAGCGCTCTGGCCCGATCCTTCGGCGAACTTGCGCAGCAGGTACTCATAGGCTCGACCCAGGATGTCGGGTTCCACATCGCGCAACCCCAACCGCTGGCGGTTGAGGATCTCCATCAGCCGGGCCAGGGTGTCGTCGTCCAGGATACGCTGGCCGGCGGCCGTAGCGTTGAAGTCCACGATGTCAATCACGCCCTCCAGCTTGGGGTTTTCTTTGGCGATGGCCCGCATGGCCTCGGTGAGGCGTTCTCCCAGGCGGACGGGGCTTTTGCGCACCTCGGGCCAGGTGTAGCCGTTGGGGATGTAAAAGCGGATCAGGCGACGGTCTTCCTGGGCCAGGTGGCGGGCCCAGGCTTCATTGTCCAACTCCTGGCCCAGCTTCCGCACCTCATCTTCGTACACGTCCGACAGCCGTTTGTAGAAGAGCAAGGGCAGGATGTAGTCCTTGTACTTGGGGGCATCCAACGGCCCACGGATGCTGCAGGCTGCTTCCCAGAGCCAGTTTTCCAACGTGGTGATGTCCATGTTCTTTTCGTCCTGTCTGCGAACGCCAGACGCCGTCCCGGGTTGCCCAGAGAGGCCTGAGCAATCACTCTGCCGCAATTATATCTCACCACCGTTTGGCGGTCAAGAAGCAGTACCGATTGCGGCCACCGTATCTGCGATTGTATCATCCTTTGTCAGGCCAGCGTTTCCTCTCGCGCCGCGCGGTATAGCCTGCACAGGTCATCCTGAACCTGCTGGACGCTCATGGCCAGGCGGGCCTCACCGCTGAAGGAGAGTTGGCCGCTCATGGCGGCGCGCAGAGCATTGATGCGGCCGGTGAACATGCCGTCCAGGACCTCGCCTGTGGTCTCCAGACGCACCTCGGCGGGGCCATCCGGAGGCCCCAGCCCGGCGGCGACAGAGCCATCCTGGAAGCGCATGGTGAACTCCAACCCCACATCCTTCAGCACATAGTGCGTGGTCAGTTGCCGGCCGCGGCTGAAGGCCCGCAAGGCGGGGTCGCCAGCGGCACGGGCCAGGAAACGGCGCAGCACCGTCTCCATCTGCGCGGCCCCTAACGCTGCGCTATCCGGTGCCCTGCTCCGTCGCGGCCACAGACGGCGCAGCCAGGCCCATCTCCTGCCTGTAGAAACGGCAGGCAGGGAAGCTCCCCGCGCCGCCGGGGCAGGCCGGTATGTCGGGACGCTCCCCAGAGCCTGGCGCAATTCCCGTTCCAGCTCATATAGCGGCAGCGAGCGGGCTGCCTCCTTCAGCGCCGCCAGCGTCGGACAGCCGGCGGCCTGCTCTGCCGCCCATTCGCGGGCGAACTGGCCGCTGCGGATCTCCTCCAACCCCTGGCGCATCCTGGCGCGCAGTTCCGGCAGCAGGAAGCGCATGCCGCGGGACATGGAGCCATATTGGCTGGTGCGGGAATGCAGCGCG
Source organism: Anaerolineae bacterium (assembly GCA_029907105.1). Lineage (GTDB taxonomy): Bacteria > Chloroflexota > Anaerolineae > UBA3071 > UBA3071 > JARYMM01. Next base: position 2,893 of record JARYMM010000101.1, on the reverse strand, counting down.
CCCTGCTCCACCATGCCCAGCTCGGCGATCTTGCCCAGCGTGTAAGAAAGCTCCCCGGACATGTACAACTCCAGCAGCACCGCCTCGGGCGGGTAGCCCTCCTCCAGGAGCAGGTCCACCGCCGTGGTCAGCACGTGGCCGAAGGCGGGGCCGAAACACTGCTCGGTGAAGAGGTCCAACTCCGCTTCCTGGGCGAAGGTCACCTCGACCACGCCAGCGCGGGTCGAACCGATGCCCCGGGCCAGGGCCAGGGCAATCTCTTTGGCCCGGCCCGAGACATCCTGGGCCACGCCGATGAAGGAGGGGAAGCCACAGCCGGCCAGGTAGAGGTCGCGCACGCCGGCACCGATCATGCGCGGGGCCACCAGCACCACATCCACGTCCGGCGGCGGTGTGATGAAGCCAAAGGCGACGTTATAGCCCGAGGCGAAGGCCAGCACTTTGCCTGACAGGTGGGGCGCGATCTCCTGCTCGAACACCTGGGGCATGACCTCGTCAGGGATGAGCAGCAGCAAGATGTCGGCCTGCGCCGCGGCCTGGGCGAGGGGCAGGACGGTGAAGCCGTCGGCGCGGGCTTGTTGGGCGTACTCATCTTCCTGGTTTCCGACGATGACCTCCAGGCCGCTATCGCGCAGGTTCAGCGCCTGGGCGCGGCCCTGGTTGCCGTAGCCGATCACCCCGATACGCCGGCCGGCCAACAGGTTCATATCAGCGTCCTGATCGTGATATACTCGCATCTGCTGTCTCCTCGATCAGGTCTTCGATAAGCCACGACAGCCCCAACGATGCCAGGAGCTCCGGCGTGGGCATGCCGGTGGCTTCGTCATAGCCCATGGCCCGCCTGTAGTCGGCGATCATGGCGGCCATATCCAGGGTGACGCCCTTCAGCGGGCCGGTCGGCAAGGGCGGCTGCCCGGCGACACGCGGCGGCAGGGAGCGGTCGTCCGGGCGCAGCCCCTGGCGCAGGTTGAAGGCCAGGCGCAGCACCTGGATGCGGTGGCCGATGCGCAGCAGGTCCGGCAGGCTGAGCTCCCAGCCGGTGGCGGCGTTGATCCACCCCCGCAGCGGCGGGCGGCCCATGAGCAGGGAGAAGGCGCACAACCCGGCGCTATCGGACACCTGGATGTAGCGGTTGAGCAGGGCAAAGAGCGCACCCTTACGCCCGTAGTCGTAGCGGCCCGGCAGGGAGAGGTTCTCGACGGCGAAAACGTCGCGCAGCGCGGGCAGGTCGTAGATGCCGCTGTTGGCCGGATTGTGCCGCCCCGGCGTGGGGTCCACCACGTAGGCCAGGCCCAGCAGCGGCTCGTAACGCGGGTCGTGCATGGGCAGTTCCTGCCCGCCCACGTGCATGGCGAAGGCCTCCGCCCCGCCGCCCAGCCGCGCCGCTGCCCGCTGTACGCCATCGGCCAGCAGCTCGCCAAGACCCTCCCGCCGTCCGATGCGGCGCACCAGTTCGACGATGGCCTGGCCATTGCCCCACGACAGGTCCAGCCCATCCGCCTGTTCCGGGCTCAGCAACCCCCGTTCGGCGCACTCCAGGGCGAAGGCCACCGCGGCCCCGGTGGAAATGGTGTCCAGCCCGTAACGGTTGCACAGGCTGTTGACCTGGAGAATGGACTCCAGGTCGTCGTTGAGGAGCAGCGGGCCGAAGGCAGCCAGCGTCTCGTACTCCGGCTTGCGCGCTTCCTCTGCCCCTTCCCCCGGCAGCCGCACGACGCCGCCGCAGGCCAGGGGGCAATGGCGGCAGGCATAGCGCCGAACCCGGTGCTGGATCACGGCGCTGTCGCTGATCTGCCCGCTGCGCTCCAGGGGGAAGTCGCTGGCGGCCACGCCCTGCCAGTTACGCACCGGCGCATCGCCCATCTCCGTGCTGAAAGCCGTGCCGAAGCAGGTGCCGTACTCCCGGTAGATGTGCACGATGGTCTCTATGGGACCGCCCGAAGGCTTCAGGCGCAGCCGCCGCAGCAGGGGGAGAACCACCCGGGTGAGGCGCGGCAGCAGCCGGGGCAGGGGACGGGCCTCGCCCTGGAAGATGCGGGTGTATTCCCGGCTGAGGCGGGTGAGCTCATCCGGGTCGTGGAGGGGCAGCTCCTGCCGGCCGCGCACGGCGATTGCCTTAAGGCGTTTGGCGCCCATCACCGCGGCCAGCCCCGAGCGCGCCGCCGCCCGCCCGCCGTCGGTGATGAGGGCGGCGATGAGCGAACGTTTTTCCCCTGCCGGGCCGATGCACACCACCTGAGCGTCGTGGCCGACCTCATCGCGGATGCGCTGTTCGGCCTCTATGGTGTCCAGCCCCCACAGGTGACCGGCATCGCGCAGTTCCGCCTGGCCGCCGTCTATGGCCAGAACCACGGGGCGGGGCGAACTGCCGGTGATGAGAAGGCCATCACAGCCCGTCGAGCGCAGCAAAGGACCGAAGTGCCCGCCGCAGTTGCTCTCGCCCCAGCCGCCCGTCAGTGGGGATTTGCCCACAACCATGAAGCGGCCGCTGAAGGGCACGCCGGAGCCGGTGAGCAAGCCGGGGAAGAAGCCCAGGATGTTCTCAGGGCCGAGAGGGTCAGCGGCGGGGGGTATGCGCTCGTAGAGCAGGCGGACGCCCAGGCCGTAGCCGCCCAGGACCTCGCCGATGATGCCGGGCGGTAATTCCTCTGACTTGACGATGCCGTGGGTCAAGTCCACCAGGAGAATGCATCCGAAAAACCCTTGTGCCATGTATGCCATCCTCTTCCCACCCCCTACATGTTGGGGCTTGCGCCCAATCGCTGCGCAAGCCATTATCCAGGGGTGCATTTCAGTTTTTTGGAAATGTCATTGCAAGCCGAAGCCCTGAGCAAAGCGAAGGGGCGGCGAAGCAATCTCCGACTCGGAACTTGGGGATTACTTCGTCGGCAAA
>JARYMM010000100.1 GCA_029907105.1 Anaerolineae bacterium | reverse complement strand
CTGGCCTCTCCCAGGGGGAGAGGGGTGGCCCTCACCCTGGCCTCTCCCAGGGGGAGAGGGGTGGCCCTCACCCTGGCCTCTCCCAGGGGGGAGAGGGGTGGCCCTCACCCTGGCCTCTCCCAGGGGTGAGAGGGACAGGTGCTCCCCTGCTCCTCTGCTCCCTGCGCCTGCCCGCGCTCCGCCCTCCCGGCTTGACCATAAAAGCCAGGATGTGCAACATCTTATGGAGGACCTTCCGGAGCAGCGGCTACGACGGAAAGTCCCATGACCGGGCGATGGCTTATGCCTGGCCGCTGACGGCTATGCGCCGCCCACGACCACGCGTGCGCCGTGGCCGCTGGCGCTTCCCTTCGACAGAAGGCGCCCGTTCCAGAACGGCCAGTGGCACCTCGGCGCGGTTGACCTGGCCCAGGAACTCGATGAGCACGCGCACCCGTTCCGCCGGCCCCATCGGCCCCTCGAAGATGGCGCACAAGCCCTGCAGCGGCCCCTCTTTGAAGTGCACTTCGTCGCCGGGCTTGAAGTCATGCGCCGGCAGGCCGCCCTGGCCCTCGATCTCCGCCAACCGCCGGCGGATCATCTCGATGGCCTCCTCGGGCACCACGGCCGGCTTATCGCCGAAGGCCACGATGCGCCGCAGGCCCGGCGTCCAGACCACGGCGGAGTAGCCCACCTGCTCCAAATCCACCTGTGTGAAGAGATAGCAGGGGAAGAGAGGACCTGCCTGCCAGCGGTGATGGCGATGTTTCCTGACCATGGGCAGGAAGACCTCGATGCCCCGCTCGTGAAGGGCTCTGGCCACCCGAGCTTCGGCGTTAGGTTTGGTGTACAGGGCATACCAATATGGCATGATGTCCACAACCCCTTGCCATTTGGGATAGAGAGAATCCTCAACGTCTGTTGGCTATCCAGGGGAAGAAGTAGCGGCTGCGTGGCACCAGCAAGGTCGCCTGACGCGTATTGTTCGCCTCGTCCGATTCGTGCACCTCATCGTCAGGGTCTACGGTGACCTTCACCTGGTGAAAGCCCTGGCCTAATCCCGGCCATGCTGTCCCAATCTCCACCTGTCCCCCGGCAGGTAATGCGGCGATGCGCTTGCCCTCCAGGAGCCCTTCGCTGCCCTCGAAGCGCAGCGCGAGATCGCGCACCTCCACATCCCCCTCGTTGACCAGGCGGGCGATCACGGTGACCGTCACCATCTGCCCAGGTTGCACCACAGGCACGAGTGCTGGCTCGAAGCGCAGGCGATCCACGGCCACGTCCACATCTATCGCCAGGGGGACCTGCGCCTGGTTGTTGTCCTCATGGCACTCCGCCACTGCCCCGGCCGGGTCCACCCACACGGCCAGCACCGTCTCCCGGGGGCCGTTGATCATCACCTGTCCGGTGATCGAGGCAACGGCATGGCCGGCATAGCGGCCGGGCACCGAGGTGACCGTGGTCTCCCCCAGGATCTCACCTCCAGGCGGCGAGCCAAGCCAGGCGCGCACCAGAAAGGGCTGTTGCACGGCCACGTTGCCCCCGTTGGCCACCGCCGTGGTCACCTGCAACGATGCCCTCTGCCCGAAGACCGGCGGCTGCGCCCAGGCCCAGGTGACCTGCTGGGGAAGCAGGTCCACGTAGGGCGTGACGAGCGGCGCGGCGTAGCGGCCGAATTCCTGGCCCAGGGCGGTGATCTGGCGCGTTTGGCGGTCGAACAGCGCGCCCCAGAAGGTGCCCCACTCGAAAGTGTTGCGATCGAGGACGAACCAGGCCCAGCGCTGCACCAGACGGTTGCCGTCGGCCGGATAGCCGATGGCAGGGTCGGTGGCGTTCAGGAAGTAGTCGAAGGTGGCCAGCATGTAATCGCGCACCCGCTGGTAGCCGTAGCCCAGTTCCTCGTTGAAGAGGATGCCGTATTCGGCGACGATGAGCGGCTTGTTGCGCTGCCCATGATCGGCCATCCAGCGGCGGAAGCGCACGATCTGCTCGGCGAAGAGGTCCATACGATCCAGGTCGTTGATACCACGCAGCTCGCCGGTGTTGTCCGGCAGTCCCGGCGGGATGCCACAGCCCCAGCCGCGGCGGTCCTCGCGCAGCACGAAGGCGTGGACGTTCCACACGTCCACGGGCATCGGCTGGCCGTAGCGGCGCTGGTACTCCTGCCAGACGCGGTCGAGCCAGCGCATGCGCAGCGGCGTGGCCTGCACGACCCCTCCGATGGCCACCTGGGCCGTGGGGTCCAGCCGCTTCAGTTCGTGGTAGACGTCGTGATAGATCACCGCGTAGCGTTCGGGCCCGGTGTTGTCCATATAAGGGCAATCGGGTTCGTTGCCCACCAGCCAGAGGGCGCCGGGATTGGCTGCCACCATGCCCGCCAATGTCGCTCCCTGCGGCGAGTAAGGGTAAGCGCACTGCCGGTAGGCATCGTCGCAGACGGAGATGATCTGTGCGTAGTCCAGCCCGGCCGTGTGGGGGGCTTCGCCTGTGATCCAGGGATAGTGCACGTACCAGCCAGCGTGCAGTTGGCCCACGTCATAGGGGACGATGCTCTCATCCACGTCGAAGCCCAGCCGCTCGTTCTGCGAGCAATACAGGGAAGGCAGCGGCATGGTCCCCTCCGGCGACTGCCCGGCACCGGCTGAAGAGGCCAGCACGACCATGCTGGCCGTATGCAGTATCAATAACAGGGGCGCAAGTGGTCTCAAGGCGATAGTCCTTGCTTTAGCTGAAAGCACCGGCTGAGCGCCTGGCGACTGGACAGCGCCGCGGCACACAGGAAATCAAGACGGCCCTGCTTGCCTCCGCGGGAAAACCTGCCCTCCATGTGCCACCGCAACAAGCTCAGTGCAACTCGGATGGCAGGGAAACAGGCGCGATCTTCAATCAGGCCGCGAGTCGACAGGAACGGCGAACCGGCGTATCTAGCGTCGGCGCCAGCGAAGGCTCAGGTAGCCGGCCAGCCCTGCCAGCCCGCTTCCCACCAGCATCAGGGTGGCCGGTTCGGGAATGGGTACGGGCGGCAGCACGGTGATCAGTATGTTGGGCCCACAGACTCCTTGCAGCGTGATCACATCACCGGTTTCGAGCGGCCGGGTGAGATAGATCACGAAGCTACCGTCGGCCTGGATGACACCGGTTCCGATCACGTTGCCATGTTGGTCAATGGCGTTGAGGGTCACGCCTTCGCAGCGCGGGTCCCACAGGCCGGCGATGACCGTGTCTCCCGGCCACACCGGGTTGACGGCTGGGGGGATGGGGGTCGTGGCCTGCGCCAGGGCCAGGGCCGCGGGCACCAACACCAGGATCACGGCGATACCCAGGGCGAACAGTGACTTTCGTCGGTTGCTTTTCTGCATGGTTTTTCCTCCTTCGTTGTCCAGGCTTGATTCGATGTCCACGTGCATGAAAGGGCCACTCCGGTGAGCAAAGGCCCTGCTTTTTGACGCACTCCCGGCCATACCTGCTGCGGCGAAGGGCACAGGCTACCCCCGACACAACAAGGGCAGGTAGGCCCGATACGGGGCAGGTATGGCCGTGGCTGTCGCCGTCGGCGTAGGTGTGCCGGTGGCCGTGGGCGTCCAGGTCGCCGTTGGCGTGAGTGTGGGTGTGGCCGTGGGCGTCCAGGTCGCGGTCGGCGTCGGCGTGGGCGTGGCCGGGGCCAGGCGGTCGGCGAAAGCCACGATCACCTCGGCCATGCTCAGCAGGTCCACCGCCCACCAGTCGGGTCCCACCGAGACGTAGCCGGCAGGATCGGTCTCCTGCAGGTAATAGAGGCCAGGCCGCAGGCTCCAGCAGTGGGGCTCGTGCAGGCCGTCTGTGATGTAGGTATCCAACAGCACTACCTCCGCATCGTACAGGCGGATGACGGCATCGGCGAGCAGCGGCTCTCCTGCCTCGCGGCGCAGGTTGCCGTTAAGGTCATGGAAGGCCAGCGCACACAGGCTGCCCGGCTGCGGCGTGGGCGTGGGCGTGGCCGTGGGCGTCGCCGTCGGCGTGGGCGTGGGCGTCGGCGTGGGCGTATGTGTCGGTGTGGGCGTGCGCGTCGGCGTCGGCGTGCGTGTCGGTGTGGCCGTAGACGTCGGCGTATGTGTGGGCGTGGGTGTATGCGTCGGCGTCGGCGTGTGGGTGGGTGTAGACGTCGCCGTTGGCGTCACCGTCGCCGTCGGCGTGGGCGTGGGCGTGGCCGTGCCGGTCGGCGTGGGCGTGGGCGTGGGTGTAGATGTCGCCGTGGGGGTCGCCGTCGGCGAAGGCGTGAGCGTGGGCGTGGGCGTGTGTGTCGGCGTCGGCGTGCAGGTGGGTGTAGACGTCGCCGTGGGGAGCCCCGTGGGCGAAGGTGTTGGCGTCGGCGTGGCCGTGCCGGTCGGCGTCGGCGTGCGCGTGGGCGTGGGTGTGGCCGTGGGCGTCGCCGTCGGCGTGGGCGTATGTGTTGGTGTGGGCGTATGGGTCGGTGTGGGCGTGCGCGTCGGCGTCGGCGTGCGCGTCGGTGTGGCCGTAGGCGTTGGCGTATGTGTGGGCGTGGGCGTGCGCGTCGGCGTGGGCGTGTCCGTCGGCGGCTCCTGGATCACCACCGTGCCATCCTGGAAGCTCAAGGGGATGAGGTTGTTATTGCTGTCAATCATGCGGCACTCGCTGTGATCGAAGGTCAGCGGCGTGCCCGTTGTCGTCGCCCTGGCCCGGAACCTGACCTGCACCAGGGTGAAGTCGGGGGACACGGCAGCCCCCAGCGTGCCCTTGCTGTACACGACGTATCCCGCACTGTTGTTGTAGTTGCGGTAGAGCTCATCCAATCCGTTGCTCACGGCGATGATCTCCAAGACCTCCAGATAGACAGGATTGAAGGTGAAGCGCATGTCCACGCCGGCCACCGCCGTGGGGCCCAGCACCCGCACCTGGGCGGTGAACTGGCTGCCCACGGTCACCGTGTGCGAGGAGAGCCGCAGCGTGTTCCCTAGCTGTGGGCGGATGGGCACATGCGCCTGAGACCGGTCTGCCATAGCGATCACACTGCAACGGCTGGCCCAGAGCACACCGATGATCAGGACGCATATGCTTATCCACCGTGCGGTTCTCATGGACATCCCCGTCCCAGACAAGTCGGAACCCCAAAGGACAATCTCACCACCAGGGCACAAAGGCTCAAGGGAAAACCAGGAGAGGACTCCGCGCCCTGGTGTCTTCGTGGTCATCCACCGCTTTTCAAGAGCAAGGGCAGGCAGGCCCGATACGGAACGGGTATGGCCGTGGCGGTCGCTGTTGGCGTGGGCGTGGCCGGGGCCAGGCGGTCGGCGAAGGCCACGGTCACCTCGGCCGTGCTCGGCAAACCCACGGCCCACCAGTCGGGCCCCACCGAGACGTAGCCGGCGGGATCGGTTTCCTGCAGGTAGTAGAGACCAGGCCGCAGGCTCCAACAGTGGGGCTCGTGCAGGCCGTCTGTGATGTAGGCATCCAGCAACTCCACCTCCGCATCGTACAGGCGAATGGTGGCATCGGCGAGCAGCGGCTCTCCTGCCTCGCGGCGCAGGTTGCCGTTAAGGTCGTGGAAGGCCAGCGCACACAGGTTGCCTGGCTGCGGCGTGGGCGTGGGCGTGGCCGTGGGCGTGCGCGTCGGCGTTGGCGTGTGCGTCGCCGTCGGCGTAGACGTCGGTGTGGGCGTGACGGTCGGTGTCGCCGTGGGCGTCGGCGTCGGCGTATGCGTTGGCGTGGACGTGTGTGTCGGCGTCACCGTGGCCGTGGGCGTGCGGGTGGGCGTGGGCGTGTCCGTCGGCGGCTCCTGGATCACCACCGTGCCATCCTGGAAGCTCAGGGGGATGAGGTTGTTGTCGTCGTCAATCATATTGCACTCGCTGCGATC